>DATCQU010000033.1:0-26978 GCA_036569365.1 Desulfosporosinus sp. | reverse complement strand
AAAAAACGTTCGACCTGCCGGCGTATGTCCGCCGCAGTTAAATTACTCATGCTGTCAACAAGGCCTCCTTGTACTATATATGGACTTCAATTATATCATAAATCCCGAATATTTACAGGCCTTCTACTTTGTTCGAGGATTTGACGCAAGTTTCCCTACCGGAAAACGAATTCCCTCCCGCAACATCCCTTCCAGCACCTCTGTCTCGGTCAAAATTTTATCCAGACCCATCTTCTCGTTCGGCAGAGAGACCATGGCGTAGCGGTCCGGGGTAAACTCCTCAACAATTCGCACGAGTGGAGTATCTCGCTGAACCGTTAACCATTTACTGCGCATTAACCCTTTGCGCACCAATTCCTCCTTCTTGCGCGTCAACTGTCTGAGAAAGGTAATATGGGCCACTGAAATTTCTTTACTGCCGACAAACCAAAAGAACCCCCCCAAGGTGATAAAGGTGATTGGCCCTTCAGCAAACTTACCGCTCCCCCCTAAGACGATCCCGTAAAGGGCAAACAGAACACCCAACCATTGGCCAGCCCTTGCCAAAAACTTCGTCGTTCGGACAAACCCGAACCCTTCCACAAAGAGGGCCCGCACGACCCGGCCGCCGTCGAGCGGCAACACCGGAATCAAATTAAACGTCGCTAGCCAAAAGTTCAACCGCACAAATTCATCGGCGAATTCCCCGGTCCACACCCCATTCCACCTTAAGGCCTCGGCTATAAATAAGAGAGCTACGTTAAACATCGGACCCGCTAACGCCATGATGCTCTCCTCAAGTTTCCGCCCTTCAAAGAGGTCGTCACAGTAAGCAGCTCCTCCGAAGGGAAATAGTTCTAGCCCCACGACTTTAAAGCCATACGCTTTGGCCGTCAAAAGATGAGCTAACTCATGCCCCAGCACTAAGCTAAAGACGAGAAGAGCCTGGGTTGCTAAACCCAGGACTCCGTAGACTACCAAAACCAGCAGAAAGGTGGGGTGGATTCGGATGCTCACGCCGTGGATTTTCAGGAGTTCCATTTTTTCTCCTCCTTTTCACTACCCCTACGATTTTGATTTGGGTGGCACAAGATAGGGTAGCGGGTTGACTGGCTGATTGTTTTTTCTCAATTCAAAATGGAGCCAGGGCTTTTTCAGAGGTGCCGAAAGTCCAACCGTACCCAAGACTTCTCCTCTCTCGATCTTCTGACCCTTTTGTACAGGAATATCGCCAAGATTTCCGAGCACTGTGGTCCAGCCATCCCCTAAATCTACTTTCACAATCTTACCCAATTGGGGATCGACCCCAACGGTGGTCACAACCCCCGTCGCGGGCGAAACCACCGGGGTTCCCAACGCGCTCTCCACATCAATTCCATTATGAACGGAACCCACGGCATTGCTGCCCCCTTCTCCCTTTTCTCCGAATTTAGCCACGACCTGTCCGGAAATAGGGGGCAAAAACTGGCCGAGCATCTTCGCATCGACGGGCACGGTCTTACTGCCCATCCCACCAATACTCAGCGTATCTTTGGCCATACCATTGAGTGAGGCGTAATAATTACCCGAGTTCAATGCACTCTGATAAACAGAATGCACTGTTTTAGACAATGGGTCTGAACTATTGGCGCTAAAGAACACCAACAGAAATAACATGGCCGCTAAAATTGAACGCTTCTGAGTTCCGTTCCAATGCTTCAAGAAATTTCCCCAGCCCGGTTTTGCAGGTTTTCGATAATGTCTGGGTTGTCCATTATTGCGCGGAGCAGCTTTGCCCCGTCCCCGCTCTCTCCCCACTTCTTCCATGGCCCGTTCCCATTCCCAGTCATCCCACCGTTCAAAAGGGTTCATTTCACTCTGCCTCACTTCACGCGAAATTCAGGCTCGTACATCCCTTAATAATCTATGAGAAGGCAAAAAAAAATAGAACAAGGAACGAGGGTGGGTATTATACCCACTCCTCGTTCCTTGTTCTACATTAGGGTCACGTTGCCTTGGTACATCGATCAGAACATGAGTCGCTGGCGTCGCAGATTGACGCTTAGGAGCAGTCCGACTGCCGCCATGTTCGACCACATAGCACTTCCGCCATAACTGATCAGCGGTAATGGTATGCCCGTTACTGGCATAATTCCGGAGGTCATGCCCACATTGACCAGAATATGAAACGTGAACATGGATACTACGCCCGTCGCGATTAACATCCCATAGGTATCGCGTGCTTTTAAGGCGATACTAATACTGCGCAAAATGAAGATCAAAAAGAGGAACAGCAATGTAATCGTGCCAATAAATCCGAACTCTTCCCCAACCACCGAAAAGATAAAGTCGGTGTGATGCTCCGGCAGGAAGTTCAACTGGCCTTGTGTCCCCATTCGGTACCCTTTACCCCATAAGCCACCCGACCCAATGGCCCAAATCGATTGAATAATATGGTATCCGTCTCCCGCCATATCGGAGGCCGGATTCACAAAAATGGTTAGGCGCTTTAACTGATAATCTTGCATGGGAAGCGGAAGGCCTTGCGCCCAGTGGAGCCCCCACGGTAAGTTCGTGGCGAAATGAAGCCAAAGTGCGACCCCTATGATGCCAACCCCGCCTAGTAAGAGCCCGCCGAACTTCCAGGGATTTGCCCCGGCGACAAACATCATCCCGATAAATATTGCCGCAAAAACCAAGGTCGTCCCCAAGTCAGGTTGCTTGAAAATCAGGAGCATAGGGAACAACACAAACAGAAATGGCACAATAAAGTCCTTATAATTATTGAGCTTTCCCTTGCGGTTCGCTAAGAAATCAGCGAGAGTGATGATAATAAAAATCTTGGCAAATTCTGAAGGTTGGATCTGAATGGTAGAGGTGATCGGAATCCAGCGGGTTGCCCCTTTGGCTGTGGACCCAAAAAGGATCACTGCTAAGAGTAAGGTTAGATTAAGTCCGTAAACCCACCAACGCAAACGTCGCCATTTCTGGTAATCGATCACGGCAAGCACCGCTGCAATGACCATTCCGCTCATAATCCAGTAGGCTTGTACCTTGACATAATGTAAAGGACTTGATTTATCCACATTAATAGAAGCCGTGCTCAAGATGAAGAGGCTAGCCGCTAATAACAAAACCGTGATAAAGATAAATAAGAAGTCCATGTTTTTCAATGTTCGTCTATCCACGATCCTAATTCCCCTCTGATATTAAGCTGAATACTTGCTCATTATAGCACACATAAAATACATCCCAAAGGGCTGTCCATGGATGGCTAGTAGGGGCACGATGCATCGTGCCCCTACTGCTGACTTGTATTCATAAGAAGTCCGTTGTGTCGTGACTCTACTGTCCCTTATTTACGTAGTCCCGTTTCATTTTCATGACCGGTATGTTGGCAACTAAAGCCACTTCGCGTTCATCCTGACATAGATTGACCTCAAGGGCAGATTCGTCGATCTCCATATAGTTCGAGATAACCTTGATCAGATCTTCCTTAAGTTTGTTGAGCATGGCTGGCGAAATACTGGCTCGGTCATGAACGAGAACAAGCCGAAGCCTCTCTTTGGCCACCGTCTTGCTCGAGCCAGTTTCCCTGCCAAGCATTCGGTTGATAAATTCTAACAAGGACGATTCCTCCTCTCCGTACCGAACGGTTAGCGTATGCCAACGAGTTTCTTAAGTCTATCAAAGATTCCTTTGGGTGCATCAAGGTTCATTAGAGGTACTTCTTCGCCTTTAATCCGTCTGGTGATTCGGCGGTACGCTTCTCCGGCCTGTGATACCATATCCATCACTGCGGGTTCGCCACGATTGGTAGAAATCACGATACTCTCGTCTTCCGGGACAACGCCGATCAGCTCGATAGCCAAGATATCTAAAATATCAGCGATGTCCATCATGTCCCCACGTTTAACCATGGCCGGACGAAGACGGTTAATGATCAACTTCGGATTCATGAGCTCCGCTGCTTCCAATAGTCCTATTATACGGTCCGCGTCACGCACTGCACTGACTTCGGGCGTACACACGACAATTGCCCGATCTGCACCGGCAATCGCATTCCGAAAGCCTTGCTCGATCCCTGCCGGACAGTCAATGATCGCAAAATCGAATTCTTCCTTGAGCTCTGCGGCCAAGAGTTTCATCTGGTCAGGATTAACGGCTGTTTTATCTTTAGTTTGTGCAGCCGGTAGCAGAAATAGGTTTTCAAAGCGTTTATCCTTAATCAGCGCTTGCTTTAAGCGGCAATTGCCACTTGTCACATCCACTAGATCGTAAACGATACGGTTTTCCAGCCCCATCACGACATCGAGGTTACGCAAACCAATATCCGTATCCACTAGTACCACTTTGTGCCCTAAGGCAGCCAGTCCGGTGCCAATGTTTGCGGATGTTGTTGTCTTGCCTACGCCCCCTTTTCCGGAAGTTACAACGATTACCTCACCCATATTCAGACCTGCCTTTCCCCATAAACATATTCTTCCATTATCGTACCTTGCCACGCCGACCATTCATTATAACCGCATCTACAACCAATTGGTCGTCTTTGATCCTGGCAATTTCTGGGCCCCGTCCGTCGTCTTGATCATCCGGTGCCCTCGTCACCAAATCTGCAATGCGCAATTGGGTCGGGGCGAGATAATAAGCACTCACTGAGGCGTTCCGATCACCCGTTGCTCCAGCATGGGCGACTCCTCGAAAGGAACCCATAACGACAATATTTCCCGTTGCAATAATTTCCGCCCCTGGATTAACGTCACCCATGACAACAACATGACCCGCAAATTGCACACTCTTCCCGGAACGAAGTGTACGTTCCACAAAGAGACAGCTTCCTTCGACCATGCCATCCTCCCAGTGGTGTGTTTCTTTGCCCTCTGTTGCAAAGGCTTGACCCTTACTGGGCACGTACACTTCTTCTGTGGTCAACCATCCCGCGTGTTCCAAGCGATATTTCCCCAGAACTGTTGAAAGCGTAGCATGTTCATCCTTAGTGTATTTCTTTTGTCCAGCGAAACACTGGACGGTTGCACCTTGCAGGAATTGAACGGATTTTTCTAATAGCTTATCGAGTTCATTCATCAGCAACCCAAAGTCCGCTGTTGGATCAAGATACAGAACCAATCCTTCGCGAGTACCCTTAATTGCTACATGTTCAGTCCGTGTCAACCTGCACAATCCCCCATCGCTTATCTCTTGTCTTCTTTAAATGCTTACTATAAATTCTACAAGCCTGTCCCAATTCCCTTTTTACAATTTGAGAAAACGAGGACAAATTTCCACCTTTTTTAGTTTCCATTCGTGGACTTCCAACCAAAATACTTCATAAAAGCTGCCTTAGCGACTAAACCTGCTGTGTCTCCGCCGTGGCTACCAAATTCTACGACCCCTGCGAAGGCAATCTGTGGATGATCATACGGGGCAAATGCCACAAATACCCCATTGTAGATTTCCCCGGAAATCGTGTCTTTGGACCCAATCTGGGCGGTACCCGTTTTAGCTCCCCCGGAAAATTCTGGCACATCGGCAAAGATGAATGCGCCAGTCCCTTCACCAGACGTTACAGCGGACATTCCCTTTTTGACTGTCTCCAGGACATTAGGGGAAACCGAAACGGTGTTTAGAACCTTGGGTTGGTACTGAAGAGCCACCTTCCCCGTGATTGGATCCAACAGTTTATCGACAATATACGGTTGATAGCGCTTGCCGCCATTGACTAAGGTAGCTACGTAATTGGCTAATTGCAAGGGTGTATAGTCATTATACCCTTGCCCGATGGCATTATTGTAACTATCATAGACCTTCCAGTCAACGTCTTCATGAACCTTCTGCTTGTACCAAACAGCCACCTGATTAATCTCTGAGTCTTTCGCCGTTTGCAGCTTTTGCTTACTTTTCGCATCTGCAGCCTTCGCTAATTTGGGTGCGTAGTTGCTCTCAATCGTCGCCAACTTAGCTAGGCGCTCCTTCTCAACAGCAGGACCATAATTTGCTTTCTTCCATTCTGCTGAGGGTGCGAGTCCTTTTGCTTCTCCTGGTAAATCAACGTTACTGTCGACGCCTAACCCGAATTCGTGGGCGATTTGGCCTATCATTTCTGGATTGGCTTCAAAGACGCGGCGGCCCATCACTTCAAAATAAATGTCTGAAGATAAGGCCAGTCCTCGATAAAGATTCACCAGTCCAAAATTATTCCCGCCCCATTCTACGAACCCTTGTTGCTGAGACGCTAGATTGCCCAAAGAAGTGAGAACATCACTAATTCGTTCTTCCGGTGTCGTCACTTTGAGTTGCAATGCCGCCATAGCAGTAATCATTTTGAAAACCGATCCTGGGGGATAGACCCCGGTCAAGGCCCGATTGAGGGAGGCCGCTTCTTTATTTACAAAATACTTATTGGCCATATCCTGTGAAATATTGCCAATCAAATCGTTCGGATCCATCCCTGGTCGAGAAGCCATAGCCAAAATCTTGCCTGTATTGACATCGATCACCACGGCTGCCCCGGACTTTGCATTGGGATTCGTATGCTGTTGAACATTGGAAATAACTTGATCTAGGCTATCTTCTACGGTCTTTTGCAGATCCGCGTCAATCGTCAGTTGGACCGTCTTTCCCGCCTCTGGTGCTTGGACTAACAGTTTAGAAACTGGGCGGGCGCTATTGTCTACTTCAACTTGTTGCGCACCCTCTTTACCACGCAACCAGAAGTCATAGGATTTTTCAATCCCCATCTTCCCGACCAAATCCCCCTGCGCGTACTCAAAACCGGCCTTTAGCGCATCCGGATTTTGATTAAACTGAGCGATTTCCTTATCGCCTATCTCCCGAACATACCCTAGGAGCTGACCTCCCAACACTTTTTGTGGATAAGAACGAACTGGGATAGCGTCGACACTCACGCCCGGCAGCTCATCTTGGTGCTCAGCTATGACGGATTGAAGATCCGGAGGAACGTTATCTAGGATCGTGACAGGACGGTAGCGCTCCCATTGATGATTCTGAATATTGACCAAAATATCTTCGGTGATCGAATCCACTGATTGATTGGGATTGGGCCAGTTCTTTTGAATATAGCCCGCTAAGCGCTTGACAACATCTTTCCAATTACTGCTTTTGGATTGTTGCAAATCCAGCCAGTCTAGATTGAGCACGAACTCCGGAACACTCGTCACAAGCTGCTTGCCATTTTTATCAATAATATCCCCTCTTGTAGAAGGGACCTTCACAATCTGCATGACGTTTCCCTGTGCCTTGGCAGTATAATAGGAACCTTGGGCAATCTGTAAACGCCAGAGGTTAAAGCCAAGAATCGAAAAAACGAGAACCACTACGAAACTTAAGCCCCAAAGTCGATGAACATAAGGTTTTCGTTCTCTGTCATCCATGTCAAAGCCTCCTCTTCTGTTTGGTTACGACTTAAGTAAGAACGATGAATGCAAATGTAATTGCACGTTCACCAAAGCTTCAGGAAGTTAGTCTTTGTGGTTAGCAAGCAGCGTCGCAGGATTCGCTATCAATCCAAATCACCGGACGGCCCAACAGGAGGAAGTTTCTTGGCTTAGGCCCGGATCTCGGTTAGAGGAACTAGGTCGTGTCTTCCCAGCCGGGCGTTCCCAGCCCAGAGGGTCGCGATCACACGCTCCGACGCCTTTGCGTGAGTCGTAGCCAAACTCGCTTTAAACCCGCTTTCATAAAGCAGGGCGGGAAACAAGGACGTTTCCCGCCGGCCATGCGACACGGACGTCGCATTGGCCGGGTACCCTGCCCGCTTGCATAAGGGGTTTAAAGCCTAGTTTGGCACGACGACCGCATGGCCGAGGACGTGTCATCCTGACCCTCTCTAGTTTGGCACGACGAGCGCATGGCTGAACAAGTGTCTCGCGAACCCTCTCTAGCGTTCATATCTCGGCCGATACCGCAACCATCCTTTAACGAAGGACCTGTGAATCAACGGGTAGGTGAACGGAACAAGGATTGCATTATATAAGGAGACCCCAAATACCAAGCGTGCGATATCCCCCGTAGACCATTGGAGACCCGCTCCTAGGCTCAAAAAGGCAACGACCAGTTGTCCAGCGGCGGTCACAAAGAACACCACGAACGGTGTTATCAGGAAATTGTCTCGATACCAGCGCTCTGCCAGCCAATAGCTAAAAAAAGCGACTACCATAAGGGACAGCGTATACATGCCTATGTACCGCCCCAAATACAAATCCTCTAATAATCCCGCGCCGAATCCCCATAAGATACTTGAATTCAGGCGGTGATGCATGGCTATATAAATCGTTAAAAGCATCAGTAGATCCGGCTTAATCCCTGACCAAGCCCAAAAGTGAAAGAGCGTTCCCGGCAAAATCAGGCTAAGGAGGAACATAACCGTTATTAAGACATAACGCATCATTTCCCTCCTACAATTTTCACAATATAAGCCTCTTCTAAATTATCGAAGTTGACCAGCGGTTCGATATACGCGGTTTTGAGCAAGCCTGACGGATCAAGTTGAACTTCTTTCACTTTTCCGATCGGGATATCTTGGGGGTAAACCCCACCGCGACCTGCCGTCAATACGAGGTCTCCAACATTGACAACATCCTCTCGGCGAAACAACATTTGCAAATTCCCTTCCGCCGTCAGACGAGAGCCACGCTTATAGGTCCCTTGCACGATGCCGAATGTCCCATTCCCGGTGCTACCACGTACCAGAGCACTCACTTGCCCTTCTCCGTCGAGGATCATCAACACTTCAGAGGTGGTCGAAGAGACAGAAACGACCTTACCAATGAGCCCCAAATCGCCGACGACCGGGTCATTCGGCGCAACCCCATCCTGGCTACCACGGTTCAACGTCAACGTCTGATACCAAGCGGTTGGGTTGCGATTAATAACGCTTGCCCCGACCTTTCCATACTTATCAAGCGTTGGGTTTCGAAACTGACCTTGCTCAAGCTCAGTATAACGCATTCCAGCCAAGACTTGTTCTTTCAGCTTCAGATTATCGCCGGTCAACTGATCTACTTTCTTGTGCAGGGCTGCATTGTCGAGCTGTACCCCTCGGAAATCCCACAATCCCTTCGTGTTATTCCGGATTCCATTCCCCAGTTGAAGAATGGATTTTTCGACCGGGCTTAAAACACTTTGCAAGACGCCTCCAACCGGGTTGGGAAAATGGCTCCCCAGTCCTGTTAGTCGGATACTAATCAGTACACCAAGCAACAGAAAGAAAACGAGAACCGCAATTCCCGTTACATTAACTCTTTTCCTCACCCTAATTCCTCCCCGCTAATCTGAAGGCACATTTATATGCCTAACTCTTTTGCGAGGCAGCAATTCTACGAAGGATATCTGCATGTTCTAGAACAGTCCCCGTCCCAATAACGACACAGGACAGTGGATCTTCTGCCACATGCACCGCGATCCCCGTTTCATCTGCAATCAAATGATCGAGATTGCGTAGTAAGGAACCCCCACCTGCCATCATGATGCCGCGATCCATGATGTCTGATGACAATTCCGGCGGAGTTTTTTCCAAGCACGATTTCACGGCATCGACAATGGCCATGACCGGTTCTTGCAAGGCGTCTTGAATTTCTTCTGAGGTGACTTCGACTGTTTTAGGAAGTCCCGTTAATAAATCTCGGCCTCGAACCGTAAACATCGCAGGTTCAAATTTGTACGCATACCCAATTTCAAGTTTAAGAGCTTCAGCCGTACGATAACCGATCATTAGATTATAACGTCTCTTAATATGTGCGACGATAGCATCATCCATTTCGTCACCGGCCACACGGATTGAACGGCTTGTGACTATCCCGCCCAAAGAAATAACGGCAACTTCCGTTGTCCCGCCCCCGATGTCGACGATCATGTTCCCCGTGGGCTCACTGACCGGAAGACCCGCACCAATAGCGGCTGCCATAGGCTCTTCCAAGATGATGGGATCTTTCGCGCCAGCTGCTAAGGCTGCTTCTTTAACGGCCCGTTCTTCAACCGGGGTGACACCGGACGGCACACAAATAACCACCCGTGGACGTATAAACGGGTGTTCGGTCCCGAGTGCTCGACTAATAAAATATTTCAGCATTTTCTGAGTCACGTTAAAATCAGAAATAACCCCATCTTTTAAGGGGCGAATAGCTACAATATTACTAGGAGTCCGACCGATCATTTCTTTGGCTTTGTCACCGACGGCCAAAACGGTCTTCGTCGTTATATCCATCGCCACCACCGAGGGTTCGCGAACAACAATCCCTTTTCCCTTAACATGAACCAACGTATTCGCGGTTCCCAGATCGATTCCTAAGTCCCTACTAAAAAACTTAAACATGGTTTTCTAAAAACTCCTTCCGTAATTCGCAACGCTATAAGACTCCACGTTCCTTCAAACTGATAAACCGATTATCTCCGATAATCACGTGATCAAGCACCTCAATCCCGAGAATCTTCCCTCCGTCTGCCAAGCGACGCGTTACCGCAATATCTTCCTGGCTGGGGGTCGGATCACCACTAGGATGATTGTGCAATAAAATAATGGCATTAGAGTTGCGCCGTATCGCTTCTTTAAAACATTCCCTGGGATGAACCAAGGATGAATTAAGTGAACCGATCGAGACGGGACTAATCCCCAAAACATGATTCTTTGTCGACAGAGAAACAACGCGGAAATGCTCTCGATCTAAGAACCGCATTTCTTCCATCACTATGTGAGCCACATCTTGTGGGGAATTGACCACGGGTCTCGACATCGGGTCGACGGAAACTGAACGACGCCCTAATTCCAAGGCGGCCTTAATCTCTGCCGCTTTGGCTTTCCCTAAGCCATGTAGTTGAGCTAGTTCATGAACTGTTAGTTTCCCTAACCCCGAGAGTCCACCTACCTCTGTCAAAATGCGTTCCGACAGGGTCAGGACGTTTTCTCCCTTAATACCGGTACGGAGTAAAATCGCCAAAATTTCGCGGTTAGATAAGGCTTCTGGACCTAATTGGTAAAGCCGTTCACGGGGTAGAAGTTCCTCTGGTAAATCCTTCAAACGCCGATAATCCATCATCCACCTCGCGTGAAGCGATGTTTGTATGCTCAATCCCCCACGCCTTAAGCTGTTCCGAGAGATATTCCATCGGTAAACCAATAACATTTGTCAAGGATCCTTGAATGGAAGCGACGAATTTCCTTGCTTCCCCCTGAATTCCATAAGCCCCGGCCTTGTCCATCGGTTCCCCGCTAGCAACATACGCCTTAATGTCATCCGCTCCGAGTTCGTGAAAACGCACAACGGTTTCTACCACGTTCGCCACGAGTCTTCCCGATCCGTCCATTAAAGCCACGCCAGTTAAAACAACATGTGTTCTACCACTAAGCATTTGGAGCATTTCTTCCGCTTCGGCGGGTGTTGTCGGCTTTCCTAGAATCTGGGCGTCTAACACCACCATGGTGTCCGCCCCCAACACGACATCCGACTTGCCTCCGCCTAGTTCTAACCAGCGGGTTAAACCGGCTTGGGCTTTACGTACTGCCAACTGTGAAACCCCAGTCTCTGGAGACATTCCTTCCGGCAAATCTTCTGAAACAGAAGCCGTGACTACTTCAAAGGTGTAGCCTCCCTCGTTGAGCAACATTGCTCTCCGAGGAGATGCAGAAGCTAGTACGAGCATATTACCACTTCCTTGACAATAAATATCCCCCAAGTGCTCCTAAAATCGTCGCAATGGTAATACTCAAGCGAAAACCAAAGGAAAGGGAGAAAAAAAAGAAATCTAAGTACGTATGGGAGGGTACATCGATGACAGCCGGCTGCAAAAACGGTGCAAAAATACCGTATTTTTCTAAGCCGAATCCGACCAAAGTCCCAAGGGCAGCACCGATCATTATGAGCAGTACGGTCCTTCCTGTCCCTGAAGAATTTCGTCCAACCGCCATTGTTTTTTTCCCCTTCCAGCCATACAATTTTAGTCTTGAGCCTACTGTTCCTAACTATGACTTCGTATAAGTGTAGCACCTTCCCCTTTACTACGCAAGTTCGACACCATTCTATTTTCCTCTGTAAAAACATACAAACAACTTCCATATGTTCTCAGGGGGTCAGGGACCGGGGAACGTCGCGCTTACAACGCTCACCTCATGATGTCGTGGGCCAAACTAGGGCTCAAGCGGTTTGCGGCAAGAGGGTGGGGTACCCGGCCAATGAGGACTTGTGTGACACAGCGCTCGGTCATACGTCGCAAAGCAAACTAACCGTTCAAGCTCCTTCTTTGGGGATCGGGGCGGAACACGGGTGAGTGTTCCGCCCAATGCGCCGTCCTTGGCGCATTGGCGGTAGTGCACTTTCCGGACGTTCAGGATTAGAGCGCTGGCCAAGGATGGCCGAGTGTCCCTGAAGCCAAGGATGGCGAGAAGGGACCCCCGTGTCTGGGGTCGGTCGCTTGAACGGAAGTTTGCTAGGTTTGCTTACGTAAAGACGTCGCGCTCGTGTCACACTGCGTCTGCGCTGGGGTCGGTTCAGGACGAAGGGCGGACGCAAGGGATGGGGGACGCAAGAAGCAAGGACGCAAGTAGGGACGGTTCTTGCTTGCATAATATGCAAGCCAAAAACCGTCCCTAAAAATATATGGCAATCAAAATGTCCCCTAGGCTCCTCGTCGTGTCTCCGTCCGTCTTCCTAATCTAACCCAAAGGATCGCAATCACGTTCACGCTGTGTAATGCTTCAAGCGACGATGCAAGCAAGAACCGTCCCCGCTTGCATTCCAAGCCAAGAATCGCCCCTAGTAACACATGGCAATCAAAATGTCCCCTAGGCTCCTCGTCGTATCTCCGTCCGTCTATCCTAACCTAGCCCAAAGGATCGCAATCACGCTCACGCGTCGTGATGCTTTAATTAAGGATGCAAGCAAGAACCGTCCCCACTTGCATCCCAAGACGCGTCTCCGTCCGTCTTCCCAGCCCGGAGGGTCGCGATCACACGCTCCGACGCCTTTGCGTGAGTCGTAGTCAAACTCGGCTTTAATCCGCTTTCATTGGTAGGGCGGGAAACAAGGACGTTTCCCGCCGGCCATGCGACAAGGACGTCGCATTGGCCGGGAACCCTGCCCTCTTTCATCAAGGATTAAAGCCCTAGTTTGGCACGACGAGCGCATGGCCGAGGACGTGTCTCGCGCACCCTCCCTAGTTTGGCACGACGAGCGCATGCGCCGAGGACGTGTCTCGCGACCCTATGACCGCTTCGTATTTCCATATCGTCCAATTAATCGCATCAAGTAACGCTTGAGCACTGGCCTTCAGGATATTCGTAGATACCCCGATGGTGCCCCAGTCTTCCTGATCCAGGCGGGTATCGACGATGACGCGGACAACGGATTCTGTTCCACGCGAGCCGTCCAAAACCCTCACCTTATAGTCCGCTAGTTCACTTCTTCCCAACACCGGGAAGAAACCGACGAGGGCTTGTCTTAGAGCCGTATCCAGAGCGTTCACCGGACCTGTTCCCTCTGAGGCAATGTGTAATGATTCTTCGCCAACTTTAACCTTGACGACGGCAACGGAATCGAGCTCTCCTCGCAAGGGATCACTCCAGACATGATAATCCAAGAGTTCAAAGGGAGGCGTGTATTCCCCTAATATCTGCAGGAGTAATAGATCAAGACTTCCTTCAGCTGCTTCAAATTGAAACCCTTTATGCTCAAGCGCTTTGATTTCGATCATGGCTTTTTCGACCCTTGGGTCGTCTTTACTTATTTCCGGTTCAAACCGACGCAAGCGATCCAATATATTGGCTTTCCCCGCCTGATCTGAGATTAAAATACGTCGCTCATTCCCAACTAACACCGGATTCATGTGTTCAAAGGTTCGCTCATTCTTAAGAATCGCATCCACGTGCATGCCCGCTTTATGCGCAAAGGCACTGCGGCCCACAAACGGCTGCTTTCCATCTAAGGGCACATTCGTTAACTCTGCGACGAAGCGCGAAAAGGAGGTGATCTTTGCCAAAGCCGAATCAGAAACGACCTCGTATCCCCCTTTGAGCTGTAACAACGGAATAAGGTTACTCAAATTGGCATTGCCACACCGTTCCCCAAACCCATTCCAAGTCCCCTGAATTTGAGTCACGCCTGCCTCTACCGCTATGAGGGAATTGGCGACAGCGAGCCCTCCATCATTGTGGACATGAATGCCAAGGTCTTTGAGCGCAAATTCCTTCATGACGGTTCTAACGCCATGATCAATTTCACTGGGCAGGCATCCACCGTTCGTATCACATAATATCGCGATCGATGCCCCGGCCTCAAGGGCAGCCGAGATGCACTTCAGCGCATACTCCGGATTTTCCTTAAATCCATCGAAGAAATGCTCGGCATCAAAGAAGACTTCGCGTCCATCCTTCACCAAGAAAGACACTGACTCCCGAATCAACCGCAAATTTTCCTCATTGGTTGTCCTCAAGACATCACGAACATGCAGATCCCACGACTTTCCGAAGATCGTAATTGTCCTAGCCTCGGAAGCCAAGAGATTTAATAAAATTTTGCTTTGCTCCGGAGACTCATTAACTTTGCAAGTACTCCCAAAAGCGGCGATACGCGCATGAGGAAGATGTAATTCGCGCGCTAGCTGATAGAATTCACCATCCCGTGGGTTAGCACCCGGCCAGCCCGCTTCCACATAGAGACTCCCCATCTCCTCAATTCGTTTCACATAACTTAACTTATCAAGCGTTGAAAAATGAATGCCTTCCCCCTGAGCCCCATCACGCAGCGTCGTATCGTAGACCGTAATTTTCCTCTTAACTTCGCTTTGACCCATGCTCATCTTCCCCTCTTTCATTACAAGCGTATCAAATTAAATCCCATAAAGAAACCTTGGGTGGCGCCATGCGCCGAATGATGTTACCCGAAACATAAAAAACTTATACTTTCTATATAGGTATAACAAAACCCCGCGACAGTTCCTAAGAACTTGCCACGGGGTTTTTTCCCACACGGTATAGTTGGCACTTCTTATAATAGTATTATACGACAGGTGCCTATTGATATACAACAGTTACTAACCGTTCGATGAACCTAATATCGTTGAGCGCAGACATTAAAGGTCAACACTTCAAGGTTCACTGCTAGGTCAACGTTACGAAGCTCAATCTCCGGAGGGACGTTTAAGACCACCGGTGAAAAGTTCAGGATGGCTTTCACTTTAGCCTTCACTAATCGATCGACGATTTCTTGCGCGAAAGGCGCAGGTACGGCCACGATGCCAATCTGTGTACAGTTTTGTTGTACGACTTCTTCCAGCTGCTCGACACCCATGACTTTCACGTTACCAATCATGTTCCCTACCTTACTGGGATCTACGTCAAAGATACTAGTAATAATAAAGCCCCGTTCCATAAACCCTTTAAAGGAACTTAAAGCCAAGCCTAGATTTCCCAGACCGACTAAGGTAACACTCCAATCCGAGCTTAAGCCAAGAATCTTAAGTATATGCTGACGGAGATCTTTGACATTATAGCCTACACCCCTTGTCCCAAATTCTCCAAAGTAGGCCAAGTCTTTTCGTACTTGAGCCGGACTAACACCGACCCCTTCTGCAATTTCTCCCGAAGAGATAGTGATAATTCCTTTTCGATCGACTTCAGTCAGATACCGCGAATAAACGGAAAGTCGGATAATGGTCGCTTCTGGGACTTTTAGAGTTTTCAAGAAGGTTCCTCATTTCTGGTCAGATATTTTTAAAAATAGATATGTTAATTATAGCACTATCATAAAAAAATGCAATTTACTTATCGTATCTTTCGGGATATAAAAAGGAATTTTTTTCCTCTATAGCTCTATTATTGACCTGAAAACTGATTAATAACCCTCTGAGATTCAAAATATAGCGACAAACCCATTGCATATTGTTCTTCAGAAGATGTTTTTTCCCGTAATTGATTAAATAATTGATGCAGTCCTTCTAATTGTTTTAGAGGATGATCCCCTGTTTGGGTATCCCAAGCCTGCTTCTCTTGAGCCAAGACTTTCGTCATCACGCCCTCTTGGAGCATGACATTGACATTCGTTAACAGGTCAGCGGTCAGTTGCGAACCATTCCCCGCGACACGAAACGTCCGTCTAGGTAGCACAATTTGTTTCGGGACGGTCGGAACCCCTTGGTCAGCAAGCGACTGTCTTAACCCCTTAAGCTCATCCGGCAAATGCCCCAAGCCAATGCCCACCGTCCAGGGACTAGCGCCGATCACTTCGGCATGGAAACCCAACACCGTAAGTTGTTCCTTTCTTAATTGAGCATTATTGGCGCTTTGAAAGACACCTACCTGGCAGATCCAGAACTTCGCTTCTGGAAGGACTAGTACGGTATCTTTAGCGGAATTAACCGCTTTACTACGATTTTGCACGGTTGCCACCTTCCCGCGACCGGATTGGCCGACAAGTTCCAGATAGGCCTTACCAATTCCCCAGGTCAGAAAACCCAAGGCCATCATTCCTAGAATTAAGATAATGACAATTCGAATTCGCTGTATACCCTTCATGCCTATTCCCCTTCCGCGTTGCTCGGACAACCCTTCTACCGGAAGATATGTAAGCAAGGCAGGAAATAGACCGAAAAATTCCGTTTAAAAAAGGCCTTTGATCGACGGATCAAGGCCTGTGGATAAACGTTATAAACTAAGTTTAGATAATATCAAATACAGAAGTCCGGCGAGGAGCGACGTTGTGGGAATCGTCACAACCCAGGCGACGAGCATTTGTTGGGCTACACCCCAGCGCACAGCTGACACTCGTTTGGCGCTTCCAACTCCCATGATGGAACCCGAAACGACATGGGTGGTAGAAACAGGGAGATGGAGACCCGGGAATACCGTTGCTGACCAGATAACAATCGAGGAACTTAAATCTGCAGCAAACCCGTTAATAGGCTCAAGTTTAAAGATTTTCCCCCCCATGGTACGGATAATCTTCCACCCCCCGGCAGCGGTGCCCAACGACATGGCCAGGGCACAGGCAAGTTTTACCCACAGTGGCGGGCCAAGGACCGTTTGTGCTTGTAAGCCAGCTGCGATGAGGGCCATGGTGATGATCCCCATTGATTTCTGCGCATCATTGGACCCGTGGTTGAAGGCTAACAACCCCGCAGAGGCTATTTGCATTTTCTTAAAGCCGTGATTCACATGGGACGGTGAAAATCGGCCAAAAATGGCGGACAAGGACTTCATAATGATGAAACCCAGTATCATCCCCACAATCGGAGAAAAGACCAATGCTGCAAGAATCTTTCCTAAACCTTGCCACTGGAGCACGGAAAATCCGGCTCTGGCAACGGCGGCTCCGGTCATCCCTCCAATAATGGCATGCGAGGAACTGCTTGGAATCCCCAAGTGCCAGGTCGCGAGGTTCCAAGCGATTGCGCTCAGTAAAGCGGCAATGACAACCTCTTGCGTTGCAAATTTTGGCGAGATAATGTCTTTCGCAATGGTTTGGGCAACCCCCGTGCTATAGAGAGCCCCGAAGAGATTAAAGACAGCTGCCAGAACCACAGCACGTTTGGGTGTTAGAGCTCGAGTTGAAACGCTCGTGGCAATGGCATTTGCGGTATCGTGAAACCCATTAATGTAGTCGAAGGCTAAGGCTAAAAACACCACGACGACTAACATCATGCCAATATTAGTCATATTTTAGAACCACGCTTTTGAGCAGATCTGCGATGGATTCACAATGATCTAACATCGATTCTATATGTTCCAGAATCTCTTTCCATTTGATGATCTCAATCGGGTCTTTCTCATGTTCGAATAAACGGGCGACTTCCTGACGGTAGACCTTGTCCCCAGCACTTTCTAGGTGATAGATTTCTTCGGCCGCGGCCAAAATCTTGGATTTTTTTAAATGAATATTTCCCAAGCAACAGAAGGCGGCCTGAATTTGCTCTGCAGCCAATCCCACCAGGTGAACGAGTTCTTGAGTCCCAAGTGACGGTTTACCTGTGCGGTATAGAAGCATACGTTCCACAGTACCTTCGGAAAAATCAACGATATCATCCAGGACTTGGGCCAACTTATATATATCTTCACGATCCAATGGGGTGATAAACGTCGAATTCAGCCTCTCCAAAATCTGAGTGGTGACATTGTCTGCCTCATGTTCGAACCGATGCATTTGAGCGGCATCCTCGGTAGAAACAGTGTCTTGCTGCATAATCCCTTCGAGTCTTTTCAGCGATTTAGTGATGATTTCTGTACTTTGGGCAAAGAGTAGATAAAATTTATCTTCTTTTGGTGACAAACCGAACATCAAAATTACCCCCAACCTAAAATTTTCGCAACTTCTCCTATAGAGATAACACTTTAAGAGCTCGTCTGACCTCATTCCACAAAGTATTGTATCAAATTTTAGGGGGGTTGTGTTAAGTCTGTGTTAAGTTTGTGTTAAGTTTGAAAGAATTTTTAGCATCCTATGACGATAAATGTTTGTTATGGGTCAACGCCTTCGGCGAGACTCTCCACTGGAGACTATCGTGTTCTCACTCGTCTGAAATTAATGCTTTAATTCATCGATTAAGGCTTGTCGTGCATCAGCTAACATATAAATTGAACCAGTGACACAAAGCATGTCGTTTTCTCCGAGGCGTTTGAGCGCATAAATAACCGCTTCCTCGGGACTTTCAATGCATTGCACAGGTCGGCCATATTGTTCCGCCAAACTCCCTAAGGCCTCCCAGTCCCCTGCGCGTGGGGAATTCGGACGCGTAATGATGATTTCGTCCGCCAAAGGCACGAGCATTGTCACCACTTTTTCCCGTTCCTTGTCGGCTAGCATCCCCAAGACAAGTATGAGACGATCCCGGACGTAAAGGGGTAGGGCCTGTGAAAGGGCACGAGCTCCATCGACATTATGGGCCGCATCCAAAAGGACTTTAGGCTTCAGGGAAAGCAATTCGAGCCGTCCCGGCCACTCTACCTCGTTCAGTCCGGTATAAATAGCCTCGCGGGGAATCGTTGCCCCGTATTCTCGTACCAACACTTCGCAGACCGTCACGGCCGTGGCAGCATTGATCACTTGGTGGTAGCCCATTAACCGAAGTCGCATTTTCGAGTAGTTGGCGTGTAAGCCTACGAGATCAAATTCCTGTTCCAGTTCTCCGCTCCACGTGCTTTCGAAGCGAACATCTTCCCCCACCAACCAAAGCGGAACACCCATCGTCTTGGCTTGTTCACGCAAGATGCGAATTACCTCAGGGTCTTCAGAGGCTGTAACGACAATCGAATGCGGTTTAATGATGCCCGCTTTAACTTTCGCAATCGAGGTCACATCGTTACCCAAGTAATCCATGTGATCCATTCCTACATTCGTAATGACCGAGATGAGAGGGGTGACAACATTGGTCGAATCGATCGCTCCACCTAAGCCGACTTCAACCAAGGCAAAGTCGACGTTTTCATCGGCGAAATAGAGTAAGGCCAGCGCGGTACTTACCTCAAACTCCGTCGGATGCTCGAACCCTCCGGCGACCATTTCTTCCAAATGCGGACGGACGCGTGTGATTTCCTGGATGATTGTTTCCTTGGGAATCATCTGACCATTGATCGTCATACGTTCCCGATAATCATGCAGATGGGGCGAGGTGAATACCCCCACCCTATACCCTGCTTCTCGCAAAATATGGGCGATCATGGCCACCGTCGATCCCTTGCCATTGGTACCGCCCACATGCACGACGCGCAGACTGCTTTCCGGGTTATCTAGCCGTTTCAGCAGTTCCTGAATGCGCTCCAAGCCAAAATTAAAACCAAATGTTGTCAGGTTAACGAGATATTGCAAGCTCTCTTGATAGTCCTTTTCAAGGTCTTTCTCAACCATCCGCTTTCCCCTCCTACTCCCTTATTCTCCATGGAATTGTATCTGAATCTAACGTGTAGTTAAACTTAGCTAAGGGCTTAACGCCACTTAACGACCACTTCAGAAGTGGGAGTCTTAGTGGCGTTAAGTACCAGCTTTGAAATTCCATTTCCTTGATATTAAGGATATTAAGCGTTTTGCTTAAGCTCCTTCACGCGTTCTTCTAAGGCGACCTTGCGAGCTAGGATCCCTTCAAGTTTTTCCCGTTCTTTAGCTACGACAGCAACCGGTGCTTTGTTCGTGAAACCCGGGTTATTCAGTTTCACTTCCAAAATCTGTTGGTCCTGAATCGCGCCAGAAATCTCTTTTTCCAAACGGGCAACTTCCTTATCCAGGTCCATCAGGCCTTTTAAGGGGAGATAAATTTCCACGCCCTCAAGAACGGCACTTGCCGCTTGAGACGGTTTCTCTGCCATCGCTTCAAACAGCTCCACGCTTGCTCCGCCAGCCAATTTCAGGATATCGGCCTTTCCATGCTCGAGCACCGCACGCTGGACCTTATCCGGGGCAAGCAGCATGATTTCAACTTTTTGCCCTGGGGCCACCTTCATTTCGGCCCGAATATTACGGATTGCCTTAATCGCATCCATGAGTAGGGTCATATTACCCACGGCCACAGCGTCTTGATAGGCAGGTACTTCCGGCCACGCCTGCATCATGATACTATCGCCCTGCATGGGCAGATTCTGCCATATCTCTTCGGTCAGAAACGGCATGTAGGGATGCAACAAGCGCAGGGTTCCTTCTAAGACCTCGAACAGCACAGATTGTGCGGTATGCCGAGCTAACACATCTTCCTTGTTATAAAGGCGTGGCTTCGTCAGCTCAATATACCAATCGCAGAATTCATTCCAGATAAACTCGAACAGTAATCGCCCGGCTTCTCCAAGATCATAGTTTTCCAGAGTTTCCGTGACCTTTTCGACAGTGGAGGCATAACGAGACAGGATCCAGCGGTCGGCCAGCGTGAGTTCCCCACGGGGCCCTTCCTCGTAGTCTTCTAAATTCATCAGCACATAACGGGATGCATTCCAAATCTTGTTCGAGAAATTCCGAGTTGCCTCCAGACGTTCGGGATGGAAGCGGAGGTCATTACCCGGAGTATTGCCGGTAATCAACATGAAGCGCAACGTATCTGCCCCGAACTGTTCAATCACTTCAATGGGGTCGATGCCGTTACCAAGGGATTTGCTCATCTTTCGGCCTTGAGCATCCAGCACCAGTCCATGAATCATGACTTTAGGGAACGGCACTTCGTTCATAAACTCCATTCCCATGAAAATCATGCGGGCCACCCAGAAGAAAATGATATCCCGCCCAGTCACCAACACCGATGTCGGATAAAACTGTTCCAGTTCGGGCGTTTTTTCCGGCCAACCCAGGGTCGAAAACGGCCAAAGGCCTGAAGAAAACCACGTATCTAAGACGTCAGGATCTTGCTTCAGTTGGCTTGCCTTGCACGTTGGGCAGGTCAACGGATCCTCTTTCGCGCAAATCTCCGCGCCGCACGCTTCGCAATACCAGACCGGGATGCGATGTCCCCACCAAAGTTGCCGAGAGATACACCAATCTCGGATGTTTTCCATCCAGCCCATATAAATCTTGTCGAAGCGATCCGGCACAAATTTCAACCGTTCATCACGGACGACTTCAATCGCCGGCTTCGCCAGAGGCTCCATTTTCACAAACCATTGTTTACTCACCATCGGTTCAATCACGCTTGCGCAGCGATAGCACTCCCCGACCGCATGGGCATGAGGGTCTATTTTGACAAGAACGCCTGCTGTCTTTAAATCATCGACAATCGCTTTCCGAGCGTCGAAACGATCCATTCCTTGGTATTTACCGGCATTTTCATTCATCTTGGCTTCTTTGTCTATGACGACGATCTGTGGCAACTGATGGCGAAGCCCAATCGCAAAGTCGTTCGGGTCATGCGCTGGAGTGATCTTTACCGCGCCGGTCCCAAACTCTCGATCGACATAATCGTCCGCAATAATGGGGATTTCTCGATCCATGAGGGGTAGAATCAAGGTTTTGCCGATTAAATGGGCGTACCTCTCATCCTCAGGATGAACCGCGACCGCCGTATCTCCGAGCATGGTTTCTGGTCGGGTGGTTGCTACAACCAGACTCTCTTCGCTATCTTTCACCGAGTAACGCAGGTGATAGAGATTCCCGTCGCGATCAACGTGTTCAACTTCAATATCAGAAATGGTGGTATGACATTTAGGGCACCAATTGATAATATAATTACCTCGATAAATCAGCCCTTTGTCATAGAGATCCACGAACGCTTCGCGTACTGATTTCGAACACCCTTCATCCATGGTGAACCGCTCACGTTCCCAATCACACGAAGCGCCCAGTCGGCGTAACTGCTGCGTAATCCGCCCACCATACTGGCCCTTCCATTCCCAGACCCGTTCGATAAACTTCTCGCGCCCCAGTTCCTTGCGACTCGTGCCTTCCTTAGCTAACTGCTCTTCGACTTTAGCCTGGGTCGCAATTCCAGCATGATCCGTCCCTGGTAACCAGAGCGTGTTATAGCCCTGCATCCGTTTAAAACGCGTCAAGATATCTTGAATCGTGCTGTCCATGGCATGCCCAAGGTGAAGTGCACCCGTAACATTGGGCGGGGGCATCACAATACTAAACGCTTGTTTCTCCTTGTTCACTTCAGTATGAAAGAACCCATTTTTCTCCCAATAGGAATACCATTTCCCCTCCACTAAGCTAGGATCATACGTTTTTGCCATCTCAAGGTTTTCTGTTTTCTCGTCTATTTTCTCAATATTGTCTGACATATATCTTAAACTCCTTTCAATCTCGTACAAACGGCGTGCAAGTGGGGACGGTTCTTGCTTGCATGTTTCGTAAAACGCGTCCCGCTGTCGAACACACTTGCTACAACTACAAATTGACACTTTCCACAGCTTAATCTGAGGGATTCTTAGGTGAGTAAATCCCCAGCCTTCTCGTTTCGTCACTCACCCCAGGCGCTACTCCGAAACAGATGCTCTATCTGCACGGTGCAAGTGGCGCAAGCCAGTATGCAAGCAAGAACCGTCCCTTCTTGCATATTCTTGCATACTGGACTCAAAAAAAAGCCCTTCATCCTGGAAAAGGACGAAATGCTTCCGTGGTACCACCTTAATTCTGAGAACTATTACGTTTCTCAGCACTTATCATATGCTAACGGGCTTTCCCGTCAGAGAGTACTTCATTCCCCCCTGCCCCTCCTGTGCGACCTTAGCTTCTTACCGAAAAGGCCTCTCATCAATAGCCTTTCTCTCTGAACGGTTCACGAACGCTTTTCCTCACATTCTTCGGGTTTGTGCCTAATATTTGGTTATATATATTATACTCGTCATGATAAATAATGTCAAAAACAGCACGTCCTCTTTTGACTAGTCTTGCCATGGGTAAGCGCGCTTTACGCCGGTTACCCGTGCCGTCCATTCGTCCATGGCCACGAGATCGTTGGGGCCGAGGTCGGACAAAGCTGTTTTGCCAAGAGCCCTTACCCCCTCCTCCATCTCCAAAACCATAGACTTGAGGGCGTTAGCCACACTTGTACTCGCCAAATTTATATCCAGCCTTGTCTTATAGGGGGAATCATAATAGACCAATTGGGTTAACGGCTCCCAGGGGAAAACTTTGTGTATTTGCTTATGAACCAGCGCAAACATCGGCACGGTTCCTAGATAGATTGCATCCGCCCCGAGGGCGATGGCCTTTAAACATTCTCCGGGCGTTGCATATCCGCCAGCGACCACCAAGCTCACGTCTTTACGAGCACCCTGCTCACGCAAAAAGAGTTCCGCGCGAACCAAGGCCAGTAAGCTGGGAATCCCTAAATCATCGCAGATCATGGGTGATGCGCCGGACGCCCCACCTTGAGCCCCATCGAGGACAATAACATCAAAACCTGCTTCCAAACATACAGCCAAGTCTCTTTCCAAAGCACCTGTCGCCATAATCTTAATGGCAATCGGTTTTCCAGCCGCTTCAGCACGCAAATTAGCAACATACTTTGGCCAATCCCAAGGAGTGTTAATCCCAGAGATGACTGCCGAAGTCACGACAGATTCCACCGGCGATATGCCCATTAATTGCTGCGCCTTTCCCTGCACTGACTTAGGTTCTAGGGTAAAAGGCCCCATCCGTGCCCCCTGACCCATCTGAACTTCGAGCATATCCGCCGTGGCAATCCCTTGCGGACTGTGCCCCCAGGTGGTCCGGCTAATTTGCCAAATAAACTTACCAGCCTCGTCCCGTTCCTCTTGCAAAAAAGGTCCCTCTCCAGAATTCGTGGCCGTTCCAAGTTGTTTGGCCGCCCTTGCTAGGGCCTTCTTAGCCTCCTCACTGAGGCCCACTCCAAAACCCATGCCGGAGATCATTAACGGAATGTCAATTTGGAGGGGCTTTCCCGACTTCGGACCAAGGGTTACCTTCATATCAACTGGTACCGTTGCTTCCTTGGGAAGGCGTGCCATTTGGCCAGGGACAAACATTAGAGTATCATAATGGGGCAGCGTCTTTGGAGAGCCTAATGGTCGCTGGATCAGCTTTCCTTCCTCGGCCCGCAGACTGATTTCGAGAATATTTTGCACGGACGTACGACGCACCGCGCTCCAAAGTTCCATCAGATTTTCATGGTACTTGTCTGAAAGTAGCCTTTCTATAACTAAACCGAAGAGCCGCTGTACAATGGTTCGAAAGAATAGCTTACCTACGATAAAGAGTATGACAAGGAGTGTGACTCCAGCAATGAGTGCCCCCAAGGCTGAAAGAGCAACAACGAGCAGAGCGGTCTGTAGCACTAGGTTAGTCCCCCATCTTTTAGAGTATACGATCTCTATTGAGGATAGTCTTTGCTGGATGGCTAATAATATACCAAACGAGGGGGTCGCGAAACACTTGTTCAGCCGTGCGCTCGTCGTGCTAAACTAGAGCTTTAATCCCTGATGTAAGCGGGCAGGGCGAAACACGGGTGAGTGTTTCGGCCAATGCGACGTCCGTGTCGCATGGCCGGCGGGAAACGTCTGAACGCAGAATTAGAGCGATGTCCAAGGATGGACGAGTGTCCCTGTAGCCATGGATGGCGAGAAGGGACCTGATGAAAGAGGGTTTAAAGCCAAGTTTGGCTACGACTCACGCAAAGGCTTCACGCCGTGTGATCGCGACCCTCTGGGCTGGGAGGACGCTTAGGTTAGGTCCGTATGACACGTCCTTGTTTCGCGTTCCAAGCCCGAGACGCAGTGTGACACGAGCGCGACGTCTTTACGTAAGCAGCCTAGCAAACTTCCGTTCAAGCGACCGACCCCAAATACGGGGTAGCGCACAAGGACGTGCGCTACCGACCATGCGCCAAGGACGGCGCATTGGCCACGATAGTCTCCAGTGGAGATTATCGCCGTAGGCGTGTTCTTTAAAATAATGCTATCGCCGAAGGATGCACCCCGCTCCCCAAAAAAGGAGCTTGAGCGGTTAGTTTGCTCTGCGTCGTAAGCACCGAGCGCTGTGTCACACAAGGAGGAAGAATATGCGCAAGAGTAAACCTTTTTTCAGTTTGCAAACCATCATGACATTGCTTGTTTGCGGCGTAGTGGCTTTATCGTTAGCGGTCACTGACATCCTAATTAGTCAGAAAGTCGCCGATACCACGCAGCAAAATCTCGCCGATAGAGCGACGACGATTGCCCGTATGGTTGCTCACTCGCCTCTTGTGATTGAAGCCCTCAATGGGCAAAGAGCGCAAACGGACATTCAGCCTTTTGCGAATGACATACGACAGACCACCGCTGTCGAGTTTGTGGTTGTCATGGATATGAAAGGGATCCGAAAGTCTCATCCTGATCTCAACAAAGTAGGACAACCCTTTGTCGGGGGTGACGAGGGGGCTGCCTTAAAGGGTCACGAATACGTTTCCAGTGCCGCTGGAACTCTGGGCATGTCTTTGCGTGCTTTTACCCCGATTGTTACTCCCGATGGTAAACAGGTGGGTGCCGTTGCCGTCGGGATCTTGCTGAATAATGTTAATCAGGCTGTCGCTCAGAGTCGCTTGATTATTTATATCAGCGTCGGCATCGGATTACTGGTCGGAATTATTGGCGCCCTCTTATTGGCCCGAAAAATAAAGAACATCATGTTTGGCTTAGAGCCTCGTGAGATTGCCAAAATGCTCGAGGAACGCAGTGCCATGTTACAATCCGTACGCGAGGGTATTTTGGCAATCGACACAGAATCCCGCATTACCCTTGCGAATGCTTCGGCTCTGCGGTTATTTAATCAGGCAGGAATTTCAGGTGACCCGGTTGGGAAAAAGGTAGCGGACTGTATCCCCAATACACTGATGAATAATGTGCTGGAAACAGGGAGTTCTGAATTAGATCAGGAACTCGATATGTTTGGAATAACGATTGTTACTAACATTATTCCGCTTCGTGTCAACGGCATCAATGTCGGGGCGATTGCTACGTTCCGAGATAAAACTGAAATTAAACAAATGGCTGAGGAATTAACCGGTGTGCTCCTCTACGCAGAGGCCTTGCGCGCACAGGCCCATGAATTTATGAATAAATTGCAGGTTATTCTTGGCATGGTCCATATGAAGTATTATGACCAACTTTCCCCGTACGTTAGTCGCATCGCTCACCAGCACCAGAGCGAAGTTGGTTTTATCGGGCAACACATTAAAGATCCAGTATTGGCCGGCTTTATCTTGGGAAAAATGAGTTATGCCCGAGAGGCTGGCGCAGAATTAGTCCTCTCCGAAGAATGCTTTTTGCCGGCTCCGGCAGACTCGGAAGTGATTCACGAAATAGTGACTGTGTTTGGGAATTTGATCAATAATGCTCTGGAAGCGATCGTTGATTGCCCCCTTAAACGGATTGACGTAAACTTTTCTTATGAAGATGATGTTATACTCCTTGAAGTAAGTGATACAGGCTCCGGTATTAACCATGAACTTCAACGCCAAATCTTTACCAAAGGTTATTCTACCAAGGGAGCTAACCGAGGCTTAGGACTGCACTTAGTGAAACGTAGTCTGGAGAGACTTGATGGAAGCATCGAGATCGTTTCAGAAGTAGGTCAAGGAACTCAGTTCAAGGTGTCTATACCTTATAAGAG
>DATCQU010000032.1:0-133567 GCA_036569365.1 Desulfosporosinus sp. | reverse complement strand
ATTCATGTTTAATCAAAAGCGGGAGCAAATCGTCAAGGTTTTCGATCCGAAACGTCAAAAGAATCGGCGCAAAGGCAACCTCACGGTTACGCCTCCCATCCCCTTCAGTCACCGTGTAGATATCAAGACTCAAATCGACATCTTCTATAATAACTCCTTGAAATGGCACATTGCGTAATAAGGCAACCTGCTGTTCTCTCATTGTTTCTGCCATTTGCTACTTAGTCTTGCCCCCAAAGAAAAAACGGCCACTCCGCGATTCACCGCGATAATCCAACCGAATCCGAACTCTAACATGTTCAGTAAGCAGCTCATTCCCAATCCGAATTTTCATTATTGGCTCTCTCCGTTTCCCCATTTTATGCATTATATCTTTCTATTTTGGTATAAAACAATTCTGCATGGATTTAATTTTTTCCTGCAATCCTTGCTAGGGTTGTGATTTATGGACATACTAAATAAAGGTAAGTATAACTATAATGTGATTTTTTAAAGGAGGATATACGATGCGAAATACGGCTATTGCCATTTTCAAGGGACCGCAACAAACGAAAGAAGTGATTGACAAAATCCTAGGAGAATCCTTAGCGAATAGCAAAGTATCCGTTATAGTTCGAAGTGAATTCATCCATCAAGGCGAATTCCGCGAAGAAATTGCTAATGAATTAGCTTATTACCCCAGCGAAATTAACTTAGACAAATTTAATTCTTGGTTAGTTCAAACTCCGCCGTTTGTTGTTCATAACTTGGGTGAAGTCGTTGTCGCAGGGCCTCTGGCTGGTGAACTCATGCACCAACCTCAAGGGCATGGACTTGGTGAAGCACTCCATCACTACGGCCTTACAGAAATCCGAGCAAGGCATTATGAACATGAAGTACGTACAGGGCATTGGTTAGTTCTGGTCCAAGCGGACCACGATCAAATCAACTCCGTGGCGAATACCTTACATTCCTTTGGTGGCAGAGACATCGAGAAATGGAATACGAAAATCGGACATCCAATTTACCCGGTTGGTTGAACCAAAGGTTCACTTTATAGCCCTACTTTAGAACGCAATTCCCGCACTTCTTCTACCGCAAGTGCCCGGTAAGCTCCCTGCGCAAGGGTATTCTCTTGGGTTAACGATCCAAAACTAATCCGTTCGAGTTTAACTACTGAATATCCCACGGCAGCAAACATTCGACGAATTTGACGATTTCGCCCTTCATGGATTGTCACCTCTAAGATTTCTAAGTGATGACCCTTAGGTTCGAGATTCGTTCCCTTTAAAACACCGCTCACGCGCTCAACTTTGGCCGGAGCGGTGTTTCCGTCTTCAAGAAGTACCCCTTGCCGTAAATTTTCAAGGGCATTAATACTAATCGGCCCTTGTACCCAGACCCGGTATATCTTCTCTACTCCATACGAGGGATGCATTAAACGATGGGCTAATTCTCCGTCGTTCGTAAGTACCAATAAGCCAGACGTGTCATAATCCAGCCTTCCGACAGGATAAACCCGCACCGGAACATTCTTCATCAGGTCGACCACTGTGGGACGTCCTTGTGGATCACTGGCGCTGGTAATTACGCTGACCGGTTTATTAAGCAAATAATAGTGCAGCCCTTCAGATCGGTTAATCAAACGCCCATCCACTTCAATACGATCTTGACGTCCGACCTTGATTCCCATTGTAGAAACCGTATCCCCATTGACTGTCACTCTACCGTCTAAAATAAGTTGTTCCGCATGTCGTCTTGAAGCAACTCCAGCCTGTGCCAGTACCTTTTGCAACCGCTCTCCAGCCTCTTCGTCTTGAGCCTTATTCTCACTTTCCATGAATCTCCGATCCCCTCCCTTTACCTCAACTTAATCTCATATGCCTTAACCAGACTCTATCAATCATTTGCCTTTGGATTGTTTAAATCAAAAATACCCGGCCCAATTTCCGGATAACTTTTTTGGACGTTTTCCCAAAACACCTCTTTATGCTCACTATGGGGAAGAAGAACCAGATAATCGCCAGGAAACTGTTGCAGTATTTTAAAGGGAATTTCCTCCTTCCCAACCTTTGTTAGGCGAAACCCCACGCGATGCGCATAATAAAACGTCATTGGCGCTGGATCACTTAAGATAATAATACTTGAGGTCGGAGTATTGTCCCGAATCCATTCTGCTTGGCTGAGGTATTCCGGATTCCATTGATACTTGGGTGTTAAGACGGTATAAGTACCCCGGTTGACCAATATCAAGACCAAAATTCCAAGGACTGTTCCCAGCAGGCCATCTATCCTATCAAGGGCATAAGCGCCCAGCAATGCAACAAGGGGCAAAATTGGAACTAAGTAATAATCTAAGGGAATACGGACACAAACCACTCCAATATAAAAACCAGCAATGCCGCCCCAGGCCAACAGAGCCAGACGCGCCGGCGAACGGAAGAACAATAGCCGGCACAGACCCGCTCCAGAAAGAAGAAGAACGCCGTCAGTAAATCCGCGCTGAATATTTTTACTTAATAATTTCCAGTCCAAGTTACTCGTTTCAGTAACCTTTCCGCTCAGTATTCCGGATACAAACTGACTCGAAGGTGCGACGTTAAAATGTACCCATAAATAGTATACCATAGGCGGAATAAGAGCAATCATACTATAACGAACAAGTTGACCTACTCTCTGATAATTCAGAGGAAAAAAACCAAGGAGGAGGGCAACCGGAAACAACATTAACTGCGGAAGCTTGGCTAAGATTGCCCCAGCCATTAACAAGCCTACTTTCCATACGCCTCTCTCCTCCTGGGTATTTCTCCATCTCCAGATCATCGCTAAGGCCCAAATACTCCATGCTTGAGCCATTGGCTCAGGCATGACAACTCGTCCATAATATATCGATAAGGGCATGATGGCATAAATGGCTGCCGCAAAAAGCCCCGCTCGATCTGTAAAAATCTTCCGTCCTAAGTCGTAGATTCCACCCACCGTAACTAACGATAAAGTAACCGACCAGAGACGTCCCCAAATATCGGCCCAGCCGAACAGAGTCCAAGTACCTGCCAAAAGGTAAGGTAAAAAGGGAAACTCCAATTCCACCCTTTGGGGGGTGACTCCATCATAGTTGAGCTGGGGCAAGAAAACACCCGGTAGGTCCGTTAAACGTCCAAGCATATGTGAAGCTATACTCGCCGTATCAGCCTGTCGCCAAGCTTGATTATCCAAAAGCGGATTTGTTATTCCCCGGAGACGGACCCCCAAGGCTAGGAGTAGAATTAAACACAAGAGTAGGCGTCTTATTCCTCGGCCCATTCTACTGTACTCCAACTTTTGCGTTTAATCTGATATATCAGCTGGACATAGCCCCAAATCGTTGCCCCTATTCTCATCTTACTGGCGCCCTTTTTCAGTTCATAGTGAAGCTTTAAGGGAACCTCGGTCACACGCTCTGCAAAGGGAGCCACTTTCAACAACAGCTCCACCATCCCTGAAAAGTTCCGACTTTCAATAATCTTCCAGCCATACTTCCGAGTTCCTGCGGCCAAGATCGAAAGCCGGTAAGCTCGGTAACCACATGAATAATCTCTTACCCCCGTAATGGGGACAAAATAATGCATAACCTTCCCTGCTCCCCAAGATAGTACACGTCGCCCTAAAGAGAGCCCATGCTGTTCTCCACCTTGTACATAGCGTGAGGCAATAACAAGATCCGCCCCCGAGCAGATCTCCGCATAAAGCAAGGGAATGTGATCAGCCGGTTGTGTATTATCCGCGTCCATCGTGATGACCATATCCGGGTCTTCCTGCTGCAACTGGACACAGTTTCGCGGGTGATTTTCGTTTAGATTCAAGACATATTGAAAGCCGCTGTTTAAGGCTGCTCCAAGTCCTTGATTTTGCTCGTGGTTAACTTTATGTAAGTTTGTATGTGTTCGGGCATAATTCTGAACGACCTCCAGTGTACGGTCTGTACTCCCATCATTGACGACGACGATCTGATGAGGGATTAGGGCGCAGATTCGTTCAATATCTTCAAACAAATCCGGGAGCGCTGCCTCTTCATTATACGCTGGTAAAACAATATATAGCATACTACACAATCCCCTTTCGGTTCATCGTTAGTATGCACAAAGTACGTATCAATAAAACGTCTTGGTCACAATCCAAACAGAGACGATCAGACCAATGAGATCCGCTAATAGTCCTAACTTGAGGGCGTAACGATACTTTTTAATTCCAACGGAACCAAAATACACGGTAAGCACGAAAAACGTGGTATCTGTGCTCCCCTGAAGAGTTGACGCTAAACGACCGATGAAGGAATCCGGTCCATATTGGTTAATAAGTTGTGTTGCTACTCCTAAGGCCCCCGATCCACTTAAGGGACGCATAATAGCCAGTGGGATAATCGCAGCAAAATTAGGATCCAATCCTAAAAACGCGAAGAGGGGCTGCAACCAATGCGAAACTATATTGAGCGCCCCTGAGTCTACGAAAACTCTAATTGAGACAAGCATACCGATTAAAAAAGGAAGGATACGCACACCGGTTTTGAAGCCATCTTCCGCTCCTGCAACAAAGGCTTCATAGACGGGGACCTTTCGAAAGTAGGCCATCACTGGTATCAATAATAGGAGGAGCGGAATTGCCCAACGAGAAATCTCGGAAATAACGTTCATCTTTTCCTCCTGCGGATAAGGTAATCCACGATAATAGCGACAGACATAGCACAGCCTGTCGCGACGATGGTCGTACCGATAATTTCGGTTGGATTGGCTGAATTCGCTTTAAGGCGCACACCGATAATCGTCGCTGGGATTAGCGTAATACAAGACGTATTCAAAGCGAGAAACGTTATCATTGCAGGACTTGCAACGTCAGGTGTCTGATTTTCCTTTTGAAGTTCTTGCATAGCCTTCAGACCAAAAGGGGTTGCAGCATTTCCCAGCCCTAATATATTGGCACTTAAATTCATGATAATGGCCCCGAGTGCAGGACTATCCGGCCTAAGGGATGGAAATAAGCGACGAACGGCGGGACCAAATATCCGGGCAATCCCTCTAACGAACCCAGCTTCCTCTGCTAATCGCATGAGACCTAACCATAGACTCATCACGCCAATTAGTTCAATAGCCACCTCTACCCCCAGTTCTGCTGCTTTCATAGCAGAGACCGTTACAGTTTCGATGTGCCCATTGAGCGCAGAGACAATAATGCCTATTGCCAACATTAACAGCCAGATGAGATTAACCATTTCCCACCCCCTTGCCTAAAATGTATGAAAAGGACAAACAAAAAAGAACGAGATTCTCCCGTTCTTTTCATGTTTGTCCTGACTTAGGCACTATATCTCCATCAGTTTAGTCACGCGCAATGATAATGTCATCCGAGGCTTTCCTCTTCTTTTGAAACATTCCCGTAATCCTGTCTAACAGATCTGGAACCGTATCGATCAGGCGGTCAACTACCACATTACTATCGACCGGAAGAAGTCGGATCGTCCCGTTCCCTACGACCAGAAAACCGACAGGTTGTACGGAGACGCCTGCTCCTGCACCGCCGCCAAAAGGAAGTGGGGGTGTTGTGCCGCCTGTATTAGCATTCTCTTTATTCTCCTCAGGTGGTGCAAACTCGCTACCACCTGCTGCGAAACCACAAGAAACCCGTGATATCGGAATGATCACGGATCCATCAGGAGTTTCTACCGGATCACCAATTATCGTATTTACATCCACAATCTGTTGGATACTCTCCATTGCTGTTTTCATTAACGATTCAATAGGATGCCCCATTTGTCTACCCCCTTATATCCCGCCTAAACATACGCAATGCATTTAAGCCTACAAAAATAATATGGCCGATTCTCAGATGGAATATGCATTGGATATCACATAAAAAGCCTTCTTTTTTAAATTGTGGGATAACCACCAAGGCTGGCCGGGGGACCTCAACCGTCACCTGTTGATAGAGGTGAGAAAGTGCAAAACCAAACATAGTCCAGATGGACCCTGCCGCAATCGCCGTATGGGACGCATCCTTATAGCCGATTTCTATGCGCCAGTTAATAGCCTTGCAGTGGATCCCTCTATAAAATTGACTCTTTAACTGATTTAAATACCTTAAAAGACGCGGAACTTTCTGCCAAAGACGGGTTAACCAGCCTCGGCGAATATAGCGAAACCGCGCAGTTGTTGTTGCCTGGCGCTCCCCGCCTTTTCCTTTGACGACCTGTTCTATTTCAACCTGAGGTCCCTTCTCCCACTCTAATTGCAGAGTTGGAATTTGATATTGCGTATGCCATAACCCGTGGAAGGCACGAAAATCGATATCAATATGATCTTCCTCTTCAATCCGCCGATATCGAAAATCTACTTCAGCTTTCATTGCTAAGCTAAGCAGTAGTAGAATTGCCGCAGCGAGCAAGAACGCTAAAACCCGCACCAAAACCCCTCCGCACTTTAGGCACCTTCAACTTGTTATGTTCTTTCATATGCCTTATATCGTCGTCATTGTGACTGTCTCTAAATAGGTAACCTGCCCGAGGTTGTTAACTTTTATACTCCTAGCAGAAATCATTCACCCTGAGAAGGACGACATCTTAGGAGGAATATTTAATGGAGGAGGACCGCTTGCAACAGCAGTCCTCCTCCATCTTAGCCATTAACAGGCCCAATATTTCTTAATCTTGGACAATTTACACATTAGTTTATGTAGGGCTTTAAGTTCAATTTGTCGAACTCGCTCCCGAGTAACCCCATAAATTTCGCCAACTTCTTTTAACGTCTTTACGCTTCCATCAATAAACCCAAACCGCAACTTAATAATATGACGTTCTCTTTCCGATAGTGTCGACAAGGTGTTGCGAATGAACGCTCTAAAGTCTGCCTCTTCTACCATAAGCGCTGGATCCTCCGAATACTCTTCCTCAAAGTATTGCGGCCCATGATAGCGGTCTCTACCGATAAAGTCGCTTGACACCGCCTCTTCTTCTACTTCGGCTTTACTAGAGTTTTGGAACGAAAAATTCAGGTATTTATATTCAACAAGTTTCGCTTCCTTGTATTTCTCAGGTGTAATTTTTAGCTTCCCGCAAACAGTTTGTATATTAACATCCCTATTTTCCAGCCCCAACGATCGCTCAATCCGTTTAATCTTCAAAACTAGTTCGACCAAGTGTACTGGTACACGAATAACAGTACCTGTATCAATGATTGATCGTGCAATGACGAGTCGAATCCAATAAGTTGCGTATGTAGAAAACTCGAAGCCTAAGGATGGGTCAAACTTCTCTACAGCTTTAATTAATCCCAAAATACCTTCTGTCACTAGATCCTCATATGTATGAGTGTGGCCCAGATAGTTGAGATAATTTGAAGCAATTTTCTGGATTAATTTGATATTGTTTCCGATCAGCAACTCAATGAGAACCTTGTCATGGTGGTTTTGGTAATCTCCGACTAAGTCATTATTACCCCGGTAACTATAATAAGGAGATTTATTTTCTTCTTCCGAAAGTTCCGTAATCTGAAGAGAATCATGCTCAACGCTCATACCCGTCTGCAATTGATCCACGAGATTCTCATTCTTTATCTCCAGATATAAATCTGATTGCATGTATTGCATGTTTTCCTCCTGACTTCAATACTGTTGAGATATATTGCTCTTCAGTGTCCACTCCCTCTGATTTTTAAGTAACACAAGTAAAGGTTAGCATTGTTTCTGCCCGGTGTCTATAAAAATTGCGTATATACATAATCAGTTTTCATGATGCCAAACAACTACTTCTAAGATATTTAAAAGCCATTAATAATAAATTATTAATGGCTTTTAAATATCTTATTAATTTGATTTCGCTAGAACAAGATTACTTAATTAGTTTGAAAAGTTCCCTGAATAGGTTAGTCCCCGCTTCCTTCATCAAATCGAAGAAGACTGTTTCTGTGTTCGTGACTACTGCACCCATAGATGTCAAAAGGGATAACCCGTTGAGGTGATTTTCTTTAGTTCGTGAACACACCGCGTCACCGACCACAAAAACCTGGTAACCCATAGCAAGTAAGTCCCTAACTGTTTGAAAAATACAGACATGCGTTTCCATCCCAGTAATAATAATCTTTTTTCTTTCTAGCCCCTTAAGCGCCGAAGTTACTTCAGGTGTGCAGGCAGAAAAGGTAACCTTCTCGTAAGTTACCGCTTCCTCGAGATTGTCGCTCAGTTCTGTGACAGTCTTCCCCAGACCTTTGGGATATTGTTCTGTGACGATGATCGGTACCCCTAAATTTTTGGCGATAGAAATCATGGTATTGGTGTTTCGAATAACTTGTTCTCCGTATTTCATAGCAGGAACTAATCTATCTTGAATATCTATTACTAATAGAACGGCTTCTTCCCGTATTAAAACGTATTTGTTCAATGTTGACACCCTTCTTTCTATTACATTAATTGCTGTCCCTTATGATTCTATATAATCCAATTATACCATGTTATTAAAATCCAAGAAGCCTCTAGTGAAGTCCTCTCCTTTAATATGTCGCATGGATGCGCGTCCTTCTACACCTGATTCAGGTTTTGTTCTGGGTGTTCCCGTATCGCTATACTACTTTCATATTGGCAAAGTTACGGGAACACCTTGCTGTACTGAAATAAGCTCAAACTCGTGATTCTTGATGCTGCTGAATTTTTCGATCGATTTCTTCTGTTTGTCTGGCGGATTACTTTAGATAACTCATCGTCATGTGCTCTCTCGCTGCTCTTTCATGGTTATATTTACCAGCTCTTGCACCCTCTCAAAGGTTGACCCCTCGTGCGTATATCTTAATAAAGGCGTTTCGCAGTCTACGAAGGAGGTTCCATTAATTGAGAGAACTAAAATTTAGGGTTTGGGACAAGGTTAAGGAGGAAATGTTAAAGCCACAAGCCATAAGTTTTGATACGCAGACTTCCGTTCCTTTTGCCGTGAGTGTACCAGGAAGATCCTGGGAGCCAATCGGGAAATTCGAATTGTTGCAATGGACTGGCTTCTCTGATGAAAACGGAATGGATGTGTATGAGGGCGATCTAGTTAAAATCTCATCGGTCATTCACAAAATCATTTGGAATGAGACAATAGCTACGTTCGAGCTTTTAGAACTTGGAAGTTCATCAAGTCGAGATATCAGTACAATTACATCGGGCGGAGTTATTGGTAATGAGTTTCAAAATGCTAATCTATGCCAATAGGTTGTTCTGATAATATCTTCTCGTATTTCCCTTTTTGGATGTTCGATATCCTACAATGTATTATTTCCCAAATTGCATTTAGAAAAATGATCCATCTGCCCGCAGATGGATCATTTTTTTATATCCTGCCCAAGTTGGTATTAAAGATATATAATTGTAAGAAAGTTTCGATTTGGAAAGAGGGTGACTATTAGTGAGCGCTTTTATAAAACCTCCAAAAAAGCTGCCTTTATATTTAAAATTCGGTCTTTGGATTGCGAAGAGAGTTACGGGCAAGGACCTACTTCCCCCAAAGCTACTTTCTTGGTATCCAAAATCCGTCATTAGTTCAGGGATCCTCGAATTACTAGTTTCTCATGGAGAAGAAAACTTGGATAAAAGACTCCTGAAGATGGTTAGAGTTCAAACGTCATTTTCAGTTTCATGCCCGTTCTGTATCGATATGAATTCGTTTGAATATGCGAAATGCGGCATTACGACCGAGGAAATGGAGGCTCTCCAAGGCCGGATTGGTTTAGACAAGATACATACTTTTTCCGAACGGGAGAGACTCGCGATGGAATATGCCAAATGTATCTCTAAGACTCCTATCTCGTTTCCGCCAACGCTCATTCACGAGCTAACAAACAGTTTCTCAGAACGTGAAATAGTGATACTCGCTACGACTTCTGCGCAGGTCAATTATTGGGCAAGACTAATTCAAGCTCTGGGTATTCCGCCTGCCGGTTTCTCTGACCAATGCACACTCTAAACGTCCTTTGAGATTCCATGCAAAGGGACTGAAAGCTTAAACTGTCTCTTTGCATGCAGGAAGCAATGGTTCATACATCATAATTGCGTGATTCTCTGTGATGAAATCATCGCCAGTTAGCTCGTTATCAGTGTCATAGACCTTTCGTCTAATTTCATTATGACGCATGTACCCACCCCACCACTCGTGGGAAATCAGATGGTTACTTTCATAAACTTCATAGGATTGAACCCGTGGGTATTCACTTCTCCATTCTCCGTGTAATTCCAGGTCACTAATCCATATCAAGAGTTGATAGTTTTGGGAGGTATCGTTCCTGATCTGCAGGTCTATGTAATTGTAAACAACTGTAGCACCGCTTCCGAAGGGTTGTGTCCGGTTAGCATCAGGAAAAACGTCATGGGTATGCCGCCAGCGTTCTGTGACCGTTAATGGTGTATGAATTGTCATCCAATATATGAGATTGGAAAGTTGACAAAGGCCCCCTCCTACCCCAGGACAGAACGATCCGTTTGTCAGAACCATTCCTTCCTTAAATCCTTTCGCCTTGGTAGGTTTTCCCACGAGACGCCAGAGCGAAAAGGTTTCACCAGGCTTTAATACTAGACCATTTATTTTGACTGCGGCCAGTTTCAAATTAGTTACCTTGTTCTGCTGGAGCCACATATCTACATTTCTTAGGTGTCTGTACAACGGAGTACGATGGGTGGAAATAAGAAAAAGAAGTGGCGTAGCCTTGCTGAGAGCTGCATATTTAATTGATCTGCTAAATATCCACTGAAAATAACGCCGCCAGGTAAAATACAGCTTTCCTAGAAACATGCGTAATTCTGAACGACTAATTGGTCGTTCAGAGTGAAACAGGGCATTTGACTTCATGACAACTCACTCCTCGTAAATATTTTTCAGATGTCACAGAACGATCTACACCGTCCACTATAAATTCCACACAGTTTTAGTAACTCCTTCTCGGCCTGTCAACGATAGAGTAATTTGTCTGATTATGGATTTACATTTCGAAAACCCTTACGCAATAAAGAAAACTTGGCTGGCGCCCGAAGACACTGTCTTCGCGCACGTATTAGTCATTCTGTCAGCCACAGGCGACGGCGGCCGCCTTAGTCGCACTTATGCTACAGACGAAGACACTGTCTTCGCACGTATCAGCCTTCTTGCAGTATGTAACTTAAGTTATACTTTCTGATAAGTACAAAAAAAGCCATTAATAATTAATATTAATGACTTTTTTTGCGTGTTTGAAATCTCAGATCGATCTGTGATTTCCCCTATTCTATGGGACCCGCTACCTCATCATCACGAACCGGACCTACTTCAAGATTCGGCAGATCCGCGAGGGAACGTAAGCTAAAATGAAGAAGGAACTGTTCAGTCGTTCCGTAAAGGATGGGGCGTCCGGGACTGTCCTTACGCCCTACTTCTTTCACGATTCCCTTCTCCACTAATGTAGCTAACGCCCGATCAGATTGAACACCTCTGATAAAGTCCACTTCTCCACGGGTCACGGGCTGTCTATAAGCGATGATGGAAAGCACTTCAAGTGCGGCGTTAGAAAGGGCCTGGGATGGTTGTTTATAAAGAATCTCGATAAAGCGGTTGACGTCCGGCTTAGTTCCCAATTTATAGCCATCATTGATTTCTAGGAGTGTGAGTCCGCAGGAATCCACCGCATAGCGGGCACGAAGTTTGTGAAGTAAGTCTTGAATCTCAGACAGATTCAACTCTAGAATCTCCCCGAGCAGTTCAGGCGTAAGTGGATTTTTGGCAACGAATAAAAGTGCTTCTAATGCTGCCGTTTCCGATTCACGAAACAGCATTCCATCTACTCCTTCTCCGTAAATTCCCAGGCCTTCTTTGTGGGAAATAACATGATGTCACTTAACATCGCGGGCTGTTCAGCACGGACTTTACCGGATTTCAATAATTCAAGTAAGGCAAGAAAAGAAACCACCTTTTCCATACGCGACCCGATCCGCATGAGCTGATAAAATCGCAATCCTTTAGGATGTAGAAGGACACGACGCAAGACGTCCGCTACTACCACTTCAATGGATATTTCATCCGGTTTCACATACTGGATTTCTTCCCCTTGTTCAGCACGTTCAATCACCTTACAAAACGCTCCCCAAAGGTCATCAAAGGATATTCCCTTGAGTGGGTCCTCTGGTTGGACATCGGCGAGCAACGCATCGAGGTCAACCTCACGGTAATAAGATCGCCCGGATGACGTTTCCAGTGCCTCTAAAACTTGTGCGGCCTGTTTAAAGGTTCTGTAGGCTAGCAAACGTTCCACCAGTTCTTGCCGCTGATCTTCTTCCTCTACCTTACTTTCGTCAGTTGTAGCTGGTTTAGGTAAAAGGTCCCTAGATTTCATGAAGAGTAATTGTGCTGCAAGGACGAGAAATTCTGTCGTGACTTCCATATCCAACGACTCCATTTGTCTAACGGCTTCCACAAACTGGTCGGCAATCCGCGCAATTGGAATATCATAAATATCTACTTTTTCTTGTTGAATAAGAGTTAATAGCAAGTCGAAGGGACCATGATAGGCAGGAAGTTCAATCTGCGGACTTGTGTTCCCCTTTTCCATTTACAGTCCCATGACGCAGCGAACTTCTTTCATTGTCTCTGCGGCCGTTATTCGAGCACGTGCAGCGCCTTCTTCAAGGACCTTCTCCACGCGGCCTGGTTCTTCCCAATAGGCACGCCGTTCTCTAAACGGACTTAATAACTTCTCCAAGTTCTCAGCCAGGTGGCGTTTACAAGCGACACAACCGACCTTTCCTGCACGACAATTCGCTTCTACTTCTGCAACTTCCGGGGTGTAGATCTTATGAAACTTATCTACAATGCAAACTTCAGGGTGCCCTGGATCATCCTTACGGAGCCGAGTCGGGTCAGTAATCATTTGTTGGACCCTTGTCGTGATCTCCTCAGGAGAAGCCGTTAGGGATATCGCATTGTGATAGCTTTTACTCATCTTCCGCCCATCTACCCCAGGTAAGAGAGGTACTTTGCCCACAAGATCTTTCGGTTCGGGAAATACCGTTCCGTAAAGATGATTAAAACGACGAGCAACTTCTCGACAAAGCTCAACATGGGGGAGCTGGTCCTCTCCGACAGGCACTACACTTGCTTTATAGAGTAAAATATCGGCTGCCATTAAGAGAGGATACCCTAAGAATCCGTAAGTTCCTAAATCTTTCCCCTGTTGGCTTAATTGTTGAATTTGATCTTTGTACGTCGGAACACGTTCCAGCCAGGACAAGGGTGTAAACATTGAAAATAGCAGATGAAGCTCAGAGTGCTCTTTAACTGCTGATTGTACAAAGATATCGCTTTTCTCGGGATCTACTCCCACACTGAGCCAATCTAGCGCGATTTCTCGTCGTAACTTAGGGAAATCTAATCGGTCTTCATACCCTGTCGTCAAGGCATGCAGATCTACGATGGCAAAATAGCACTTATAATCTTCCTGTAAGGCAACCCAGTTCTGGATGACACTCAGGTGCCCAATGTGCAGTGCCCCCGTCGGGCGCATCCCGCTTAATATTCTTCCTTTCATACTAACACTCCTTTTTATTATCTTAATCTTCGCTTATAGAACGTTCATTAATCTTATTTAACTCCCTTAATAATATTCAACCACATTTAACCGAAAAATGGAGTTAGTATCAAGGTTATTATGGTCTGGTAGGCGTAAGCTATCCCATTCACTGCAGGGAAAAGTACTTTACTCAGAATATCTGTAAAGAGGAGAACGATTAATATAATCATTCCATATTGCTCTAGTACATGTAGCTGAGGAGCAAAACGATTCGGCAATATTCCTCCTAAGAAGGCAAACCCGTCTAAGGGAGGAATCGGCAACAGATTGAAGATCCCTAAGCCCAGATTCATGAGCACCGTAGATTGAAAGATAAGAGAAATAATGCTACTCCACTCTGATCCTCGAACCCAATGCATGGTCAGAAACCATAGGAACATCACCACGAAGGCCATGAGTAAATTCATAATTGGACCAGCCACAGCAACCAGCATCCGTCCCCGCTTCTTATCTCCTCGGTAATATTGGGGGTTGGTCATTACTGGCTTAGCCCAACCAAATCGGTATAACAGGGCCATAAGTGTTCCAAAAAGATCTAAATGCGCGATAGGATTCAACGTTAAGCGCCCTTGACTGCGCGGTGTTGGGTCACCTAAATGGTCAGCGACCCAGGCATGAGCAAACTCGTGAAAAGCAAACCCAATCATCAAGGCCGGAATATTCGCGATATAGTACTGTAGTGAGTCAGAACCGAACACATACTTTCCTCCTTTAACGCAGGGTATCAACTCGCTGACGAACTATCTCCTGCTCTTCTTCTAAAGTCCGAATCCGCCCTTGGAGCCAAGCCATTCGTATTTCATCTAGGATTTCCCCGACCTCTGGCCCTTCCTTTACACCCATTTGTCTAAGGGCTTTTCCATTTAGAGACATGTTAATCTTTTCACTGGCCTCAAGGTATTCCGTTATTAATTGATGAAATCGTTCATCCCGGGCTAATACTATGACGACTGCCTTTGGAACTTTGATGAGCAATTGGTCCATCTCACTTAAAGTCAGTGGAGCCTTTAAACACTCACGCAAATGTACAAAGGTCATAGTTTCATCCCGTAGGGATTTATTCAGACAGACTCGTTCAAGCACTTGTTCGATGACAGCCGAGTCCATTTTGGAGACTGAAACAAGCCAACGCATGTTTAGGGACCAAGCAGCGCAATCCACCATATCATGAACGTCAAAGTTCCAGGGATAATCTATCCCAAACCATGCTTTTAACAAGCCGCTACGGATTAAGGTCTGACCCATCGCCAAATAATTAGTTTCCTTATAGATGAGCAGGATTTCTTCCGTAAATCGTTCAACGCTTAGTTTAGAAAGAACACCCGTCTCAATTGCAGTATGTAACGCTTCGAGGGTTTCTTTAGCTAAATTAAAATGATAACGTTCGGCAAAACGTATCGCTCTTAGCATTCGAGTAGGGTCATCAATGAAGCTAAGATTATGTAAACAATGAATTTCTCTTTGCTGCAGGTCTCGCTTACCACCATAATAATCTACAAGCTCTCCGAAACGATCGGCATTCAAACAAATCGCCATGGTATTAATGGTAAAATCGCGCCGAAACAAATCATCACGCAAGCAAGACTCTTCCACTTGAGGAAGTGCGCCTGGGAAGGAGTAATATTCCCACCTCGTACTAGCGACGTCCAGGTGACTCCCATCGGGGAACCCAATCTGAGCGGTGCCAAACTTAATGTGTTGGGTGAGCTTCCCGTCCGGCATGCGTTTCATCAAGGCTTTTGCAAATTGACCGCCGCTCCCTTCCACTACAAAATCCAAATCCTGAGTGGGGGAAAATAACAATAAATCCCTGACAAATCCTCCTACGAGGTAAACAGAACGCCCTTCTTCCTCCGCAGTATCTCGAACCATTTGAAGGATATTCTGAACGTCCTTCGGCAGGCATTCTATCAGATCCAAGATATCCTGACGCATGGCAATACTTCGTTCTCGAACCAGTTGAGTCTCAATCGGAACCGTGCCGCCGTGAACAAGACGCAGAACATCAGACCGGGAAACGATGCCAACAACGTGGCCCTCTTCAAGCACGGGGAGACGTCCTATATCGTGCTGGACCATCAGTCTTTGAACCTCATCCCAAGGAGCCTCCACATCCACCGTGGTTACATTCGTCGTCATAAAGCCCTTCACTGGCGCGTGTTGCAGTCCGTGTTTTATCGCTTTATCCACATCACGTCTGGAAATAACGCCCACCAAACACATATCCTCTGTGACAAGCACACCGGTATGCCCATAACGCAAGAGCATTTGTTCGACTTCTCCTAACCGTGTCTCTGGAGATACGGTTTTAACCGGATAACTCATCATATCCCGCACGAGATGAGGCCGTTTGGCACGGCTCTGAATCGCTGCACGTAGTTGTTCCAAAATAACCGGAAGTTCGGCATCCTTGATGGTCGCAGAAGCCGCCCTCGCATGACCCGCCCCACCAAATAACTGTACTAATTGATTGACCGGTAAGCCTCTTCCTCTTGAACGACCCACGAGATACACTCGGTTCTCCATCTTGACCAATAAAAACCAAGTGTCGGCGCTCTCGAGTTCACCTACTTTATGAGCTAAAAGTGCCAGTCCACCGACATAGTCCTCTGTCTCAGCATAGGAAAGATACACCGGCAACCCATCGAAAGATTCTGTTTTACCTCGGTCTAGCAATTGTTGCAATAGTTCTTTTTGTTCCTCTGCAAGGGGTCGTCTTAAGTTTTGAGCAATCACCCCTAAGTTCGCACCTTGCTCCAACAAATATGCCACGGCGTGCACATCCCGGACGGTAGTACTATCAAATAACAGACTTCCGGTATCATCATAGATTCCGATGGCAATCAGTGTTGCCTCAAAACTACTTAAGGGTAACCCAAGCCCTGCCAATTTTTCAACGAGAAGCGTTGCGCACGCGCCCACCGCTTCAATCACCATTCCTGGTTTAAGCATTCCTGCATAGGGATGATGATCATAGATTTCTACCTCTACTCCAGGAATTCGAGACACCTTTTCGCCCAGTATTCCCGCCCGACGCAGTTCGTGAGTATCTACGAGGATCACTCGGGTAACCTCGTTAGGGTTAATATCTTGAGCTTTGCGAAACCGTAATTGATCCCTAGATAGCGCCAAAAAGTCTTGAACATAAACGTTCGGTTTCCCGTCCATGACCAATACGCTGTTCGGGTAAAGTTTCTGGGCGGCCACCATCGACGCTAACGCGTCAAAATCGATTTGGCGATGAGCCAAAATGATATCCATACTTACATCCTCAAATTCCTTATTAAAAAGGGCTTATTTTTTAAATTATACCATCTAAGGCCTGTTCACAGCAACTTCAAGCTTCCCTGAAAAACTATTGAATAGTATTTTTCGGACGTTCTAATTGTACCGATCCGGCTGCCGTGGAAATCTCTAAGTCAATTTTTGTTTTCGCCTCAGCGTAGTTGGGACTTACCCAATTTTTATCCTCGAGTAATAATCCTGAGCCCATGAAATTAGTACTAGTCGCCACTCCATTTAAGCGAACATTAAGCCCTACACTTTCGGGGACCACCAGCGTTAGCTTAGACGCGCCACTGTCAATTTTCCCTTTGGTTACAGTTCCCATATCCCCAAAGTGGAGATCAAATTTACTGGCTCCAGTTCCAATTCTAAAGTTGTCGATCAAAAGACGGTGTAAATCAATCGATCCGTTAATGGCTCCGGCTGTAATATCTAAATCATAATGTACTTTCGTCGATAAGTTGAGCTCTAAATCACTCACATTCAGTTTATCCGTATTTACCCCAGATGACGTTGAAGAGAGGGTGGCCGTTAGAGTATCTCCCGTTTGTGCAGTACTGAAACTCGTTCCTTGTGCCCCCCGTTTAGAGCCCTGTCCTTGCCAAGTGTAATTTCCATTGATAAGTTGAGGTGCACTGTTCTCAGAATCAAGAGCCGTTACAAGGACCTTAGCCCCTCCCAACTCAAGATTGACTCGCGCTTTCTTCACATCAGTAGGCAAGGGCACATTGATTAACTCTGTTCTGTCCGCCCCGCTCGACTTTCCATTGTAAAAAAGGTTATACATTTGCCCAGGAACAGGCTTATCTCCCACAACCAGGGAGTATCCAACCATGCACAGGAGAAACACCAACAAAACAGTGCTCATGGGGATCCGTCGGCTAAACAACAACCCTATCCCGGCCAAGATGAGTATTAACGGCCACAAATCGACGGCATGCAACCATAAACTCCAAGATAAATACCCGTAATTAATGAGGAAAAAGATAACACCGATCGTAATCAGGAGTAGCCCGCGGCTAACAGAATTAAAAACTGTTCTCATTTTCTTCCCCCCCGCAAAATAATAGCGAGGCCTATCACGATCAGCAGCAAAGGCCACATTTTGCTCATATCAAACCAGTACGGGAACACACGTTCAAGTAAAAAAAATGCCCCTAAGATCACCAGAATTCCACCGGCCATTTTCGAACGATTTTCATTATTCCCATGGTTCTCATTCCTGCCCATCCCCTGTGTTGCCTCTTTGACATCGGAGACCATTCCTTTGATGGAGTCCCCCAGGTCATGCTTATGATTCAAATCAAATCCCTCCTCGACGTTAGGCTGCTCCGGAATGATCGCCCACGCTGCCAAATAAACAAAGAATCCCACGCCCCCAAACAAGGCGACTAACGCAATTAACCGGACCAAGGTGACATCAATACTGAAATAGTCGGATAGTCCTCCACAGACGCCTCCAAGCATCTTTTCTTGCTTTGAACGGTATAATCTTTCTGTCATGTTGGTTCCTCCCTTAAATTCATATGCCCAAGTTTTTATCGGCACCCTTACTACGTTTGGTGAGGTTGAAATGTTTCAGGTAGTTGAACAAAAGTTGCACAAAAACAGAAGAAACACCAAACCCCATGAGGTTTGATGTTTCTTCTGTTTTGGAATAGGCTCATTAGATCGCGGAATTAATTTCTTCCGTTGCACTTTCAATCTCTTCGGGAGACATCCCGTCTTTGCCAAGATTAAACTTGATTGCATCGCTCCAAAAAGCACATTTAGCACTCATCTTTTTAAACATTTTGGCGTTAACTTTACTCTCTTTTGCTCTAGCTTCTGCATTAGTCTGCACAATGGAACAAATATAAAGAGCTTTAACACGTGCCTCTTTATCAAGGTCACTAAATGTTTGAGTCAGTTCCGCAATTAGATTGCGGTAATACTCGGAAAAATCCTCAAAAGGAATTTCAGTATCCATGTGTAAGAATTCTTTCAACTTTTCAAGTAGCTTCTCCAATGTGTCCAACCTCCAAAAATATTACCTAGCAATAGCCTTACATAGTATATAACTGATTTGATAAAATGACAAGAGACGATGAAGGTTAATGCAACCACCTCTTCTTCCAGAAATAAATCATAACCACCAGACAGATGAAGGCGGATGTGCCGTAAAATACTGCCATTCCGTAGACGTGATGAAGAAAAGGCATAAACTCAAAATTCATACCGAAGAAACCGGTCAAAAGAGTAAGCGGTAATATAATAGTGGCAACTAACGTCAGCACCTTCATAATATCATTGGCTCGATTATCAACTGCTGCCTGATAGGCTTCTCTTAAGCTCTCAATCATTTCATGTGTTTGGTGAACGGAGAGCGACGCCTGAGTCATTTCCAAGATTAATTCCTCTTGTAGATCCCCATATTGCGATTTTTGGATGTTCTTGAACCGCTCGAAAACACTCTGATGGACGTTTAAGGATCTTTTCAAGACTAGTATTCTATGGTGCAACGAGATAATCTGTTTTAAATGCCTAGGATGCGGTGCCAGCAGAATTTTCTCTTCGATAATATCCACTAGATCTTCAATAATTTCCAACTGTTTTAAATGGTGGCGCAATACTCTCAAGCCAATAGCACAGGCCAAATCCAGCGGGGTCGTCAGCGTACCGCTTTGGGTCCATACGGTCAGATGCTCCTGTGTTACCCCATTCCAGCCCAACATTACAAAGACATTCGTGGTTAAAAAGAAACGAATCGGACGTTCCTTCTTATGTTCATCAATATCTCGAAAACAAACATAATGGACATTCCCGTTTAAACGGTCAAAATGGGGTCGAAAATGCAACGATCCTTCTCTGACGTTCTTCGCCAACTCGCCTGCTTCGCGCGCGCGCAGACGCTCCAGCCAATCTGATGGCTGGATTTGGGCGGACAATATGGGGGGAACTTTATCCCATTCCTCCTCGCCCAGTACAAAGACCTCAAATCCTTCATTTACTCCCGCTTGCGGCTTCCTTTTCTGAATTACTTTTATACCCTGAGGATTAATAGAAAACGTCTCCATCCGCAATTCTCCTTCAGCCATCCATGCCGACTTTTCGTCTTAATTACTATAACATATTGCAGGAGCGATTCCTCGCGTTTTAGGCGAATCGATGGTACACTTTTACCAGCGAAAGGAGACAAACAAATGATTCGAGCCGCTATTTTTGATTTAGACGAACTTATAATTGATCTGGAAAGGATCCATAAAGCCGCAGAGCGTCAAATCTGTCTAGATTACGGTAATTCCTTCGATTCGCTTTCTGAAAACCTCCGATTGAATTCCTCAGGGCTGCGAGAAAATGATATTTTAGAACGGATAAGGCAGGAATTAAAACTCGCTGTCCCTTTACCGGAGATGATTCTACGTAAGCAAACGCTTTTTGCCGAAATGATCCTTGACGAGGTACTCCAGCCCATGCCCGGTGCCCTCGAAGCGATCAGATCTCTACAGGCACATGATTATCGCTTAGCCCTAACCTCTTCAGGGTCCCGCCCAAGAGTTCAAATGGTACTAAAGGGATTAGACATCTTTGATGCCTTTGACCTAATAGTCTGTGGTGAGGATGTCCAGCAAGGCAAACCAAACCCCGAGCCTTACCGCCTGACCGCTGAACGTCTAAATATATCTCCGCTAGAAGGAGTGGTTTTTGAGGACGCTGATGTGGGAGTTCAATCTGCCAAAGCCGCAGGTCTTTGGTGCATCGGAGTCCCCAATCCTGCCGCAGCGACGCGCCAAACACTTGAACAGGCAGACCTAATCCTCCCTGACCTCACGCACTTCACGCTTGAACTCCTTACGGCATTCCAAATACAGAAGTAGTCTTACCCTCCTCAAAAAGTCTTTTCACCACGGCGTGTGACTTCTGACGGTCAACTTTCCAATAACTGATGTTGTTTTCGGTGAGAAAACTACCAGGTAAGGTCTGCGATGAAATTTCAGGCTTTTCAGTATGAAGCAAGACATTCGCCACTGACCATAGCTGACTGAGTGAAAGGTTTGTTTCCACGGCTTTCGACATTTGAGGGATCAGCCAGGGCAGCTTGGGAACGGTCTTAAGTTGTAGAAATTCTTTCCCGATGGCTTTCAGAACGGTCTGTTGTCGCGCCGTCCTTGATATATCTGCAAAGGCATCATTGCGAAATCTTGCATATCGCAAAGCCTGTGCTCCGTTTAGACGTTGCGTCCCTTTTTTAAGATTTATCACAGCGTCAGTAGCATCTCCAGTAAGGTAATACATATCTTTTTCGACCGTGAGAGTTATTCCTCCCAGGGTATCTACAATCGTCTTAAACCCTGAAAAATTCGTAAGCACATAACCATCAATCGGTTGACCTGTTAAGCGTTCGATCAAAGTTGTTGTCGTTTCAAGTCCTTTACCAGCTCTTGCAGCGGCGTTAATTTTGTTCTGCCCCACGCCGGGAACCGTCACCCGAGTGTCTCGTGGGATGGAGAGTAGGGCGATGTTTCCGTTTATAGTATTGATACTAGCTACGAGTAATGAATCCGTATTACTGAACGATTTCTCTCCTGGGCGCTGATCCACGCCAACTAAAAGCACGCTAAAACGCTTCCCTTGAAAATCAGGTGCTGGCTCTGCGACAGGCTCAGGTACCTCATCAACTTCCTGCTCATTCTGCCCATTTGTGTCTAACTGAACTGTCTCTTCAAGTTGGCTCGATTCTCGCACTTCAAGATTTGGAGCTCGATGGATGGGTCTCTTTTCATTCCCCACGACTTGACTCACAAGTACTGCTCCCAGAACTAGACTGACGCCTAGAAATAGCCCTATGAACATGGGTTTTTTATAAACTAGAAAGACCCGGAAAATCGTTCGGACATCATATTTTTCCCCCTGCATCCGTGTCACTCCATTTCCAACTTCTTTTCTATAGCATCAAACAATCCCCCTTCAAATATTCCAATTTAAAATTGAAATATTTTCAAAAAGGCTCCAGCCAAGTTTTCTTAAGATGTATCTCGCATTTCGGTAGCACCATGACCAATTTTACATATAATGCCAATAAGAGGAGGGAACTTAAATGGCCTTTCTGAGAAAAAAACTTCTTAAAGATGATTCCATTACAAAGAAAGACACTATCCCAGAACCAGTTAATACTATCTTCAGTGATGATCCAGACGACACTTCGCACAACGCTCCAGAAGAAAACATTGTATTCGGACCAGCCCCGGGTAATCTTATGAGCAAATTATTCCGCAACCATAACACTGCCCTTTCAGAGGGCCCGGAGTCTCTTTACGAAAATGAAGCTTGGGCACCGGAGAATGAATGTGTAGGACTCTTTCGTAAACACAGAGTCAATATCGGGGAACCATCCTCCTCTTCTTCCGATCCCCAATAACAGATAGAGACTGTGTCAGATTTGGGGCACGGTCTCTCTTAGACATAGATTTACTCATGCTTATGTTTATTCGCGAATGCTTTAAAGAAAGGGGAGCTGGCATTGAACCATGGATCTACGAGTGCCTATACACCTGTATTACGAAATCCTCGTCTCTTTCATCACAATCCCGCACGTTCCACATCCACTTATTATCCTATTCAGCAAACCGGCGCTCGACCTAATATCAACGTTTATCCCCCCACAGCACAATATACGCTTCAATCTCGCTCCATGGTTCAAGCCCAATACCGCTCCCCCCAAACTCATCCTTACTATCCAGCATCGCCTAGATCAGAAGTTCTTCCACCGATCCCTTTCTCTTCTTATCCTGTCCCTACCTTCTCCTATGAACCAACGGTTTCCTCCAATGGGTTAGCTCTCATTCTGATCGCGACCCTTATCTTAGTCGCTCTTGATCTTGTGATTGTCCGCCCACAAAAACGCTAAATTAAACGACCCGCAGGTGTGCAACACCCACGGGCCGTTTTTTATTTTAGGCTCATTCAAGAAAATAACCCGTCAGTAGGCCTGGGATATTTTCTTTCATAGACCTTATTACCGACTTGCCATTTGTAAATACTTCAACCGAGCCGGCAGAACATCATTACGTAGCAAGTCTGAGTGAGTTTCCCTTTTTACAATCACATCAGCACAACCGCCCTGCACAAGAACCACCCCGGGACGAGTCAGTCGATTATAATTCGATGACATAGAATAGTTGTAGGCGCCCGTGCACGAAACTGCAAGTAGGTCACCGGATGTGGCTTTAGGTAAATCAATATCCCAAATCAACATATCTCCGGATTCACAACACTTCCCAGTAATGGAAACAGATTCGGCAGCCTCTTCATTGGCGCGGTTAGCAAACATTGCCTCGTAGCGTGCTTGATAAAGTGCTGGCCTTGGATTATCCGTCATGCCACCATCAACGGCAACATATTTACGAACACCGGGAATTTCCTTAATAGAACCCACAGTATAAAGGGTAGTCCCTGCCGTTCCCACGATCGAACGGCCTGGTTCAACGATTATTTTAGGGCGTGGGAAACTATGTTTTCGACAAGCATCTGCCAAAGCGGTCTGAACTGCGTTAGCATACTCTGAAATCCGGGCTGGATCATCTCCGGATGCATAATAAATACCAAATCCTCCACCCAGATTTAATTCCTGTAGGAGGCAACCGGTGCGCTTAAGAATATCGGCCATATACTTAATCATTATCTGAACTTCATGCTGGAAGGAATCTAGTTCAAAGATTTGCGACCCAATATGGGCATGAATTCCTTTTACCGTCAGGTTCGTACAGGATAATGCCAAATCGACCGCGCGATCGGCTGTACCATTCGGTAACGTAAATCCGAATTTCGAATCGATCTGACCAGTTTGAATGTACTCATGGGTATGCGCCTCAATCCCTGGAGTCACGCGAAGGAGAACGTCAACAGTTTGGTTTAATTCTTTCGCAAGATCATTTAAGAGGCTCATTTCATAAAAATTATCAACGACAATTCGCCCAACCCCGGCTTTGACAGCCATTGTCAGTTCCTCAGGCGATTTATTATTACCGTGAAAGTAAATTCGGGCAGCTGAGAAGTTGGCCTGAAGGGCTGTATAGAGTTCTCCCCCTGAGACGACATCTAAGCCCAATCCCTCTTCATCGATAATTCGGCACATGGCCAAGGTCGAAAAGGCTTTAGAAGCATAAATAACTTCTGTATTTTCCAGGCCTGTAACAAACGAGCTGTAATACTGTCGGCAAATGTCCCGAATATGGGCTTCATCCATAATGTATAGCGGTGTCCCAAATTGTTTAGCCAATGCTACCGTGTCACATCCGCCAATTTCCAAATGACCCTGCTCATTGATTAATTGTGTTCCATGCAGCTTCATTCTCAGTTCCTCCCTTTTCCGTATAAGTTATGTTTCATAAAATAGAAACGGCAACAGCCGGAGGTCCTCTGTTGCCGTACATGGATTCATCAGATTTCGCAACTTTCTCCTAAGTACTCTTGTCATCCGCACCTATACCACACCTCTAAAGAGATGAGGCATTATGAAATTTCTATTAATGATACCAGACTTAATATTGGAGGTCAAACTATTTTTAAGCCTACACCCATCATCGTTCATGCGGACATACAGTTTCCCTGCATAGTTGTCAGCCTTAATATTTTCACTCACATTCAACCATTTGTTAAAAAGAAGAAGCCCCTCAGCTATTTTGCTGCAAGCTTCTTCTTTAAGGAATTTCAAGAAATACTAAGCTGAAATATTTTTTGGATGATCAAACTTTTTATCCCTAAAACTCACAATTGATTGCGGATTATTGAAAGTTTCGCGTGGCAGATTAACAAATAAGAAATACAAAAAACGATTCTGTTCAGGTTGGGTAAACGGTAGGAATCTTAACCCAAGCTTACGAAAACCATCAGGAAGTGCTTCGCTGTAGACTAGTTCGCATTTGGCATCTAGCGGTCCATCCGGAAGTTCGATGATGAGAGATATGTTAGTACTAAGTCGAAACGTATCAGGAATGATCATTCCCATGCCATGTCTCGAGATGTCAAATGTTTCTGTAGAGACCCATTCAGCATTATTAATTTTTATTTGTAAATTGGTTTTAACCCTAAAGCGATATGCTTGTCTGAAATATAGTCGAATAACGACGTAAATTATGGTGTCTAGCAAAAGAACAACGTTGTACACTGACCAGAAAATAGCCACAAGAATACTGACGACCCCCGCTTGATATAACGAACTTCTCCCAACTAAATGGTAAACACCGACAGCGATCGATATAAAAATGGCTGCTATGAGAATAAAATGAAATAATAATTCGTGTCGATCTATTTTTATTACAGATTCATCTACTTCTTTGGGAGTTACGCGAAAAGACAGATTCCGAGGCCAAAAAAGTGTCATGGACGCTTGTATAAACGTAAACATTTTTAACATATTATATCTTTCAGTATATATATAATGAAAGAAACCTCGACCTAAAGCAACACTCGCTAAGGTACTAATGAACAGATAGGGTACCCAATGTGTAATGAATTCCAAACTACTTACACGAATTGGTACTGTTCCTGTTAACAAGATGATGATCGGTGTAAAAATATAGAGCAATTTTTGATATGATTCGAAGTATGTGAATATAGCAGAAAAATGAGAGAGGCGCTGCTTCAGACTCAGGCCTGGTATGATCAGAGGATTTTCTTTACTACGGAAAATTTGCATAGCGCCCTGTGCCCAACGGAGTCTTTGTAAACTGAATGCATGAAATGACTGTGGGGCAATCCCAAAGGCTAAAGCCTCATCATGATATTTAATTTTCCACCCTTTCGAGTTTAACTTAATCGAAGTATGAAAATCTTCCGTTATGGTTCCTGTCGCTACTCCCCCAATATCTTCTAACGATTTTCTGCGGACGACAGAGGGACTACCACACCAGAATGCTGCATTAATATTGTTCTTGCCCGGTTGAATCACTCGAAAGAACAGCGATTGTTCATGCCATCTACCCTTCATTTGATGTTGAACAGAGTCAACATTATAAAATTCTTGAGGTAGTTGTACAATCGCCACGCGCTTATCGCGGAAATAACCAAGTGTTTTCTCTAAGAAGTCTGGTTGTGGGATCATATCTGCATCCACAATAACGATAAATTCGCCAGCCGTCTTTAACAGTGCGGCATTAATATTTCCTGCCTTTGCATGTTTATTATCAGCTCGTGATAGATATTCACACCCTAGACGAGATGCTAACGCAGATACGTCCGGTCTATTTCCATCATCCAGCAAATAGGTCGTGTGAGGGTACTTTATATTAATGCATCCAATTAACGTTGCCTCCAAGGTCTCCAGATCTTCATTATAGGTTGGAACGAAAACGTCAACTGTTACATTAGGGATTGGCAGCCCTGGATCTTCTTTCTTAAGATTAAATGTCAGCAAAGCAAATAAAAAGAAATTAAGAGCACCCCATGCTTCTGCGGCAAAAAATAAAAGAGAAAATGATAACTTTTCGTAATTCATGGTATGTGATGCTCGCCACCATAGATAATAGAGTATATAGACACCGGCGAGTATCGTTATTGTGTGAATTACTTTAGTTCTACGAAGTAGCTGCATATTTTAACCTCTTATTCTTGTTATGATTATTGTTCCGACTTCAGCCTTGAAACAAATTAGTCCGAGCTTCGAATAATTGCTATTATATCATGAGAATATAGTAATAATTCGTCGAATATCAGGTAAGTGTATAATATATTATCGATAAATATTGATTTTTTCCATAGCTTATTGATACCTGTAAAGAAAGAGAGAGCCTGTAGCCTTTTGAAAGGCTTTAGTTTCTCCCTTATGCAACTGCAACGATTAAACATGGGATTATTTTTCTTGAAAGGCCTCTAAGGAAGATGCAGAAGATTGAATTCTCCAGTCTGTTTCTTTATTTTCGTTTAGCCATATGGCTGCTACTAATTTCGAATATACTTTCGCTTGGATTTGTTTTTTCATATCAGTTATCCAAGCTGCTTTATTGCCACCAATTTCTGTTGAAGCAACTTCCGTAATAATCACTGACCGAGTAGATCCACTTGCTAATGCATTGTATGCGTCATCAAATATTTGACGAAAGCCTTCCCAATTACCCCACGATCGCGAAGTTCCCCAATTGTATCCATCGATCGCAACGTAATCTACGTAATCATCCCCTGGGTATGCGTCCATAAAAGAAGCACCTTTACCACTATTTGCGTGATTCACATTATAGAGGAACATTACATTATTGGCGCCATTATTACGAAAGATTTTAACCACTCGTCGATATGCTGCTTTGTAGGACTCATTGGTGTTAACTTGACTATCGCCAATACTCCAACCGTACCAAGTTCCGTTTACCTCATGCATAAGCATTACCCAAACCTCTGAACCTTGTTGCCAAGATTTCATTTGCTTTGCAAGCTTAGTAAAATAGGCATCTAACTGTCCGTTATTAATATCAACCGTGTTATAGTCAGTGCCATCACTCTTCTTCATCTCGAGCGTCAACAAATTCTTTGCTCCTTGAGATTTCACATAGTCCAAAAAATCCTCCCATTGAGTAATATCTTGATTTGTATTTACAAATGTTTCGATGATATCTGACTGCTGTTTAGAGAGCTGGTTATACTGCTCGATATTCTTTTGGCTAGGAGAAGGCCAAGAACCTAACCAGGCCCCGGTCAATGGCTTAGCCGTCGTTATGGTGCCAAGGGCGGTAGCCTTCGATGTTTCAGTGATAAAGAGCGGATTGAAAATAATATTCAAAAATACTAGGATAATTAATAATAAAACTTTCGCAATCTTCATGTTTCTACCCCAATCGGTCGATTGAATACTTTAAATTATATCCTGTTCGCGGATAAAAAAAAAGCACTTACTTTAACATCGATTAAAGTAAGTGCTCACAATATGGTTGCCATCGCAACTGGTTAAGCCATTTAAGCTCCCAGTGGTTCCCCCTTATGCTCCGTTATTCCACTGACGCTGCTGGCAACAACCATTTGCGACCACTTTCCACACCGATCTCCCCACCTCGCCAAGGTTATCCCATCTTGAGTGATTTCCACGACCTCACAGCTGTTTGCACACCCGGAACATTCGGAGCTCTTTGCTTGGAATTGGGTCTCGGCCAAGTGTAAGCCACGAAATCGGGTCCGTGTTTCTGCTCGCGCTTCTACTTTCTCCTGAGCTAAGTACGCAGCTCCCAAGGCACCCATGACGCCATAATATTCCGGCACAATCACCGGTTGGCCTAACTCATCTTCAAACGCTTTACGTATTCCGGGGTTTGCGGCCACCCCTCCTTGAAAGAAAATCGGACCGCGTATGTCTTTATTTTTACCCACGTTATTCAGATAGTTCCGCACCATTGCTTGGCAAAGTCCGGCTAATATATCTGGGAGTGAATGCCCTAACTGCTGTTTGTGAATCATATCTGATTCCGCAAAAACAGAACAACGCCCGGCAATCTGGACTGGATGTATTGCTTTTAGTGCCAACGGACCAAAATCCTCAATCGAAATTCCCAGCCGCGCGGCCTGCTGGTCCAGAAATGACCCCGTTCCAGCAGCACAAACGGTATTCATGGCAAAATCGGACACGACTCCATCTCGAAGAATAATGATCTTAGAGTCTTGCCCACCAATTTCAAGGATGGTTTGCACCTCGGAATGAACCCGCGAAGCGGCCACAGCATGCGCCGTAATCTCGTTTTTCACGACATCGGCTCCTAATAAGGTTGCGGCAAGCTGGCGCGCGCTACCCGTGGTTCCGACCCCAATAATTTCGGCGGATTTCTGCATCTTAGTTCTTAATAGCTTAATCCCTTCTTGAATCGTTTGCATGGGTCGCCCTTGAGTTCTTAGGTACAGAGTCTCTTCCACCGTATTATCAGGGCGCAGCAAGACTATATTCGTGCTGACCGACCCGACGTCGACACCCAGATAGTATTTATCTTCCCCCAACGCTCAACACTTCCCCTCTTTTTTTACCAATTGTTCCTTGAAGGTTTGCCCTTTCCAGCAGATCAACGAACGCTTCTAAACGCGTCTGCACCCCGGCCTGGCCGGTATGCTCATCGACAATAAGTGTCATAATTGGCACCTTATACGCTTGTTGAACTTGCGGTAAAACACTTGCCGCCACAATCTCAGGCATACAACTTAATGGGAAAATTTGAATAATCCCATCAAACCCTTCCCGCGCAAATTTCACGGCAGCTCCAACAGTTTCCTGACCATGCCCCCCAACAAAGTGTGGCAAATACGGTTTCGCATGACGAGGATAGGATCTGATCGACCGATAACCTGGAGCGAGCCCTTGAAATACATGATTGCCAGTCCATCCCGAAAGGTAGATAGAACGATCGACTTCCACGCCTAGACGTCCCAGGTATTGTTCAACATCCCCAGAGGTATAAGGATCGAGAATCGTGTAGATCTCACCAATGATCCCTATCCGCAATGGGTCTCTCAACCCTTCAGACGTTCTCTGGGCTTCCTGTAGGCGTTCGCGAATAGACTCTTGCACCCAGCGCACCGTCTCCTGAAGCCCCTTATCCGTCATGGTTTGCGCCAGGCGACTTGTAGCATCTTCATAGAGTTTCTCGGTTTCCATCTGCTGAGGGAGCCTTGGTCTAGCCGCGTGGATCAGATCTTCGACTCGGTCCAACGCTACACTTTTCCGGTACGCGAAACGCATGGCCTTGAGTATCTGCGCCCAGGAATTATTCGTACCGGCTAAATAACGGATGCGTTTGAACAACCCGAGCAAGCTTCCATCGGGCGGCTCTAGAATGACTACTTCATAATCATATCCGGCATCCCGAAGAATCTGGCGTTCCATCTCTCCATAGTAACCAAAACGGCAGGGGCCAATCCCGCCGGTAATCACAATCGTATCCGCCCCTTTATCCGCTACTTCAATATAATTTCCAAGATTTAATTTTAAAGGAAGACACGCGGATTCCGGTGATAACTTTGTGCCTAAAGTTAAGGTTCTCTTACTGTTAGCTGGCGGGACAACCACCTCAACATTGAGGGATTCAAAGAGTGTTTGAATCACGATCCAGGCATTCCCCATATGCGGAAACGTTACCTTCATGGATCTTCCTCCTTTCGACCATATCTAAAAAAGCTTCAAGCCGCGTGACAAGACCCGCCTCACCACTGTGTTCGTCCAAGGTGACCACCATATAGGGTTTATGTTGCTCTCGGGCAATACGTGCCAACAGTTCTTGAACCATGGAGTCTGTCCCACATCCGAAGCAGGACAGATAGATGATCCCATCAATCTGTGGATCTTTAACAAATTTATTCCCTGAACCGAAAATTTGCTTAGCATGACTCCAGAACAACTTTTTGCGCATCCCTAATAAATGAACCTTGACGTCTTCTCTGTTGACGTGCTCGGTTAATGTCACCTCCGCTTTTTCACGGAGGCGCTGAAGAATATTCAGATTAGCATAGGATTCTAGGGTTAGGTAAGAATGTCCGATTAACGAAATCCTCAGGCGATTACTGTCGTTAGCCCTTACAGAAATTGACGGAATTGAACCAGATTCTACTGCTCTTTGAGACAGCGTTAAACCCTTTCTGGCATCCTCAATCTCACGAAGACTGTCCTCGAAATCCCACCCTGCGCCCTTTGAATCTTGATACCGATTTTGCCACTCTTGACCCTCGATAAAGGCTTTACGAATTTCCGCCTTGCTCTTACCAAGCTGAACGCCAAAGTGCAGTAGGTCTTTAAGAACCTGACGTTTACCTTTGCGCCAATTTAACACTACAGAAAGGACTGGCATCTCCGGGGGAACGGCAGGCAGTAGGCTTTCTGGAATTCCTAAGAATTTCGGACAGTTGTAGGTGTTCTCTTCAACGCTAACCATACGCGGCAAGAAAATGGCGTCGACATCTTGTAATGCCTGTATATGCCCTGCCATAAGCTTAAGCGGCAAACAGGTTTCATCACTAGCTTTCTTTAAGCCCTGTTCCATAATTTGTCGATGCGTGGGTGGGGAGGTTACTAACTCAATACCCAGTCGATGAAAAAAACCAGCCCAAAAAGGGAAATAATCGAAATAGTAAAGAGCACGAGGAAACCCGATTTTCACTATGCTGGCATCCTTTCATGGCCTATTTGTCGCCGCCCTCAGGCTGACGACTCTGATCTTGTGCTTTTAAAATACTTGGACGTGAATTTTTAATAGGAACGGGAGATCGTACTAAAATTGTCCCCATTGCTTTCATATCGAAGGGCAGAAGCGGCCATAGATAAGGCACACCGAACGATTTTGTCCGCCATAAAAGAAAGAACACTATAACTGCCCCGATCCCAAACCCTATAAAGTTAAAGAGACCTGTCATGATGATGAGGAATAAACGCGCCAAGCGGTTGGCCAAACCCAACTCATAACTGGGAGTCGCAAACGTTCCTACTGCAGCAATAGCAATATACATGACAACCTCTGGAGAAAACAGCCCTACTTTGACCGCGATATCCCCAAGCATAAAAGCGGCGATCAAGCCCAAGGCCGTTCCTAAAGGTCCCGGTGTATGAATAGTGGCCATTCGTAAAAGATCTACCCCAAACTCGGCGATTAATACTTGTAGAAGTAAGGGGATTTTAGCAGGTTTGATAACGCCAATAAATTGAAGCCAGTCCGGAAGCAGTTGCGGATTTAGGGCTGCACCCAGCCAGAGCGGAAGTAGAAAAAGTGCGGCAAAGATCCCACCGAATCGCACCCATCGTAGATATGCCCCCACAATCGGTTCCTGCCGATATTCTTCCGCATGCTGAACATGACTCCAGAACGTTGCCGGTGCAATCATGACAGAGGGAGAAGTATCGACAATCACAAGGACATGTCCTTCTAGTAAATGAATGGCCGCAACATCCGGACGTTCGGTATAACGCACACGAGGATAAGGATTCCAGAATTTACTGCCAAGGATAAATTCTTCAACACTCTTTTCAGCCATGGGAATCCCGTCGATCTTGATTTCTTGAACATCTTTAATGATTTTACTCACCATATCTAAGTTGGTAATATCTTCGATATAAGAAATGCACACATCTGTTTTGGATCGTCCTCCAACTTGAACTAATTTCATCCGTAGTTTTGGATCACGTAAGCGCCGACGAATTAAGGCTGTATTCATGACAAGAGTCTCTGTGAACCCATCGCGAGATCCTCGGGTTACGCGTTCGATATCTGGTTCCGAAGGTTGACGAGATGGATAGGTTCTGGCATCAACAATAATTGCCTTCTCTTGTCCCTCGACAAAGATCGCTATTGGCCCTGACAAAACGAAATAGAAGACCTTGTCCATCGTTTGGACTTCCGAAACCTGTAAATTTACAATGCGTCCTTTCACTAATTTATCCAAGGCATTGACGATTAGATCAGAGCGTTCTAAGTCAATCAAAGCATCTAATATGTAACTCGCTACATGCGTGTCGACCATTCCATTGACAGAATAAATGGCTACTTTCTTACCGCCAATGGACATCTCCCGAATGACTATATCGAAATTATCCGGAACCCCTAACTCCCGATTAAGGTAATCTACATTAGCTTGATAGTTCTTGCTTACCGGAACATTTTTCTCGCTTGAATTATTATCCACGCAACGCAACCCCCCTCTGTCGTGGTTCGTAGTTCATAGTTCATAGTTCACAGGTCACAGGTCACAGGTCAAACCACGAATATCGAATATCGCTTACCCTTTAGGACGAAACGTAACAGCCATCACATAACCAAAAAAAACCGCAGCAGCGATTCCCACTGCGGCTGCTTCAACCCCACCTGAGAAGGCCCCTAACACGCCCCGCTTCTCGACCGCAAAAATGGCACCCTTGGCTAAGTTATATCCAAAGCCAGATAAAGGAATCGTGGCCCCAGCCCCTCCTATTTTTATGAGGGGTTCGTACAAGCCCAGCGCTCCAAGAATTGCTCCCCCAACTACAAAAGTGACGAGGACATGAGCTGGAGTAAATGACGGCTTAGTTAGATCCATCAGGATCTGACCGATAACACATATCAGCCCTCCAACAATAAAGGCTGGGATAATCATATTAAACATACTTATGCTCCTTTCAGGCCTCGATCACGACCGCATGTCCAATGCCAGGAATGGATTCCCCTTGAAGTGAAGAGGTTGGACTATGTAACGCACCGCTGCCCACTAATAAGACACGCTTTAACTCTCCAGCTTTAATCCTTCGCATAATATCTCCGGCAAAAACCACGGAGGAGCAACCACATCCACTCGCTCCTGCATGAACATCCTGGCTGGCATCAAAAATCATAATCCCACAATCTGAGAACCCTGTCCCCATATCAACGCCGCTTTGCTTAAGCACCTCAGTCGCGAGCGCTAATCCAACCGTTCCCAGGTCCCCTGAGACAATCAAATCATAATCCGACGCTTGGCGTTGTAAATCGTGGAAGTGATTTATGATCGTATCAGCTACTGCGGGGGCCATGGCAGCCCCCATATTGCTGATATCGGTTTCGTCGAAATCGACGACCCGGCCAAGCGTCGCAGCAGTAATTCTCGGTCCTGTGCCACTCCCACCAAGAACCACACACCCTGCACCTGTTACTGTCCACTGCGCGCTCATGGCCCTTTGATTCCCCTGTTCCGTAGGCGCACGGAATTGCCGCTCCGCCGTATCGTGGTGACTGGATACGCCAGCAAGAACATGCTCGGCGAATCCACCATCAATCAGCATACTTCCCATAGCCATGCTCAAGGCCATCGTGGAACAAGCACCATATAGTCCGATAAAGGGTAGGGCCATTTGGCGCGCTGCAAAACTTGAAGCGATAATTTGGTTGAGCAAATCTCCCGCTAAAATGAAGTCGATCTTATCCTGAGGGAGTTGTGCCTGTTGAATAGCTCCTTGCATCGTCTCTAGAAGCATTTTACTCTCCGCAACCTCCCAAGACTTTTCGCCGTGGAGTACATCCTTCCAAACATGATCAAATGTTTTTCCTAGAGGTCCTTGCCCTTCCTTAGGTCCCACAACGGAATAAGAAGATAAAATGACCGGGGGGTTGGCAAACACCACGGTCTGGTTTCCCATTCGCTTCGAATTCATGCCTTAACTCATCTCCCTTCATAAATTGAGTAAGTCTCACTAGGGTATGGGCGTCGGCCTGAGCCTAATGTAAAATATAATAAATGATACCCACCACAATCGAAGTGGTAATACCGTATACAAGCACTGGACCTGCGACCGTAAACAACTTTGATCCGACACCCAGTATGTAGCCTTCCCGCTGGAATTCCATGGCAGGTGCAACAATGGAGTTGGCAAACCCAGTGACCGGGACAATGGAACCGGCTCCTGCAAATTTCCCGATCGTATCATAGATACCCAAGCCTGTTAACAAAGCTCCTAAAAAGATCATCGTCGCTGTTGCCGCAGTCGACGCCTCGATACTGGTTAACCCGCCAATGACAAAAAGATTAAGGATCACCTGACCGATCGCGCAAATGACTCCTCCTACCACAAAGGCCCTTACTATATTTTTCAGAATAGTAGGTTTAGGCGTCAATTGTTGAGATAGTGTTTTATAGGCTTGGGGAGTTACCGAGATCGTCGGCTTACGCAAGGTTTGGTTAGCCACCCTAATTCCTCCTTCTTTGACAAGTGACAGATACTTTGTATTATTAAGCTGAACGGCCTAAATTATACGAGAGACTCCTAGTCTTTTAAGATAGTCCCTAATTTCGACACACCTTACCAAGGAATTTTATAAAAGCAAGCAGGAAAATTATGGGTTATACCGAAATTAATTAGTACTGCTAAATTTAGGGGGAATGGTCTTGAACCTAGAAAAAAAAATAGAGCGCCTGACCCTATTCTTGCGCTTAGAAGGCGAACTGGATATGCACACAGCTTCTATGCTACGACAAGCCATTGACAGTGAAATTGATAAACGTGGAATTCGCACGGTCATACTCAATCTTCAAGACGTCCGATTTGTCGACAGTTCTGGACTTGGCGTCATTCTAGGCAGGTACAAAAAATTACTTCCTTTAGGTGGAAAGCTTAAAATCACCAACGTACCCCCTCACATTTATAAGATTATGGAATTGTCCGGTCTACCTAAAATTATCAGTTTCTATTTGGATGAAGCACACGCTTATGAGGAAGGAAGGGGAGCCTAGTATGAAATCTAACCAAATAACCCTTACATTTTCAAGTATCGCTGAAAATGTAGGCATTGCCCGTTTACTCATTGCTTCAGTGGGAGGGCAACTTGATCTTCCACTCAACGACATCGAAGAGCTCAAAGTCGCTATTTCTGAGGCTGTCTCCAATGCCATTATTCACGGCTATCAAAGTGACCCTAATCACATTGTTTACCTAGATCTGGACATCGCCGCCGATACCCTCAAGATTATGGTGAAAGATAAAGGATGTGGCATCTCTGATGTTGCGCAAGCCATGCAACCTGCTTTTAGTACTGATCCAGAGCGAATGGGCCTGGGCTTTGTCTTCATGCAATCTTTCATGGACGAACTTCAAGTAGACTCCGTACTTGAAGAGGGAACAACGGTAACCATGATTAAGCATCTTAAGCCAACACCCAGCTCCTCTCATTAGGGGGGCGCGTTATGATTCAAAGACTAACTGAAATGAATCTTCCCCGCTTCCCATTGCTGTCTGATAAGGAAATGATGCAAAGTCTTCATGCGGCTAAAGAAGGCGACGCAGTGGCTCGCGAACGGTTAATTAATTGCAACTTGAAACTCATTTTTAATTTAGTTCAACGGTTTGCCCATCGCGGCTATGAGATTGAAGATCTCTTCCAAATCGGAACGATAGGTTTGATTAAGGCCATTGACAAATTCGACTTTACCTACGGAGTGAAATTTTCTACGTATGCGGTTCCCATGATTATCGGTGAAATCCGGCGGTTTCTCCGAGATGACCATCCTGTGAAGGTTCCCCGCTCCTATAAGGAGCTCGTGTATAAAGTGAATCGCTCTCGGGACGAACTTTCGGCGTCGCTCGGTCGAGAGGCTACCATCGGGGAAATCGCCACGAATATAGGAGTTGACCGAGATGAGATCGTCGCCGCTCTTGAAGCTGTCCAAAGTCCAACCTCGATTTATGATACCCTTTACCAAGACGACTCCGATCCCATCTACGTTTTAGATCAACTCTCTGAGGAAAAAGGACTTGACCCCACCTGGTTCGAAAACCTGGCCCTTAAAGAAGTCCTAGACAAATTACCCGAGCGTGAGAAACGCGTACTCTTGATGCGGTTCTTCGAAGATAAGACACAGAGTCAAATCGCCAATCAACTTCATCTTTCACAAGTTCAAATTTCTCGGATTGAGCGAGCGGCTCTCAATCGAATTCGCAAATTATCCCAGGTTAATGATCGTTCAACCCTAGACCTCGCAAACACGGACTAACTACAGATTAGGCATTTTCAAACAAATATCTCAGGCATCTCTTTGACTTGTTATTTGTCTTCATTGCCTTAATAACCAAAAACGCCTTTCAAGGTGCGTGTCATCTGCTCAGCCATGCCTGCTCTTGCAACAGGATGGTCCGCAATCAGATTCACGGTTGCTTGCAACTGATCCTCACGATAAAGTAGTACTTCTCCTAACTTTTGTCCTTTCTGAATGGGGGCGCTAATTTCTGGGCTGAGCTTCGTCTCGACCCAGAAATTTTTATCTTTCCCTTTTTCGACCGTTACGCCCAAGGGTTTTTCTGTGATCGCAAGAACCTCATCTTCCATTCCTTTTTGAACTTTTACGACCCCTTGCTTTTGTTCTGCCGGTGCAAATTGTTTAAAGGCATATTTCGCAAAGCCATAGTTGTAAATCTTCATAGATTCCGCAAAGTGCCCTCGGACTTGGGGTACACCCATGACAACACAAATCAAACGTAAGCCATCTCTCTCAACTGTCGAAGCGAGACAATACTTGGCTTCATTCGTCCATCCTGTTTTGAAACCATCCGCTCCGGCGTACCACCATAATAGTTTGTTCGTATTCCATAGCTTAAATTTACCGCCTCGCAAATCATATTCTTTCGTGCTGGTCAGTTTCCGTATTAAAGGGTACTTGAGAGCTTCTTTAGCCATGACGGCCAAGTCAGCGGCACTCGTATAATGCCCTTCAGCTGGTAATCCGTAGGCATTTACAAAATGAGTATTTTTCAAACCTAAGGTTTGAGCCTTGGCGTTCATTTCTTCCACAAAGGCTTCATGCGTCCCGTCAATATGTTCCGCCACGGCGACACACCCATCATTCGCTGACCCAACGGCTATGGCGTACAACATCTCTTCTAAAGAAAAGGTTTCTCCTGGTTTCAGGTAGATTTGAGAACCGCCTAGTTTACTAGCATTCTCGCTGGCTGTCACTGTGTCCGTTAATTTTACTTTTCCACTAGCCACTGCATCTGCTGCCACCAATAAGGTCATAAGTTTCGTGACACTTGCTGGGGCTAATTCTTTATGTGATTCTTTCTCGTAGAGAATTTGGCCTGAGGCCGCGTCCATCAAAATAGCACTTGTAGCGTCTGTTTCTATTTCAGCTCCCAGTACCGTATGGACGTTAGCTACGACTATGTTTCCTAGCATAAGCATCATGGCTAAAACGATTGCTAAACTTTTTCGCATCTTAAACCCTCCTCATCTAGTTATAGTGTGTTGTTATTATTCCCGAAAATGAAAATTATATTGGGTAAATATAAATGAATTTGGCTTAGATTCGACCAAGGTTAAAGAGTATGTGTGAAAAAGTAACAAAGCCTATAGGTTCCCATCAACGGGAACCTATAGGCTTTGTTACTTTTCCGAGTAGTGCAAGTGGGGACGGTTCTTGCTTGCATTCAAACTAGAGGAAGTTGCTCTGCTTTGGGAGCACCCGGAGCGAATTTACTGTCCGTCAATAAACGCAAACAATGCCCCAGGACAAGACACATCCTCCGACTGACTCCGACTGACTCCTAAAACCTGCCATAGCGTTTCAAAGGCACCTTAGTATCTTTCAGACCGTGCCAATAGCAGGGTTTTAAATAGCGCAAGCCCATGGACGGATAAACTTTATGCCGCAATACGCAACCGCGAATCACCTTGATGCCAGCACTCCGGCATTCTTGGTGTAATTCTGGGGTCCACGTTTGTTCTTGAAACCAGATCGTGGTGCCCCCAGCAGACACAACCTCGGCGACCAGAGACCTGAGTCTCTCCGGGAGCAGGCAAGGTACAACGACCGTCACTTTGTCCTTCAGTTCAGCCAAACTCGAATAAACTTTACTCCCATCTATACGCTTTAAATCCTCAGCAACTGGATAAGCAACACAACCAAACTCTTTTAATGTCCGCCAAACTCTCCAGGCATGTTTATGCTTCTGGAATTTGTGGGCATCTCCTATCACTGCATATGTATCTGCGGTTGTTAAGCCCTCGGCCAAAGGGTAAATCTTTTTCTCGCGCCCCATAATTTAATCCCCCTCCCTAGGGACACGATGTAACGTGCCCTTTTCCGTCGTACCGCTTACTCCTATATGCATACGTCAGGAGGAGGATTTTATGATAATCGGCCATGCTGTTCCGCACAAGGGCACGGTGCATTATGCCCTACAGAATAATTTCTTCAATTAACGGTGGCAACTCGGGGGCTTTGCTACCCACAGAAACAAGTTTTTCGGCAAGTTCGAGGCCCTCTGCTAACTTTTCTTTATCACTACAATAGAGCTGCAAGACAGGTGCTCCCGCTTCTACCCACTCTCCCGCCTTTTTAACTAGGATAACCCCTGCCCCTAAATCGATCGAACTTTCTTTTGTCAGGCGACCAGCCCCGAGAGCCATGGCCAAGACCCCAATTTGGTGTGCGTCAAACGGTTGAACATAACCCGACTCAGACGCGAGAATGGGAAGATTCCAAGGAGCGACGCTCAGTTTCCGATCGGCAACCGCACGCGCATCTCCCCCTTGTTCGGTGATAAAGGCCAGAAATTTGTCCCACGCCGCCCCGCTCTCCAAGCTTTGACGCAACTTCTCCTTTCCAGTCTCGACATCAGCAACGACCTCACCTGCCACTAGCATCCATGCCCCGAGCTCTAGGCTAACCTCCATTAAGTCGACTGGTCCTTTTCCCTGTAACGCATCAGCCACTTCGAGGATCTCTAGGCTATTTCCCACAGCTCGGCCAAGTGGTTGATTCATATTACTCAGCACTGCAATGGTCTGCCGCCCCAGTTCTTTCCCTATATTCACCATTGTCGTCGCCAGAACCCGCGCCTCTTCCACCGTCTTCATAAAGGCACCTGAGCCGCACTTGACATCTAACACGATTCCCTGTGCTCCAGCGGCGATTTTCTTACTCATAACCGAAGAGGCGATCAGAGGAATCGAGCTTACGGTCGCCGTTACATCCCGAAGAGCATAAAGCTTTTTGTCGGCAGGCACAAGATTTCCCGTCTGGGCGATAACCGATAGACCGATTTTCTTCACTTGCGCCAAAAACTCCGCCTGTGTCAGCTCCACTCTAAAACCTGGCACCGAGCTGAGCTTATCGATCGTTCCTCCGGTATGTCCAAGCCCTCTCCCCGACATTTTCGCCACAGGTACGCCACAGGCTGCGACCATAGGTCCTAGCAGGAGTGTTGTCTTGTCCCCCACTCCTCCTGTGCTGTGTTTGTCCACAAACCGCCCCCCAAGGCTGGAAAGATCTAACTGATCTCCACTTTGAGCCATCGATAGGGTGAGTGCAGCCGTTTCTTCGAGCGACATCCCTCGAAAGAATACCGCCATAGCCCAGGCTGCCATTTGGTAATCTGGGATATCTTCATGGACATAGCCCTGGATGATAAAACGAATTTCTTCTGTAGAAAGAGGCTCCCCTTCCCGCTTCTTTTCAATCAAGTCCACCATGCGCATACGAATCACTCTTTCTGCTCTCTTCAAACATTGTTTTAAGGGAATCTTACACCTAAAGCACCTTTACTAAGGCCTGTACAAAGCTCACAAATTGCTTTCCTACCCGTTCAGCCGTCTCCATGACTTCCGCATGATTAAGTTTTTGGGGTAAAATCCCTGCCGCCATGTTAGTCACACAAGAGATGCCCAAAACCCGCATTCCACCATGGTTAGCTACAATCACTTCTGGCACGGTACTCATACCGACCATGTCTGCACCGATCGTACGCAAATATCGAATCTCGGCAGGTGATTCATAGTTGGGGCCACTCATAGCTGCATAGATCCCTTCCTGGGGACGAATTCCGAATTCCCCTGCCATCGCTAACGCTTTTTGACGCCATTCCACATTGTACCCCTCACTCAAGTCGGGAAAACGCGGGCCTAAATTCGATAAATTAGCTCCCCGCAAAGGATTGTCGCCCATTAAATTAAGATGATCCTTAATGAGAACTAGGTCACCCCCACGAAAAGCAGGATTTATCCCCCCGGCTGCATTCGTGACGATGAGACCGGTCACTCCGAGTACTTGCATAACGCGAATTGGGAAGGTTACCTCCTGCATCGAGTACCCTTCGTAATAGTGAAAGCGCCCTTGCATTACCACAACCGATTGGCCTTGAACTTTACCGAAAACCAATTGCCCAGCATGTCCTTCGACCGTGGAAACTGGAAAATGCGGAATGTCTTTATAAGGTATCACTACTTTTTCCTCGACAAGTTCGGCAAACGCGCCTAACCCCGAGCCGAGTATAATACCTAGTTTCGGTAACAACGAGACACGCACCTCGAGGTAACGGCGTGCTTCAGCCAGTTTATTATTATAGTCCATTTCTGTGATCATCTAGTTCATCCTCCTTGAATTTCTGAATAAAAACTTTTCCCATTAGGGAGTGGCTCAGTCTCTAGATACTCGGCTACGGTTGCTCCTAAGTCCGTAAAACTGGATCTCACACCCAGATTAGACCCCTTCTTCAGGGTTGTCCCATGAACTAGTAACGGAACATATTCCCTAGAATGATCCGTGCCCGGTCGGGTTGGATCACAGCCATGATCAGCAGTAATAATCAGCATATCCTCGGGACGCAGGGAGGCATAGATTTCTGGCAAGCGTGCATCGAAGGCTTCGATCGCACGCGCATAGCCTTCTACATCATTGCGGTGGCCATACTGCATATCAAAATCAACAAGGTTAGTCATAATCAACCCCGACTTCACCTTGGCCATATAATCTAAAGTCTTATCGACACCCTCCATATTTCCCTGCGTGGTCACAAAATCCGTGATTCCTTTCCCCGCATAAATATCATGAATCTTCCCCACTGCGCAAACCTCCAGCCCGCGTTCCTGCACATATTCCAGCAAAATTTTGTGAGGAGGTTCAAGCGCAAAATCATGCCGATTGGGTGTACGATAAAATTGTCCATCTTCCCCGAGGAATGGCCGCGCAATCACTCGTCCGACTTGCAGCTCATCCGTCAGCATATCGCGTGCGATCTGACATAGGCGCATTAACTCCGACAGCGGGAGAACCTCTTCATGGGCTGCTACTTGAAACACCGAATCAGCCGAAGTATAGACGATTGGCTTTCCTGTCCGCACATGCTCTGCTCCAAGACGCTGTATAATTTCCGTGCCAGAGGCAACTTCGTTGCCAATTACCTCGCGCCCAATTGCTAACTCATAACGAGCAATAAACTCTTTAGGAAAACCATGGGGAAAGGTGGGAAGCGCTCGCTTCAAAATTACCCCAGCCATCTCCCAATGTCCACTGGTCGTATCCTTACCAGGAGACCGTTCAGCCATTTTACCGAAGCTCCCCTCTGGTGAGAGATGAGCAGGAACTCCAATAATTGGCTCGATATTCCCCAGGCCAAGCTTTTGAAGATACGGAACTTGGAGTCCACCCCGACGAAGGGCGATGTTACCCAAGGTATGACTCCCCAAATCCCCGTATTCTGCTGCATCAGGCATCTCTCCGATTCCGACACTGTCTAAAACAATGATAATTACTCTCCGCGACATGTACTTCCCTCACTCCTTAGTCCTTACTCTTAGGCAAATTCAAGAAAATAACCAGTCGATATGCCTTAATCCGCGCGCGGATGAGCTCTCTGAAAAACATCTAACAAGCGTTTCCTCGTCAGATGCGTATAAATCTGAGTTGTTGAAATGTCCGCGTGCCCCAGCAATTCCTGAACTGAACGAAGGTCTGCCCCATGCTCCAAAAGATGCGTTGCAAAACTATGGCGAAACATGTGGGGCGAAATTGTCCGTTCGAGATTATGAGTTTGTCCCCATTTTTTCAATATGTACACCATTCCCTGGCGCGTTAAGGGGCGACCATGGGCATTCAGAAAAAGAATATCGCTTTTAATCTTGCCACATAGACGCTTTCGTAATCCTTTTAAATAAAGTTCAATGGCCATGACTGCAGGTTCGCCTAAGGGGATAATCCGTTCCTTACTTCCTTTACCGATACAGCGAACATATCCGACGTCCAACGATACATCCGACAAATGTAACCCAATCAGTTCAGAAACACGAAGACCACTACTATAGAGCACCTCCAGCATCGCCAAATCTCGTAGGGCGAGAACGGACTCATCCCCTACTTGTAAAAGTTCATCCATTGTCGCTTCCGATAACACCTTCGGAAGAGGTTGATTTAATTTCGGGGTCTCCAAATAGGTGCTCGGGTTATCATTTCTTTTCCCTTCATCGACTAAGAACGCAAAAAATCCTCGTAGGGTTGCGGTACCTCGAGCAATACTACGAGGCGCTTTTCCTTTTTCCTTCCATTTGAGAAAGAATAAAAAGAGGTCATTGCCCTCGCACCTGGTGAAATCTGTGTCGCGCTGCTTAAGAAAGACTAAAAGTTGACGCAAGTCTCGCTCGTACGACTGCCGTGTATTCTCCGAAAGTCCCCGTTCAACATTTAAATAGGTTAGGTACTGTTTCGTAAGCTGTTCATCGGAGGTCACTTGATCTCCCCCTTTTCATCTACATTCTACACAAGGCGGGGATTTTCCTTGTTCCACTTTTACACCAGTACTAATTATCACTTCGAGTAGCAGGGAACAGTCGAATGACGAACTTGCTCCAGCCTGGTTCTTCGACGCGCAGTGGATTACCGATCGGTTTCTGCTCACTATGTAATAGTGAGGACATCCAGATGTTACATACAGCCACAAATTTCGGTAAGAGCACGGCAAGTAAAATAAGGAGGATAAATACCCTTCCGAGATACAGGAAAAAACTTCTCCATTGTTTTGCTGGCATTATACTAACCCCCCTATCCCTAAATCTATGCACTCCCTGATTGTCCTTATCCTAAATAGGCATATATAAAGATAACTTGGCTGGCGCCGAAGACACTGTCTTCGCACGTATTAGTCATTCTGTCAGCCACAGGCGACGGGGCCGCCTTAGTTGCGCTTATGCTACAGACGAAGACACTGTCTTCGCACGTATTAGCCTTCTTGCAGTATGTAACTTAAGTTATACTTTCTGATAAGTATAAAAAAACGAGTGGTACCCATGCAACGGGTTCCACTCGACGATTATAGTGAACTTAGACCTTCAGCCTTAGCCTTAGCCTTTAATAGCAAACCCTTAGAGCCCAAATAAGCGTACCCCAAGGATGGAAAAATACCCTTGTGCGACACCAACCACAACCGCTCCGAGCGAAACAAAGGTTGCTGCCGCCGTGTAATAGAAGAATTCCCTGCGCAGCGATTCCCCTCTGGCTTTACCGCGCAGCAACAAAAATGAAAAAATAGTTGCCAAGCCTGCCCCAAGAAGTAATAGCGGAATAGCCAAGAGAGCGGGCACCAGGACTGTGGCTAGGATCAGGCCGAGCCCGAGGGTACCTTTAACGCCAATGATAAAACTAACTGTAAAGCCTAGAATAAATCCCCGTGTGAAGACAATGAGATAAACTAAGGGGGCCCCAATAATCGTAAGTCCTAAGATCCAAATTCCCGCCATCATAATAAACATATCCCTGGCAAGCTGCCCCAAGAAAGCAGGATCTAAGTTCGACGGCTGACTTTTCAACAGGGTATCTAGGAATTTACCAAGGTAGGATGTCTCAGCCACTCCCAAAGCGCTGACTCCGATTGCCCCAAACACCACACCTGCAAGATAGACACTCGAAAGCGTGAGATAAACGACCCAATACTGACGAATGTGTTCGCCGAGTTGTTTCCACATTCTTCGCACCCCTCCCATACGTTCTTATGGGATTTTATTCCACGGCGAGGGAAAGTATGTCCACAACTCTACGCAAAAAACATTAGACTCTTCCCTGAACGAGCAAAATCCCCAGAATGGTTTTAGCGTCGTTAAACCCGTTTTGCTGGGCCCTTTGTACCGCTTCATCCCAGGGGATTCTTTCTAGGGCAATGAATTCGTCATCATCCGGTGAAAGTGGATCCCATAGCAAATCTCGAGCCAGATAAAGATGCATCACCTCATCTGTAAAACCTGGCGTGGAATAAAATGTGCTGAGATGTTCTATGGTCCCTCGATAACCAGTTTCTTCGCGAAGTTCTCGCTGAGCACAAGCCAGGGGAGTTTCGTTCGGATCAAGTTTCCCTGCCGGGATTTCCAGAGTTTCCTGAGCAATAGCATATCGGTATTGACGGACCATCAGAACATGGTCATCTTGCAAAGCGATGATCGCCACGGCTCCGGGATGTCTAACGACCTCACGAGACGCCTCCAATCCATCCGGCAAACGAACCTTATCCCGTTCCACACGGATTAATCGCCCCTCAAAAAGCACCTCTCCATCAATGCGCTCTTCCATTCGGTTTTGTTCTTCCAATGTTCTCCCTCTTTCCTTAATTACCTAGTATCAGGTCTTCTTAGGGTTATCGTATATCATTAACCAATTTCTCGGCAAGTAACACTAACTCTGGCGCATGTTTCGTTCTTAAATAGCGCACATCCAAACCTCCAAATCTTATTCTATCTAAACCGTCCGCATCCTTAAATATATTTAATAACTTTAAACATCTTTCCTTGTCTTCTATACCTTTGTAATCCTTGATCCTTGAGGGAATAAGGCTATCATCTATACAATGAGTTGTTATTATTAGCTTGGTTATTTGACTATCCTCATCCTCTGGACTATCCTTTAGCAGATTGTGCTTAACTGCTTTTTCATAGGATAAAGTTCCGTGGAGCGCTTCGCCAGAATTATTGATTCTTCCGATATCATGAAATAAAGAGCAATTAACCAAAATATTAATATCTCTGGAATTTAGGTTCTCCAGGTAGGCAAATATCAAGTTTATCAATAGGACTCTTTTCATATGTCCCAAGCCATGGATGCCATCTGGTTCGAAGAAAAATGCTTTCATTGAATTGTTGTCAGTAGCATGTTCGAACGTTGCCAAATATTCGCCGAGTCTCAAATCCTTCTCTATTTCACTAAATTTTAGGTATGCCAACGTGCTTCCTCCTTAAAAATGTTCTAAAATAATCCTTTATTATAGCCTTTTGCATATTACTCTTTGACTACTATAAAAAGAATCGACTTTAAACATAGACCCCATGAAAAGCCGTCAAATCCCTTGGAGACCCCCTCAAATGACGGCTCGCTCCCGTATATATATTATGTAGGGACCAACAGGGACTTTACTTTCCCAGCACAGAAATAATAATCTTGTCCCATAAAGTCAAAGACTAAAGCATAGCTATGGGACATTGCGCAAAAGACTTCCGGCCGCGGAGGTCTTTTTTTTCTTTTTTAATCTCCTTCATGCCCCTTACATACAGGATGTTTTTGTCTCATGACAAAAACACCTCCAGTTTTTTAATCTAGAGATGTTTGCGTTAAGAAAGTTTGTTGCAGTGGTTATTACTATGCCCCTACTCTTAGTACATGGTAGCCATACGTAATTTATCAGCAACCATAGCGATAAACTCCGAATTCGTCGGCTTTCCACGATCGATATTAATGGTATAGCCAAAAAAGCGATTCATAAAATCCACATTTCCACGATCCCACGCCAATTCAATGGCATGACGGATGGCCCGTTCAACACGACTTGGGGTCGTGTGATATTTTACAGCGATCATGGGGTAAAGCTCTTTAGTTACAGCCCCGAGAAGCGATATATTCACAACGACGCTAACGATAGCATCCCGTAAATACTGATATCCTTTGACATGCGCCGGCACACCCATCTGGTGAATCATTCGGGTGACCTCAACTTCAAGATTTTTACTCGTCGGCGCCGAGGGTCCACTAGAAATCTGTGAATTTGATGTATTATCTCCGTGAGTCACCAGGCTCGTGAACGAAGCCTGATTCGAGGAATCTGAAAAGCCATCATGTATTTGACGAATGCGCTTACCTAATGTATCCAAATCAAAAGGTTTTAACAAGTAATAATCCGCACCAAAATTCACAGCACGTTGTGTCATTGATTCCTGTCCAAAGGCTGTCAAAATAATAACTCGCGGTCTTTGAGCTACATTTTGGAGTTTTTCAAGCACACCTAAGCCATCGAGATGGGGCATAATAATATCTAGAATCACCACGTGTGGTTCTTCCCGATAGATTAGTTCTAGAGCCTCATTCCCGTGATATGCGACCCCAACCAGCGTCATATCTTCTTGTCGTTCTATAAATTCTTTGATTATCTCGACAAATTCTCGGTTGTCATCTACTAACAAGACTCGTATAGGTCTTTGCATTTGTCCTGTATCCTCCTCAACATAGAACATAATATTGAATTTATTCGACAATTGTTTTCTATACTCCTTCTTTTACAGACGCTAAATATTCGTTTATATAAGAAAAAGTAGCCCTTTATAAAAAGGCTACTCTTTCCTCGTGTAATTTAATGCAAATTCATTCTCTTTTCTATGCCGCTTTCTTCTCACCTAAAGGACTAACCTCATTGATCATATTCTGGATAAACACTCCGTATCCGCGCTCTGCATCGTTCACAAAAACATGAGTTACAGCACCAATGATTTTACCGTCCTGGACGATTGGGCTTCCACTCATACCCTGTATTATGCCCCCCGTTATTTCTAGTAGCCGCGGATCCGTCACACGAACAATCATATTTTTGCTATCCGTACGATTATGCATTACGCGCTCAATTTTGATATCAAACTCCTCGATTTTTTCCCCCTGAATTACGGTATAAATCTTAGCTGGACCAACTTTAACCTCGGATTCCCAGCCGACTGAAATTGCTTCCTTAAAATAAGGATTCACTGCTTGACCCTGTAATATGCCGAAAATTCCTGTCATGGTGTTTTTTTCTATGGTTCCTGTAAACGGCGAATTTGAGACAAATGAACCGATTTTTTCACCGGGGTGACCACGCTTTCCTTTTTCGATGGCATAGATGGTTGAAGCCATTATTTTTCCGTTAGAGACTTCGATTTGTTGGTTTGTGTCAGCATCGGTGATAACGTGTCCAAGCGCACCGAATCGTTTTGAAATTGGGTCTAAAAAAGAAAGGGTTCCTACCCCAGCTGCTTCATCACGAACAAATAATCCTACACGGTACCGTCCTGTCTCCACGCAAAAGATGGGTTTTAGTACTTTTTCAAGAATTTGATTTTGATGTTTGAACATGACATTGGCACTTTCTTTTTGTTCACCTGCTTGATGAACTGCATTTGAGACATCTTGATCTGTATGGACCTCTGCGTTGTTAATTTTCAAGAGAATATCGCCGACTTCGATTCCAGCTTCCTTAGCAGGAAATGCCTTTTTGCCACTTTTGTCGATGACTGGGGCTTGTCCGACCACCATAACACCCTTTGTCTGCAACGTAACACCAATGGACTGCCCACCCGGTAATAACTTCAACGAGGGCATAATTTCAACTTCACTAGACCTCAAAGGAAAAATTCCGAACAACTTGTACACTACTTGAAATTTTTCTGACCCCAAGCTGGATGAGACGGGAATGCTTTGATTTGATGAAACTTCTTTTTCAACTTTGATTAATTGAGACCAGATTCCCTTGAATTCAGGTTGCACTTGACTTACATGCTCGGGAAATTGAACCAGCTGTTGAAAATTGCGATCCCAACTGAGAAAGGTACAGAGCAAGAGACTGATAACGATTAGTACTCTCCTTTTTTTCATTCTCTTATCATCCTCCACTCTTTTCTCCATTCGTTTCTCCTGTGCTTAGTTCCCGGTTTAGAGCAGCAGACAATAATAAAGTGATTTGAATTCTTATTTAAATTGTCCAAATAACGGTTCTTTCATCCTGTGAAATCTGTTCCAAGTTCTCTAAGAGTTTGGCAATTTAGGCAAAAAAAACAGACTGCATAATTAGTTTGTGCAGTCTTGAACCAAAGAAATCTCAAGAATTCATTAAATAAATAATAATTATTAGTCCGGCCATCGCTGGAGTGAAGGAACACACGCGTATCTAGTACTTGCTGACTGGTGTTAATGTTGCCCAGATCGTTGCCATAACTCCTTGGCATGTTTACGCGTAATCTCTACTTCCCCGCCTCCTAGCATGCGAGCGAGTTCCTCAATGCGATCAGACTCTGTCAAGGATTCAACCCGAGTCCGTGTCCTACCGCCATTTTCTTCTTTCACAATGCCATAATGAACATCTGCAAATGCAGCTACTTGTGCAGCATGGGTAATGCAAAAAACCTGTTTAGTTTGGGCGATCTTGGCCAGTTTTTCACCCACTTTGTGAATTGTCCTACCACCGACCCCGCTATCCACTTCATCAAAGATAAACGTACCTACCGACTCCACTTTGGCCAGTAAACTTTTCAACGCCAACATTAAGCGAGACATCTCTCCTCCAGATGCGACTTTCGCCAAGGGTTTCGGAGGTTCTCCCAAGTTAGCGGAGAAATAAAACTCCACGGACTCTGCACCGCCATTTGTCGGCTCCGAATTGGGTACGAACCGAACTTCAAATCGGCTTCGCTCTAAGCTCAGATCCGCGAGTTCCAAGGCGAGACTACCCTCGATCCGCCCCGCAATTTCAAGGCGCTTTTGGCTGAGCTTGAGGGCAACTGCCTCGTAGGCGCCTCGCGTCACTATCTTCTCTTGATGGATTGTTTCAAAATGTTCCTGGACATGAGTAATTTTATCTAGCTCTTGAAACATTTCCTGGCGTTTTTCCAAAACCTCTTCCAGGATCATCCCGTATTTTCTGAGCCTACTTAGCTGAATCAGTCGCTCTTCAATCTGATCAAGTCTCCCTGGCTCAAACTCAAAATTGTCCCTGTACACCCTAACTTGATCCGCTAGGTCTTCAACTCCATAATAGATGGTTTCAACTTGCTCGACAACATTAAACGTCTCATCCAGCCGGGCCAGCTCTTGAAGCGCCTTAAGTGTCTGACCCATCAGATCGAAAACTGCAAGCTTACCCTGTGCGCCGTCATATAGTGCGCCGTAAGCATCCGATGCCAGACTCGTAATGCGTTCTGCATTACTCAAGCGTTTCTTCTCTTGGGTAAGATCCACCTCTTCACCAAGAATTGGGTTCACCTGATCGATCTCCTCAATTTGATAGCGCAGGATTTCTTCTCGTTTCCGGCGGTCCTCTTCGGAGATGGACAACTCTCGTTCCTTGCGGATAACTAATTGATAGGCTTTCGCAGCCTCATTCACCTTCGCAACCTCAGCCTGAAGTCCCCCTAAGGCATCTAAGAGATCCCGGTGGGTTTCAGGGCGAAAGAGAGACAGATGTTCTATTTGACCGTGTATATCGACAAGCCCTTCACAAAGAGAACGGTAAAGGCTCAACGGGATTGTCCGACCTTGAACCCTGCAGATATTTTTCCCCGAGGAGTTCATTTCACGATACAGAAATAATTGACCCTCTTCAACCGGATAACCCGCCTTTTCAAGCCTCATTAAGTACTCCGGTGCAAGGTCTTCGAAGACCCCTTCAAGTCGCGCTCTCGCTTCACCATGCCGGATATGTTCTGCACTGGCCCGTCCACCTAGGAGAACCCCCAGCGCGTCTATTAGCATTGATTTCCCTGCACCAGTCTCTCCCGTAAACACCGTCAACCCGGGGCCAAAATTTAAGCGAACTGCTTCCATCAGACCGAAATTTTCGATGTGCAACTCAGATAGCATAATGTCACTCCTATCCCAGCAAAGTGATAAGCCGTTCTAAGACCGTTGGGACAACCTCTTTTGGCTTAATGACCAGAAGAATCGTATCATCCCCCGCCACCGTGCCGATGATCTCTTCCCAATTGCTATTATCCAGGACCGCCGCTAACGCATGTGCATTCCCTGGAATGGTTCGAATAACTATAAGGCTTTCCGAATCGTTTATCGAAACGACTGTCTCGCGCATCAACCGCTTGAGGCGATCTCGAAGATTAGCGGGGTGTGCTTCAGCTGATACAGCATAGCGATAATCGTCACCGGCGCTGGGAACTTTAATCAGGCCCATTTCCTTAATATCTCGTGAGACGGTTGCCTGAGTGACATCAAAGCCTGCAAGATGCAATTTATCGGCAAGATCTTCCTGAGTACGAACGATCTCTTTAGTGATAATTTCTTGAACCTTCATTTGACGACGAGCTTTCATCCACGAGCCTCCCCGTACTTATCCAATTTCCGAGACCCCCACTTCTCTAAAATGAGGGTACTTCATTCATGCCAACGGTCCCTCAATTTTTCTCGAACTACTTGGGGGAAACTTCGGCTTCCCACACGAATTAGCTGAGCCTTTATCGGGGCAGTCTTTATCACTACCGTTTCTCCGGAGCGAATCCTGACACTATTCCGTCCGTCAAAGGCCACTAGGCATTGCTCCCCACAGGCTAAAATAATCTCAATCTCTTCCTGATCGGATACTACCATAGGACGCGCAGACAAGGTATGCGCAGCCAAAGGAGTTAGCAAAATTGCTTGGACATTCGGACTGAGGATCGGCCCACCTACTGAAAGTGAATAGGCGGTCGAGCCGGTTGGAGTCGCCACAATCAAGCCATCGGCCGGATAACTGAAGGAAGGCTCCCCCGATAGATTGGCCTGGAGCGTTATCATGCCAGCCCCATTCTCCCTAGAAAATACAACGTCATTTAAAACGAGCAGAGAAAGAACGTCTGCCTCGATCCGCTTAACCACGGCGCTCAACATTAAACGCTCTTGGATAACAAATTCCTGACGCAGAATTTTCTCTAAAGCTTCAAAAACCTCTCCCCGCTCAATTTCGCATAGAAACCCTAACCGCCCAAAATTCACACCCAAGACAGGGATCCCGTACGATGCACCTTCTCGAGCTGCTTGAAGAAGCGTTCCATCGCCACCTAGGGAAATAAGAAATCGCGCTTTACGTGCTACAATATCTTCCCAATCTGTTAAAACGTCCCACCCGCGGGCTTGAAACCAAGGCTTTATTAATAGGGCTAACGTCTGGGCTTCCGGTTTACTCTTATTGAGCCATAAACCAACGACTCTTTCCATCCGTCACTCCGTCTCTTTCTGAGCGTTTTGAACCACACGTTCCAGCTCTAAATGCCAATCTATTTTCTCTGAATCCCTTTGTAGGGCCAGCCAGGCAAGGTATTCAATATTCCCTTCGGGGCCGCGAATCGGCGAATAGTCCAAACCCAAGACCTGAAAGCCGGCATTTTCTGCCTGACTAAGGACAGCCTCCAGAACCTGCTTGTGAATTTTACCATCTTTTACGACGCCTTTTTTCCCCACAAACTCTCGTCCAGCCTCAAATTGGGGCTTTATTAAGGTCAAGACTTGTCCATCGTCTTTAAGAATGGCTAACATGGCTGTAAATATCTTCGTAATTGAGATAAAGGCGACATCTGAAACAACCCAATCGACCTTCTCCGGCAGGGAATCTTGTGTAAGATAGCGGGCGTTCACCCGTTCCATCGAGACAACACGAGGGTCAGACCGGAGTTTCCAATCAAGCTGTCCATACCCTACATCCACCGCATACACTCGCTGGGCGCCATTTTGCAAGACGCAATCTGTAAAACCCCCAGTCGAAGAGCCAATATCCGCCACCACTTGATCCTTAAACGGCAGCTGAAAGGTTTCCACTGCTTTAGCAAGTTTTAGTCCACCTCGAGAAACAAACGGCAGGGTGTCCCCTTTCAGTTCGATCAAGACATCTATTGGTAATTCCGTGCCGGGCTTGTCTACACGCTGCCCACCGACAAACACGATTCCTGTCATAATTGTTGCTTTCGCCTTCTCACGACTGGCTACTAAGCCATTTCTGACCATTAAAACATCGATTCGTTCTTTTCCTTTAGCCACAGTGTCTCATTACCTTCCTTCTGTCCAGGCCCTCACTCACCTAGGATTGCACGGCGCGTCGAATCAATTGTAAGCGCTCTGCTGCTTGCAATATTCCTTGAACAGATAATCCATGGGCACTATGAAGTTGAGAAATCGATCCCTGATCCACGAATCCAGGATAACCAAGGCGTTCAACGGCTATCTCCTCAACGCCTGCCTCTTCGAGAAGCTCGAGGATAGCACTTCCCATACCACCTTTTAAGACATTGTCTTCAATGGTAATAAAATGTTTTGTTATGCGGGCATATTGTAACAGGAGTTCGCGATCGAGCGGATTAATAAATCGTAAATTAATGACCGCAGCATCTACCCCCCTGTGGCGTAATTCATTTGCCGCCAGAAGGCAGGTATAGGCCATCGGTCCAACCGCAATCAACGTCACATCACTGCCGTCGCGTAAAACCTCTGCTTTGCCAATGGGGATTTCCTTTAACGTTTCATCCAGCTTCACGCCCTGACCAGCTGACCTCGGGTAACGCATCGCCACCGGTCCGCAGTGTTTTAAGGCCGTATAGAGCATATGCCGTAACTCGTTTTCATCTTTAGGTGCCATAAACACGAGGTTGGGAATAATCCGAAAAAAGGAAATGTCAAAGACCCCGTGATGCGTGGGCCCGTCATCTCCTACGACTCCAGCACGATCGATCGCTAACACAACATTGGCCTGTTGTAAACAGACATCGTGTAGCACTTGATCATAGGCTCGCTGATAAAAGGTGGAATAGATGGCGACTACGGGCTTAAGTCCCCCAAATGCTAATCCCGCTGCAAACGTTACAGCATGTTGTTCAGCAATTCCCACATCAAAAAAACGTTCTGGAAATTGACTGGCAAACACATTAAGGCCAGTACCGCCTGGCATAGCAGCACTGATGGCCACGATCTTAGGGTCTTCCTTGGCAAGTGTACAAAGCGTTTCCCCAAAAACTGTCGTAAAGGACGGTGGAGCGGATTCCTTGATGAGCTTCCCTGTCACTGGATCAAACGGACCCACTCCATGAAAGACACCCGGGTTTTCCTCGGCGGGCCTATACCCTTTCCCTTTGCGTGTTACGACATGGACAAGCACAGGTCCCTTTTTCTGCTTCGCCTGCTCTAGAACCTGTTCAACCAGCGACTGATCATGTCCATCAATTGGCCCTAAATATGTGAACCCCAATTCCTCAAAGATCAGTCCCGGGACCAGTAGATATTTTAGACTATCTTTAGCCTTGGCAACCACCTTAGCAACTTTTGAGCCAATACCAGGAATACGTTTCAAGAGATACTCGATATCTTCTTTCCGCTTATCATACACTGGGTCTGTCCTCAAACGGTTGAGATAGGAAGACATAGCGCCTACATTGGGGGAAATAGACATCTCGTTATCGTTCAGGACCACAATCAGATTTGTCTCACTATGCCCTGCATGGTTCAAGGCCTCGAAAGCCATGCCGCCTGTCATTGCCCCATCTCCGATCACCGCCACAACATGGTGGCGCTCTCGAAGGACATCCCGTGCTTTGGCAAATCCCACGGCCGCGGAAATGGAGGTACTGGAATGGCCCGTTTCAAAGCAATCATGGACACTCTCCGCTCTTTTCGGAAAACCGGACAATCCATGGCATTGACGAATGGTTTTAAACCGGTCCGAGCGACCGGTTAGGAGCTTATGTACATAGGTCTGGTGACCGACATCCCATATAATCCGATCGATGGGGCTGTCAAATTTCCGATGTAATGCCAATGTTAGTTCTACAACTCCGAGGTTAGAAGCTAAATGTCCACCATTCTTAGAGACCACGTCAATCATTTCTTGCCGAATCTCTTGCGCTAATGATTTGAGGTCTGTCAAGCCCAACGTTCGCAAGTCCTTCGGCTCATGAATTTTTTCGAGTAGTCCCATCCTTCTTACCTCCTCGTTTTTTCGATCCAGTCAGATTCCAACCGGTAATTTGTTCAACAGTCGCAATGATACTCCCGACCCAGGCAATCACTGTATTAGCATCCTGGATGGCAAAGGATTTCCCTACGGCTTTTCCCGTAACCGTAATAGACGCGACCAAGGCCAACATGAGCGTCGTCAGCCAGATTTCTTTCGTTCCAAATGTAGGGTATAAACGGATAATATCTATGACAATCGCAGCGGCCATCACTCCACTTAATGTTCCGGTAACATCTCCTACGACATCGTTCGCCATATTCGCGACCAAATCAGCATGGCGCACGAGATAAACGGCTTGGCGGGCACCTCTGACACGGTTAGCGGCCTTGGCGTGATGCGGCGCTTCATTGGCTGCGGTCGCCGCAATTCCAATAATATCAAAGATGATATGAACCCCGATCACCGCTAAGAGAAACAACGCGGCCATCCACAACGACGACGTCCGGCGCATCAACAATTCAGAACTAATTCCGACAATGGCCGCTATGACAAAACTTCCAATAAAGACAAACAAAAGATGCTTCCAGCTTTTATGTTTACGCACTACCAACGGAATATTTTCCCTCCCCAACCCCAATACCTTATAACCAGAGGCCCACAATGATCCCTACGATCACACCCCCGAAAACCTCAAACGGTGTATGGCCGATCAGTTCCTTTAAGCGATCTTGGGCAAGATCAGACCCCTGAGATAAGCGTTCGACCAGTTGATTGAGAACCTCCGCCTGTTTCCCAGCGGCTCGTCGTACACCTGCCGCATCATACAACACGACCATACCGTATACGGCTGAGACAGCGAAGATAGGGGAATCCCAACCATAGTATTTCCCAATTCCTAACGTCAACGCACTCACCGTCGCGGAGTGGGAACTTGGAAAACCACCAGAACTAAAAATAAGTTGAAAATTCAGTTTCCTTAGTAAAAATAGATTAGCTGCAATTTTTAGCACTTGGGCTATCAACCAAGCTGTTAGAGCAGAGACGAGAATTGCATTGTAAAAAATCCCTGGAAAAATCGGCATGATCACGACCTCTTTCAATGCTGGCGTTGTTCGATATAGTCTGCTAGCTCACTCAGAAAGATTGCGCCTTCAGCAAACAACGTTAAGGCGGACTGAGCTTTAAGAATTTGGGCATGCAACTCTTGACCTGCGCCCTCGAGTCCTAGTAAGGTAACGTAGGTAGACTTACCCTGACGGAGGTCGCTGCCCGCTGGTTTACCCAGGGTTTCGCTATCCCCCACCACATCTAAGATATCGTCTTTAATTTGAAACGCTAATCCCAACGCTTGGGCATAATCGGTCAAGGCCTGAACCTGCTCCTCCGTACCACCCGCTAAAATTCCGCCAAGTCGAGCAGAAACCGTCAACAACGCACCTGTTTTAGCTTTATGAATATCTTCAATGTCGTTCAGGGTTAGCGTCTTTCCTTCTCCAGCCACATCTGCAACCTGTCCCCCAACCATACCCGCTTTTCCTGCAGCAACAGCAACCTCACGAATAATACGGAGCTGTCTCTCAGGTTGAGCAAGTACTGGGTCTGCCAGAAGTTCGAAGGCATACGTTAACAACGCATCCCCTGCCAAAATTGCGTGTGCCTCACCATATACTTTATGATTTGATAATCTTCCCCTGCGGTAGTCGTCATTATCCATGGACGGTAAATCATCATGGATTAAAGAATAAGTATGTATAAGTTCCAATGCAACCACGGCAGGTAGCAGTGTTTTCAGATTTCCACCTACTGCGTCTGCAGAGGCGAGAGCCAATACTGGTCGAATACGCTTACCTCCCCCCATCAGGGAATAATACATACTTTGATTTAAGATATCTTGATCCCACGACAATTCTGCGAGGACCTGTTCAATCATAGTGAGATAGCGTTGAAAGGTCTCCTTGAACACGTTTTACGTTCATCCTTCCATTTCAAGACTTGCAGGTTTTACCTGCAACGATCCATCCGGGCCTTCAAGCAAAATTTCCATTTGTTTTTCCGCTTGATTCAATACGTTCGAACAATGCTGAACAAGACCCACACCCTCTTTGAATAAATTCAAAGCATTTTCCAACGGAAGGTCTTTTTGTTCAAGCGCTTTGACGATCGTTTCTAACTGCTGAAGTCCTATTTCCAAGGAGACGGTTTCTTCAGCGTCAGGCCTATCTATTGCATCTTGCGATTCTCCATCAAAAAGGTCATCCGTCAACTTATTTGTGCTCATGGATTAAATCTCCTTCTCTAACACTTGGCAGCGTAAACTTCCTTCTGCAAAACGAATCCGAATCTGTTCAGCAACCTCCACTTGTCCGGTAGAACGAAGAAGGTTGCCTTGCGCGTCGTAAGTTAACGAATATCCGCGGCCCAAAATGGCCAAGGGGCTCAACAAATCGAGCTTAGCCGCCAATAACTTTAGTATACCATTTTTATCTGCTACTAATCTAGTCATGGTCTCCTGAAGGCGCATTTGCAGCGTATCGAGACGCTGGCGATTCTGGTCGATACGCCAAAACGGATCTTTGAGTGGCCCTTTGTTGGCGATTGCTTCTAGGTACTGCCGCTTCCGCTCGATGATTGACTCCATTGCCCCCTGCAGTCGAGCACGTAGTTGGTCCACTTGAAACTGTAAATCTAATAATTTAGGTACAGCCAGCTCGGCAGCTGCCGAAGGGGTTGGCGCGCGAAGGTCCGCAACATAGTCTGCGATGGTCACATCGGTTTCATGCCCCACCGCTGATATCACGGGGATAGCGGACGCAGCTATTGCCCGAGCCACCACTTCCGTATTAAAAGCCCATAACTCTTCCAATGACCCACCGCCGCGGCCAACAATGATGACATCGACCGCTCCATAACGGTTGAGGCGAGCGATAGCTTGAGCTACTTCTCGCGGTGCTGATTCCCCCTGGACGGTGGCTGGCGCCAAAATCCAGGACATTCGCGGATCACGACGCCCCATAACGTGAAGAATATCCCGTATTGCCGCTCCAGTCGGACTGGTCACAATCCCAATACGCCGGGGAAATCGGGGAATCTCCCTTTTACGTACTGGATCGAATAAACCTTCCTCGGCAAGCTTCTTTTTAAGTTGCTCAAAGGCCAAATAAAGTTGGCCGAGCCCGCTTGGCTCCATCTCTTCTGCATAGAGCTGAATCGTCCCATCTCGCTCGTACATACGGATATTTCCACGAATCATGACTTTCAAACCATCGGTCGGGACGAAGCGCACACGTTCCGAGCGACTTTTAAACATAACCCCTTTAAGACTGGAAGACTCGTCTTTCAAGGTAAAATACCAGTGCCCAGAAGCACGATGGTTCTTAAAGTTAGAAAGCTCGCCACTGATCCAGCAATTTTGAAAATCTGCTCGATCCTGCAGGGCTTGGCCAATTTGGCCAACGAGCTCAGATACAGTCCATATTTTAGGCACAAACTTCACCTCGATACCTATAATACCAAAAAAAACGAGGTAAGGAAATAAATCCTCACCCCTTGTCGATATTCGTTGTTCGATGTTCGTGGTTGGAGTTCTACATCCTGCTTTGGACGACCGCCACCGTATCGGCACAAATTACAGCTGCTTGTTCGAATAATTTAGTTCTCTCAGCTAATACCTTCTCCTTATAACCGGCATCTTTTATCTGTGGAAGATTAATATCCACGCTCAGCATCGCAGATTTCAGCGCACTTTCCGCTAAATAGGCCGATACACCAACATCACTGATCGCACCCTTGTTGCCGATCGGAGCGAGTTCCTGTGCTAATTGTAATACTTTAAAGCAATTTTGGGCAATCCCAAGCGGAGTATTCGTGGCCGAGACTAGGACTTCTTGCAATTTCTCGGTGCGAACGGTTTTCTCCTCGTCGGTGCCTTTCGGCAATTTTAACACGGCCATGAAATTCGAAAATTCAGCGATATCCTCACTTAAGCCGGTTTTTAACCCAGAAAGTACGGTTTCTGCTTGAGACAAGATCTCTTTTACCTGAGGTTCTACATCTTTAAACTTTTCCTTACCGATCGTGAGGTTAGCCACCATACAAGTCATCGATGCGGCCAGTGCTCCAACATAAGCGGAAACACTCCCTCCGCCCGGTGTCGGCGAGGCGCTTGCAGATACTGTCAGAAATTCTTCCGAAGTCCATTCCCATACTTTACTCATATCCATTAATTTGTCCTCCCTTGCAGAACGATTCCCTTAAGAACATTACGCATAAGCAGAGCAGTGGTCAACGAACCGACCCCACCGGGAACAGGAGAAATCAACGAAGCCACTTCTTGTACGCCTTCAAAATCAACATCTCCGCAAATTCCCCCAGGAATTTCATTGATGCCCGCATCGACGACTATTGTACCTGGAGTAACCCAATCTTTCTTGATCATCTTAGCGCGACCTACGGCGGCAATTAAAATATCCGCTTGGCGAGTGTAGGAAGGTAGATCCGGTGTTTTAGAGTGGCAAATTGTTACAGTGGCATTGTACTTCAAAATCATAAAGACGAGAGGCTTGCCCACGGTTTCTCCTCGGCCCACTAAGACGACATGTTTGCCAGCAATCTCAACACCCGAACGCAGCAGTATTTCAATACAGCTTTCCGGGGTGGCTGGAAAAAGGCCCTCTTCGCCGCTTAAAATATACCCGCGGTTCATGGGATGGCCCCCATCTACATCCTTATCCGGTCGTACTGCTGTTGTAATCTTATTTTTTGAAATTCCCTTAGGAAGGGGAAGCTCAATCATAATGCCATGAACGTCTTTATCATTATTTAAAACATCAATTTTCTTTAATATATCTGCTTCTGGTGTATCTCCAGACATTGTGAAGAGTTCAAAGGCCATACCCATACCTTCAGCAACTTTTTGTTTTGACCGCGCATAAACCACAGAAGCCGGGTCATCACCGACGAGAATCACGGCCAGTTTAGGTTGAACCCCTTTTTCTTTCCATTTTGTAATTTCCAAACGAACTTCTTCCTTGAGAACTTTTGCCACTGCTTTGCCATCTAACAACTGAGCCAATAGACACACCCCTTTCTAAAATCAAGCCTTATTTATGTGACTTGCGATCGTTATGTGAACATGGTTACTTTGCTTTAAGATATTGATCGATAGCGCCCGCGGCCTTTTTTCCAGCTCCCATAGCCAAAATAACGGTAGCAGCACCAGTGACAATATCTCCACCTGCGAAAACGCCAGGCTTCGAGGTCATTAAGGTATCCTCATCGGCAACAATGTTGCCCCGTTTATTCAAATCTAGGCCAGGAGTGGACTTTGTCACTAAGGGATTCGGTCCTTGTCCAATGGCCACGACGACAGTATCCATAGGGAGTACATACTCAGATCCCGGAATTGCAACCGGAGCACGCCGTCCAGAAGCATCAGGCTCTCCGAGTTCATAACGCAAACAAGTCATGCTTTTAACCCATCCGCGCTCATCCCCTTCGATGGAAACGGGATTCGTTAACAGATGGAATTGAATGCCTTCTTCTTCCGCATGTTCGAGTTCTTCATTCCTAGCAGGCATCTCATTACGAGAACGACGATAGATAATGTACACATTTTCTGCGCCCAATCGCAAGGCCGTCCGAGCGGAATCCATAGCAACGTTCCCCGCACCCAGCACGGCAACGCTTTTCCCGACTTTCACAGGAGTCACATAGTCGGGGAATTTGTAGCCCTTCATCAAATTGGTCCGGGTTAAGAATTCGTTCGCTGAATATACCCCATTGAGGTTTTCTCCAGGAATATTCATAAAGTACGGAAGTCCGGCTCCTGTGCCAATGAACACTGCATCATATCCATTGGCCATAAGCTCATCGACCGACGTGATTTTTCCGACCACTTGATTCGTGAGGATCTCAACCCCCATTTGTTTGAGGTTCGTAATTTCCGTCTGCACAATCTCCTTAGGCAACCGAAACTGCGGAATACCGTACATCAATACGCCCCCCGCGACGTGAAGTGCTTCGAAGATTGTCACTGCATGCCCAGCTTTTGCTAAATCACCAGCACAAGCCAATCCGGATGGCCCTCCCCCGATGATCGCGACACGTTTACCAGTTGGCTCCGGCTTCTCAAACTTAGCTTCCCCAAATTTTATGTCGTAGTCAGCCACAAAACGCTCTAACCTGCCGATAGCGACGGGATCCCCTTTTTTTCCAAGAATACATTTAATTTCACATTGGGTTTCTTGGGGGCAAACTCGACCACATACAGCAGGCAAGGAATTTTTTACTTTTAGAACCTTGCCGGCCTCCAAGAAATCCTCTTCAGCAACCTTTTTAATAAAATCAGGAATAAGCACTTCGACAGGGCAACCTTCGCGACATTTTGGGTCTTTGCATTGTAAACATCGTTTGGCTTCCTCGACTGCCGTTTCCTGAGTGTAGCCCAAAGCAACTTCCTCAAAATTATGTGCTCTGACCTGAGGGTCTTGACAGGGCATATCATGACGAGGTATTTTCACTTTCTTAACTTTCTCAGCCATTAATGATGCCCCCCTTCATGGTCACATTCCAGCCGAGCCTTTGCCCGGTTCTCTTCGTCTTTATAAAATGCGACACGCTTCATGGCTAAATCGAAATCGACCAGATGTCCATCAAATTCTGGTCCATCCACACAGGCAAATTTGGTCTCATTGCCGACGCTAATACGACAGGCCCCGCACATTCCTGTACCATCAACCATAATTGGATTCATACTAACGATCGTTTTAATACCTAAAGGCCGCGTATATTCCACAACTGCTTTCATCATGACCATAGGCCCAATCGCCCAAATCACTTTAACATCATGTCCCTGACTCAACACGTGAGCTAGCCCGTCAGTCACGAACCCTTTAACGCCCTTGCTACCATCGTTCGTGGCAATAACAAGTTCGTTACTTACCTCAGTCAATTCTTCTTCCAGAATCAGAAGATCCGCAGTCCTTGACCCTATGACGGTAATCACATGATTTCCAGCTGCTTTTAAAGCCCGTGCAATCGGATAAATAGGCGCATTGCCTAGGCCTCCGCCAACACACACAACAGTACCATAGTTTTCAATGTCAGTTGCAACACCCAGTGGCCCCACAAAATCCTGGAATTTATCTCCTTCATTCATAGCACATATGAGGGACGAAGAATATCCAACATCTTGCACAACAATCGTGATAGTGCCCTTTTCCCGGTCAAAATCCATGACAGTAAGCGGAACGCGCTCACCAAACTCATCCACGCGAACAATAATAAATTGGCCTGGCTCTACTTTTGCGGCCACAGCCGGAGCATGAACTTCCAATAGGGCGATAACAGGTGCCAGCAGTCTCTTTTTAACGACGCGGTACATTTGAACCCTCCTCAACGTTTAGAGAATTTTCGCTACTATAATTAAATTACTAGTGTATATATTAGTATTCGTGATGGTAAGGCATTTCTCCTTCTACTAGTACTAATAATCACAATCTTTATTTTTCTTCATTCTCTGATCTTTCCCTCTTATACAAGATTTATTTGCGGAAAATTCAAAAAACGTGGGTGTTAACGTGCTTGTTAAGCTTATTATGAGCACCAGGATTGTTTAGTGGTTTGAAATCTCTCGACAATAACCTTTTAAACCATAGCATAAAATTATAAAGAAACACCAAAACCTACATTTTGGTGCTTCTGAGATAGCTTGATGCCCGAACTTGCCCTCAAGGCCTAGACCCCTTTTGTTCTACTTTCGAAACGCTGTCAACAACTCTGTCGAGAATCCCATTGACGAATTTAGCCGATTCTTCTCCACCAAATCGCTTTGCTAATTCGATCGCTTCATTAAGACTCACCCGCCCCGGTATATCCGGACGAAAAAGTATCTCATACGTAGCCAAGCGCATGACATTCCTGTCCACATTGGCCATACGGCTAATTGTCCAATCCTGTGCAAACGACGCAAGCTTTTTATCAATTTCATCCTGATGAGCGATTGTTCCATCCACTAATTCTTGGGCAAAGACTACACTGGCTTCAGGAACCACAAATTCCCCGGCCCAAAGTTGAATAGTTTCTGCAATATTCAGCGGTTCTTGTGTCAGGTCCCTTTGGAAAAGCACTTGTAACGCTGTTTCACGGGCTAATCTTCGACTCAAGGAAATTCCTCCTAAGGCACATCCAAGAAAATATCCAAGGCATCAACTTTGGCATCTTTGACTTGTTATTTTCTTTCATATGCCTAATATTTGTTTAAAATTCGTTCTAACCAAGCTGTAATTTGTTTATGTTCGTCTTGACCCTTTCCTAAGACGAAACCCACGACCGCAAACATCGCTAAAATCATAGTTCGCCAAAAACCAAGAGTCACCATCAGTAAACCCAAGAAAAACCCAACGGAAGTTCCGATGAGTTTGCCCGGATGGTTATCGACGGCCCAAACTAAAAATTTTAAGAGTTTATCTCCAATTTTCGACCAAAATCCATTCATCGGACACGTGCCGTACGGGCTTTTTCTAAGCGACGCACCAGCACTTTCACCTCAGTCACTCTTATCCCAGTATAGCGTTCAACATCTGTTTTGATCTGTGCTTGAAGTTCTTCAGAGGTCTGCGGAATGATCACTCCTTGCTCGAATTGGCAATAGAGCATAATCTGAAGTCCTGTTTCACGCTCCTTAAGGCTCGATTGAACCTGTAGCACACCAGGTAACACCATGGCACTTCGTGCAATAATTTCCTGCAACGCATCCTGTGAAATTCGGACCTCTCCCCCTTTGGTAGACGTTCGAAACGCACGCTCCGTTCTTTCGCGTGGCTGAATAATTATAAGCAAGCCCAATAGAAACAAAAACGCAGCCACCACCATACTTTCCAAAGGATTCACTTTTAACCAATCAAACCCTTGAACAAGGAAGAGATAGGGAAGCCCCCACCCTGTGGTGATGGCTAAAATCCAAAGTGCCCCAAGGATCAAAAGACATCCCATAGCATAGGCAACCATTTGTTGTACCTTCTTTCAGAAACCCCCCCTGGCATTTCCAGGGGGGGTTCACGCTACTTCAGACGAATCTCTTCTTCTTTGCTTTCTGGTAATGGTTTAAAATTTACCCCTTGTATATGAACATTTGTTTCAACGACTAGGAGTCCTGTCATGCTTTCAATAGCTTCCTTCACTGCTTCTTGTACACTCAATGCGACAGCAGGAATTGAAACACCAAATTCTACGACTATAAACAGATCTACGGCAACCTCATGTGCGCCAACCTCAACCTTAACCCCTTTGGACAGGTTTTTATTTCTCCCTAACATGTGTGCCAGGTCTCCTACGAAACCCCCACTCATGCCGGTTACACCCTCCACTTCAGAAGCAGCTAAGCCGGCGATGACCTCCACAACTTCATCCGCTATGCGAATAGAACCGAGGCTATTCTCAGAACCCAAGCTTTCCATGCCTTCACCCCCCAAATCGTAACTACACACATCATACATCTAGCCCTAGATAAGTTCAACTAATCGCCCGATAGAGTATAAAACTCCCCGTGAGGTTAGTTCCTCTATGTAATATTGATGCTATTATAACAAATCAAGGCTGATCTGGCAAAGGCTACGATTGAAGAGTCAATGTCGAACGACGAACATTGACTCTTCAATTCTACTCCCCTAAAATTCGGCGCTGGATAAAATTCGTATACACTTCTCCACGGCGGTAGAAGGCGTTGTCTAGTACTTTTAGATGAAACGGAATCGTTGTATAAATCCCTTCAATGACAAATTCCTCAAGTGCTCGCTTCATACGTGCAATGGCTTCTTGTCTCGTGGCTCCCCAGACAATCAATTTCCCAACCATTGAATCATAGTAGGGAGGAACTGTATACCCCTGATAGGCTGCACTGTCAACCCGCACGCCTGGCCCGCCCGGGACATGATAGATTTTGATTGTCCCTGGTGACGGCATAAAGTTCTTATCCGGGTTTTCTGCGTTGATTCTGCATTCGATTGCCCAACCCCGAATTTGAATATCCTCTTGGGTATAGCCGAGAGGCTCGCCCGCTGCTACACGAATTTGCTCCTTGACTAAGTCGAGCCCGGTAACCATCTCGGTTACCGGATGCTCGACTTGGATTCGTGTGTTCATTTCTATAAAATAAAAGTTTCCATGACGATCCAACAAAAACTCGATTGTCCCAGCACTTGAATAATTCGCCGACTTAGCCGCTTTCACAGCCACTGCACCCATTTGTGCCCTTAACTTCGGAGTTAATGCACTTGAAGGCGCTTCTTCCAAAAGTTTTTGGTGGCGACGCTGCAAAGAACAATCCCGTTCCCCTAAGTGCACCACATTGCCGAACTTATCACCTAGAATCTGGAATTCTATATGTCTCGGTTCTTCAACATATTTTTCCAGGTAAACCTCCGAGTTGCCAAAGGCTGCCTGAGCCTCATTTTGAGCCGCTTGAATCGCTTTGCCCAATTCTTTGGAATTTTGGGCGACCCTCATCCCTTTGCCACCGCCACCAGCAGACGCTTTAATCAACACGGGATACCCAATAGCTTCGGCAGTCGTAGCGGCAGTTTCTTCATCTGTAATAATATCTTTGGACCCAGGCACCACTGGAACGCCAGCCTCGATCATGGTTTTACGTGCCTTGGCCTTATCTCCCATATTTTCAATTGCTTCAGGGGATGGCCCAATAAAGGTAATGTTACATGATTCACAGATCTCTGCAAACCGGGCATTTTCCGATAAGAAGCCGTACCCAGGATGAATAGCATCGACACCCATTAATTCAGCAGCACTAATTATGTTGGGTATATTAAGATAACTCTTAGCACTCGCTACTGGGCCGATACATACTGCTTCGTCCGCAGCCTTTACGTGCAGTGCTTCCCGATCTCCCTCAGAAAAGACAGCAACCGTCTCAATCTCAAGCTCTCGGCATGCCCGTATGATGCGCAAGGCGATTTCTCCACGATTCGCTATCAGGATTTTCTTAAACATACTATTTCTCCTTATTTTTCAATGATAAACAATGTTTGGCCGTATTCAACGGGTTGTCCGTTCTCTACCAGTATTTGAACGATCTTACCCTCTGTTTCTGCCTCAATCTCATTCATCAATTTCATGGCCTCAATAATGCAAACCGGTTGTCCTACCTTGACCAGCTGACCTAACTCGACGTAAGGGGGCGCATCAGGCGACGGCGCATAATAAAACGTTCCTACCATAGGGGAAGTGATCGTTTCTGTGTTCTCCGAAAGGACAGATTCCGGAGCTTTAGCCAACGTTCCCTCCGAACTGGGTGCTTGCTGTACCGCTGGTTGAGCGGCTGCGAGTGCCATGACCGGTTGATGCGCAGGGGCCATGACAGGAACCCCGCCAGCCGCACTTGGCCCTTTGCGAATGGATACTTTTACTCCATCACTTTCAAGGTTTAATTCAGTGATTTCAGTGTCATCTATAATCTTGATCAATTCTTTTATTTCTTTTAAATTCACTTTAGAATCCTCCTTCGATAACAAGGCTATCCGTGTTCCCTTAGTAGCCTTTGTTTCTTTTTCTGCCTTTGTTTCCTCTCTCGGAATGTCGCCACATTCTCTACCCTCAAAAAACTTCTTGGCAACTTGTGGAAACATGGCATAACTGAGTATATCTTCTCGAGAACGAGCTAACCCTGAACTTTCTCGTTCTGCCTTCGCCAGTCCAGGTTCCAATATATCAGCAGGACGGACGGTCAGCGGTTCTTCATCCCCAATAATTTTCTTTTGGATCTCAGGATCCATTGGCGCTGGAGGGCGACCATATAGGCCACGAACATAAGCCTTTACTTCTCCAGGCACTAATTTATATCTTGCCCCGCTCAGAACATTTAATACTGCTTGCGTCCCGACGATTTGACTCGTTGGTGTGACCAAGGGCGGATAACCTAACTCCGCTCGGACTTTTGGAATCTCATCTAATACTTCATGAATGCGATCCAAGGCCCGTTGTTCTTCCAATTGGGATACAAGGTTGGAGATCATCCCACCAGGCACCTGATGTTCAAACACTCTCATGTCCGTAATCCGGGTCACACCGCGATCAAACCCACGGCTTTTACGCAGTGCTTCAAAATATTTCGCGATATGAAACAGATGACGCAGATTCAGGCCCGTATCATACTCCGTTTCCTGAAACGCCCGAACGACGGTTTCAACCGGAGGTTGACTTGCACCAAAGGCTAAAGGAACACTAGCGGTGTCAATAACATCCACCCCTGCCTCTGCTGCCTTTAAGTACGCCCCGACGGCCATACCGCCAATATAATGGCTGTGTAAATGGATCATAACGCCTAATTCCTTTTTCAACAGCGCAACCAATTCATATGCCTTAAACGGCGTGAGCAAGCCAGCCATGTCCTTGATACAAATAGAATCAGCACCGAGTTTCACGAGTGCCGTAGCTGTATCTAAGTAGTGTTGTGTCGTATGAACTGGACTGATGGTATAGACAACAGACGCCTGAACATGCGCCCCTGCCGCTTTAGCCGCTTCCATCGGAACAACCATATTCCTAACATCGTTTAACGCATCAAAGATACGGATTATATCAATCCCATTTTTCACACTCAGCGATACAAATTCCCGTACTACATCATCTGGGTAATGTTGATACCCGACTAAGGACTGACCTCTTAGTAACATTTGCAGTGGTGTCTTTTTCACATGACTCTTGATCAGACGCAAACGTTCCCAAGGATCCTCTCCCAAAAAACGCAGGCAGACATCAAAGGTGGCTCCTCCCCATACTTCCAGTGAAAAAAATCCTGCCTCATCTAGATCCGTTAGGATTGGCAGCATATCTTCTGTACGCATCCGAGTGGCCCATAAACTTTGGTGAGCATCCCTCAAAGTCGTATCCGTAATCTTAACTGCTTTCACTGCCGTTACCCCTCTCTGTATTTTCCCCATCTTTGACCATCCATGCAATGGGTAATTTCTTCATAGTAAATATACATATGTTTTATTATATGGGGCAAAGAACCCTTTTTCAACGTAATGAGTGTAAGTATACAATATATTATGACAAAGTAAAAAGTTGTCGCTTCCACCAGTGCAACAACTTCATTAATTGTCTGAGAGTCAACTACTTTTTAGTCGTTATCACAATTTTGTCCAGCCGGACTTTGGTTACTCTGACAATAATGTCTTGAATTATACTGACTTCACTCGGGGTTAAGCTAGGGGCATAGACTATCACTGTGACATTTTCAGGGAGCACGTCTACGACCGTGTCTTGGAACCCTTTAATCTTGAGAAGATTTTCAATTTCTCCTTCTTTTTGAATTTTAGTACTGAGTTCAAGCCATTTTCCTTGCGCTTGCTCTTTACTCTGTTCCACAGTTGAGTTTAACAACACTGAGAGCATCGCTTTCGTCTCTTGGCGAAACTGTTCGCGTTGCAAGCGGTAATTTACAAAGTAGTTTGCCCCGGAGGCGTCTGACTTAAGCGTTTCAACTTGAACTTGGATAGAATTCCCCTCTGCTGGAGCACTGACCGACAAACTCTTTTGGCCGGAAAAGTGTGTGTTTGGAGCGGCTGAGGCTGTGATTATCCATACCCCTGCGGCTCCAAGGATCAACGCCAAGCCCAGTACACCGGCCAGCCATAACTGAGATCTACGACCCACGACCATCACGATCGGCCGCTTTAATTTCTGAATAAACATCATGTCCCTCCCATCGGTACAACGGTGATCTTACTGCTCGGAATATTTAGGAGCGTTCGCACCGCTGTATGAATCCCTTCTCTCACATTTGGATCCCGTGCCCCCTCTGCGATCACCAAAACACCCGCAATCTCCGGACGATCCTCCATGACCAAAACTGGTTGGGATGAGCCATTTGGCATAACCACTTGGTTATTTTCCGTAACCTGCGTTGTTTCCCGGGTTCCTCCGGTTTTATCCGTTTCCTTCGACGTGTTTTTTGTGACATTGTCGTTGTGGGCATACTCATTTTTCAGTCCCGTCGCAAAGCTCACCGACACCTGCACCTTGCCGACCCCTTCCATTAGTAGAATATTGGCTTGTAGTTTGTTCTCCAATTCTTTTTCCAAAGTGCCTATTTTCGTACTCGTCGCTGAAGGAGTTGTCAGTGTAGACTTAGTCTGTATACTCTGGGACGGGGTTTCTGGACCTTTCCCTAAGTATATAAAAGACATACCGAGCGCGATGATCGTTACTAAACCAATTAACATTTTGTCCGATGAAATCAGTTTCATCAACTTCACGAATCCAATACCTCCTTCCAAAATTGGCCTGCTAACTTTCTTGAACAAATATTTTATCGTTGGATAAGCTTATGAACGTGGCAATTCGTTGTCTCACTTCTTCCGCTTTCGGGGACTGTGTTGTCTCAGCCGTTGAGGACTGCCCGATGGTGATCGGTTGAACAGGCGCTACTTCGCCTTTGATAGACGTCAGGATAACATGTACCCTGGCAATCTTAGGCTGTTCTAGCCCACCCCCTACTCCCTCTTCAAATTTAATATCTACCGCAGCGGCCCCGACTCCCTTAGTGGCCAGCGCGAGCGCTTCAATCTGGTGCGCCAAAATTTGACGGTATTGCTCTTGGACTGCATCCCGACCCATTTTGATTCCTTGTCCTTCCGTGGCAATGGCCGGTAAATCCTGGGGAGTTGAAGTTGTCCAAGCCGGAATCTCCATTGACAACGGGGTATGTAAGAATGTTGTAATAGGGGCCAGCACTGCGGAAATCACAAACAACCCCATCACCATTTGAACAAACCCTCGCATCGATTTATTAGGTAGAAGCATTTCTAGAAAGGTGGCCAGCAGTAGAATCATTGCCAAATTTCGCACAAGAGCTTGTAACGTCTGCACAGTCCTCTCCTCCTTAGGCACAATACGCTTTAGTGCAACATCACCGAAAAGGTTCCCGTTCCCACGACCACGGCGACGGTCATAAAAAACATGACTGCCACTGAAGCGACCGTAACTAAGATGAAAATCAGACTTTTCGACATATCCTGGAGACTATCCGCCAAGGCCTTTTCTCCGAGTGGCTCGACAAGGGCAGATGAGACTCGAAAGACAAGGATCATCGCTAGAATTTTCACCAACGGGCCCAGACAAATCACAACAATGGCAAGGAGTGCAACGATTCCGACGGCATTTTTCAGTAATAAACCCGAAGTGATCACAAGCTCGACAGCATCTTTGAAAAATTTACCTACGACTGGAACTAGATCTGCAGAATACTTGGCCGTTCGAAAGATAACACTATCTGCGACCCCTCCGGTCACCCCTTGAACTGTCATGACGCCTATAAACACCGTCATAATCACTCCAAGCGAAATTTTTCCTGCGAATTCAAAAAGTCCCGCGAGCTTACTAAGCTTGAACTGTTCAGAGATATGATTAAATAGCTTAAGCACGGCCGCTAGAAAGAAAAGTGGTAAAACGACCGTTTTGATAATAGTTGCTAACACCGTCAGGCTACCCATGATAAGAGGTTTAAATAGTGCTGCACTGGTCAGATTCCCCATGGAAATTAATAAAGTCAACATAACCGGAAATAAGGTTTGCATGAGGCCGACCATTTGATCAATCGTATCGGTGGCGACACTTAAGGCCTCGCGAAAGGAAGTAAGGGCTAAGCTTAGCAGAACTAGGTAGGTCATGATTTGGGCAGTTTTACCGACACTCCCACCAAAAGCAATCTGAAGTTGTCCCAACACGGCCGCGAGTACGGCTAAAATAAGCAACTTTCCGATTAACGGGGCACTGCTCAATATTTCCCTTCCCAGGACGGTCAGTAAGGTTTGACCTAATCTTTCCGGCCGGAGATCCAATTTCCCACTTTTTAACTCTTCAAACATGCTGGCTAACGAAAACCCTGGCATAGCGTTCTGAACATCCGTATCCAGTTGTTCAAGAAAACCTTGCATTTGACTCAAATCAACCTGTTGCAAAAGCTCTACCTTCGCTGGTGGTTGCGTAGTTCCCTCTTCGGCAAGTACAGGAGAAGTTGTCCCACCCAACAGGATGACAAATAAAATCAAACTTAAGATGAATCGCCTCAAATACATCACCTCACGGAACGAGTCGTACTAATGACTCTGTTATGGCTACAATGATAGGTATTGATAAAACGATAACCGCAACCTTTGCAGCTATCTCAATCTTAGTGGCTAACGCGCCTTCCCCTGCATCCTTGCAAATTTGGGCGCCAAACTCAGCAAGATAGGCCACTCCCACAATCTTTAAAACAATGAGTAAATAATAAGAACTGATATTGGCTTGATCTGCTAACGTTTGGAGCAGATCGACAATGACTTTTACTTTACTAATAATCAGGATAAAGATAGTTGCACCCGCTAGAATCGAAAGCTGCAAAGCAATCTCCGGTCGAATCTGCTTAAGAACGACACTTATGACCGTAACAATCAGGGCTAGCCCTACGATTTGCCATATTTCCACGTTTTACCCCCCTAATAAAGGTTAAAAACACTTTTAACTAGGGTAAATAATTGGGCAATGGACTGTACTACTATATAAAGGACTACAATAACGCCCATAATTGTAACACCCTGAGCCATTTCGTTTCGACCGGATTCTTTGAGTACGGATGCTAATACTCCGACCAAGATACCAATGCCTGCGACAGTAATGATGAGATTAAAGCTCATTCCCTTACTCCTCTCCTTGATTAAATCAAAATGAGCACGCCCGCAATCCCACAAAGGAAACCCAAATAAGACCACATTTTAGCTTGTTTTTCAGACCAGGCTCCCGATTGATCCTTCATTAAAGCGAGTTGGCGTTGAATGAGTTCTAATTGTTTGTGCTGCTCTGTACGATCCGATCGACCTAATCCTTTGCCAACGTCACTGATCACTTGCCAGTCTTCTTGTTTCAAACAAAAATGAGGATTCTGACTTACAATGGTCTCTTTCCAAGCCGTATTTGCTGACTCTCCTCGCTGTAATCGTCCTTGAAGGTCCGCAAAAAACTCTTGCCAAGGTGACTCCGTGCGCTCCTTTACAATACAAAAGGCCTCTGGCAAAGGAGTCCCCCCCCAAACAATTTCTGTGTCCAGAAGTGCCAAAGCCATTAAGCATTCCCGTAATTCCCTCGGTCTTCGACGAATTCTATTAGCCAACCATAATCCCATACACCCGCACCCTGCAATGAGTACGACACATCCAAATATGACCATCACAGGATCCTCCCCGTTCCAAGATCATAGACCCCATCAATCGTTCCGGGCCCATGTTTCCGGCTTAACACGACTAACCGTTCAAATACTCCTTCATCCAGTAAATGAGCTAACGTTGGCCTGCTTCTTGCCTCATCCAAAGAACTGGCGTGAGCTGTACTTAGAATCTGTACCCCCGTGCGCAAGGCATCCATCAGGGCCATAACATCGTCGGCATGACCCAGCTCATCCATCGCTATAACTTGGGGTGCCATAGAACGGACCAACATACTCATCCCCTTGGCCTTTGGACACCCATCCAAAACATCCGTACGATATCCCAAGTCATAGGTTGGTACCCCTTGCCACATCCCGGCAAGTTCCCCACGTTCATCCACAACGCCAACTGTCTGCCCTGTTAGCCCTAACTCAGGGACTCCATTACTGATTAAACGAATAAGCTCCCTTAAGAGGGTTGTTTTACCGGCACGAGGGGGTGAAATCAAAAGCGTATGACAAACCATTCCATGATTTCCCAGAAGACGCGGCAATATTTTTAGGCCTCGACCCTGTATATCCCGGGCAATACGAACGTTTAACGCAGAAACGTGCTTCATCCTTTGTATTTGACCATGTAGTAATACGGCCTCACCCGTTACCCCTACACGATTCCCTCCAGGAAGGGTTAAGAAACCCTGTTTAAGATCCTCTTCAGCAGCATAAACTGAGCTATGGGTCATCCTCTCCATTGCACAGGCAAGATCTTCCCGATTAATTCGATACGCTTTGTCCGGACTCGTTATTCCCCCTTCTCGATTTAAAAACAGGTCCTGGTCTGACGTCCGAATCATGAGTGGTTGAGCCATTCGCACTCGTATTTCTTCAACTTCATGAAAGGGGATCGCCTTAATGTTGCCTAAAATCGAACGAATATCTTCGCCAAACCATCTGGCCATATCCGCCCATAATGCCGTACTCTGATTTGGCGTAGAAATGCTCTCCGACGTCACTTTAGGTGCCTGAACGACAGATAGCGTGTAGTGTAACGACACGTTAATGTCCCCCCTTGATTGAAGGTATGTACCTGCGTTTAATTTTAGAACGCGTGCAAGAGAGGCCGATTCCGGCCTGCCTATCGGCTATAGGGCTTTAGCAGAACTATGGACGACCAGAGCATCTCGCGGCGCAATTTAAAGCCGGGTGCATGAAGAACATGCACCCGGCTTTAAACTATATTGACTCTGAAAATCTCATTTTATGTAAATCCTATTTATTGAGTAAATTGATCCAACAATTTCTCCATCTCTTGAGACGTAACCGCCTTACTGAAGAGGAACCCCTGCATTTCATCACACCGCTTGTCCTTGAGGAAGGATTTTTGTATATTTGTTTCTACTCCTTCGGCAATCACTTTCAACCGAAGGTTTTTGGCAAGCTGGATAATCGCCGAAACGACTTCCTCTCCATTCTCGCCTGAGCTTATATCCTGAATAAAAGACTGATCTATCTTCAGTGTATCGATCGGCATTCGCCTCAAATAGTTGAGTGAAGAGAATCCGGTTCCAAAATCATCGATGGAAATCCGCACCCCTAAATTTTTGAAACGATTCAGCATTTCAACTGAGGCATCACCATTTCCCATAGCAATACTTTCCGTAATTTCGAGTTCCAGCCACTTTGGATCCATTCCAGTTTCCTGCAGAATGTCGGCAACCGTCTTAATAAAATTCGGTTCTCGAAATTGCCGGGCTGAAATGTTGACTGCCATACGCAGGAGAGGATACCCTTGTTCTTGCCAGACCATATTTTGAGAACAGGCAGTCCGTAAAACCCACTCTCCAATCGGGACGATCAGGCCGGTTTCTTCCGCTATAGGAATAAACGAGACCGGTGAAACTAGCCCCTGCTCCCCGGAATTCCAACGAATCAGGGCCTCTAACCCCACGATACACCCGCTTTCAAAATCCACCTGAGGCTGATAATGCAAGACAAACTCTTCACGTATTAAGGCTTTACGCAGGCTGTTCTCCGTCGAAAGCCGTTCATTGGCCTTAATATTAAGACCAGCCGTAAAAAACTGGCAATTATTACGCCCCTGCTCCTTGGCATGATACATTGCCGTATCTGCTTGTTTAAGCAAGGTCTCCATATCACTGCCGTCGCTCGGATACAGGCTGATGCCGATACTCGTACTCATATACACTTCATTGCCGTCGAGCATGATAGGTTGGCTAAAGACCCCCAAAATCCGTTCTGACACATCGACTACCACTTGGTCGTCCATGAATTCCGGCAGTAAAACTAAAAATTCGTCCCCGCCCAGTCTTGCTATCGTATCTCCTTCGCGTAACGTTTGACGGATACGCTCTGCAACGTCGTTTAGAAGTTGGTCTCCTAAATTATGCCCCATCGTATCATTAATTAGTTTAAAGCGATCTAGATCCAAGAACATGACCGCCAGTTTACCCTCTTTATGCTTTGCTTGGGCTAAAGCTTGAATTAAATGTTCATTGAAGAGGTGGCGGTTCGGCAGCCCCGTCAGGGCATCATGCCGCCCTTGATGTACCATCTCTTTCTCCGATCGTTGAAGAGACTTAAACCCCCATCGCAGGAGAACATATAGCAATACTGACGTCACCGCAATAAAAAGCCAACCTTTAGCCGTTTCCAACTGACGGAATAGGTGATCATCCGTTACGATAAAACCTAATAGACGGTCTGAGAAGAGAATCCAGCCACCCCCGATTAACGCATATATAAGAGCTATCCGGGATGGAGTTATTTTGTAAAAAGTATGCTGTTTTGATTGTGTGTTGATTTTTAACTCCATTTAGCAAGGACTCCCTTCATTCAGGTTTCATTCTCTAATATTCTCGATATTCCTGCCAAATGAATGTTGGTTCTACAAATAAACACGGAAACCACAAATATTTAATAGGAAATGAGTCCATGTTTCGTCCTTGCAAACGAGTACAAACGGGCAAACAAAGAGCGCAACGGTATCATCATAACCTACCGTAGCGCTCTTCTGTATAAGACCTTTCGATTCACTTTAATCCTAAATAAGGTAGCTACTTTACTCAGTTTGTCCGATCTAGTAGCCCCTACTTCTGATCCGGACTAGGCCCGTTGCAGATAGCTTCCTGTTCGAGTATCGATGATCAGTACATCCCCTTCATTGACGAAGAAAGGAACTTGGACCACTGTTCCGGTTTCCAATGTTGCTGGTTTTGTTCCACCGGTTGCCGTATCCCCTTTTACTCCCGGTTCAGTTGCGGAAACGGCAAGTTGGACCGTATTTGGTACATCGACGCCAATAACCTCGATATCAAAAAACAGTACCCCTAAGGTCATGTTTTCTTTCAGCCACTTGACCCCATCACCAATTTGATCGGCGGTCAGAGATGTCTGTTCATATGTTTCCTTGTCCATGACCACGAAGTGTTCTCCGTCTTTATACAGATAATCCATATCCCGGCGCTCCACGTGGGCCTTCGGAACCTTTTCTCCGGCATTAAACCTCTTCTCTACGACCCCACCCGTTTTCACGTTTTTCAATTTGGTGCGAACAAAGGCCGCCCCTTTACCTGGCTTAACGTGTTGGAACTCAACCACTGAAAAAACGTCACCATCTAATTGTATTGTCACACCTGTCTTAAAATCGTTTGCAGAAATCATAAATGTCTTTTTCCTCCTAATAATTCTTGTATAGTTAGCTTGTCCCTTTCCAATATCAAATACTTAGAAAGTCAGTAACCTTCACTCAAAGATAATGAATTCTTTCGGCGCTTGAGTCAAGACCTCGCAGCCATTTTCAGTGACCAAAACAATGTCTTCAATTCGGACGCCACCCCAGTCCGGAATATATATTCCCGGTTCGACAGTAATGACCATACCGGGTTCAAGTAGACGCTCTTCTCGCATATTCAGATTTGGCCCTTCATGAATGGCCAGACCCACGGAATGGCCTAGTCCATGTCCAAAGTAATCGCCATAGCCAGCATCGCCGATGATTTTACGAGCGACTGCATCCACTTCTTTTCCAGTTCGACCTGGTGCCACAGCTTCAATCCCAGCCCGCTGGGCTGCCAAGACGACTTCATAGACTTCTCGATGCTTGTCCTCCGGATCGCCCAAAAACACAGTCCTCGTGATATCTGAACAATAGCCCTGATAGATCGCTCCAAAATCCATCGTCAGAAACTCACCGGATTGGACACGTTTCGAGCTAGCCGTCCCGTGGGGCATGGACGAACGAACGCCGGAAGCTACAATGAATTCAAAAGAGCCCCCACTTGCACCAGCCCGGCGCATGGAATATTCGAGATTAAGCCCAATCTCTTCTTCGGTCTGTCCGATTTCGATGGTCTGTAATACCTCAGCAAACGCGTCATCGGCAATTTTAACGGCTTGTCGAATCAACGCAATTTCCGTCGCATCTTTCACCGAGCGCAAATGACTCACAATGTCTGGTAGCGACACTAGTTCCGCTTTTGAGAACGCATCTGTTAATTTTCCGAAGTTTATAAAGGTAACAAAGTCCCCTTCGAAACCGAGCCGCTGGGCCCCCTGGCCTATTTCTGCCAAAGCCTCAAAGTGATCCTGTCCCGTCTTAATAATTTCGAACTCAGGAGCCTGGGCCTTTGCCTGTTCTATGTATCGAAAATCAGTCAACAAAAAAGCCTTTTCCAACGTAATATACAGAGTTGCTTCCCCACCGGAAAACCCGCTAAGATACCGTCCATTTTCAGGTCGGATAACTACATAGGCATCGATTTTTTCTTCGTGCATCTGTTGACGCATCCGTTCTAACCGACTAATAGTGCCTTCCCCCTTTTGTTGTACATGGTTCGTGATTCGTTTGTTCGATTATCGCATCAAGGCACATTCCATTGCATCTTTGACTTTTTATTTTCTTCCATATGCCTTACGTCGCGTCTCGACGACCTAGATAGTCGATGGCATAACGTAGCGCTAAAACATAACCTTCTGCTCCCAGGCCTGAAATTTGTCCTATACAGACTGGGGCAATAACTGAATTGGTTCGAAATGCTTCACGCGCATGAATGTTTGAAAGATGAACTTCGACCGTGGGAACCCTTACCGCACGAATGGCATCGCGGATCGCATAACTTGTATGCGTCCAAGCTCCAGGATTCAGGATTAAAAAATCGGCAGGCGTCAAGGTTTGAATCCAATCTATGAGATCTCCCTCGTGATTGGTTTGCCGGCATTCCGCTTTTATTCCCACCTGATTCGCTGTTGCTAACACTTCCTCATTAATTTCTGCCAAGGTGCGCGACCCATAATGTTCCGGTTCACGTAATCCTAGCAAATTTAAATTAGGGCCATGAAATATCCATACACCTGCCAATTTATCACTTCCTTACACTTACCCGACATTTTATCACAATTTCGTATTGTAACATAGTATTTTCCACAGTGAGCCATTTCAAACAAAAACCTCCGTACTACGGAGGTGATGTACTCAATATTTTTTATACGAAAGCTTCATACGTCATCGCGGTAGTTGCATTTGTGCTTGTGGGGGTTGCTCCGCTTGAATTTGCGGAGTCTGTTGAACTCCTTGACCCGCTTGAGCTTGCACTGGCGTCTGGGCCACTGGCTTAGGTTGCTCAGCGGAGCCCCCTTTCCCACTCACCAAGCGTGGAGAGAGTACAACGTCCAAATTACTGAGCATGATTTGCACTTCAGTCGGACCACCTTCTCCAGCTGGTTGGATTTTACGGATCTCAGTTCGCGGAAGAATAAAGTGAATTTCATGGGGAATTTTAGGTTCGCCGATGCGTCGAAGACGAAAACGAACTCCCTCAACTTCCATTTCGACGTCATCAAGATAATCCCCTACAAACTCTTGTCCTTGATCTAGACGTATATCTGCATATTGTTCTTTCCCTTTAATGGTACCTTTGAATTCCGGGAGAACAATTTTTTGTCCAATTTGAAGTTTCATTGGATCAACACTTGGATTGACCTGTATAAAATCGTCGCAGGTCCCTCCCCAGAGTTGTGCCAAACCATGAAAATTATCCCCGGCTTGAATGCAGTATTCCTTACCCACGATACATCCCCTCCTATCTTTAGACTATGAAAGCAAGGGAATGTCTCGTTACTTAATTTTCTTATGCTATTAATATTTACCTTTTATTTTAATCCCCTGTGGTGAAATGAATCTGGAGAAGCACTTCTCCGCCCTCTGAATTTAGAATGACTTCCTGAACATGAAAGCTACATTCCTGCGTGCCCTCAAGTACTTTGAGCGATGTGACAATTCCCTCCCAATTTCCTCGCAAATGTAATCTAACTAGACTGTAATCTAAACTCGCTCCATTTCCCGTTTCTCGTCGCTCCCCGAAACGTTCAACATTCAAGTCAACCACCTGCACACCCTTTTGTACGAACACACCACGGCACTGCTCGATCATGTCAGGCAACTGGTCCATTGTGGGAATCATGCTTTCAGGGTACGTCGAACCAGACTTCAATACTTGTTGCCAATAGGTGATATCCGTTCGTAAATAGCGCAGATGAAGAAAGGCCGGTTGCCAGAGAAACAGAAACGCTAAAATAGTGCAAGCCAGTGCCGCTACGGCAATCCCCTTCACCCTGCGCAGGGAAAGGCGTTGAAATAGGGAAATTGAACGGGTGGGTGATAATGAGTCTCTAAACGGGTGAAATTTAAGTTTACTTGAGAAATAAGCCATCATGTACCCTCCCCGTTCAAGGATGCACCCGTGTTCACTGGAGGTTTTCCTGGCGTGATCCCTGGCGTATTCTCGATCAGCTTTAGAGGATCCGTACCGATTCGACCACTTTTGGCACTTAACGAGAACTCGACGTCGTTTTGGGAGGTCAATTTATAACTCGACAAGGCCGGTTGTACCCACCCCATGCTCCGCAGACTACGAATTAACGCTTGGACCTTACTTGCATCATCGGCACTGCCAATCAGAGACATACTACCCTGCTTGTAAATCACCTGCTTAATGTTTAGCCCCGTACCTGACAATGCCTGGACTTGGGCCAACCCTTCGCCAATTTTCTCCGGGTGAATCTTCGCCCTATTCCAAGCTATTTGAAGATCGTTCTGATGTTTGACCTGGCTCTCAATTCTGGCACCTTGACGAGAAAGTTCTTCTACTTCTTGCTGCAAAGGGAGCGTAATTTGAGAGATAGTGAACCAAATGATAGTTACGATCATCAGAAGAGCAAACGTGAAACATGCCAGCCCTATGTACGTTCGTTTCACCTTCAGGGTCGTAGTCGGTTGACACCAAAGGTTGAGCTCCGGACGGTGTGCAGCAATCCGTAGTGCATACCCAACCGCCACCTCACTTAGACCCTTGTTTTCCGCTAGGACTTTTCTCCAGGTATCCGGAACACCCCTGATTTCGGCTTGTTCTACCTCTGAGACATGATTGGTCGCCAATAATCCCTGTGCCAGCTGATCTGTGACTAAGTCTCCACTCCAAATCAAGCGCTTCAAATCGAGATCTGGTTGCTGTGTTTTGTAATACAAAATAAAGCGGCGAATCTCGTTTCCCCACTCTTCCGAACGCTCGCGCTCTCTTCCCTCGCTGTCCTCGGTGTCAGGAAGCGCACGCTTTAGAGGGTGTAATGTACGCACACTTTCCGGAACCGTTCCTCGAAACAAAGCCATTTGACAACAATTGGACTCCCCCTGAAGATATAGTACGTCTTCCTTAGGTTCAAAGCCAAAGGCTTGGCCTAAAACTGAGAAAGCAAAGTCTACGCCGGTGACCTTAAATCCCGCTTGTCCAAAGATAAGAACATACCGTTCAAGGGCACTTTGCCGTGTTGCGCCCAGTAAAATCTGCAGGTGTTTATGTTTTTCTTCGGAAATAACCAAGAAATCATAGAGCAAATCAGATCTCGTAATCGAAATTTCCTCATCGACTAATAGCGATATTGCGGATTTCCGGTCCCGTTTAGGAAGCCACGGCACTGTATATGCTTGAATAAATCCTTGTTGCAAAGGGATCGCTAAATACGCCTTCCTATGTTTGCCAGGATACTGTGACGCATAAGTCACTAAAACATTCATTAAAGCGTCTTCGTTCCTCACGTTTCCCTGTTCAATGAGGCCGGTCGGAATTGGAATGCGGTCAAACTTGACTGCAGTAGAACGATGAACTAGTTTCCTAGAAAAAGAAGGGAGCTCAAACCAAAATGCTCGAATTTCTCCATCGGTTAATTCAAAGACCACTGTGTCTTTCCGCACGGGAAGCACCCCTTTATAGAGATTCATAGTTCGCAATTATTATATTGGTTTTTAGACCCACGCCCAATACCAATCGAAAATCCGAGTTCCCCATAATAACACTAGGATCGCTCCGAGCGCAAGATAAGGGCCAAAAGGGATCTGTTGACCAAGGCGCTTTCGACCTGCAAAAAGAAGAAAGATTCCTACCAGCGCCCCCACAAAACTTCCTATGAAAACGGCTAGAAAAATAGAGGGAAACCCTAAGAAAGCACCCATCGCAGCAACCAGCTTGACATCGCCCAGTCCCATTCCTTGAGGGTAAACTCGGGCAATGATCCAGAATAAGCCCCCAGCGCCCAAGGCGCTGAGCACACTTTCCCATGCAGTCGGGTTTCCCGGTATGAGAAAAGCCCCAAATAATCCTAGTCCCAATAGCGGAAGGGTAAGGACATCCGGCAAACGAAAGGTATCCAGATCAATAAAGGCTAGGGCAACGAGCATCGCCACAAAAACCAGGTTTAAGAGTAGACGCGCTGGGTGAATTCCCGCACCTGAACTTATGGTTGCCGTAAGAAAGAAGAGGGTCCCTGTGAAAAGTTCCACTGCGGGATAGCGCCAAGAAATAAGTGATTGGCAGTTACGACACTGCCTTTTCTGAATCAAATAACTAATCACAGGGATGAGTTCCCAGGCCCGTAGGGCATGTCCACAAGCAGGGCAGTGTGACCCGGGTGTAACAATGGACTCCCCACGGGGGACACGATAAATGACTACGTTCAGAAAACTACCAATCAGGAGTCCTAATAGACCGATTATCATACTCATTAAAAACAATGACGAGTCCTCATTTCTAATTAAATCTCTGTGCTTATGTTGTTGTGTTCAAGAGTATTGCTAATTAGCTGACGTCCAGAGAACATTAGCCAGACCTTCATCATACGCTCGAACTTCGGCTCCCAAACCATCGCCGGACAAATAAATCATAATCATGTTGTCCACCGATTTGGTGTCCGGAATGCTCATTTTCGTTTTGTCTAAAGCATCGACGGTTAGTGAAGCAAGGCCAAACCCTTTGTTGCCCTCAGCCACAAGCTGCTGCGTGGTCGATTTGTCTAATTTACTAATGTATTTGGGAATGAGATTCGCACTAACGACCGCCCCGTCAGTCACCGTCAACTCTCCTGTTTTAGGATACGCTCCATAATCAAGCTGATACCTATCCAAGGCCGTTTTAACCTCGTGCGCTGTTGCAACATCCGCCTTTCGACGTGCGCTTACTGTACTTGCCGCTAATTTAGGGATCGCTATAGCAGCCAAGACGGCAATTATAATGATCACAGCCATCACTTCAATTAGTGTAAACCCGTTCTCTCGCTTGACCTTATTCATATCTTCCTTCCTCCATCCATAAATTATCTTAAGTTATTCAAGATGTGAACTAATATCAAAAATAGGGAGCATTACTCCTGCTGCAACCAGACCGATCAACCCAGCCAAAACGAGTATAAGCGTCGGTTCAATCATCCGCGTTAAACGATCGAGCAGATCTTCGAGCTCTCGGCGAAACATTTGCGTGACATAGTGTAGCATTCTATCCAACTGTCCAGATTCCTCTGCAATAGCAATCATTTCGGCCCCCTCCGAGGGGAAAATCCGACTTGCACGCAACAAAGGTGCCATGCGCTTTCCTTGTCGGACACTTTGCATCAGCCGGTTCGTTAACTCTAGCGTCTCGAAACTACGCAATGTACCTGCTGTTAAATGAAGTGCTTCTAGTAAAGGAATTCCTGCAGATAACAAGCGTTCCAAAATCCGGCTAAATTGTACCAAGTCGCGGAGACGATAGATCTTTCCGAAGAGGGGAAGGCGTACAAGTAATCGTTCCAAGCGCATTTTCCAAAGATCTGGGCCTGTGAATCTCAGGACGAGCAAACCACCGATAGTCAAACCAAGTCCACTCTCCATGAGGATAGGGAGTTTCTGACCGCCTGTAAAAATGACTCGAGTCAGGAAAGGTAATTCTGCACCCATGCCCATAAAGAGTTTTTCGTACATGGGGAGCACCCAAACAGAGAGGACGCAAAGTACAACAACCACAGTCAAAACCAACAACATCGGATAGGCAAGAGCGGCCTTTATTTTTTTGTGATAAACGTGCTCCTGATCTAATTCGTCTGCAACCTCGCCGAGAATTTTTCCCAGTGTTCCCGTATATTCCCCTGCTTTGATCATGGAGAGTACAAATGAGTTAGGGGATGGCTTCAGAAGGGACAACGCCTCCGACAAGTCATTGCCTGCTTGCACTCGTTCCTTAACACTCTTCCATAACTCCTGATGGGATGTTATTTTTTGTTCCGGAAGAGTCATCATCTCTAAGGATTGAACTAAGGGAATGCCGGCTTCCAATAGTGTAGCTAGCCTGCGGGCGAAATGGCTCCACTGAGGATTATCCGGTGACGACATGAATACCGCTTGCCAATTCCTACGGAAACGAATTCCCACTGGAAAGTATCCTTCCTTCCTTAGACGCGTTTGAACCTCTGATATTTCATCTCCTGCCCATGAGCCGTGCCGAATTCGCCCCTTCGCATCAACGGCTTTCCAAGCAAAATGGCCCCTCTTCATCTCCTTAAACTATCGGTACTCTGTAATTTTTCCTGGGCAACCTCGTAGGTAATAAGACCTTTTTGAACTAAATCCATAATGGCTTTATCCATGGTTTGCATCCCTAGCTTGGCATTCGTCTGGATGACGGTAGGAAGTTGATGAGTTTTCCCCTCACGAATGAGGTTACGAACTGCTGGCGTTGCCAGCATGACCTCAATGGCCGCCACACGCCCTTTGCGATCTGCCCTAGGAAACAATTGTTGGGACATTATCCCCTGTAACACGGCAGCGAGCTGCACTCGGATTTGTTGCTGTTGATACGGCGGAAAGACATCAATCATCCGATCCACCGATTGGGTTGCGTCATTCGTATGGAGGGTACTGAAGACCAAGTGCCCAGTTTCAGCTGCGGTGACAGCAGTTGCAATGGTTTCTAGATCTCTCATCTCCCCCACCAGAATTACATCAGGATCTTGTCTTAAGACAGCGCGTAACGCATTGGTAAACGACTGGGTATCGTTACCTACCTCCCGTTGATTCACTAAACTCAATTTATGCCGGTGCAAATATTCGATCGGGTCTTCAATAGTTACTATGTGACAAGCCCTCGTACGGTTAATGTAGTCAACTAACGAAGCTAGGGTCGTCGATTTACCGCTTCCGGTTGGACCAGTCACTAAAACTAATCCCTTATTTAGCTTAGCTAACTCAATACTCACGGGCGGAAGACCGAGGCTTTCCGGGCTGGGAATAATAAAGGGAATCAAACGAATAACCACTCCGATCGATCCCCGCTGCCGAAAAGCGTTGACGCGATATCTGCCGACCCCTGGCAAACTGTAAGAAATGTCCAATTCTCCGAATTCGGCAAATCGTTTGGCCTGTTGTTCATTCATTAGGGAATGGGCAAATGTTTCCAAATCTGCCTTGATAAGTTTTTCCATCTTTAGTTGAACCAGTGAGCCATCAATACGTAGAACCGGTGGACTCTCCACTGTCAAATGGATATCTGAAGCCATTTGGTCTCCCGCCAAATGCAAAAGTTCATCAAGTGAAAGCATCTTTTCCCTCTCCTCTTACCCTTCAATTCCAGAAGCTGCATGCAGTACTTCTTCCACTGTCGTAAACCCTTGGGTCGCCTTCAACATACCATCTTCAAAGATAGTTAGCATTCCTGAGATCATAGCCTGTTGCTCAATGTCCCTAGAATTATGCCGTGTAAGTACAAGTTCTTTGATCTCCTGATTATATTGCAAAAACTCGTGAATCCCAATCCTCCCCCGGAACCCAGTACCAAGACATTTTGGACATCCGATCGAGCGATAAAGCAGGGTAATAGACCCCGGCAAACGAAGTGCCATTTTCTCTGCCTCGGATACCCGGTAGCTTTTTTTACAGTGTTCACACAACCGGCGAACCAAGCGCTGAGACAAGACCCCACTGACTGCCGACGCTAATAGATACGGTTCCACCCCCATATCCAGGAGTCGCGCTAAGGCCTCTGCAGCCGTATTAGTATGTAGTGTCGATAACACCAAATGACCCGTGAGAGAGGCTGTGATAGCGATTCTGGCTGTTTCCTCATCGCGGATTTCACCAATCATGATTACATCCGGGTCTTGCCGCAAGATATGCCTCAATCCGACAGCAAAACTAAGTCCTGCCGAAAGATTGACTTGAACCTGGGTTACTCCAGATAGTTGATATTCTACAGGCTCTTCAATGGAAATAATGTTTTGTTCCTCGACATTCAGTTCCCTAAGCAAAGCATAAAGAGTTGTAGATTTACCGCTTCCCGTCGGCCCTACCACCAGTATTAAACCGTTTGGACGTTTTAACAAGGCTTGTACCCCTGCTTCAACCTCTGAGCGCATATCTAAGCCTTTGAGCGGACGCTGAGCCATCTCGGGGTCTAGAATACGCACCACAATCTTTTCTCCGTACACGGTAGGCAATGAGGATATCCGCAAGTCGACACGCCGAAGCCCTGTGCTAAACGTCATTCGGCCATCCTGGGGAATTCGGCGTTCCGCAACATCCATTTGCGCCATGACTTTCAAACAGGAAACAATACTCCGGGCGGCATTGGCAGAAAGGACATGTTTACGCATAAGTTTACCGTCTGTACGAAAGCGCACCACAAAATCGTTTTTGTGAGATTCCCAATGAATATCGCTTACACCCTGCATAATCGCCTCTTGCAAGACAGAATGGACCAATCTAAGAGTCGGCGCATCGTCTTGCTGGGAGTCAGTTTCTGTGGTCTCGACCGACCAGACACCCCGATCTTCGAAGGTTCGGTCCGCAAGGTTAGCAAGTCGAACGACCGATTGCTCCACTGTTAAACACTGACGAATTGCTGTTTGTATTTCCTCCCTCTTAGCGAAAATCGGTTCAACCTCTAACCCAGTATAAATCCGAACATCCCGCAGGGCACGTTCATGAGTGGGGTCTAACATGGCAACTCTTAAGATCCCCGACCGAAGCTCAAACGGGATAAGGGTGTAGCGACGAGCCATTTCTTCGGGAATGAGTCCTGCAATCACTGGGTCAATAATGACCTGGGTCAGCGAAATTTCCTGTATACCCAGATATCTCCGCACGGCTTCCGCCAACTGCGCTTTGGACAATATTCCCAGGCGTTCCAGCACTTCACCGATTGGTTCGCCACTCTTCAGTACAACGTCTAAACCTCTCGCCAATCCCAAAGCATCAATATAACCGTTGGAAAGTAAAAACTGACTGAATTCATTATCTTTTCCCATAGCTAACTATGCAGCTCCTGATAATTTTCCAGAACCCACTTCCCCGCAACTAACTGAAGCGTGACCCTTATTTTCCGAACAGCTAATCCTGAACGTCCCTCAGAAGTCACTTTATACCCTCCTCCGCTCGTCACAATTTCGATGTTAACTCTCCCAGTATCTAAAGAAAGACTTCCCTTCCTCAGTCCCGGGTTAACCAGCAAGTGAGCCTTCGCCCATTCGATTCCCCCTTCGGCCACATAGAGGGCCTGTATGCTCTGCGCAACACGTTTCACCATTCGGTTCTGTGAATTCGCCTTCAGATAAACTTCCATGCCCAGTCCCGAGAACGTCGTCATAAGAATAAGGATAAGCAAGCTAACATAACCCGTTGGCCCGTGCTTACTGGAGATACGGGAGAATGCACCCGCTGTCGGATGACACTTCGCCAATTTACAGTTTGTCCGTCCGCACTTGCTTCCAAGAACACGTTCCATAGCCCTGGCTCCACCTCCGTACATTCCCACTTAGTCATAAAACTCGCCATCGGTTCTGAACTTCCAAGGTGTTTCCAATAAAGATCCTTCGTTCCATCGTGGTCCAAGTCATTGACAAAGTATGAATCAAGCGTTGGTAGAGGATTTGCATCCTCAGGCATGGGCAATACCTTCAATACTCCAGGATCCTTGACCCATTCGACGGTTTGAGCCTTACGTATCTCATCCTCGACCGTTTTCCCAGCTGTCATAACAGCGTAGTGTGCTTCTAAATGATTTTTGAGGGCACTCGCGCCCCTCCACTGATCCGTTAAAAAACGCAAGGCCGTCACCAGAAGAATTCCGGAGATTAATAAGGCAAATAAAACTTCCAAGAGCGTTAGACCGCGGTCAGAACAAAGCCCACCTCTATTCAACGGCATAAAGACTCTCCAGTTTGTACCAGGAAGCATTTCCCCGTTCAGTCCAACGCACTTCCACACTAACTCTCAAAAGTTGCGGGATATCATCCCAATTCGAACATAGTATCCAGTAAAATTTTCCGTCGTTTCCTTCTACCGTCCCACCCGGTATACAGGCCTGCTGAGAAATGTTTTCACTCCAATCATGGACCGCCAACTGGTCCAGCTTTTGCTGGGCAAAGTTCGCGCCCACCATGAGGGTTGACGCCTGACGTGCTTCGGAAACCGCGCCCTCTGTCAATCCAAAGAGAACAGCAAGCCCTAAGGAAAAAAGGAACAGAGCAAGTAACACATCAAACAATACATACCCTTGCGAGGCTTTTCTTGTTTCCAAAGTCATCTCCCCCCTAATTTATTCCTGAGGGGCACGATGCATCGTGCCCCATCTATTTGACCTGTCCTAAGGCATCGATCTGATAACCCTGCACAGAATTGAAGGGATTGATGGGGATTTCGTTTAGATAAGGGCCATGCCATCCACTCACTCCCGTCGGAGAGTGAACTAAATCCGAAGCACTTGAGGGATAAGTTCCGATATCAATTTGGTAAAGCCGGGCAGCTCCTTCAATCTTCTCCACATTGGCCATATTGACACGGATCCGAACCTTGTTTGTCGCTGAACCGAAATGAGGCGTAAACGAGGTTAGAAGAACTCCCATCAGAAAAAGCACAAGCAGGAGTTCCCATAATGTGAAACCAGACTGCAAGTTTCTGTTTTTTTCCATGATCTTACCTCTACTTACGATAATCTCCACCGCCATGTCCCAGGATATGTTTCTGCAACATCATATTTCCTTTTTAATTTCGCTACACCTTTAAGATATACCTTTCTCCTCGACAAAACTTTCTTGAAAGTTTGCTCAATTGTCACCCTCCCTAATTAAGCCTCAGATTGTTCGAATAACTGCTAATATTTTCCATAAAAAATAAGGGCACATTACAGCGTGCCCTTACCCGTCTACCCTATGTATCTGACAATGACCCCTCGCTACTTGCCAGATCCTTATAATAATTATCATTCACCAATGTAGGGTAGTGCACGATGCATCGTGCCCTACCCTACAGAAATGACCTGTTTCCAGGCAGCCAGGATCTCAGGGTCGGTGCACTCCTTGGAAATAACTGCTTGCCCTATCCCTTTAGGAAGAATCAGAATCTTTCGCCCCCCCTGATTTTTCTTATCCGATAGCATCCTGTTCAACAAGGCCTGAGGATCTTGCCCCTTAATCGAGATGGGTAATTCATAGGTGTTAAGCAATGCTTTGATTCTAGCAACCTCTGCCAAGGTCATGAGCCCTTTGGCGTTAGCCAGATGCGCCGCTGCAACAAGGCCAATACTGATCCCTTGCCCATGAGTTACACCACGATAGTTCATTTCGGTCTCTAAAGCATGTCCAAAACTATGTCCTAGATTGAGTAAGGCACGTAACCCTTGCTCCTGTTCATCTTGTGAAACAATCTTCATTTTAACCGCAGAAGACCGGGTCACCATCTCGCGCCATGTCAAGGCGTCACGTTGCTTGATGAGTTTCTCGTTCATTTCAAAAAACTCAAAAAGCTCTGAGTCAGCAATTAAGGCGTGCTTGATGCTTTCAGCTAAACCGTTTTCAGCTTCTCCCCAGGGCAAACTATCCAGCGTTGTAAAATCAGTCCAAACCGCCAGCGGTGGATAAAAGGAGCCAAGAATATTCTTTCCGGCAGGATGATTCACTGCAACTTTCCCGCCAATACTACTGTCCACTTGTGCCAACAACGTAGTTGGGACTTGAATCAGACGAATTCCCCGCATGAAAATGCTAGCAAAGAACCCTGCCAAGTCCCCAATAACGCCACCACCTAGGGCAATCACAAGAGTATGTCGGTCAGCGCCGAAACGTAGCGCCCCTGTCGTTAACTGACTTAAGCGTTCTAGCGACTTTTCCGTCTCGCCGGACGGGACAAACATGAAATTCACTCGATAGTCTAGAAGCCCCTTCTCGAGAGGCTCCGCATAAAGTTTGGCCACTACCGGGTTGGTAATGATAAGAATGTGCTCTAAATCATGGTATTCAGAATGAAGGTACACTCCTAGCTCTTCGAGAGAAGCCCCTAAAAATACTGGATACGATTTTGCCGCTGTTACTTCAATCCTTTGACACTCTAATAAACTCATTATTAGCCATCCTCCCAAGCCCTTCCAGAATCTCGCTCACCACTTCTTCAATATTTTTTTGGGTCGTATCAATCATCAAGTCAGCCTGAGCGTAGCATTCTCGCCGTTCGGACCATAATTTTTCAATTTCCTCTTTGGTGTTCTTAAGTAGTGGGCGATCATTTTTATGCCCGATTCGTTTGATAATCTCTTCCATCGAAGCGTGAAGTCCTATCACAATACTATTTTGTGCCAAGTCGTTCCAGTTGAGCGGGTTCAACATAGTACCGCCACCCGTCGCAATCACAATATGTTCCTGCTGACTGAGCCTCCGGACCACGAGCCGTTCTTCAGAACGAAACCGAGTCTCTCCATACCGTCGAAAAATCTCCGTCACACTCAAACTTGTGACGTCTCCAACTTCCCAGTCTGTATCGACAAAATCCCAAGCGAGTGAAAGGGCTAAGCGCTTTCCCACCGTACTTTTGCCTGTTCCCATAAATCCAATAAGAACGATGTTTCGCATAGAGATCCTTCCTCTCATTAATTAAGTGTTAGGTACGTTTTATACGCGTCCCAAGCCGTTTGTAATTCGATAAAACTGTCTGCCGGAAATTTCTCTAGCACCGCTTCAGCGATCACCCAGGCCACCACATGTTCCAATACGACCAAAGCAGCCGGTACTGCACAGACGTCTGAACGCTCTACACTTGCCTTAACCACCTCTTTGGTTTCTAAATGAACTGTATCTAAAGGCTGATACAACGTAGGAATCGGCTTCATCACTGCCTGAAGGATAATGGGCTCTCCGTTGCTCATTCCCCCTTCGATTCCTCCAGCGTGGTTGGAACCTCTTCTATAGCCCTGCCCCTGACTATAATAGATCGGATCATGAACCATTGAGCCCATTCTTTCGCCCGCTTCAAACCCTAACCCAAAGGAGACCCCTTTCATCGCCTGTACAGAGAGGACCGCTTGAGCCAACTTTCCGTCTAATTTCCGATCCCACTGGACATGGGATCCCAATCCTACGGGGAGATTATGAACTTGAACCTCTAAGAGCCCGCCCAAGGATTCACCCTGCTTTCGAGCTAAAGCGAGTCGTTCGTCCATTTGTTGTTCAGCAACAGAGTCCCCTACGAGCCACTCTGATTCTCTGACACGTTGCCAATACGCTTCCTCATCCGAGCGCTCTGCATGAACTCCACCAACTGCGAGGACATGCCCTCTGATCTCTACTCCTAAAGCAGACAATCCTTGTCTCACAATACTACCGATTGCCACCCGCATGGCAGTCTCTCGCGCACTCGCTCGCTCCAAGATGTTGCGAACTTCGGTGCGATATTTAAGCGCTCCCGACAAATCCGCATGTCCTGGTCGAGGGGTCATTACTTTGCGGCTCTCTAAGTCAGCCCCTTCTCCGCAGGCCATGATACTCTCCCAATTTTCCCAATCACGATTCAGGATCTCCAAAGCGATCGGAGCCCCCGTACTTAAACCTCCTCGCACTCCGGAAATGAGATGAACCTCGTCTTGTTCGATGGCCATTCGCCCACCTCGACCGGGGCCTTGTTGACGTTTTCTTAATGCCTCATCGACACTATCCTTAGAAACCTTCATTCCAGACGGAAGTCCTTCAATGATTCCCACTAATTTCTGACCGTGTGATTCTCCTGCCGTTAAAAAGCGCACTTTTGTCCCTTCTCTCTACTGTCGTTAACTCAAATCCAGAGAATAAGCCCTAATTTCATTCTTTATAATATCACTTTTCTCTAATACGCATCCCCACGGGGGCAACAACAACGCTCCTACGTTCACCTGATGCGCTGGTCAAAACGATCGTTGTCCCCACACTTCGCCCGGAAGCATTAATGGTGAGATTCGTCGGTTGACCCAAAAACAGAATCCCATCTTTCAAATGGATATCCTTGACCTTTGTCCCTTGACGGAAGATCTGATAATGGTGATCCCCGTCCTGAGGATAAAATTTGACCTCATACCAGTTATTTTCTGCCAGCGCAGCCTGTCGAACATCCCGAATTTCCTCTAGCAATTGAGTTGTCGCAAAGGACAGATGTTCTTTGTCATAGTTGATCGGTAGCTTAATGAGGAGAACAAAGCCCGCTCCAGCCAAAAGAATCAAAACAAGCAACATTTCCAGCAACGTGAATCCTTTGTCCCTAGCTTTAGCCATGCTTCTCATATTTCTCTTTGCTCCTAAGTATTATTTAGGAAACCTACTCCACATGGAGTCTTGTTAACCTCATCAATGGGAGGTCGTATTCAGTCTCCAAGCTGTTTTTCCAAGGCCTGTCTCATCGCCTCAACCGGAGCTTGTCCACCAAGCCAAAACTCCCAAGCCAACGCCCCTTGATAAAGAAGCATACCTAATCCGTTCAGCGTGCGACACCCATGTTTTCTCGCTTCACGCAAGAAAGGTGTTTCCCGAGGATTAAATATAATATCAACGACGAGCGCTTGATTGGAAATTCCATCTACTGAAAATGGAAAGGGCTCACCATGTAACCCCACTGACGTTGTCTGCACTAATAAGTCGACGTCCTTAAGCCAGTCTCCTGGAGCCAAGACCCCTGAAGTTGCCGTTCCTCCCCAGTGCTCAATCAACTCCACCAAGGCCTTCGCCTTTTCCGGCGTCCGATTAAGAATATGCATATGCATCCCCTGCCCCGCTAGTGCTAAGGCAATCCCTTTGGAGGCTCCGCCCGCCCCGAGGAGAACTGCTTTTTTTCCTTTAAACCCTTTGAGATCCGCTTCTACAGAACGAACAAATCCATCGCCGTCTGTATTGTGGCCAATCCGCTGCCCCTCATAAATTTTCACCGTATTGACCGCTCCTGCACGCCTGGCCTCGGGGGTAAGCGTATCGAGGAGGGGAATGATGCTCTCCTTATGGGGAAGGGTTACGTTCCACCCAGAAAACCCTAGAGCACACAGTCCGTCTACCGCCGCTGCCAAATTGCTAGGCTTCACGTGAAAGCGTTGGTACTCTGCATGAACCCCTAAGGCTTTATACCCTGCCATGTGCATCCATGGGGAGAGGGAATGCTCAATCGGATCTCCGATAACCGCATAGTGTTTCTCCATTTTATGACATTCCTTTACATGTTAGTTCGCTGACCAAGACTCGAACAGGACGTTCCGATTTATTTGTAAGTAGCATTAAGGGAATGGCAAGCCATTCCCTTAATGCTTAGTGTATTTTAGGGCTGAAAGGTTTCGCTGGAGCAAAATGCTTCATCATCCAGACGAGCACCTTCTCTATACGGCGCACAACACGTGTCCCTATAAACTCACGGTCATTAATAGGTGTGACCAAAATCGTATAGAGGCCGAGCCGATTTCCGCCCAGTATATCCGTAAACAATTGATCTCCGATGGCAGCCGTATCCTTAGGTCCTGTTCCCAACAGATCCATTCCCGCCCGAAACGCTCTTCCTCGTGGCTTTGTTGCTCGAAAAACAAAAGGAATTCCTAATCGTTCTGCGACAACAGCCACCCGCTGACGCTTCTTATTATTTGAAACGACACAAGCACGAATATCAGCGTCATTTACTTCAATAAACCATTGCGCCACCTTAGGACCCACTTCAACATCATTCCATGGGGTCATGGTATTATCCAAGTCAATAATCAGCCCTCGGATCCCATCCCGAACAAGTTGTTCAACCGAAATAAGATCGAGTGAAGGGGCTTGAAGTGTCGGTCGAAAATACTCAAACATTGAATCCTCCATAGTGCAGAGTTTTCATAATTATACCTTAGAGGATGCCACGAGAGCAAGTAGAGGACTTATCTTTTTGAATCAATCTTCTCCATCTCTTCCATTAATTTTTGGATGGCTTTCTTCTCAATGCGTGAAACATACGATCGCGAAATTTCCAAGGCCTTGGCAATCTCGCGCTGTGTCCGTTTCTGACTATTCATCAACCCATAGCGTAATTGAAGTACCATCTTCTCCCTTTTGGTTAACTTTTTCACCAGTTCGAGCAGGGCCTTTTGCTCTGACTCATTTTCAACCTTCAAGGAAATATCCTCTTCATTCGAACCTAGTACGTCGATCAGTGATATTTCATTGCCTTCTTTATCCATCCCAATTGGATCATAAATGGAAACTTCGCCACGTGATTTTTTCAGTGACCGCAGATGCATCAGAATTTCGTTTTCTATACAACGGGCCGCGTAGGTCGCCAGCTTCGTCCCCTTACCCGGATCGAACGTGTTAATCCCCTTGATCAAACCAATGGTACCAATGGATATAAGGTCGTCACCGTCTTCTCCTGTTCCGTCGAATTTCTTAACGTTGTTAACATATACTGAGTCTCCCGATCATTTACATCTTCTATAAATATACCACGCTTGTCCCCTATGTTCAAACTTAAATAATCATACACTGTGCCTCTGACCTGAAATATAAGTATGCTCTGTTACCATCGAAAAAACACCATCATATTCCATCTTTGCGTATCCTGGACGCAATGTAACCTTTACATGATCCACTAATAATGTAAAAATCTGCTGTTTATCGTCAAAAGATAACTTTGTTGGGTCAATTAGAAGTGGTTTGATCTGCTTAAAGATCACTTCGCGGTCATTATCTGATAGAGCTGCTTTTTGTGATTCTTCTTCCGCCGCTATCATTACTTGCCATTGTTGAGCCATCCCTTGTTCTTTTCGCTTGATCTCGCCCAAATGCCTTTCTACGTCGTCTTCGCTCATGAGATCCTTCCTATATAAGTGCACAACCCTGTCCTTTTCTTCCTGTAACTTCTTTTGAGTTAAATTTAGTCGCTCCTTTTCTTTAGAAAAATCAATTTTAGATACTTCTGATCGTCCAACATATTTTACGTTATCGGGGTCCATTAGAGCCGCTGTTAGATCAAGCCAGATATACGTATCGAGAAATTTGGATCGTATCGAACTACTTTGACATTTAGGGGTATCATAAGAGCGTGGATTTAAGTTTGGGCATCGATAAGTGCCAACAAGCTCAGTTCCATCCTTATGCTTGGCCGTATAGGATGTCGCTTGAAGCACTCTCCCACAATTTGAGCAACGAAGATATCTTCCTCGGGCAAGATAGTCAAGCTTGGTTTTTCGTTTGTTGAAAATCGTATTATTTACTTTTTGCGCTTGAGCTCTATAATATGTTACTTCATCTATGATAGGCGGGACCGCAATTAAGACGTGCTCACTTTCCGGACGATCGGTCTGGAATATGGCAGGATTTCCACCTACCGTTTTTTTGCCTGGTATACGTGTGTGCTTCCTCCGATTATATTTAAAAGTTCCAATGTAAGTTTCACTTGATAAAATATTTCTTATTGTCGAAGCATTCCAGTGAGAAAGCCTCGGTTCTGCACCCATCTCAATCAGACGCTTGCCAATTCCCCTCATCGTTTCTCCCCCATTGTACCAATCGTAAATATTCCGTACGATTTTCGCCTCTTCATCGTTAATAAATAATTTTTTATCCTGCAAGCTATACCCATACGGCGAACACCTCATCGGCATAATAAACCCTTCTTTTGCCCGCCTTAATCTTCCAACAATGGTCCGTTCACGAATTTTGTCTTTCTCGATCTCAGACATAACGCCAAAAATGGCAAAAAATATTTTACCTTCTTGCGTATTTCGGTCGTAGTCGCCGTCAGCGAAATGCAGTGATATTTTGTTTTTTTCGAATTCGTCCGCTAATGTAAGTTGGTGTGACAATGAACGGCCCATTCGGTCCAGCCGAAGGAAAATCACAGCCTGCGAAATAATACCATGTTCAATATCGCGTCGTAGCGCGTTAAGCGCTGGTCTGTCAATATATTCCCCGGATTCTCCTTCGTCAGTGTAAATATGCAAGTCGACTTGATTAAATCCAAGTTGTTGAGCTTTCGCCGTGCATGCCTCAATTTGATTTTCAATACTCGTATTATCTTTTTGCCCGTCCGTACTTACGCGGGTATAAATTCCGACCCCCATAATTCCACCTCATTTTTCTCAACTCGGACATGTTTCATGGCCGAGTTGAGTGATATATTTAACTCCTTTTAGTTTTAAAATTTACGATGTTGGCATATCTAATTCTGACTGTTCAGTTATCGCTATACTATCATTATATATGATTTCCAGTTTTATTTCTTTATCCGGCATTTTGCCTTCTGCGCGTTTCATCAGCAACGCAAAAACTTCGACCAAGCGTTTTCTCCGTTCTCTTTCGTCCATATATGTACCATCCTCTCCCTCTCATATAAATATCTATGACGAGTGGCCTGTCCGCCCGGCGTGTCCAACGACCCAAATAGAATAAAGGTAAAAAAAGGAATTACTTGCACGCAAAAAAACGGAAGCCAAAATCAGCGAGTCGGGTGACTCGTTGATTCGGCTTCCGTCTATGCGGTACGGCCTTGTTTCTATGCTGTTCGTAGGAACTTTTTATCTTGATTGAATATCAGATATATGTTCGAATATACACCTTAAACCAGCTTAAATCAAGAGGATTGTTTTTTTCGATATATAAAATTATCTAAAATACCTAGTAGAAATCTAGATTCTACTAGGTGTTTTAGATAATTATGTTAGCTATTACTAATCAGCTTCGATTTGAGTCTGAAATTCAAGACATAAAAGCAAGTCGGAAAAGTTTTAAGTCAGTGGCACTTGTGCTTTTCGTTCTCGTAGAAAATTTATTTGATTTTCTGATATAATAGAAGTATATGAATAGAAAATAGCGATACCGCACAGACGGAAGCTAGCCGGCCTTTTTGTAACAAAACGAAAGGGCTTGCTAGCTTTTTGTTTTTACAAAAAAAATGGGGATACACAAAGATTAGCAATTATTGTTAAAAACATGTTGTTGGAAACATAGCAATATGCTATAATATTAATATCATATTGCTATCAAATGCTATTTTATATTTGGATTTAAGGGGGGATACCATGATGTTAAGAATTAAAAAAATTTCTACAGTGTTGATGGCTGCAGTTCTGGTTGTTTCGATGACCCCGTTGCCGGCGGAGGCTGCTGATGCGCAACATTATGAACTTACAATGTGGAAAGCGGATGGCACAGGAATTAACTTCACATTTCAAGGGCCAATGGGCACACTACGCGCAGGCATACCCTGCGGGGAAATCATGTACTCTCACGCCAAAGATCCATCATGGACTGGAGCAGACTCCGTAGCACCTATTTTGGCATACATCAAAGCTAATGGAATAACAAGCGACATAAAAGAGTGCATGAATCCTACCGTCTTCGATCCAAGCGTCATACAAGCACTTTCCGCTCAAGGTGTTAGCCTATCCACGCTTGGAGGGCCTGATAATCCAACTGCAGGAAAAGCGATTATTCAGATGCCAGCGGCATCTGCTCATTTAGTAGGATTAGGCATCCCTACTCCTGACCTCAACAACCTTTCGTCCACACCAACACCGAAGGCTTTAACAACCCCTACACCCACACCTGCGCCAGTGCAATCGAAGCAACCTACAGCGACTACACCTACGTCATCAACATCAACGTCTACAACTACACCAAATACTCCGATTCCGCACGAGTCTACACCAAATGAAATTTCTCCGGCAACTCAACCTCAAACGTCGGTTAAAGCGGTGATTCCACCGGCTAATACGGAGGTCGCTACCACAACTCCTACTGGCCCCATAGTGCCGCCTAAAGTCGTACCTCCAGACTTATTGAAGAAAACACAAACGACAACGCAATCGCCTTGGAAGAAATGGCTCTATGTCGGAATCGCTGCGGTGGTCGCCCTGTGCGGGGGAGCGTTCGGGATTATAAAGTGGAAACGACGGAACGCCTAAAGTAAAGGGGGTGCTGAAGATATGTATTTTAATGCTAAAATACTAGCTACTGCTATGTTAGCGATGTTGCCGGCGGAAAAAAATATTGAATCAGAATTTCAAATCGTTTCAAAAAACGGTAAAATCATCAGTTATACAAATGAATCTTTTTTACATGTTGTAAGAGAGAGTAAAGCTGAAGAGTTTGTACCAAACATAGCTGCACAAGAAAAACTAGCGGAGCTAATGCAAAAAGCACAAGATCACACAGGTTTCGCGGGTAAGATACTCGTAAAATTCGTCGGAAAAAATATATTTTCTATTAGCGCGTCACGGACGATGGGAATGGAGCGTCTATACTGCTCTTTATGTGAAAGCGCGCAAAATGACTGCGTAGAATGTAATCCCGTGCTGGCCGAGTGTTGGTCGTTCTGCTCCTAGTTTGTTATAATGTAAAAAAGAATAAAAAAAGAGCGATACCGCACAGACGGAGGCTAGATGAGTCCTTTTCGAGCAAAAGGGCTTTCTAGCCTTTTTGATTTTTTAAGAAAGGGGAATGAGTATGCATCGCATGATCAAAACTATTGTCGCTATGTCCATCATCATCCTATTACTTTTTGGAGGGACAGCCAACGCAGCCAATATTATCACTTGGGACAACAATTATAGTCGCGACCGATCAACCACCGACACTCTGTTTCCGTACTATAGCAGCACACCTATACACGTATCCTTGGGTGATGCCGTTGGCACAGATCTCGATAGTTACTCCACACCGATTGTCTACGGGAATACACTCTACATGTTTGCTTGGGAAAAGAACTCACGGACAACAGGCCAGCTCATTGCAGTAGATATCTCGAAACCTAGCCCAACGAGCACGACAGACTTTTTACCGATCCTTTGGCATCTTGTAATAACCCTAGCAGCAGATGGCTCACAAGGAACAGCCTACGGTGTGCCTGGTCCATCAATTAGCCCGGACGGCCAATATATGACACTAGCACTAGGCAACTACCTCTATTCCTGGCCGATGAGCGAAAACCCATCGGCAGGGAGTGGGGCTAATCCACTGAATACGTCAGTTCTTCCGAATTTGCAAATATATCTAATTTATGGAAATCCAGGACAAACCCCCAACGAAATTGCAATGACACCAGTCATCACCCCGCAAACCTATATGTGGACAGGCACAGATGCCAGTATGTCACCTATATCCTGGCAATCACCTGCAACTGCGTGTGGAAGCTGGAACGGCGGATACACTGCTGGTCCGTTGCATGCTCCGGCAGGAACACAAGATATAGGGTATCTTAAAATGAACTCTCTCCAACTCGACGCTGGCTCCAGGAGTGCGGCATTCACGTCATCGCCTATCGTTGATTACAATGGCGATATTGTTTGGGGGATCGACCCCAACGGCGGTCGCGCCACGCTACAACTCTACGTGTTACATCCTTACGGAATACAGAACGTAATCGATGGCACTAATCCGATGACGGACACATTCGGCAACTTCATTGGCAATGGACATATTTCAAATCCCTTGCCCTCTGCTCCAGCCAGCGATCGCGTAACGGGCGATATCTACGTTCAAGATGTTTATGGATATATTTATCAATTTGACAAAAATGGCAGTTATCTTAATACCTGCGGTACCACGGCCAACGGTGGCCCTATCGGTTCGGTCAACCTCGCCATCGACGGAAGTTGCCTCTACGCTGCAGAAGCGAACGGACGCAGCATTGATGCGCTAGACAAAACAAATCTCCATGATTGGGGCAGCATTTTCCCAGGTAGTACCGGTTACCGCAACCCAAGTGTCGTCATCGATCCAATCAGCGGAAAGCGCATAGTTATCGCAAACGATGTAAATGGGAAAAATTACATGGAGCAAGTGTCCGGTGGACCTGGCGTTACTGCAACGTCTACTGACTTTAGTTCCGGCCAACTACCGGGCGATCCCGTTGGGAATGACTATTCATCTGTCATTGCAGACGCCGGTCCACAGCAGGAAATTATCGCATGGTCACCAGCTACTGCGACAGGAGCGACGCATAGCGGTGAGCTTATAATCTGGCCACAATCAGTCCCAACACTTGAAACTTTCGTTAATCCTGGATCTGTACAGGGTGGTGCGCCGGCTACCGTAGTGGCACAAACGACAGTCTCCAATACAATCTCGACAGTGTACACTTGGTTACCGAACCCTGACGGGTCACTTCAACCGACAGCCTCACAAATGGTATTTAGCGGAAGTAGCTTAGGAGCGAACGGTACAACAATTTATACATGGAGTCTACCGTTCACGGCCCCAATTAATAACACAGGGAGCCCTATCACAGCAACGATACCTGTCCAACTCACCTATAATAACCCATCCGATGGTAGCCCTATATCTAAGAACGCAACATATCATATTAATTCAGATCCTCCGGTAATTCAGCCACCACCAACAAACTCTAATCAACTTAGCGTATCGAGCTACGCCGCTCCAATAAACAACACCAAAGTGTTTCAACCTTGGTCCATTGGGCAACTCACCAAAGCGCATGCGTCAGGTCAAACCTATATGGGAGACACGATCCTAAGTAATGTTACATCATCTGTCCCACCGCCCCCACAAGGAACGCTCGATAACGCCTACATCAAACCCAATTCAGCCACGTTGACGCATCCTAAAGGTTATGCGCCGTCTGTTGGGCAATGGCAGATAGAAACCGTGAATGATCTAATGAGCACTAATGGTCTTACTGCCACAGCTCAGTTCCAAGAGGATTTTGACGGCTGGGCACCAGGTAAATACAGGGAGACACCCGACAGTGATAGCCAGGGTTCGGTGGAACTCAATACACCAGGTCAGACGTATCCCATTTCGGCTAGTTGGACGTTACACGAGGACTATCACTGGATAGTGTGTGGTGAATTTAGTTGCTGGAACGTTTACGGGCAAATCGATTATCCAATGAACGCTTCGCAAGACGTCACCGTGATGGGTACCGATTTTGTGATCATGCCAATTGTGGCAGGAAATATATACAATTGATAGATCAGGTTAGTTATACCCTTTTTACATTAAGTTTGCTATAATATAGATAGTAAATTGATAGTGGAGTTGTGGAAATGGACAACGAAAATGAACAGAAAAGAATCCGAATAAGTCTAGACTTAGACCCGGAAGCTTTACGGCGACTGGATAAAGTTTGTAAACGATTAAAAACTAAACGGCCTTCTGTAATTCAGATGTTCTTGGGATCCGACATCCAAACCGTGGATTATATTATGGATGTTTTTAAGCGCATTGATACCGAAGGAAGTTGAAACCAAAAAACAGGTCTTCTGACTCGCGTCGAAGACCTGTTTTTTAAGAGCTAGGAGGGTTGTTATCATGCCAATATTACCTTTTGAGAGTAAAGAAGCAAAACAAAAAAGACTGATGCTGGAATTTACCACTCGGCTTGGACAGGAAAAAGCAAAAAATTTTAAATATGATCCAGAGAAAGATGCTGTTATGGCTGACATTTTTAAAAGGTTGGGGCTGTCACATCCGAAAAACTGAGATGGAAACGCAAGTAACGGCCTAGTGAGAGAGGAATGCATGCCGTATGGAGAATGAGAAGTTCCAAGAGCTAGTCCAGGCAAAGTTGGGGGAGTTAGATGGTAAATTAGGTGTAATAGATGGCATCAAGGCTGATCTGTCCGAGGTTAAGAGTAGCCAGCAGAGAACAGAAGAGAAAGTTGGTGGACTAGAGTTAAAAGTAGGTAGCCTAGAGTCTAAAGTAGCCGGTCTGGAACAAAAAGTGGACAATCTGGGAGTTATGATGGATAAAGTGTCTAAGGATGTCAAAACTGTAGTTGAAGAGTTGTCTGCTCATAGGGAGCAGAATGAACGGCAGTTTAACGAGTTGTGGTTATCTTTGCCCGTTTATCGTTTTCTAAAACAGAAAGCAATATGTAAGAAAGGTCGTTAGAAGATGTTTAACCAGGATAAACCTCGTAGTGCAGCGGAACAAAGGCCCAATAATAAGCCTGTTTATATTGATCCTAACTGTCCTGAATGCAGAACTCCCCTTATATTGGTGGATATCTTGGAGAATCTGCTGACACCAACAGATAAGGTTTGGCATGATGAGTTTATTTGTCCCAAGTGTCGAGACGGAATATATCTCGATGTTCCAAAAAGCCACAAGTAGGAATTTTTTCTCCGGTTAAGTCTTTGTCACAGAAAGGCCATTCACATGGAATGCTCATGATAATAACCCTTCTTTTTTAAATTTTTAGTCCTGATAACACTAATTACAATATTTAAGACAATTCCCATTTTCGCCCGAATGCCACTTCAAAAAATGATTTTAAACCCCTGGTAATTACCCCTTAAAGTTTAAGATGAAAATTGATTCTAAGCTCATCATTTAGGTCGAGCTTGACTAATCAGATAAAGTGAGTATTTCAATATCCCAAACAAGCTTTATAAGCCTTAGAAGCGCCTTCTAGTCAAGGTTATCTAAACCACAAATGGATGCAGTTATTCAAAATAAGCTCAATTACACGTTCAAATTTTCTTATTCCACCTTTTCGGAGGGATGGGCAAAAACACCCATTATCATTCATCCAAAAACTTAAAGTTTCCATCTGTAAGGTATGATTTTTGAATTAATTGGAGAGCATTTGCCTTTTTATGATGTGTTGCATTAGCCATATGATTCAATTCATTAAACATAATATAATAAAACTTATCAAAACTACTTGAAAACAAAGAGTGTTCAATGACTGTTTGCTCTGAGATGATTATTGCATGAATGTCATTAATATTATTTCTTGTTTTATATGTAAGTCTATGGTTTCCATCAATAACAAGATAGCTATACTGATTATTTAAAAAAGGTACCAAGATTATGGGTTTTTTAGAATTTGAATAGGCATCAACATTTATATTAACTGGAGTCCAATTAAATACACTATTTTTTTGGACAAACTCATCAAGTGGGATAAATTGACATTGGCTTTCTGATTTATACTCTGAAATAATTTGATTTGCAATAGATGCTCGGAAATGAAGAAGTACTTCAATATTTTGATGATTCATTGGTAATTGAAATATTTCTGGCTCTGACTGTAGCATTAATTTCAATTTAAAAATGGATTCTTGAGTTTTTAATTCATTTTTAATTATGTTATCATGATGTTCTAATGATTTCATCCATATTTTGAGGTATTGAATTTGAATATTCTCATCACTTAGAATTTCTTGAGAATTAAGTACATCAAATAAATTTGAATAGTCAATAGAATAATGTTGATGATTTAAAAAATCAAATGGCATTACTAAAACATCCTTTCACGAAGTTACAATTTTCAATTGTCTTTATTTGTACATCCGTCAGCAATAAATAATTTACTTTTTTTGAATTTGAATCCTATAACGGGGTACGGCAACGATTCGTGCTAAAAACAGCCACAAGCCACTATTTACCATTTATACAAACTATAAATCAAAAATTTGGACAACTATCTTGTGGCTGTTACGACGTGAAATAAGAAAAATATGCATTAACTCAACTAAATATTTTGCTTATTTTGTTTACTCAGACAAATTGGAATTTATATGACTCTCTTTTATTTTCCAATATTCTATCGCAAGATCCATATATTGCTTTAAATCAACGGAATTATTTATTGGTTTTCTACCATTTTCAATAAGTCTTTTTACAAAATTCCTGTTTTTGATAAAATAAATATCTCTACAATAATTGTATATATCATTGGAAAATGTATTAAGATACTCCTGAAGACAGCTTTTATTACACTGTGTAGACAAACTAAGAACAAGTTCATTTTTATTTATAAAGAATTCATTTAAGCAATACACAAAAGTGTCTAATCTATCATAAGCTGATTTGTGCCACCTGGTACTGTTTTCGCATTTAATTTCGCTTCCATCAAAATAGACTGTCCCTTTGAAATTATTCATTTTCCCAGTTGTTGGCACAACAGAAAAATTTAATTTATCATGGTGCATAGAACAACATTTTTCTAATTGTTCTTCTAATTCTTTCGTTGAAGAATTCACTTGGAGTAATTCTTTAAATTGCCTCTTTTTCTCCTCATTAAAATTAAAATCACATTCTCCTCCTAATGAAAATTCAAAACCAAATTTTTCTTTATTTGAACTCTCTTGTTTTATATAAGAATAATATCTTTTGATTTCTTTAGGCCGCTTGCTATTTCTTTCTTCATAAGTGAGTACATTTTCCAAATCAAATTCTTTAATCAATGGCCAATGTTTTTCAGTATATATCTCTTTATAATATTTCCAAATTTCTCTCGAAGAATCTATCTCTTCATTATTTTTAATACTCATAGTAATCTTTCTCCTCTTTCTCCTCTTTCTCCTACATGCAGTAGTTATCATCACAAAACCCTTACCTTTTGTGATGCCATTATTTTATGTCACAAAACTACCAATTCTATTTTTTGTGATATTACAAAAGTGGAGGGAGTACTTATGTGCCAGGTTTGAGGGGTAAATGATACATTTAAACTTGGGAATATATGTCTTATGGCTGTATATTACACGAATCGTTGCCGTACCCCATAACCGTGCGATATGAACAATAGCACCAGCACTTTATCAATAAGGTCGCTGGTGCTATTGTTTATTGTGCTCTATCCTATTAGCTTTTTTTGGAGAAATTTTTGAACCTCTAAGTCAAACTGTTTAACCATGTTTAGCTTATCGTTGATCAGCATCATTACCCAATTTGATACACGCCCCTGGATGATCTAGCAGCCATCACTTAGATAGTCGATTCTTAATGTTGGTACCCCTTCATTTGTCTAAATCTTAGTACCACTTAATTTCGAGTTAAGTTCAACCTTACTATAATTCCATGCATATTTACCGTTCGCATCTTTTGCCCATTTATATTGTACAACAAAAGTACCTTTGGATTGATAATCCGCCTCAATTGTCATCATGGTTTGTGGCGCATGATATTTGACATCTAGGTAAGCTGTAACTTTGGTCATCTCAGCTGTTATATCAGTATCTATTTTTTCTATTCTGAATTCTTGTATATTATCGTTTGATATTTCTATCCAAACCCAAGGGCTTTTATTTTTACCTAAAGTAATTGCAGTTGTAACCATGTTATTCATTGCAAGACCACCATCGGGGGCTACCGCATTATTTTGTATGTCTTTTAATAACTCTTTAGCATCAATTTTAAAAGGTACAGGTTTGGGAGCCCGTTCTACTCCTATGTTATCAAAATAAAACTTTCCATCTTCTTTTATGAAGGATAGTGATAGTGATCCAGATGCGATATCTTTAGGCCCAAACACATTGACAGTTGTGTCATTTACTTGTTCAAACTTAAATTCGCCGATTTTATGGTTGCTATAACCGGCTTTTGAAGCATTGCTTAATACAAATTGAGCCGGAAATTCTAAAGGGCTAGAGTGATCAATTGCCTGTATAACTTTGGAATCCCCGTCAATTTGTGCTTGAGTAAAAGTTTTTGCGGCATCTAAAACTGTTGAATTATTAATACCACAGCCCACCAATGTTAATGCTATGACACCTGTTAAAACACCTGCTGCAATTTTTGATTTCATTTTTACAACTCCTTACTTTTTTGGGTTATATTCTGCACTAAAACCCAAAAACCTTTGTAAAAATATTGAAGTAACGTGGTCCCGCGTCATGAAATTATTCCTCTGTAAAAATATACTTTGAATTAAGGAGGACTTGGTAGTGAAAATTAAATTAGAAACAGACATTGGTTATTGAAAAAGAGGACTTAGTTTTTATTAAACTTCATTTAATTGTGATTTTACCATTAACAGTTTTTACAATTAAGGCTTAGTTAAAGAGTAGTGTTGATTTTAACCTAATCAGTTTCTTCTCCCAAAACAACTAAGGATTTTGCTTCTTTAAGCACATCCTCCTCGTTTGCCTTGATAAGCTTCGCTATACTCTTTCCATTCTTGGTAATAATAATTTCTTCCTTAGCAGTGAGTTCAAGATACTTTTCGAAATGTGTTTCAAATTCAGTTTCGGTGATAATAATCACGATAATCCTCCTTTGATTCTAACCCTGTCATCTATCCTCCCTATTGTCTGACTTCTCAATTTGTTTCCCCCGTACCCCCTTCAAAAGTCTGGGTCACGTCTTAACTGAGGCAGGGCGTTTCTTATTCTGCGCACATCCTATATTAATAATTGGAGTATGTTACGCTTATTTATAACATTGCTCTTGCTAACCTTGCCAACAATATTACTCTTTTTTGATGTTCTGTACGAAATTCAACTCTTGTTATTCTTTTCTTGCGTTTTCCATTTGTTAACTGTTTGCAAACATCCTCTTGCTTATTGAGACGGCCCCTAAAAATTTCATTACGAGATTCAAGCCACTGGGCGAACTGATCATGCCATTCATCATGGGTTAAATTGGTTTCTATGTATCCATTAATTTTGGTTTGACTTTTTCTCTCGTCCATATCGTTACAACCTCCTGCCGTACCCCAATATCATTTTTGAAAAATTAGGACTGAAACGGGAAAATTGGTTTTGGCCAACTTTCTTACGAAGCGCCAGTTAATCCAGTTGCGCCAGTAAAAGACCAGAGCACCGTAATGCGGAGGTCTTTTGTTAAAACTTTATTTAATTGTGATTTTACCATTAACAGTTTTCACTACTAAAGTAGTTTCGATTTCTTTAAAATACCTAGCTCTTTTAGCTATAGTGTCTCTAGTGGGCCTATTCAATTTATGTTCAAAGGCTTTTGCAGTATCGCCACTTAATATAATTTGGTTGTTTTCATGTCTAATCATATAACATCCCACCTTTAATAGACGATAACCCCCTTCGGTACGACCTAAAACCTCCAAATATCTCTCATTTTACGTCTGAACTCTTTTATGAAATAATCTTTCTTTGGATCATACTCATTAATCAGACGCGAAGCTTTTTCTACTAAAATATCAGTTGTTTCATGACTCGGCCTTTTTGATCTTTTCTTTTTGTCTGGAAAACGATAAATAGTCAAAGACAATCAACTCCTTTGATTCTAACCCTGTCACCTATCCTCACTCACCAATTTATAAAACGTGTTTCTTTTAAGGCTCAAAAGTTCCATAGCCTTATTAGCCGTTAACTCTCTATTCTTCCATCTTGGGTATACTTCCTTCCAATTTTCTGGCTTCTCGATTTGTTTTCTTCCCTTGTAAGCACCTTTTGACTTTGCGATTGCAATACCTTCACGTTGACGTTCTAACATGTTGGATCGTTCAAACTCATTTATAGCCCCGATCATCGTAAGCATCAATTTTCCTGTGCTGGTGTTCGTGTCAAGATTCTCTTTCAAGGATTTTAACCTTACACCCTTTTCATCGAGTTGCTTCACAATATTCAATAGGTCCTGTGTGCTCCTGGCTAAACGAGAAAAGTCTTTAATAATAATTACATCACCTTCTCTGGCGAAATCTATCATTTCCATAAGCTTAGGCCTATTAGTATCCTTGGCACTAACTTTCTCTGTGAAGTATTTTTTTATATCCTCCCTTTCCATCGCTTTTATTTGTCGTTCTTCGTTCTGATCTATCGTCGAAACGCGAATATATGCTATGTTCATTATATCGTCCTCCATCTTCCATCATTATTAAGAGCACATAGTATATGGTATAATCTTACAAGAGAGAGAGGGAGTATTGTGGAACAATTGAATAATTTTTTAAAGGAATTAGAATTGCTATATAAAAAATACAATATATCGATCAGTCATGAAGATCAGCAAGGCGCCTTTATTTTTGAAACATATAAAGAATCGAATTTAAAGTGGTTAAAAGAAGCTCAACAGGAGATGGAATACAATAAAATCCTTCACACTCGCGCAAATCTATCTATGTTTAAAAAAATTAATTACAATACTAATTTTATTCAATTCTGTAATGGATCTCAAAATTTTACTATTCATCGCAATTATGTTTTAACTATTTTTAAAAATGGTATTCTTACAAAATCCATACAATTTGCGTTGAAATTCCGGATCAACCAGCAATAATATATCCCTTATCTTTATTATATCTAAATTGTTTATCAATGCCTATAACTATGACAAATAAATATTTATAAATTGTAAAATAACTTTAAACAAACAATTATACTGCCATTTCACCTTACTCCAATTTCATTTATCTAGGCCACGGGCTAAACAAATATAATGGGAAGGGTAGCGGCTCTGGAAGTCACGCAATCTTCCGTTATTTACCAAAGGATTTAGATAATTACCATCGAATGGTACTATTTGAATAAATTTATTAAGGAGGAAGAGTATGAGTATGAATATGCATGGTTGGTGTCCAATGATTTCTTCAAAAGCAGAAGGTAAATCACTCAGTAAGTGTACAACAACAGATTGTGCATGGTGGGATGATGAAGATAATTGTTGTGTCGTTTTCGCAATAAACAAATATGTACGGAAAATAACTAACAATGGAATGTATGACCTACATGATATTAACAGCACTTTGTCATCGCTGAAAGATTAAACTATAAAATCGTCGTCAAAGCACCACCGAGCATATGGACTTAATCCCTTGCCGGCATCTCCAGAGCTATAAACAAATAAAAATAAGCCACTCAATTTAGAGTAGCTTATTTTTATTTGTCTATGAACTTTCTGGTTAACTAGGAGGCCTATGTATTTCAGTCTTTTTTGCCAAGTAATATATTTCTAATCCTTTGATCTAGGCTCGACCTATTACTGGGGTTTTTCTTTTTAACTGTTTGATTAACTTTCCCCTTGACTCGATCAACGGCCCGCTGTAAATGCTCGGGTAAACTGTCATAGCTGCCAGCCTTAATAACTTTCATAAATACACACCCCTAATACAACAATGTACTTTCAACTTAGGGGTAGTGTTACCAAAAGCCCCTATCGCCAGACTTCTTTTTATCTATCCAGCAATAGGGGCTCAATTACATTACGAAGAGGTCTTTATTATTTCACTATTTGTTAAATATTTCTCTGATTCTCTTATCTAAATTCCTTTTGCCAGCGAAAACATGACTATTTTGTTTTGTTTTGCTGTGAATATTTTCTTCTACGAGTTTGATCATAGCTTCGATTTTAGGAACTTCACTTAAATTTCGTACAGAAGAAATAATTTTTATTTTTTGTGGTTCGTTTATGACTCGTCCATCTATACGCTCAAAATATCCTCTTACTTCATCTTTAGATATTACTACAACTTCAGAAGGAATAGGAATAGTTCGTTTAATAGCATTCCTAGGATTCCATGTACGATGCTGCTTTGGAGCTTTTAGATGAACTTCTGCTTCTAATTCTTTAGCCATAATGTCACCTCCATTGTAACCTTATTGTATCCTTCTTTTAGTAAGTATTCAATTATTTTTCATTCATTCCCATCTCTATTGCTCGAATAAAACGCCAAAGTACTGAGATAGTTTCTCCATCTTCATTGTTTAATGGGATAATTTTACTGAAAAGATAGACCACAACATAGGATTTATCAGTGATGAGTAGGGGTACTGCAATCTCAGCCGGTAGAATGCCATCATCGCTAGACACTAATTTTTTTTGGTTAAAGGCTTCTATAATTTTCATGCTTGGAATTTCCCATGGATTATTTAAATCAAGGGTTCCCCCATAAATGGGCACTGCATATACATTAACAGCATCGTCCCCGAATATCGCATTGTAACACCCCTGGATATAAGTTATTAAGCCACCTAAGCCGGCTTCGCTTATTTGCGTTTTACTTGTGAAAATACCAAAGTCTGATTTCGTCGCAACATTAATCATATTAAACCTGATCCTATAGATAGCCGTAACCCATTCAACTTCCTCTTCTACAGCAATTTTTACCTCTTCAATTTTTTTTTGCACACCATAATGTCCAAATGGGGTAATGATTTTTTCGAGTGTCATATGGGGTAAGCTCACCAATCCCAAAATCAATCCAACTGCCACCTGAAAAATGATTAGGTATTTTAGCGGAGGCATAAAGAGAAACTTTCCAATGGTTGTAAAGTCAGTAACAGTGGACACTTGTGGAAGCTGGGCGTAGATAAAGTAGGCTAGTAAAACTAATATCGAACAAAAATAAAGTTCGGTAATAATTTTCTTTGCCTTATCAAGTAACGTTGGAGCCTGGGTAGGTATTGTTTTTTTTATTTCTTGAGGATTAACAAAATTCTTTAGCCATTTAATAAAATTAATCCTTACAAGAATTCTATAAATCATATAAACTACAAAAATGGCTATAATCTCACGACCATGCCGCCAGAACATATTAACAAAAGCCATGACCAATCCTCATTTCAAAAGCACGATACCTTGTATTGTAAAGGACTGTCCAAGAATTTACTAGGAACATATTTCCAAATAAGGCCCATAATTTCAAAAGGCTCACTGCTGCACCTTAAACTTGCTATAATAATGAAAAGAGTCTCCCTAGCGTAAGGAGACTTTTTCATCATTTCCGTAACCTCTTTTATAGGACTCAACACTTTAATCCCTTCTTTCTACTTCATTAATCCTTTAGTCTTTCCATTTCCACATACGCGAACAAGTAAAGGTGATTGTATTAATTTTATCAACAGTAGAAACGCAATTGACAAAAAAGGTTTTGTTTATAATGCAGGAAGGAAAGTAATAGATAATTGGTATAATATGATGTCTGTAGTTATAAAAAGAGGAACAGAAACAGTTAATAATTAATTGAAAGTGTAACCGTCTTTCCTGCCCCAATTATGGAATCCATGCATTTATTATCAATATAAAAGGGAAATCCCTTCTTTTGTCTAATAAGTATGTGTCACCAACTAATTAACTGAAAGGAGGGATTTATATGGAAAGAAAGCCTCTAGATATAAATAAATCACTTAATAAACCTTCGATGACTAGTGTGCGCGACTCATTGAGTAAACCTTCAATGGTGTCGCCGCCATCTACTAATCCAAAACCGGCTCAGTCTCAGACTCCGAAGAAGAAATAGAAGCTAGCCTTTGTTCTTCTTTATATAGGACTTCTAGGGCATCTTTGTCAAAAACCTTAATAATAATATTTGATTTGGTATCAATAAAAGTATTGATAACTTTTATGTCTTCTTTATTATCGTTGACTAATCTTGTGAATAGCTCAATATGAGCAAGACAGAAATTGCGTTCCGTCTCAAAAGGACGAGACGCATTCTCTATTTCCCCAATTATGCTCCCTCCAGTATTATCAAGTCCGCTGATTTCTATAACTTGAATTTCATCCTTGCCAAATACTTTATCCCAAACAGAGGTAGTGTCCGAAAAATCAGCTAACCCTCGTTTTGTTCGAACCCAATTAACCAATTCTTGCTGAAGTTTAAATCCCCACAAAGACCAAATATAGCTACATATGAAACTTACCAAAACGCTTAATAAGAGAAATACTATGAGAAAGGTGAAGTTATTAGATGCGTCCTTAAGTGTCAACAATGTCCAAATGGGTTTTGCTTGAGAAATAAAGGATGATAACCAAATAACAAGATTGTACAGTATCAAAGTGCAAAAAGATACAGGTAACCATAATAATCCTGCTATAGCAGTAAACTCAGTAGGTGAATGCTTCGCCACCGGATTTATTCCAAACGCCTGCAACCAGAAGTATGCCAGAAACCCAGGCAGAAGAAATACTACTGTTCCTAAGAAATTATCCATCTGTTTTCCTCCAATTTTATCCTTCTCAGTTACAGCTGCTTATTCCTCTAAATATTTGCCCATTATTACCTTTCGCAGTAAAAGCCAGGCGCAACCCCTTTGCCAGCCCGATAGATATATTGAATCGAGTAGGAGGCGGTCGATGCTTTAAGTATAAACTAAGGTTTATGGAAAAATGGGATCGCGCTGCAAGAACAAGGTGTAAATAAAACGTTACAAGTGGTAAAAAAATTATTGATAAATTTGGGGAATAACAATTAAAAAGCTATTCATACCTAAAGCACTCAGTGTTAATAAGCCGACTTATCCTTAGCGTTGGAAAAATCGGCTTATTGTTTCCGTTTATTGTCTTAGCATGGGTTTTATGTTATTTGGTTGGCCCTATCCCCGATAAGGAACGATGAGAAGGCTATTGATATTATATATAAAGCTTGTTGCTGCTCTACTATGGCTCTTCGTACTAGTCCTAAAAAGGCCAAGAGCATTTATGGATAACATATAAAAATACCTATGGTTGGTATCAAAATTAAACCCCTGCAAATTCCAGTTCTCTTTCAAGTGCAACCTTACTTATCTCAGTGTTAAATATAGTCTTTGCTGAAATTTCAGTTAAATCATTACTTATGGTATAAAAATGTAATTCCACAGTGCCTTTTACCACATTTTTCAAAGCATTTACAAATAATTCTTTCGATAAATCAATCCATGCTAAAATACCTTTTTCCGGTTTATCTATATCATCTAGAGATGTAACATTAATAAACATAAATTTTCCCTTTGGTGAATCTACAAATCTTGGACCAATTGAAAGGGGTTTGTTATCGCCTTTTATATACAAAACCTTTTCTATCTCTAGCTTATTTAATACGATTAATTCGCGACAAACATTCCCGTCATCTGAAAGCATAACTTTAAAATCATTATCTTTCATATCACTAGCCCACTCTCTGATTTTTTCCTCGTATGTAGACATTTTTTATCCCCCTCAATATTGGTATTATTATCTAATAATAGAATTTATTATATTATGTATTAATGTCAGTGAAGTTTCAATATAATTTTAAAACTTATTTCCTCCTTGGAGTATACCCCCTGTGGGATCAAAATTAATTTATTTACCCACTTATGAAAGCCTCTTAACTATGGTATACTAATAGTAAACTAGTATACCATAGTGTACCCAGCATTATAGGCGGGTCTATGGTTTACCATAAATTTGAGAGCGAGGGCTAAAAATGAGTGAGCAAGCAAAGCCAAGTAGCCAGCAGGATACGTATTCGGTAAAAACAACGGCTGGTGTCAAAGATGAATTGAACGAGCTATTACGCATCACCGGACTCCCGAGCAAAGAACTTTTCGAGGCAATGGTAACAAACTACAAAATCATGGCCCTTCAGGGGACAGAAGTCGAGCGAACGGAAGACGTTCAACAGGTCCGGTATCACCTGAGCCGAGCAGAAAACTTATTTATGAACTTGGTACAGAAAAATCAAGACGTCAAACAAGATTATACCGCCCGGATCGACCAGGAGAACGTCTTACATAAGCAAATCACCGACGGGTTGCAACAAGAAAAGATTCTAGCCATCCAAGAGAGGGATAAAGCCAGGGTCGAGCAGGTGGAAATACTCGATCAGATGAAAAAATCAAATGAAACTATAGTCGATTTAACGGATAGAGCAAGATCCGACCGACTAACGATCGATGTTCTTACTAATAAGACTGAAGAGTTAGAAGCCAAGGTTGAGGCTATGCCAGCGCTTGAAGCGAAATCTGTGATGGTAGGCTTAGAAAATACCTCCCTCCAACGGCAAGTGGATACAGTGCAAGCAGAGTTGTCTAAATATAAGGAGCTTCTAGATTCAAATCAGGCACGCATTACTGATATAGCCCAGGAGAGGGAAAAGGCAATAGAACAAGCTCAGGAGGCCTCTAGGAAGGATATTGAGCAGCTTATGCAGTTACACAAGCTAGAGCTAGACAAAGCCAGTACAGAGGCGGACAGACGCGTCCTGGAGACGATTAATAAGACACGGGATGAATACACCATCAAGCTTGATTCTCTTGCTCAGAAGAACGATCGTAATCAAGAAAAAAATGATGCAATCGTAGCACGGAATCAAGAGCTAACAGAACGTATTCACTTGCTGGAGCTTCAAAAAAATGCCCAGTAAAATACCTCGACTAAATCTTAATTATCTGCGGATTGAAAAGACGGAAACCAATAAGCTTTTTCTATAAAAAAGGCCTATCGGCTTCCGTCTTTTCAATACCTCTTTAAGGGACATTAAAATCGCCTTTAAACACCAGTAATTTTTTAAGGTTGGGAAATTTTCTGATGGGTAGGTAAGGGGGATATAACTGGGATCTTCGGTAGCTCATGTTTACCCAATATCTTCCCTTCATATTTCTCTGTAGCTATTTTGAACTCCTCATAATCATTCCATTCGGACATCGTCACGTGTTCAAGTTCATGTGCCTCAAAGCGAGCTACAATAATACCGAAGTCGCCCTCAGGCAACGGCCGAATGCTCGCCACAACACCCCCTCCGTTTAACGTGTCTATACATTGCCCTAATTTAGGTAGAAAATTGCTTCGCATTTCGATCACCCACTTCTTTTTAAGTTTTGTCTATTGCGCATTTTAATTAATCTCGCTTCAATCGTTTATCACAATATTCTTGGAGAGCTTCATCAACAATTTCATTGTACGTCAAATTCTCGCTCAGTGCTTTAACTAGGTTCAACTTCCGATTAATTTCCTTAGTAAGTACAATCCCCTTTGAAACCGTAAACTCTTCCCCATTTTTTGAAGAGTAGCGTTTCGGTTTCCTGCAATCACTTGAGTTTTTATTTAAATCTAGATTTCTAGAAATCTCGTTTTGTTGCTCTGATTGTGGTTCTGGCTTGGGCTGGGGATTACTAGGTTGCTCAAGACTCGTCCAAATACCCTTTGATCCGCCAGTTGTTTTATTATTTTTTGCCATCTGCTAGTACTTCCTTTGCGAGAATCATATAGTCTTCGCTTGCTTTAGATTTTTCGTTATAGAACGGCACAGGCATCATGTGCTCTTGCGCGTACTCGACTTGAGTGTCAACCCGAATAACTGTTTCGAAAATTTTGTAATCAAGAATTTTTTCGGGAAGACCTGCATTCAAATCTTTTTTTCGCGCGTCGAACTTCGTAACGAGAATACCCATGATCCCTAACTCGGAATTCAAATTTTCTTGGACGCGATTGACCGTTGTTAATAAGTGCTTAATCGCTTTCGAGCTAAAATAGCCAGGCGTCAACGGTACGATAAGTTTATCCGAGGCCACCAGCGCATTGAGGGACAACAAACCAAGTGAAGGCGGGCAATCGATCAGGATGTAATCATAATCGTCTTGTACGAATTTTAGAACCTTCAACAGAAGTCGTTCACGATTCATCGAATTAGCAAGTACAATTTCTGCATCAGAAAGAAAAATGTCAGATGGCAACAAGTGTAAGTTATCATACTGCGTTTCAATAATAAGTGATTCCACGAGGTCTTTGTGAAGTCGTTGTTCTTTAAGCAGTCGATAGATCGTACTATCTTCCTCAAGGGATTCATCATCTACCCCGAGGCCCAGTGTCGAATTTGCCTGTGGGTCCATATCGACGACGAGCACTTTTTTCCCGTACGTTGTCAAGGCGGCTGCCAACGAGGTAACAGTCGTGGACTTAGCGACCCCACCTTTTTGATTGAACACTGAAATTATCATTACATACTTCCTTCCGTGTTTAAGAATATCAAAATTTAGCTTTTTCTAGAAATATAGAAATCAATATTTACTTATATATAGGTAATTCTAGATATATTCCAAATTTCCTGCTTTTTTAAATTTTATTCAGAATAGATTCAAATAATAAAGCAAAGCTAGATTTCTATAAATCTAGCTTTGCTTTATTATTTGAATCGAAATAGTCCTCTCTAACGTTTACGCGCCAGATCGTTTATAATAGCGGACCCTCGTGGTCCCCTCGGTGCATTCTTGCTAACGCCACTGTAAACGTCATTTGGTTTAAGGATTCTGCTATTATCTCCGGAATAAAGAGCCTGTTCCAACATCGGCGTATTATCACTTCCTGATACATGTCCTTGGGGACTAAAGTCCACCAACCTCCGATCCCCATATTGAGCATTGCCCGCTGCATCGGCACCAGTTGTTTTTCGTTGATAGATCGCCGAACCCGTGCCTGTAGAAACCTTCTCCATCCTATCGCCCGATTCCCACGGTCTGTTCGCATTACCACTGACTTCTCCCATCACCGCTTGAGCCGCTTGTCCTGTTGCTCCATTGGCACGGTTTACCGTACCTCCGCCAACAAATGGAGTACCTTGCATACCTTGAGATATAAGACTTGATGCATTCGCTTTCCCGAGTTCTATTTTTGATCCTGAAGAAAGCCCGTCCGTCATAGGCGCGACCGTAGCAGTACCGCCTATGGATCGCCCAATTGCGCCACCAAGTCTGTTCCCCCCCATCGCACTCATCATCATCGTCATATTGCCACCGCCTGTGGCTGCTCCAAAGACCGCTCCACCGACAGACCCAGAAACCTGACCTAGCACATTCCCAGCCCGACGCATTGTAGAGACGCGACTAGCCATTTTACCCGCATATCCCCCACCGGTTGCTTGTCCTACTGAAGATGATCCTTGACTCTCCCTTGATCCAGATCTCGAACCTCCGCCATTACCTCCAAGTATAACCCCAGCCATCGCAGCCTCTCCTACATCTGTTCCTCCTCCAGCGAGCGCTTGTCCTAAATTACCAAAGCTTTTCATAAGACCCATTGTGGCACCTAATCCAACGCCCATCAGTAGATTTTCCCCGAGCCCTTTGCCCGTTCCCGCTAAACCAAATAGACCACGTATCATATTGCTGGCAGGGATCATCATAATGAGGAACATCAGTTGCGGAATAATACCGATAGCACTGTTCGTAGCCATCAACGAATAGATTAAAAGAAAAAATGCATGAAATACCGGCATGAAGATATTCCCTATTAATTCTTTCCAATAGTAAACGCATACCGGTCTCGTTTTTTCATTAAGGTACATAACATTGAAGATCGGTGCCATACATATGAGAATAATTAAAGTAAAGTAACGCTGTAGGTAGATAAAATTCAAGGCAATTGTAATCCCTGCTAAAGCTAGTACAAAGAGCGGGCTGAGAAGAAACCTGCCTACGCCACTTACAGCAGTACCTAAAATATTCTCATTAGTGTTGGTTCCTAAAAAATTTATTACATGGCTTGGTTTTAATGCCGCTAACGAGAGATTAAGTATTTGAAAAAGAACCCCAATCAAGATTAGACTTGCGCCAATCAAAATAGCCCCAATGATCCAATCTTCAATCATTGTGTACGCGCTTGTCCTGCGTTGTGAATTAGCACTTGATCGCGCCATTTTTATGCTCGTAAGATAGAGCATTGCTAAGGCAATAGACCATGCAATCCCTCGTAGTCCGTGATTTATAGGAAGAACAATCTTGTTATAATCCGGGGTATAAAAGAAATTCCATGTCATAGCTGGCGTTACCGCATTGGTAAGGCCGTTTTCTAGATTACCTAAACCACTAAACCCATAAACTAATTGGTAGATATCCTTGCCTCCAAGTAATTGTACGAACCCATTGGCTATCCCACTCATAAAGTTCCCAAAGAGTGTATCTACTATATTTAGCACACCCTCTGATTGTGGGGTTACCGTCGTTGGTGCAGTCACGGGTGCTGCCGTTGTTACTTGTGGTATCGAGGTTGCTTGAGTGATAATATCACCCGATGACTGCAATGGGTTTGTCCCCGCAGCCGGAACATTAGGCATACTATTCACAGTTATTTTCGTGCTTGGATAAGCCGGGGTTACTATCGTTGGATTAGGTACCGTACTTACATTAGATGTGTTGTCATTCGCTAACGTAGTGGTTATTGGTTTAAGCGGTGACAATGTAGCCTTGGTACTAGTTGTATCAGTTTGAGAACTTTTCGTGACCCCAGTTACAAAATCAGATACATCATCAGCATAAGCCATGTTTGTCACCATTAATAAAAATAGCAGAAGGATTCCTACTCCTAATATTTTTTGCCAACTCTTAATCATAAATCCACCCCTCTCTTATTCAACAAAGTAGTCCTTCTGAATTGTTTCATTATAGGGACTATCAATTCGAGACACTTCCTGTGCTTGTATATCTGTAGGATATAGCTTGTAGTTTGAATTGCTGTCGGATTTAGATACTTGGTTTTGCAATGTAACAACATAAAAATGTTCTAATCCATCTTTTTCTATTATCTTAAATAGAGCAGAAGTTACGGTAAGTGTATATTTAATTCCCTTCTGATCGACAGCCGGTTTTGTGGAAATGGGACTTAATAAACCCACACGCGATATCGAAGACCCTAAAAAGTCCAATTCCTTAATGCAGTTAATTAATGAAGGATTTATCCCACCTAGCGTACTGTAATACTCACTTTCTACCCAATGGTCCTGTACTTGTTTACTTGCAGCAATGTCATCGCCACTCTGAATGGGTGTGTGCAGCTCTTTATGGTTGGTACTAGTCAAAAGATTAAAGGCACTAGCCACGGCCACACCTTCTGGTGAGTTGGTGTAATATGTCATAAAATCCTTTGAATGATCAAGTACATTACCATCCGGATCAATGGCTGTCGGTTTGGGCGTTTGGTCAATATTTTTTGTTTTGACCGGAACCTTTGACCAACCAAGACTCTCGTCCACTTTCGTCCCTGGTGCCGGTGTAACTGCCGTTTGAGTGGTGGCTACCGGCGACTTAGCATTGTGTTTCCCCATATACGCCACAACCGCGCCCCCAAACCCGATCATAATAAGCACTCCCAATAATGAAACAATAATATTTTCCCATCGTAGTCTTTTAAAAATATCAAGCAAGCTCATCAACTCCTCATCCAAAATATTTATCTTTTACCTCCCTGTTTGAAAAAACACAAAAGCCGATAGGCCTTTTCTCTTGGAAAAAGCTTATCGGCTTCCGTCTTTGCGGTATCGCCTATGGCTATGTAGTTATCCTTAGTTTAATCTTATGAGTGGATTAAAACAAGCCTTTCTAGGGGTACGGCAATGATTCATCTTTCAAATATTTCCCCTCCTTATAAATTATAGCAATATGCTATTATAATTATAGCATATTGCTATAATTATAACAATACAGGGAAGGCATTTCCAGCTAGCGCAAATAAACATTCGTGATAGAATCGCGATAATGTCCAAGTTCGTGCGAAACTTCTAGCCGCGCATGATATGCTGCATCTTCGATACTCTGCCCTGCGTGTATGTGTACTTCGTATATCTCAGCGTATCTCTCCTGTGCGTATGCATGTCTTAGTCCATGCCAACTAACGTTTTCAGTTTTAATCTTAAACCCCTGTGTCTCACAAAATGCTTTTTGATTTTCAAATTCAACTGAATCTTTAGTACGAAAATCCTCTTCGAATTTTCCTCGATGATTCGAAACCCAGTTTTGGAGACTTTCTTTTTCGTGGCGTACTCCGCCTTTTGCGTTTTCGGCGATCACTCGGTCTCCGAGATGATCCCGACCATTTTCTCGGGCATAGTCTAATGCTGCATTTATGCTACTTATTTGGATCTCCGTTCGGACTGGGATGACACGTTCAACTCCTCCCTTACCCCGGATGAACAACTCCTCATCTTTTAAGGCGTTTTCTAACTGGGAAACACGAAGCGAAGCTAATTCATTGATCCTAAGACCGAAACTTCGGGACATCTCTATGCCGTTGGTGACATCCTGCCTGCCCATCGCGGATGCAATGTTTTTAGCTTTTTCAATTTCTCGGTCTGTCCAGGCCCGATCGACCACACCAACTTCAACAGGAGGTATGTTCACTCCGAGTTCCTTGAGCTCCTTGTTTTCGGGTAATGCATTGCGCGAACCGCTCAAATCGTGAAAAAACCGAATGCTTGAGAGATCTGTCGTAATCGTCTTTCCGGAATATTCATTTTCAACCATGTTTTTCGCGTAGGACACGAAATGTTTTTCTTTCACATTCTCGAACTTCTGGAGCTGGTATTTTTCTGCAAGGAAGCCACAAAAACGTTCAGTACCGTCTTCGTACCTGTGTCGCGTTTCAATAGAGTGCCTATTCGTAGAGTGCATCATTTTGCCAACCTGAGCCATCAGGTTTTGTTTCATGTTGTCTATTTTTTTTTGATCCATTTCGAATTCATCTTCCTTCTTTTTTTAGCGTAGCAAAGCTAGGAATTTAGCTGCGTATAGTTGATTTCTCGGATTTTCCGACTATACTGATTCAGCTATCCTGTATGAATACTGGGCTTGGGAGCCTTTTCCGTCGGCCCCGTCTCTATCTTGCCTCTGCCGGCAAGATAGAGACGGGGCCGGGAGCTTGACCCCCACAGCCGCTGCCTAACGGCACGGCTGTGGGCAATGGAGCAATACATCGCTGAGCACCATTCCGTATACCCCGAAGGGCGTAGCTTTCGCTACGACGGACTGCCTATTCTCCTAGCGGAGTACGACGAATGAGTCGCGAGGCAGTGAGTTTCACTTTGCGTACTACACGCAGGCAGAAACTTGTAAAAACAAACGCCTTGAGAAAGAGCGAGATCGCCCTGGAATGAGAAAGAAATGAGCAGATAGCCCAATGCAAAACGAGGGGAGTTATATATATCTTGACGTTTTTCTTTTTTAAAAAAGAAAAACGATAAATTAAAAGGACGCAAAAGAAAATACATTTGTAATTTATTGCGTCCGCTCTCTAATAAATTTTAGAATTTCACACTTCGTTTTTCTCCGGTTCGGGCTTGTTATATGCTTTAACAAATTTGTTGTAGACATCATAGATTTTCTCACCGTTATCGAACGTTTCAACCATCCACGAATTATGATCCTTTATGTGATTCAGGACATCTAACATGCAGTCTATTTCTTTTTGCGTAAAACTAATTCTCGCACTATTCATTTGTCAGCACCTCTCTTTTTGTAAATTTTATACAAAAAGAGACCCTACGTTTACTTGTCTGAAAAAGACAATTTAAAACATAAGACCTCTTGTATTTTTTTAAATTAAGGTATCCCTGAAGTAGTCCAAGGACGCAAATGTTATGAATCCGAAATAGTCCGAATCCTAAATAAAAAAAGACCCACGTTCGCTTGCCTTAAAAATGGCAATAAAAACATAAGCCTCTTGTATTTTTTAAATTTAAATTATCCCTGAAGTAGTCCAAGGATTGCAAAGTTAGTGAATCTGAAATAATCCAAATCCTAAATCTCTCATTCGCACCAATCATATAGCACGAAGAAACAATTTCGCGAAAGCGAAGAAAAATAGTAATAATACCCTTGTATTATAACCTGCAACTGGTACAGTGTCTACGAAAAAGTAAAAGCCGGCCCCGAATAATCTAATCCAAGGACCGGCTTTTGTAAAGGACCATTGAGATAATTATTCAAAACGTGCGTGGGACTGAGCTCGTTTAAAGCGCTTGTTTTATGCGCTCAATTTCGGCTTCGTGCTGGATCGATCTTGTAGACAATATTTTAATAATGGCAGTTATACTTGCATTATCTTCTTTAGTAGCTATTTTATCATTGAGAACCCGCAGCATTGCTACAACGTCGTTTTGTTGATCTGCTGTAAACTTCTCAATCTTTTGATCTAAAGAAACGACTCTTTCATTTACAGCCTGTATTTCGGATTTTACATCTTTAAACTCACTCAATACAGCCTTCTGAAATTCGGTTTCTGTCATCATTAACCCCCCTTTTGGTTTGGACAATTATTTAGCCACATTATATCATAGCTAAAAATTAAGCGCCATCTGATATGGCTTTTGCATAGCTACTACATTGCTCTTAATCGCTCCAAACGCCAATTTTACCTGTCTAACAATCGCCTGCGCCATATTCACCGGCACCCCATTCCCGATCATTTGCTGTTTCGCATCGAGTGTTTTGACAAGAGAAAAATGCCCATTACTTGACCATCTGATAATATCCGGTCCTTTCATTAATTTACATTTTACGTTTTTTCAAAAAGACATATATCAATATGTAAAACTAACGTAATCCCGTAAAGACAGTTTTGAAAAATGCTCTCAAACCAGCTCCCCTCAGTCATTCCAGAGATCAAACAACTGCTAGTTCACCCAAGCAAAAAAACTGGGTCTGCCTACTTCACCAGACCCCTCAAAAATTATCCACAGTGCTATCCACAAGGAGCCTGTATATATCCAATATATTACACGTTTAAACTTTATAAACGCATTTTATTCCCCAAAATAGTAAATATTTTGAATATACATACTGATTCGTTTCTAAATTAATATGGATAATTTAAGGATGACAAATTATCTTAGATTTTGTGATAATTTTCACATGTAGATATATAAGGAAATTTATTTTAAATCCCAATTTTTAAAATAAAGGAAATATTGGTTGATTAAACCACAATCATTGGGTCGTTTAGGACATTCAGAACACATGCAAATAAGTATTTACTTGCATTATCGATATCATTTCTTTTTGCTTTCTCAACAATATATTTTGCCGGCAGGTGTTCCATTGCGAATTTAAGCGAAGTCATCCCGAACATTCCCGCCCAAGCAGAAATCTCCGCCATAATCTTATCAGTGAATTTTATTCCGCGAAAAATATTTCGGAGCAACTTCCGAACATTGCCATTCAAAATGCAAAAATTTTGTTTCACAACGTCTTTTCTCTCGACAACGTATTTATTTTTAAGCCTGATACATTTCTTTAACTCGTGATTTTTAACACCAGTTCCCGCCTTTTCTACTTGAAATATTTTTAAGAAAGCTGGATGATCTAAAATATCTTTCTTAATTTCGCACGGATCCGCGATCGGATCTAATGATCGCACGAAAAAACATTTTCCGGATTTTCCATCTTTCTCGACATACATCCTAGTAGCCGCTCCCGCGTGAAACAGATACCATGACGTGCGGATCACGCGCATAGTCGCAATGTCGTACCATTCTTTTTCCAGCATCAACGCGGGCACGTAAAACTGATTATTTCCCTTACTCCATTTTTTAGTGAAGTCATGTGCCAAAAATGTTATGATGTCCCCATTTCGCTCAATAATACCTAATCGAACCAGACACAGCAAGCCATCTTCCATACTGGTATGGTCAACATCTCCAGCCATACGGGCAAGCATGCGACCTGAAAAATGAATAATATTGCGTTTGTAGATTTGGCAAAATGCGGCGATAACGGCGAACGCGATAAACCCCGTTTTGGAATTGATCCTTTTAATCGTATCATAAAGACTATATGGAACCGCAAAAGCTGTAGACATTAAAAATTCCTCCCTTTTTTCTCGGGAGGAATAAAAAAGAAGGCTTGTCCACACATTTTACCCTTGACGTTCACTCCTATATATTGTAAAATAGAAAGTGAAATTGATATTTTATGGGTCAGACTCAACGGACTGCAATCCGCTGACCTAGTGTGTGGGGGTGGAGCGACTGAAAAGTCGCTCTTCTTCTTTTATATTATACTCAGTATATGTTAACAATCTCTTCACAAGATGAGCCACCAACCGCAAATTGTGCTCCACTAAGGTATTGCGCGCAGACTCCACCTCACGGGTTAGGGTAAAGGGTTCTGTTTTACTTTCAAGAAGGATTTGCAAATAACGAGCTTCCTCTTTCTCATTTAGGGGCTGTGGGAAGGCATTATTGTTGATATACGAGACCAGTAAAGAAACTCCCTTAAGAACGGAGAGAGCTATACTGACAATAAATAGTTCCGCGAACATCTTCTCCACCTCTTTCGCACGTTGTTCTAATATCTATGCTTAAGAGGGAGGAATTCTGCTTATCCACTTAAATAATAAAAATCCGCCTTCCCGATCGTCTTCGGGAGGCGGTTGTTTAGGGTTGAAATATTTTCGCGGGAGAATCCACTCCGATGGGCGAATTCATAAAGTCTGGTTTCTTAGTTAAATCGTTTGATGTGCCCATGTTGACATAAGCCGTCAATTTCAGCTCCGCTCGCATGATCCCTTGCGAAACTGAAAGGGTAATGCTTTTGATAGCCAATCGTTGACTCCCCCCGAATTGCAAGTCTTGAATTAATGTGAGTATGTCCGCCGCTTTACCCGAACAGCTAAAGCTCATCCCCATCTCTTGATAGGTACCTTTATTTTGAGCTTGCTCGAAGGCTATCGTTTGAGGAATCAATGAGTGTTGTTTAGCCAAAGTATAGAGCCCAACCATGAATTGAGGTTTATCAAGCCGATTCGGAAGCTGGGCATTCAATTGTATGACTTTGGTCCCTAACGTTTTAATTTCCTGTTGAAGCCCGCTTTGATTTTTTTGGTAGGTGAGCAGCTCATGATAGTTTTTTTGTTGAGCATCTAACTTACTCGCTACACTTTGAACGACTGCCCATTCGGGCAAAAAAAGAAGTGTCGTATAGGCATAGCCAAGCCCGCTCATCACAAAAAGGATAAATAAAATTATTTCGAGTTTTTCTTTTTTTAAACCTTTCACCCTTTTGCTCCCAACTCTTCTATCATTGCGTTTGACAGTTGTCAAACGAATCTACTTCAACTTTAAATTAAAATTCAGAGTCTGTACCTTATCTTGTAACGATACGGTCTGAATATCGACCTCTTGAAACATCCCCGAATCTAGCAAACTAACCCACAGCCGCGCCACGTCCACCGGTGTTGGAACACTTACGGCCATCGTCAAAGCACTTTCCTGCAAGGAGAACGTATTAACTACCGTCCCTATAGGTAAGGCCTTTTTTAGTTTTTCCAAAATAGGGCCGGGATCACGCGTACTTTTTTTCATGAGATCCAATAACTGCTGTTGTCCCTCAGCTTGAACTTTTAACGCCTTAAGTTGGTTAACCTGAATAGTGATATCTCCGAGAGCAGCAATTTGTTGGTCAACTAAGGTGATATCTCTTTTCAATTTATATTCCCAAAGCCAGGGCGCGCTTCCCACTACCCCTAAGAGTAATAGGCTTCCTATTCCCCAAAGCAATGCTCTTTTTTTCCATTCTGTAGGGCTTTCGCTCTCTCGGGCCAGTCCATCAATCCAATGTTGGGCAAAATTAAACTCTTTTTTTTCTCTCATTTAGCCCTCCCGCAAAGCCAATCCATAAAGGCTGCCATACTTCATCGCGTTTTTCTGATGGTTGCTCATCTTTTTACTAAAACTAGGACTCCAACCATTCGGGAAGCCTACCTGGGTAAATACTTCTAAATTAGACTCAAAAATCTCTTGTATAAAGGGAAGATCCGAGTAGTCTCCGGTAAGATAAATGCGATCAATGGATTTACCAAAATGTCTCGCCGCAAAAAATCCAAAGAATTCGGATACCGACTGTAGGATATTTCCCAAAGTTGACTCAATTTCCGCCTTTGCCCATGCATGCAATCTTTCGGTCTTCAGATCTGAATCTTCCGCCTCTTCCATTTGTCCGTCCCCAAGCTCTTGAGTAGTACCATTCACGGCTGTAGCTACTTGATCCAACTCGTCTAAAGAAACCTCTAAATCCGAATACAAAAAAACTACTCCGTGCTCCAGGAGAATAAATTCCACTCGATCAGCACTTAGTTCAACAATTGCTAAATCAAGAGGAGTCTCCAATTCAGCCGTGTTCTTTCCACTCTTACCCTTCAGAGTCAATTGCGAATATAAACGAGCCAATCCATCTGCAGCTAAATCCACCACTTTCGGTTTAAACCCGATGTTTTCCCACTCTGACCATAATGTCTCCCACTGATACTTAGGCAAAGCAGCCAGCAGAACTCGTTGACGCATTTCTCCGTCTTCTATTAAACGTTCCAACACTCTATAATCTACAACATAATCCTTAATATTTAAAGTGAAATACTGATCTACTTGTTCCGTCAAAAGTCTATCTAAATCTTGGGCAGACATGAGCGGAAGAGTGATCATCCGCGTGATCACTCCTGGGCAAGAGACTGCAATCCGAAGTTTTTTGACGGGAACACCATTTTTATGCAACCACTCTTTAAGTGATGCCGTGTTTTTTCCAGCACTCAAGAGCCCCTCTTCTTGGACACCTTCTTTCTGTGCGAGAACATTCTCCCCGAGTTGTTCTTGACCGTTTTCGGATTCAAATTCAGATTCTGGTTCGACGCGAAATTCAGACAAGCGCAGAATATCCAGATTAAACTTACGGCGAGCTACTTTGGCAACAATCCAGTGATTCCCCCTAATAACTGCCAGCCATTGTTTTTGTTTGAACACGATGCAATCTCCTCTATACGAACATACTTCAGTCTATTTGAACATTATTATTTTTCCCATTCTCGGATAATTCCGCCCTTGAGAGGAAGAACAGTTAATAAATATGACCCCTTGAGAGGGTTGTTATTAATATTAAGTGTAGCAGAGATTATACTGGTTCCAGAAGAGACTCCAGTAACTAAACCTGTATCTCCGATAGTCGCAACTGGAGTAGTACCACTAGTCCATGCAACTAAATTGGTAACATCCGAAGTTGAACCGTCACTATACTTCAATCGAGCACTAAATTGCTGAGTATATCCAACAAAGACAGCATTTGTTATCGGGACTGGTGTTACGATTAAAGCGGCAACTGGATCATTATTAGCTGCAACCATCAATTTAGCCGATTGATAAGAACCAGTTATTGCGTCCTGAGCAGTAATTGTACTCGAACCTTCAGCTTTTCCGGATGCTAAACCTTTGGTATCTATTTCAGCTACACCTGTGTTACTACTGGTCCAAGTTACTCTATCATTGACAACTTGGGAAGTTGTGCCGTCCACATAGACCAACTGGGCGTTATACTGCAGTTTATAGCCGATGGGTATTGTCAACAAGGAGGGACTTAGTGTCAACGCTGGTAATACGTTTAAATTAGCACTTCCACTTAATCCCGAGCTCGAATCGGTTGCTGTTATTATACATAGACCCCCACCAAGGCCAGTAGCTTTTCCATTTGAATCAACAGTTGCTACATTTGAATTGCTGGATGTCCACGTAACTGAATTAGTAATATCCTTTGTCGAATTATCTGGATAAACCAAGACTGCCGTAACCTGAACGTTCCCGCCAATGGCAAGAGGTACAGTATTAATTAATGTAACCTTCAATTGGGCAGGTGCCATTACAGTTAAAGTTACTGTATCGCTAACACCACTCATTGGATCAGTTCCCGTAATCGTACAGGTACCCGCAATATTTCCTGTGGCTAACCCCAATCCGTTAATTGTTGCCACACTTATGTTATTACTAATCCAGTTTGCTGATTGTGTTACATCTGTCATCCGTCCCGCAGAATCTGTTAGGATTGCCTGATATTGTTGAGTAGACCCTGGCAAAATGTTTTTGGAAATTGGAGTAATACTAATGGATGGCATTGTTATTATAAGCGTAGCCGTACCGAAGGCCTTACTAATTGGATCAGTAGCCGTTATTGTACAAGTTCCCGAGCCATGAGCAGTAGCCACTCCCTGTTGGTTAATTATTGCCGATGCTAAACCAACGCCTTTACTTGACCAAATTACCGATTGTGTTACATCAGTAGTATGTCCAGCATAATCCCTGAGTATGGCTTGATACTGTTGCGTAGATCCTGACGAAATGGTTGTAGTAGGTGGAACTATACTCAGCGTCGGCAGGACAACCGCCAGCGGAGTCGTACCCGTTATGCTCACACCATTTATGGTATATGATCCTGTAATTGTGCAGGCTCCCACTCCAGAACCGGTGACTAATCCAGACGCATCTATTGTTGCCACACTCAGGTTATCAATGGACCAATCTACTGTTGTCACATCTGTATGTTTCCCCTCAGAATCAATAAGAGTGGCTAGGTACATTTGAATGGACCTTATGGAAATTGTTGTGTTAACCGGGGTTATACTTAGTGTCGGCTTTATTATGGTGAGCGGAGTCGAAGCCGTTATGCTAACTCCATTAACAACATAAGTTGCCGTGATTGTACAGGGTCCCAAGCCTTTTGAAGTGGCCAAACCATTTGCATTTATTGTAGACACTACCGAGCTAAAGCTGATACTTGACCATTGATTTATCGATGGTGTTACATCTGTCACTTTCCCGTCAGAATCTGTAAATTCAGCCTGATATTGTTGAGTGAGACCTAATGAAATAATTTTGTTGGCCGGGGCTATGCTTAAATTCACAACCATGAGCGTTGCCGTAGTAGGAATGCTAACACCACTAACTCGATATGTCGCCGTAATTATGCTGGTTCCCACTCCCTTGCTAGTAGCCAATCCAGACGATTCAATAGTTGCAACGCCTGAACTACTACTTGACCACGTTACTGATTTTGTTACATCTGTCAGATTTCCGTCAGAATCTTCAAGGGTAACCTGATACTGTTGTGGAGAACCTAACGGAATAGTTGTGCTTTCAGGATCCAATATAAGTGTCGGCGGTACTATTGTAAGCTGCGACGTATCCGTGTAGGTGACATTATTAATAGTATACACCGCCGTAATTACACAGGTTCCCAGACCAGTGCTGGTGGCCAATCCAGTTGACGAAATAGTTGCTACACTGGTATTACTACTCGACCACGTTACTTGTGGTACTCCGCTTGCAATTAAGCTTGTTAAATCATTACTACTGCTGTCGATAGTTAATTGGTTAGGGTGTATCTCAACTACCTTTCCAATCACCCGTCCAGAAATAGTCAGATACGTACCGTTCATAGTAATAGTACCATCAGGTGCGTAAACCATCCCTTTTATATTTACACTCGAATTACCTATTGTTATATTACCGTTCTTCGAATAAAGACAAACTGGAGCATCATTCGTGACAGATAAAGTGGTGGAATTAATAGTTATATTTCCCGTTGCCACAATCGGACCTTTTCCGGAAAACTGATTGCAATTTATCTCTAGGTCACCATTAACATAAATTGGTGAATTCAAACTAACGTTGGTATCATTATAGCTTTTATTTCCATTATAAGTTTGTCCGGTCGCCTGCGCCATGGCTATAATCGCGCTCCCGATATCTGGCATAACTATGGACGGGGCGTTCTGAGCTATCTTTCCAATATGGATATCGTTTGGATTGCCGTTCAGCTGTACTGTTGTTACAGCCTCACACGTTCCGCTTATATCAAGCTTAGAAACAGATGCTATAAAATCTTTATTTGAATGAGTGTTTCCATTTATAGTAATATTAGTACCATTCAAGGCTAATGTAGAAGTTGAACTTCCTGAAAAAAGCGCATAGTTTAATGCTTCGGGAATAGTGAACACTACTGGGTCATCAGATATAGGTGTTGAAGTCCCTAGAGAATCCGTGAAAAGAGCTTCAAACTTTTGCGCGGAGCCCAATGAAATCGTTGCATCTGGCGGGATAACATTGAGTGCCGCCTGATTACCTGTAACTGTAAAGGTGTTTGTTGCACTAACATTTCCCTTACCAGGATCGCCATATACTTTAACCGTCCATTTCCCACGTAATGCACAATTGATATTGGGTAAAACTCCATAGGTATTAGCAGGGCCTTTAGGTATTATTATATTGTAGACTTTTGAAATATTATTAGGATCAGTCAAGGTGACTGTCAAAGGTATAGCTTGTGGTACCTCTGGACATTGAGTGAAGCCACCATTAGTTGCATAAAAATAGATTGAGATAACATCCCCAACCTTAGCTATAAGGTTACTAATATCTGCTTTCTTAGTAAAATCACTATTGCTCGAAATTGAAAACGTTTTAGTTGAATTAGAACTGGCAGCAAGAGCTGTTCCTGTTCGCATAATACCGAAAAGGAACAAAACAATAAGTGATAGCCCAATAACCAGAGTTAACCAATTCTCATTTTTTCTCTTTTTCATTTCCTCCACCTCCCTGAAATCCTAGGTCTATTAGAAATAACCTAAGCAATATTCGCGGAGTTGCCTATGTATAGTTGTTCTAAGGATTTCTATTTCAGAATTAATGAAAAAGAATCATTTATTATATATCGGTTGTTTATACAGTAATCTTAAACCTTCTGAATATTTAAGGGGTACCCATTGTGAAAGAGTATTCTTTTATTAGAGTTCTCAAAATATGATTTGTATCCGCTTTACTTGGATAATAACCATTACTAGTCGCCGTAATATTATACACTACCTGGTTAGGATTTGGATTCTGATGAGTCACGGACACAAGAACATCAAATTCTCCACGATAGTCTGATCCGAAAGGATTTGGCACGTCTTTCGTTATGTCTGTGTCTGTATAGCTCCCTTTCTTCACTGCATCAACCATGAAAGCAATTCCATAGCTCGTCCCTGCATCTGCCAAGTAGTAAGCTTTTAGTGCTTTTTCCTCAGTTGTTTGCATTTTAAATTGATTATTTACAAATGAAAAAAGTATACCGGATATAAGTAATAAGACCATTACAGCCACCACAGCTGTCAACATAGCTGAACCACGCTCTCGCATATTTTCCTCCCTCTAGTATAAGCGCATATAAGAGACAAGTTCATAAGTTCTATTGAGGCTTGTATCCTCGGCGATCAGATCAATTTTCAGAAGTCTTGAACTCATAGCGTCCGGTGTCAAAACTAACGATTTAATCTGATCCGAAATTAACTTATCATTTTTATTACCATCACGATACCACAATTTATGATTTTGTTTATCAAAAAATATTACTGTACCTTCAGGAGGAGAGGGGGTCCCAGTTAAGGAATCTACTGTAGGATTTTCATCAATTAAGCAAAAATCAGTGGTTGAATTGGTTGAATTGGTTGAATTGGTTGAATAGATATAAATTCCACTATTATAACCTTTATTTGTTATTTCATCTCTTGGTTCATCACCATATGAATACGATTTATTTGGAATAAGACGCATCTCATCTAATATATGCATCATAGCCGATCGAGCGTTGTTATCAAGGTCATTTTGTTTGCTGGCACTGTTATATAATTTAATCTCAGAGCGCATTAATTGAGATACATAAAGCATCAAAAAGCCAAAGATCGTTACTGCAATCATTAGCTCAATTAAAGTAAACCCACTGCTTTTATAGCCATAATCCTTTATTTTTGAGGACCTTATGTTCATGGTTGTAACCTATAGTTATACATTTCGACATTAGAAAGGCCAGGAACTGATACGGAAACTTTAAAGGCAATTATAGGCATTTGAGTGCCGTCCTGGAACTTGGGTATTAGTTGGGCTAAAGAACTATCATTGTTGGAGTCAATATAATTAGTAGTAAATTTATTGTAGGGAGTAAACTGGGACTGCCCTTCTAAGGCCGCTTCCATCTGACCGGCAGCAAAGAAAACCATTTGTTGGCGTAATTCTTGTTGCCCAAGATAATGATAGGATAGAGAATTACTTTGTACAACAAAACCTATCCCAATTAGCAATATAGTAATGGCTAAGACTACTTCTAAAATGGTCATACCATCTTCTGTTCGCCTCTTCATCCCCTATCCCTCCAAATCACGTTTTCAGTTCTTATGATGCTGGATGAAAGATTAATTTCTCGTAATCGTAACCGCCAAAGTTTCAGAAGTTAGGCCGATACTAACGCTTTGACGGGGTATGCGGGAATTAGACAAGACGATACTTACAGGGCTTACCTGAAGAAAACCCTTTCTATCAAAAACCAAGCATTTATCATATAGTGGAATATTACCAACCGCATTACCATCAGATGATGTGGTTGGGATATCCTTAACCCCTTGACTTTCAAGTTCAAAATTTATTCCTGAATCAAATTGTTGTGGATTTTCTAATAAAATATACTCATTAGAGATATTATTCAAATAAAATGTTTGCACAGTTTTCGGTTTAAACATCACATAAACGTCTGTTCGCCGATCCATGGAATATTGTTTGGCATTGCGCAACTGTACTGCTACAATTTGCGCCGAAGATTCCAGATGATAATGATCTATAAGTCCTTGGTACTTAGGAACTGTCACCATTGCTAGTATCCCAACTACTGCTATGACAATCATTAGCTCTATTAGGGTAAATCCCAAGGTACTTTCCTTCAGCCGTGAGAATTTATCGGAAGTGTCCACTTTGACGTCCTCCATGCTCATTTTCTTAAAGAAGTCCAAATCATTGAAAATGAACTCTATTGCTTTACTTTACCACAGTTTCCATACTAAAAAGATCATTGTTTTTGTTTAAATAATTTCTAGGTGATTTATTTTCCCCCACTGACCCCACTCGCCATGTTGAAAATAGGTAAGGCAATAGCAATAATCAATCCCCCAGCAAAAACCCCAATGATAATCGTAAAGATCGGTTCAACCAAAGCCACTAAACGTGTAATTCCAATCTCCACCCGTTTATCATAGTGATTCGCCACTTCAACCATTAATTCTTCCAATCGCCCAGTTTCTTCTCCTATGGACATCATCTGGATGACGAGCGGGTCAAAGAAAGCTTCCATTCCAAAGGCCAAGGCCATTGTCTCTCCTCGAATAATTCGTTCTTTTGACCGGTCGATCGCTAGGCGAGGAACTTCGTTGCCCACGATGTTTCCAAGAGAGTTCAAAATCGGTACAATGGGAATAGAAGAATGTAAAAACAAAGCAAGTGTTCTAGAGAAACGAGCAATGACCACATCCTTCATGTTTTTCCCCAAAATAGGGGTACGAAGTAGGAAAGCATCTAAGTAGTAGCGGTACTTAGGAATTTTGAAAACCCTAGACAAAAGAACAACCAGGCCGACTATACCGAGTAGAAGGTAGAGCCCACTTTTTTGGAAAAAATTAGCTGCATCAACAATCATCTGCGTAGGAGCAGGTAAACTCTGACCGTTCCCTTTAATGAGATCTGTGATCTCCGGGAGAATAAAGTTCATAAATAAGACCACAAGTCCAATGAGTACGACTAACATAACTATAGGATAAATTGCCGCGCTCGTAATCTTTTTACGGATGAAATTTTCCCGTTCATAATACTCTGCCATACTTGTCAGGACCGAGTCCAAACTTCCACTTTCCTCACCGACACTAACTATATTAATCAAAAGCTCCGGCAAAGCCCCTTGGCATTCTCTCATGGCTGCGGATAATGAACTGCCTCGACTCACACTGCGATGAATTATTCCAACGACTTCTTTCAGACGGCGATCTTCCATCTGAGATTGAAGAATGTCCAGTCCACGGACTAAATTAGCTCCTGATCGGATCATCATCGCCATTTGGGTGCAAAAAGCAGAAATTGCTTCAAACTTCACCTTGCTTTTAACTCCCATGGAGAGCAAACCACTCAGAGTGGATGATTTCACTAAAGAAATAACTTGCCAGCCATTCTCGCTAATCAGCCGTCTCGCAGCCTCTAGATCATGTGCTTCCAATACGCCTTTTGTCACGCGTGTTTCTTGATTAATAACTTTATAGCGAAATTGCATTCCTGCCGTTCACCTCGGATTATTCGTTCACATAAGTAACCCGTAGAAGTTCATCCACGGTCGTAATTCCTTCTAAAACCAACTTTGCTGCCGCCTGCTTGAGTGTCGTCATGCCCTGCTCAATCGCATAGCCTCTCAATTCGTCCGCTGTTGCTCGCCGATCAATCAGTTGTCTGTGACCCGCCGTAATTGGCATAATCTCAAAGATAGCAATCCGGCCTTTATATCCGCTTTCGTTACAGTAAGAGCACCCTTGCCCTTTTTTTAATACAAAGTGGGTTTCATCCGAAATCCCAAGTAAGGCATGTTCTTTAGCGTCTGCTTGATATTGAGTCACACATTGTGGACAAATGCGCCGGACAAGCCGTTGCGAAATGATTCCTACGACTGAAGCGGAAAGTAGAAAAGGCTCAATATCCATATCCATTAAACGCGTAATTGAGCTGGCTGCGTCATTAGTATGAATCGTGGATAACACCAAATGTCCCGTCAATGCCGAGCGCACAGCTATTTGTGCCGTTTCATTGTCCCGCATCTCACCTACCATGATAATGTCCGGATCTTGCCTCAAAATCGAACGAAGTCCTGTTGCAAACGTAAGTCCAGCTTTGGGGTTCACCTGCATTTGATTGATCCCTTTGAAGTTAAATTCAACTGGATCTTCAAGAGTCACAATGTTTTTTTCCGGTGTATTCAATTGATTCAGAGCGGTATAAAGAGTTGTCGTCTTTCCACTTCCCGTTGGACCCGTAACCAGTACGATTCCGTAAGGTCTAGAGATTAAATCCTCAAAAGTTTTTAAATCTTTCCCGACAAGTCCTAAAGCTTGCGTCTCAAGAATAGTACTTGATTTATCCAAAATACGCAAAACAACTTTTTCCCCGTACATTGTGGGCGCTGTGGATACTCGAAAGTCAATCGTCTTCCCCCCCACCAGATAGGAAATCCGACCATCTTGCGGCAACCGACGTTCCGCAATATTGAGGTTTGCCATAATTTTCACCCGGCTAACGACTGGACCGGCCATACTGATCGGAGTACGCATGATTTCGCGTAAAACTCCATCAATCCTGAAGCGCACCCGAAGTTCTTCCTCTATTGGTTCGATGTGAATATCGCTGGCATGGTTATTGACCGCATTGTCAATGATCGTGTTTAAGAATTTAATGATCGGGGTCGATTCCTCATCAGCGGCTTCCATCCCGGAAACGCCAAGAGATGCCAACTGGGACGTTGCAGCAACCGGAACCACGCTCAATTGTTTCGCATATTCACGGGCCGCTTTTTCCGCTTCACTACGGCCATAGTAGCGATCAATGGCCCGGAGGATATCCCCTTTCTTGGCTAAACAGGGCTTAACCATCATTCCTGCAGCCAGGCGCAAGTCATCAATCGCAAAATAATCGGTCGGATCGCTCATAGCCACCAGAAGTTGGGCATTGCTCATTTCCACGGGTAGAACCGTATATTTCCGTACGACGTTCTCAGGTAGTAACTTAAGAATCTGTTCAGGTACAACAACGCGGCTTAAATCGATTGAAGGCAGCCCTAGCTGGCTTTGCATCGTACGCAAGATGTCCTCTTCCGTGACAAGCCCTTGCTTAATTAGTACCTCGCCGAGACGAAGACCAAGAGACTTTTGCATTGCAAGAGCCTCTTCTAAATGTGTCGGGGAGATTACACCACCAGCGATGAGTATTTCTCCGAGACGTTTGCGTTCTTGGCGTAGGGCCATGGCGGGAGCCTCCTCTCCGATTTACTTCAGCATACAGGAAAAGGGTGTTTTGGTAAACACCCTTTTCCTGTATGCTGAAATTCCTCATATTATGATTAAGGGGTAATTGTAATTGTCTTATCTGCCATTACTTTTCCTGCGCTGTCAACCCCATAAATCGAGATTGAAGATGCTGACGTAGGAATTATAATTACAGTACCAGCTAATACAGGTCTTGTTTGGCCGTCTGTTCCATAATTTACATTAGTAGTAGTAAATACCGCTGGTTGAGCAGGAGTGACTGAATCAGGAATAACTGTAGTACTCCTTGAAAATGGATTCGCCATCAAATCAGTGCCTCCAGTTAGAGCACTTTGAAAATCTGCTTCAATAGTACTAACAGATGTTCCTGCATTCGCCCAACTAGTAATCCTGCTCTGCCCATAAGCCTGAACCATTCGAATATTTGTATCAATCCCCGCTGACTTTGCCTGTGTCTTAATCGTTCCTACCTTAGGCACCAACACAACCGCCAAAATCCCAATTACCGCGATAACAATCATAAGTTCGATTAAAGTAAAGCCCTCATCTTTTCTCCGTTTAATCATTTCATGCATTTAATTCATCCCTCTCCTTTGTGTACTTTTTCCCTTTAGCCTCAGTCACTCGGGACCTTCGTCCTATTGACTATTTTCCTTTATATACTAATAGTATCGGCTTTATTGCTGATCGTCAATAGGGTAAATTCTCAAATCTCAATTTATTTATAGAATATTCTTTTTAATATTGTTCCAGACATTTCATACTCTCCCAGGGTTCGACAATAGCTTATCCATTCCCTTATAATATGACCTTCTCACAGGAAATAGATAATTCGCTTAGACGATTAATCAACAGCGTAAATGGGGTCATTGGTTGATCTATTGTCGCAGTGAAAAAACATTGCTCAAGAGTAGAGCGGAGAGGAAGCCAAAATTGTATAGAACACGGGGTTCCTCCACTAAGAGGATCAAATAAAT
>DATCQU010000031.1:0-3528 GCA_036569365.1 Desulfosporosinus sp. | reverse complement strand
GTCCCTCTTCATTTTAACGACGGGAATGTTAGCCACTAATGCCACTTTGCCATCATCCTGACAAAGGTTGAATTCTAATGCATCTTGGTCAATTTCCATGTAGTTAGAAATAACTTTGATTAAATCTGTCCTTAAGCTGCTGAGCATGGCAGGCGAAATGCTGTCTCGGTCATGAACCAGAATGAGCTGTAGACGTTCTTTTGCCACCGTCTTGCTGGAGCCACTTTCCTTGCCAAGCATACGGCTGATAAATTGTAACAAGGACCATACCCCTCCTCTCAGTACCGTATAGTTACCGTAAGCCAACCAGTCTCTTTAGTTTTTGCATAATTCCATGAGGTTCATCTAGGTTCATTATAGGTATTTCTTCCCCTTCAATCCGTCTAGTGATGTTCCGATAGGCCTGGCCCGCTATTGAATTTTTATCCATGACTGCAGGTTCACCACGGTTCGTAGAAGTGATGATACTTTCGTTATCCGGAACGGCCCCGATTAGTACGACGTCTAAAATATCCAGTATATCGGAGATATTCATCATATCTCCACGTTTAATCATGGCAGGACGAATTCTGTTAATGATTAACCTCGGATCTCTCAGCTCCGCTGCTTTCAAAAGGCCAATGATACGGTCGGCGTCTCGTACGGAACTGAGTTCTGGCGTACAAACAACAATCGCCCAGTCTGCGCCGGCAATCGCATTGTAGAATCCCTGTTCGATTCCAGCTGGACAATCAATAATTGTATAATCAAATTCTGCTTTGAGCTCTGCGGCTAAGACTTTCATCTGCTCTGGATTAACGGCTGTTTTATCTTTAGTTTGTGCAGCTGGCAGCAAAAAAAGGTTCGCAAAACGTTTATCTCTAATAAGTGCTTGCTTAAGCCGGCAATTCCCACTGGTCACATCCACTAAATCGTAAACAATGCGGTTTTCCAGTCCCATAAGCACATCGAGGTTACGCAATCCTATATCCGTATCCACTAAGACAACTTTATGCCCTGCGGCAGCCAGTCCTGAGCCAATGTTTGCGGATGTCGTTGTCTTGCCTACGCCCCCTTTTCCAGAAGTTACGACGATGACCTCACCCATATCTAGACCACCTTTCAATAGACTTATTCTTCCCTATCGAGGCTTGCCACTCCAGCCGTTCTTGTTCTCACTTGAATAGCAAGTACAATTTGTTTGACGAGTCACCCTTTAGGCAAATTTTAATTCAATGTATGAATTATACCTGATACTACGCAATACTCCAAAAAAGCCTACCCCAGCTAGCTAGGACGCTGTAGTCATAGCCAATCTCTTGAGAGAATTTCGCACACGACTTCATCAACGTAATGATCATAAAGCCACTCAGCTTCTCGCATGATTCCCTCTTTGGGAACATAATGGAAAAATATATACGTCCCAATCAATATCATAGTTTACACACACACCATAGGCTAGGTGTGACTCTTTAATGACTCCAGGATCCCTTCTAAATAATCGTATATCTTTGTGCTTATTCAAAATTAAGGGGTTGGGTCTTGCCTAGTGTCGTTAAGAGCCCAATACTTAAGAATAATAGTATCGCTATTGGATAGATTAAGTGAGGAAAGGGACGTTCTGAGCTTATAGCTGTTGAGGAACCCCTATAAGGTCCGGAAAGGGTATCTATGGAAAGAATCTCAACACATCAATTTATGACCTTAGGGGCAGCAGTTCTCATGGGTATAACATTTCTCCCGGTAGCATCGAATGTTACCCTAGCCTCTGGGCGGGATGGTTGGATGGCCATCTTACCTGGATTCGCTTTTGGAATTCCTTATGGTTTAATGGCACTTTCACTTTCCGCACAGTATCCTCGGAAAAATTTATTGCATATTTCAGAAACAATCTTTGGGAAATGGATAGGGAAAATTATTGGTTGCATATATATTCTAATCTCATGTTACTTTGGTGGCTTGCTGTTGTCCCAATTGGGGCACGTCTTTGAGACATCAGTTATGTCTTTAACGCCCCGTTGGGTGTTCTGTGTCGGAGGAGTTTTGATCGTTCTATACCTGGTATGCTCTGGGATTGAAGTATTTGCTCGTTTTTCCGAAGTTATATTTCCTATTATTGTGGTTACATTGTGTCTGAACGTTGCTCTTTCCATGTTGCATCTTGAGCAAGGTGAGCTTTTGCCTATTTTGAGTGAGGGTTTGAAACCTCTTTTGTTTGGGTTGCTCAAAGTAATGCCCTTTGCGATGTCTTATATCTTTATCTTAGCAGGAATCCTTGCTTTTTTACCCACCGATGAGCAAGACCTTGACCAACTGAAAACAGGTGTTTGGCGAGGCGTTTTTTTAGTGGGTATTATTGACACGTTGGTTGCTTTAATTCAAATTCTTGTTTTTGGACCAGCCGAAACCATTCGTGTGGTCTACGGTTTACTTGTGTTAGGGAATATGGTGGAAATAAGCAAGACACTTACGGGTGTAGGATCATTATTTATGGGAGTTTGGCTTGGAGCGTGGATTATTAAAATCAGTGGTTTCTTTTTCGCAGCAATCTGGGGTTTAGAAACCGTGTTTGGTTTGAAGGGATTGAAATGGAAATTCTCAGTGGGTGCCGTATTTTTAGGAATTACCTTCGTGTTTAATAGAGGGACTTCTTTAATTATTGAAATTGGATTCGTTGAACTTTATGTGATTTTGCCTTTTACAGCCGTTTGGATACCTACACTTTGGGGAGTATCACGCTGGAAGAAGGGAAGGGGTGTCTAACTTATATTGGGCATCATACTTTGAAATAAGGACTTGGGTTTTGCCTAGTAGAGAAGAAATGGAAGATTTGCTAATAATAGACTCGTCGTGAGGAAAATAAGCGGGAGAAGGAGGGAGTTAACGTGGGTAGTTGGTTGAAGATGATCAAAGAACTGACCCTCCGTCCAAAGGGAGAGAAGCAGATACGGCAGGCACCCTCGTATCCTTTTGACGGAGATATGGACAACCCATTATCTGGGTTAAAAGTGAAAGAACTCTTATCGATGAGTAGCGACGTCGTGTTCAGAGATTTTTTCATCCAAGGCAAAGAACGTATACCCTGTCAGTTAGCCGCAGTGGATGGGATGGTTGACAAAAATCAACTGGATATGTATATCTTAAAACCACTCATGGTGGATTTAGCCGGACATCCAGAAGTAGCCCAACTCACATTAGCAAATGTTGTGGATAGATCGCTCCAAAATCTTCTTCCTGGCCTTGAATTCAAAAAAATCTCTAAAATAGGAGAAGCCCTCGATGCAATTTTGTCGGGCGATGCGGTTATTTTCTTTGGTGATTCTACGGAGGCGCTTGTTTTTGGCGCTAGAGGTTGGGATAAGCGCGCCGTAACTGAACCGACCACGGAGGCAGTCGTCAAAGGTCCCCATGAGGGATTTGGGGAAACGCTCCGAATTAATACCTCGCTCTTGCGGCGCAAGATCAAACACCCATCCTTACGCATTATCTCTTTGAAACTAGGAACCCTAACGAATACCGATCTTGTGGTTACCTATATGGATAAAATAG
>DATCQU010000030.1:0-3221 GCA_036569365.1 Desulfosporosinus sp. | reverse complement strand
GCAACCGTCCCATCAAGCGTCACGGTCGGACCGTTTTGCGTGATCGGAGAAAATGTCGTGATCGGGGAAAACGTGGTCTTGGGAGTTGGGTGTGTTCTCGGCGACGGAGCTCGGGTCGGGGCTAGAAGTCAGATCGGGAACCATACCACGATTTACCCGTACACGGAACTAGGAGAAGATGGCTTTATCGGTAGCAACTCATCGATCGGGCGTTTACCGAGGGCCGCAGCGACAAGTACCGTTAAAGCACAAGCGGATTTGCCTCCTCTTAAGATGGGGAACGGGTTCACGGTCGGGTGCTCTGCCGTCCTCTATGCCGGCACAACTTATGCTGACAAAGCGTTTGTTGGAGACGGAGCTGTTGTACGAGAGAGATGCACGATTGGTCAGAACGTAGTCATTGGTAGCGGAGTAGGGGTCGAAAATGATACCAAGATTGGTGCGTTCACTAAGATCCAGACGGGTTCTTATATCACGGCCTATATGGAAATTGAAGAACGGGTGTTTATTGCTCCCATGGTGACGACCACCAATGACAACTTCATGGGGCGCACGGAAGAACGCTTTAAATCAATCAAGGGCCCGACAATTCAGCGAGGGGCCCGTATTGGCGGAGGGGTTATCCTCTTGCCGGGTGTTAATATAGCTCCGGAGACCTTTGTTGCAGCAGGAGCACTAGTTACCAAAGACACCACGGAAAAACGAGTTATCAAAGGGTTTCCAGCCAAAGATGTTCGGGAGGTTCCAGAAGAAGAACTTCTATGAGGACGCTGGGATGCAAGGGGATGTGCAAGCAGGGACGGTTCTTGCTCCCTCTGCAGGCAGGCATGCAAGCAAGAACCGTCCCCACTTGCACACTTGCATACAGTAGATTATAGAGAAGGGGAGATTTACTATGGGTATTCCACTATTAGACCTCCAGGCCCAATATCAGACGATTAAAGGGGAAATTGATCAAGCGATCCATAACGTCTTGGATTCCTCCATATATATAATGGGCCCAGAGATGAAGACGTTTGAAAAGGAAATCGCGGCTTTCTGCGGAACGAAGGAAGCGGTCGCCGTAGCTAACGGTACGGATGCCTTGGTATTGACGCTGAAGGCGTTTGGCATTGGCCCGGGAGATGAAGTGATCACCACTCCGTTTACGTTCTTTGCGTCGGCAGAAACGATTGCGCAGGTTGGGGCGAAACCAGTCTTCGTCGATATTGATCCTGTGACACTGAACATGGACTTAACTCAGCTCGAGGAGAAAATAACCCCTCGGACGAAAGCAATAATTGCAGTACATATTTTTGGTCAGATGCTGGATGTTGAGAGAATTATGGAAATCGCTGCCCGACACGACCTGAAGGTCATCGAGGACGCTGCTCAAGCGATTGGGGCAGAGTATCAAGGGAAAAAGGCGGGCTCTATTGGACACGCCTCAACCTTTAGCTTCTTCCCGACGAAGAACCTGGGAGGCTATGGCGATGGTGGTATGATCGTCACCAATGATACCGATTTGGCGGCACAACTTCGAGTGCTTCGTTTCCATGGGTGCAAAGTAAAATATTACCATGATGAAATTGGCTTCAACAGCCGTCTCGATGAGATGCAGGCCGCGATATTACGGGTCAAGCTACGGTATTTAGACGGTTGGAATGAAGGTCGTCGGGAAAAGGCAAAGGTCTATGACCAACTCCTTAGCGATGTCTCAGTTCAGCTACCTGGACGTGATCCACAGGCCTTGCCTATCTATCATCTATATGTACTCCGGACGGAAGAGCGTAAAGCTCTGATGGAGCGTTTAAAGGCCGGCGGTGTTGCCAGTGCCGTCTATTATCCCGTCCCACTCCACTTACAGAAAGCCTTTCGCTCACTCGGGTATAAGGTGGGAGATTTCCCTGTCGCAGAAAAAGCCTGCGAACAAGCCCTTGCAATCCCGTGCTACCCTGAATTAAGTATGGAACAACAACGACAGATCGTGGCATTAATTAAAGGATAGAGAGACAAGGAGAAAAAAGATGGTTTGGAACACAGGGGTTACTCGCACTAACACAAATAAGTTGCTACTCATTATCGGTATTATGTTATCCGCGATGCTCTTGCCTTCGTTAGAGATCCGTACCACTTTACCGCGGGTACGATTGGATGATGTTCTCGTTTTTGGAGCCTTTGCAGTCAACCTGCTCCTCCAGTTAACACGTCGTTCGCACCCGGCCTACAATCTCGGGTTATCGAACCATGAGGGACAGAGTCGAGCCTTGAGAGCGGCGACAACAGTTTTTTTGCTTTTCCTAGCGTCGATCATTATATCCAATCTCTTTGCCGTGATTTTCCTTAAAGGATCCATTGGCATTCGGGATGTGATGGAAGGAGTTACTCTTGCAAAATACTATTTAATCATCACGCTAACTCTTTCTCTGGATTTACAGGAAGGCGAGTTCTATGGGTTGAGGAGAGCCTTTCTCGTTGGGTTTGGCTTTATCCTAGTACTATCGTGGAGTCAATTTTTGAATATAGCCAATGTCAATGAATGGTTAACCCCCTTCTTTGCCCAATCTCACTTAAATAACCTAGTGAATGCTAATCCACCGCGCGTTTTAGGGACGTTTGATAACCCGAACGTCATGGGCATCATGTCAGTCTTGGTGATGAGTTTGTTTGTGACTTGGTTTTATTTCCGGAAAAACAATCGCTTATGGGCTGCGATCCTTTTCCTGGCGACAGCGCTGACCATTAAACTGACGTTTATGACGATTTCAAGAACCGCCCTCTTAGCGACGGCGACGGTGCTTGCCTTCCTAAGTCTCTGGGCTCTGTTCAAATTCCAGTGGAAAAAGGATATTCTCCTCAAAGTAGGCGTACTACTTGTTTTGACGCTCACCATATTTTTCACCTCGCCGCGGGACTTTGTATCTCGGATGAATGAGGCAACAAACCTTAATAAGAGTACCTCGGCTCAAGGACACCTGGATAGAGCAGGCAGTGCGCTGGAATTCATTAAAAAATCGCCCATCTTAGGCTGGGGTACGGCCAAAAACACGATGACCACCCTCGTTGATGATGAATATGCCTTGATTACTCGACGTTACGGCGTTGTCGGGTTAGCGATGTATCTCTGGCTTTTCCTCCGCCCTGCCAAAGCAGCGCTACGGAGAGGACAATTATTGAGTTCCTATGCGTCCGAACCAGGATTACGAGAGGATAAGACCTTGCTATCCATTGCTTTTGTGGCA
>DATCQU010000029.1:0-7944 GCA_036569365.1 Desulfosporosinus sp. | reverse complement strand
TCAACGATCACGCAAGGGATCTCAGCTGCGAAAAGATACGATAACCCTTCTTGCATCAAACTAAAGCCTGGGCTGGACGTTCCTGTCATCACTCTTTCTCCCACGGCTCCTGCTCCAAAGACCATATATATGGCAGCGACTTCACTCTCCGCTTGCAGATACGTTCCGCCTGCTGCTTTCATCTTCTTGGCCATATACTCTGGAATTTCTGTTGACGGAGTAATCGGGTACCCATAGAACAAACGACATCCGGCTTGAATCGCTGCCTCAGCGATTGCTTCATTCCCCTTCATTAACAGTGCCATACTAGACTCACGCTCCCTTCTCCTCACGATATACTTCTAAGGCCAAATCCGGGCAAATCAAGGCACAAAAAGCACAGGCGATGCACTTACTTTGGTCTTTCATTTCAACGACATAATAGCCTTTATTATTGGCGATCTCTCCAATGCCCAAGATCTTTTTAGGACATGCGTGTACACAGAGCCCACAGCTTTTACAACGTTCCGTGTTAATTTTGACGAGATTATTCAACTCTTTTCCCCTCCTCTATGTTCCGCCGACCCTTGACTGAACTTTTCCAGCCAAGGTTGAGATACTGCTCAACTGGGATCCAATCCGTTTCCCATGGAAGTCCAACTTTTCTAGCCAAATTCGGGTTAACACCACAGGTAACTAAAGGTATTTTGCTCTGGACTACGAGGGATTTCATAAGCTCTATTGATTTTTGCCAATCCTCAAGTGTCGTCCAGTCCATTAAATTGGAGTTATTAATCCATCCCTGGACTTTCAAATGAGATTTTCGTTCCATATCCATTCTCAGGCTTTCTATTTCTTCAACCGTGCTACTGAACGGTCGAAAAACGTTAACAACTTGAAGAACCGCTACATCTTCCAATCGTAGTAAACCATGATATCTTCCTACAATCGTCGCGCCAGTCTCATTTCCTCCAACATCGAGCACCACGTGCCTTGACAGATCCCGTAGAGACCCGTCAATTTGTGCCGGAAGAGATGGGTTCTCTGCAAAAGCCAAATCTCCCTCTGGTCGAATCACTTCAACCCCTTCGCGTTCCAAGAACTCAGCTATTTCTCGTAACCGGAAATAGGGATTGATGAGATCAAGATCGACCAAAGCAACACGCTTAGCTTCCCTCGCCCTCTTTAAAGCCAAACTAATGGATAGTTGAGTTTTCCCGGCACCATATCCGCCTAGCAAGACCAAAACACGGCGCTCTAGCATAGGCGTTTGAGTTTCTAACATATTCATTACCCCCTACTCAGGGCAGCCATGGTTAACGCCATGAACTTACTCCTCGGGGTGTCATTTCTCGATGTCAATACAATAGGGACCTGAGCCCCCAGCACAATCCCTGCCATCGTGGCCCCTGCGAAATACACCATTGATTTTCCCAATACATTTCCAACCTCAATGGTAGGTACCAACAACACATCGACGTCCCCGTTAATCAGACTGGAAATCCCTTTGTGTTTCAAAGCAACCGCACTCAAAGCACCATCAAGAGCCAACGGCCCTTCCACGATCGCGCCAGGAAATTCCCCTGCTTCACTCATCTTAGACAAAGCCTGAGCATCCATTGTGGCTGGAATTTTGGGGTTAACCACTTCATTTGCGGCTAAAACGATTACATTCACCGAATTCATTCCAATTCCCTTTAAATATATTAAACTATTCTGTAAAATTTCTTTTTTCTGGGCTAAATCCGGAGCGATATTCATCCCTCCGTCAGTCACAAACAGCAAACGGGAAAAACCGGGAACTTCGAATGCCGAGAAATGACTGAGTAGGCGCCCAGAACGCAGGCCTCGTTCAGGTCGCAAAACCGCTCGTAAAAAATCGGAACTGTTAATTAAACCTTTCATTAAAAACTGAGCCTGCCCATCCACCACGACATCGATCGCCTTATGTGTAGCTGCGACAGGGCTCGGTTCATCAATCAGCTCTGCGCCTTCTAAACATAACCCAATCTCATGGGCCAATCGTTTGATCTGTTCCTTATCTCCAACAAGAATTGGGGTGATCAGCCCTTCTTTTCCAGCTAATTTAATGGCTTCCAGCACTTCTTTATCCGCAGCTGCAGCAACGGCGACCGTCGCTCTCCCCAGGCTTTTCGCTTTGTCGAGTAAGGCTTCAAATCCACTAAATCGCATGCTTTCTCACCCCATTAATCAAGCTCTTCTATACCGCATAGGTCAACGCTTGTTCTTCGCCACGGAGGACTCTTAAGGCACCTTGTGCCAACGCAGACATTTCTTCTTCACCAGCGGCTACAATGACTGGGGCAATAAAAGACACCCGTCTAATGATCTCACAAGTTATAAATTCAGAAAACGCGAGACCTCCGGTTAAAACAATGCGATCCACGTCTCCCGCTAGCACCGTGGCCATAGCGCCAATTTCTTTAGCCACTTGATAGCACAAACCTTCTAATACGAGCTTAGCGACCGAGTCCCCTTCGAGCATCCTTTTCTCTGCAACACGTCCATCTTTCGTCCCAAGGTATGCGAACATGCCGCCTTCTTTGAGGATTCTAGTGAGCACTTCTTTCTCTGAATACTTTCCAGAATAGCAAAGTTTAACGAGTTGAGAAGCTGGCAATGAGCCACAACGCTCGACTGAATAAGGACCCTCATTGTTGGCATTATTCACATCGATCATTCGTCCTTTGCAGTGCGCGGATACAGAAATACCTCCACCTAAGTGGACGACAATCAAGTTTACATCCTGATAGGTATTTCCCATCTCACGAGCCACTTCACGGGCGATCGCCTTCATATTTAACGCATGAGATTGACTTAGTCGCGGTAATTCCGGAAGTCCGGAGAGGCGTGCTACCTGCTCCATCTCATCAACCGAGACCGGGTCCACAATATAGGATGGGACATGAATCTGCCGCCCCAAATAATAGGCCATAATCCCACCTAAGTTAGAAGCATGTTCTCCGAAAGGAGCATTTTGCAAGGTGCGGACAAGATCCATATCGACCAAGTAAGTGCCTCCGACCAGGGGCTTGAGCAGACCGCCCCGTCCGACGATGGCATCGAACTCTTCTAACGATGTTCCATGTTCTTCAAGCGTCTTTAAAACCAGCGCGCAGCGATATTCATATTGATCTCCCACCCTAGCATAAGCAGTCATTTCACTGGAGGGGTGGTCAATCCCTTGCTTCCAAAGGCAAGTTTCATTCTCATAGCTTGCGACTTTTGTTGAGGTTGAGCCTGGATTAATGGCAAGTACTTTCATTCCCATCCCCCTAAGACATTGGTAAGTAGCATCAATTTTACCACAAAAATCTTAAGTCGCAACCTCCGTTACCTACATGGTCTCTTCTAGGATAAAAACAACTAAGACCTTCGCTGTGCCTGAAGGCCTGGCGAAGGTCTTAGTTATAAACTTCGTTAAGATGCTATAACGCGGCGAGCACCTAAATACCGTGCTGCCCAATAGGACATGGTCATGTCATCGTATGATAACCCGCCATTAGACGAATCAAGCATCGTGTCATTTCCGACATAAATTCCAACATGAGAAGCGCCTGAAGTGGAGGTGTGAAAAAACACTAGATCTCCTGGGCGTAATTCAGACCGTGAAACGGAAACTCCATTGTTAAACTGCTGCTCCGATGTTCGATTCAGCGATATGCCAGCATGCCGGAATACGTATTGCGTAAACCCTGAACAATCAAATCCAGGTGATGGGCTCGTCCCTCCCCAGACATAAGGCGTGCCCAGAAACTGAGCTCCGTAACTAATAATCTGTTGGGCACCCCCTGAAACTTTGACAGTCCCTGCGACCCCGCCACTTGTTGCTCCTCGGGAGACTGTTCCACTTGAACTGTTGCCTACTGCAACAGAAGTATTCTTTCGTGCAGAACTGTTCTCTCTTGCGGCATTTGCAGCGTCAATAGACTCCTGCTGAATCAATTGTTGTATTCGGCTAACCTTTGTTTGAGCAGACACAGAAGAGTTCACCATGGTTCTTTCATCTGTACTTAATTGAGCAAGGACAATCTTTTGCTTATCCAGTGTTTGTTGCACAGCTTGCTGTGTTTGTGCTTTACCCTGTATCGATGCTTGTATTGTATTCTGTTTTTGATTTATGAGCTCTTTTTGACTGTTTATATCTACATTTAACGTAATAATGTCTTGCTGAAGCTTCGTAAAAGAGCCCACGACCATCTGAATCTTGTCCGCACGGTCTATAAAATCGGATAGACTGGTGGCTTCAAACAACACCGCTAAATACGTTGTAATACCATCTACGTAGTTACTCTTTAGGACATTACCTAATGCCTTAATATGTTCCTGGCGCTGATCCTCAAGTTTTTTCTGCTGATCTTGCAATCCCTTCAGGTTATGTTGTTCCACGGTCAGTAATAGTTGTTCCCGCGCAATACTGTTATTCAACGCCAGAACGGATTGCTTCAAAGCCAATACTTGTGTCGTTGCATCTCCGACTTTATTTTGCTGTGCAGTCAAAGCCCCATTTAACTGATTGACCTGTTGCTTGGATTGATTCAGCTGTTGCTTTAAATCATCTGCTCGTACCGGGTGCACTGAAGCGACTAAAAGATTGACTCCTATGACTGTAACTATGGTTGTCTTATGTAGAAAACGTATCCTTTTCATTAAACTTAACCCCTCAACTACTCTTTTTTATACCAGTCAGACCCCCATGCTACTGCTCGGTACCACTTAGAAATTGAATTCTATTTCTAAGACTTCGCCACAAAACCCTAAATTCCTTGTTTAAAACTGCAAAAAATATTATTGACAAATCATAATTTGTAAATATAACTATTAAACAAGAAAGAAATTGAAAGGCACCCATCATTGAGGGTGCCTGATTACTTGGATTATTCATGAAAATCAGGGCATGCTAAATTAAATAAATTTCAGGAGGGTATTAAATGGACCGTCCCGGATTAGGCTCACCTGTACGACGTTACATCGCCTATATCAGCTCATTAGGTACAACACAACTTCATTTAAGAAACCCCTTCGTGATCGCTTTGCTGGTCCGCCGCCTTTCCCGGCTTAGGACACTTATTGTTATCGAAATACTTAAGGGGATATCTGTTGTTTATTTGGGAACTATTTGTAAACGTGAATGGACATATTAACTTGGCAATTCTCTATTCCTTTACAGGCAGATTTCAAATGGCTAAAGATACTCTTGATATAAACTGGGTACTGCTGTATATTCCGACGTTCATTTTCGCCATTTGGGATGCTTATCGAACCATCGTCGACCTCAATCATCAATATATATTAGCGGCCCGAGAAGATGCCGAAATTAAAACGTTTAATATAAGCCCGATTGAAATCAATTATCTAGATAAAAGAACACCCTGGAATGCGGCCATGTGGTCAGCAATGATGCCAGGACTTGGACAGGTCTTAATTCATCGGGTCCCTGCTGCGTTGTTTATTATAATTGCGTTTATCGGAATTGCCCAGCAGTCCAAACTACTCCCCGCGATCCATTACACGTTACTGGGACAATTTGACCACGCTAAGTCCATCATTAATCCCCAATGGTGTTCGAATACTTTATTTTCCCTTCGATTTGTGCTATAAAAGTAACTTCGGGAAATTTATGTACTATTTCTATTTTTGTACTATTATGACAATACTTGAAGCCTTGTGTGAGAAATATACAAATATCATTAAGTACATTCATTGGACCTGGTATCTAACGTGGATTACTTTTTTCATTACGTTCTTTATTTCTCGGAACTACTATCTTTGGTTCTTTAGGTTACGGGATACTAAACAAGACTTATCGTGTTTACCCAGTGAATCAGAGAAACATCCCTAAAGCCAAAGCAAAATAAGTTCATCCTTAGCAAGCAGGCTCCGACGTATTAACGTCGGAGCCTGCTTGCTTCGCTGCTCGAGAGACTATGTTCCTTTCCTATCTAGAGTACTACTGGGGATAGTAAATAACCATACTTAATGAGCAAAGCACATCACCAGAATTTTTATAAGCATGTGGGCTGTCCGCCTTAAATCGTATAGAACTTCCCGTAGCTAAAACAAAGCCCTCGCCGTTGACGTTAATAGTAACTTCGCCAGAAAATACAGTAACGAATTCCTGTGTTCCATGAGGATGAGCCTCTGCTTCTAAATAACCTCCTCCGTCGAGCTCAATAGAATACATTTCAAACCGTCTTGTGCTGTCAAAAGGAAATATAGGATAGTTCCTTATCTTGCCTTCATCCTCAACAAGCGGCTGAATCTTATGCTTATCTACAATCTCAATGTCAGATTCCGGTCTACTCATAAGTTGGGTAAAGGATATTTTAAGCCCATTAGAAATCTTCCATAACGTCGACACAGATGGGTTTACCTCACCCCGTTCAATCTGACCGAGCATACTTTTGCTGACACCTGAAAGCTTTGCAACATTGTCAAGGCTTAGCTTCTTATCCGAACGAAGTCTTTTTAAACTTTCAGCGATAACCAAATTAAGTTCATCCAAAATATTTCCCTCCAGACTATTGACACTATACTGCACAGATAATATTATTATACTGCACACAGTTATTACGATAGTGCACTATAATAATAGCTGTGTGCAGTATATCATACGACAATTAGGAGGTAAATATCCATGCTAAATATGGCAGCATTTTCATCTTATGTCCTTGTGACAACCTTTACGCCCGGACCTAATAATATTATGTCGATGTCAAATGCCAGCCGTTATGGATTTAGAAAGAGTATCTTGTTTAATGTGGGTATTTTCTTTGGCTTTTTCGTAGTAATTGCTCTATGTAGTTTCTTCAGCATTGCACTTTACAGTCTTATTCCTTCGTTCAAGCCAATTATGACTTATATTGGCGCTACTTATATATTGTGGCTTGCGTGGAAAACCATTAAGAGCAAACCTCATAGTGAAGACGATAATACTAAGCGTACCAATACTTTTTCAGCGGGTCTACTATTGCAGTTTGTCAATCCAAAGGTTATTCTCTACGGTGTTACAACCGTTTCAACCTTTATCGTACCGTATTATCAATCCGTGCTTGTGCTCACAAGTTTTTCAGTATTTCTAGCCTTCGTTGGATTCATCGCAACTTGCTGCTGGTCATTATTTGGCTCTCTATTTCAGCAATTCCTTCTAAGAAATCATAAGACCGCCAATATTATTATGTCACTGTTGCTTGTCTTTTGTGGAATTTCGTTGTTCCTTTAATCTAGGGCTTCATTTTCAAGTTCTAACTAAACATAGGCGGTTTTTAAGCCTGCTATTTAAGTGAAATCCCAGCGTCTCAGCTTACATAGCGCGATGATCGAACATAGTCTATCGTTTTGAACCAAACACTCCAGCTGTGTGACGAAAGTCGGATGAGACTCTCGCCACATTGCGACTCGTGACGCAAACTCCAGCAATGTGACGATAAGCGGACGAGCTTATCGCCACACTGCGTCCCGAAACGAATTCTCCTGCAGTGTGGATCCCGAACGGGTGGAACCCCGGTCCCTCGTTATTTCAGTATAACTAACAAGCGAAAAGACTGCCTAAGAGATAGTCTTTTCGCTTGTTACCTGGCGATGACATACTTTCCCAGGGGCTTGCGCCCAAGTATCATCGGCCCTGGAACGAAAGGCACGATAGTCTCCGGTGGAGAGTATCGCCGAGCCACCCACCCCAAAGAAACACTTTGTGGCGAAGGAGAGCCTTTCTCGCCACACTGCGACACCTAACGCAGACTCCTGCAGTGTGGATCGAACGGGTGGAACCCCGGTCTTTTGACCCATCACTAACACAAAAAAGCTATCTCCTAAGAGATAGCCTTTTTGCTTGTTTACCTGGCGATGACCTACTTTCCCAGGGGCTTGCGCCCCAAGTATCATCGGCCCTGGAGGTCTTAACTTCCGTGTTCGGTATGGGAACGGGTGGAACCCCTCCGGCAT
>DATCQU010000028.1:0-5900 GCA_036569365.1 Desulfosporosinus sp. | reverse complement strand
CTCATCCGGCGGGGGTCCTGGTGCCGATGCCGCTAACGGGGATTACTGGTACAACTATGCTCGGTGGAGCTCGTATTATGCCCTAGGGTTTTATGTAACCGCCTTTAATAGTCCGCTGGTCACGGATAAGACGACTGTCTCGCAGAAAATCCTTAGTTCGTATGGCCAGCTACTAGCGGAAGCAGATGCACTGGCCCTTGAAGGAAGAGACTCCTCGGACGCGACTGCGGCTAAATACTACTGGACTGTCCAACAAGGGCCGAGCTTAGATGCCGGGAGTACGGAACGGGCGAGAATCGGCTATGTGAGCGCCTTAGGTAAACTCTTAGTTGAAGCAGATAAGCTGGCCGTTATGGGAACAGGCCCTTCCAATGTGAGTGCTGTCCAAGACTATTGTATTGTGCTTCAGGGACCGAACTTGGATGCCAATACCTCAGAGCGGGCGAAAACTGGTATTCTTAATGCCTATGGCAAGCTCTTAGCAGAAGCGGATAAATTGGCCCTTGATGGGACAGCTGCATCGAACGCGAGCGCTGCTAACTATTATTTGACGGTTCAGCAGGGGCCGATCCTTGATGCTAGTCTCACAGAACGCGCTAAAATCGGCTACCAAAAAACAAATATTCCTGTACCGACACCCATACCGACACCAATACCAACACCAATACCAACTCCAACACCAACTCCGACACCAATACCAATACCAGTACCAGTACCAGTACCAACTCCCCAGCCAGTGGTTTCGAGTGTCATACGTATCATGGGCGCGCGGGCTGAAGATACTGCAATTCAGATATCTAGAGAGGGGTGGGTAGCAAACTCCTCCCCAATTGTACTCCTTGCTCGGGTAGACCGCTTCCAGGATGCTTTAGCGGCAGCCCCATTAGCGAAGAAACTTAACGCTCCGCTACTACTAACTGCGCCTGGTCAGCTCGATAACGCAGTCTTACAGGAAATGAAACGCCTAGGGGCAGGTGGTAAAGTCTATGTTATCGGGGGAACCGGCGCGATCAAAACGTCGGTCACGGATGCGCTCACAAAATCGAATCTTTCGTTTGAGCGAGTTTTCGGGAATACAGCTGCCGATACGGCCGTTGAAATCGCTAGGAAGATTGGTCCCAGCACCCAGGTGATCTTGGCTTCCAGTACAAGTTTTCCAGATGCTTTATCTGCGTCCGCTCCGGCGGCTGCTCTGGGGATTCCTATCCTCTTGACTGAACAGGGAAAGTTACCCGAATCCACAAAACAGCTCTTGAAAGACTTCCAGGTGTCGAAGACCATTATCGTAGGTGGTAAATTTGCCATATCTCAAGCCTTTGACAGTAAGGGAGGAGCACTGGAGAACTATGGCCCCTTGCGCTTGGCTGGGGATACAAAATATGATACGATGTTGCAAATTGTAAAGTATTTCGATCAAAGCCCTAAATCACTCGTCATTGCCACCGGGGAGAACTTCCCAGATGGTCTCGCCGGTGGTGCGTTTGCCGCGTTGAGTGGAAGCCCAATGTTCCTGATTCCCAAAGAGGGACTCAATGATGATACCCAAACCTACTTGAACGGCTTGAGTGGCAAGACAACCAAAACTTATATTTTGGGTGGAACCGGGGTAATTTGTAGTAATAATGAGAAACTGATTGGTAGCCTATTAGATCAGTAATACACCCAAATTGGGCGTAGAGCTTACTGTTCAGAGACAATCGGTGAGGTAATATAGGTGGGAGGGTATAAAGCAAACATGTCACGCGTTCAAATTGTCGTCTTTATTACAAGCTTGATTGTCACGGGCTTTATCGTTGAGCAAGTCCGTCGGCGTCGCTTGGCTGTGGAATACTCTCTAATCTGGATAGTCGCTGGACTAGGTATGATCTTCTTTTCCCTATGGCGGGATGGAATTGAGTACCTGGCCAACCTGATGGGGATTTATTATGCGCCATCGGCCATCTTCGTGGTTTTCGGAGTTCTAGTGTTTGTCTTGTGCATTCACTTTTCTCTAGCAATATCTAAATTAAGTTCGAACAATCGTGTCTTAATACAACGGATCGCTCTTCTCGAGGATGACATGGGAAGGGGCACGATGCAAGGTGCCCCTGCGACGGAAAACATGGGTAAGGGCACGACATCGTGACCTTACAACGAAAATCACAGGGAGGGCACGATGATTCGTGCCCTCCACTTGTAAGGACGTGTAGGAAAAAACGTTATGAAAAGAATTTTAGCCATTGTACCCGCCCTGAATGAACAAGATAATATCGGTCCCGTGGTCAGGAACCTAAGAAGCACATCTCCTTGGCTCGATGTACTCGTCATTGACGATGGATCGACGGATCACACTGCCGAGGTTGCTCGCGCTCAGGGGGCAAAGGTCATCTCCTTGGCCGTTAATCTGGGAATCGGCGGAGCTGTTCAAACAGGATTTCTGTATGCGGTAAAGAATCACTATGATGTGGCCTTACAAGTTGACGGAGATGGGCAACATAGAGCAGAAGAGATCAAGAAATTAATCGAACCTGTACTCAGTGGACAAGCTGATGTAACGATCGGATCACGATTTTTATCTAAAACCTCGTATAAATCAGCCATGCCCCGGCGTTTAGGAATCTATCTGTTAAGTAAAACCATCCAGTCGGTTGTCCGTAAGAAATATACGGATCCAACCTCCGGATTTCGGGCCTATAATCAGAAGGCCTTGCGTGTGGTGTCCACCCATTATTCCACGGATTACCCAGAACCCGATTCGATTGTAACCCTAGTTAAAAATGGGTTGCGGGTGATAGAGATCTCCGTAGAGATGGATGCGCGGTTGTCTGGAAGCTCGTCGATTACGCCGTTTAAGAGCATGTATTATATGTTCAAGGTAAGTTTGGCGATAATTCTTAACTCGATGATGAGTAAGATTTGGCCCGATTAGGTGGAGCTTTTTGTGAGCGTTCTTTTGTATATTGTGTATTAATTGAATAAGGAACGAAGGTTATATGCGCGCAAGCTGCAATATAACCTTGCAGAAATTTGCTATTCTAAGTAAAATAGACTTAGTTAGGTTGATTTCAGAGTTATAAAGGAGGCTTTCTGAATGCAAACTATAAAGCAAGAAGCTCTTAATGCTATTTCAAGGTTGCCTGATTCCGTCAATCTAGATGATATCATGTACCGCTTATTTGTATTGGACAAAATCAAAAAGGGACAGGAAGCAGTTGAAAATGGTGAAACAATAACAACTAATGATCTTAAGACCGAAATTGAATCATGGTAAAATGGTCACGTCCTTCAAAACAGGATTTAAAACAAATTTATAAATATATTTCTAGGGATTCCACTTTTTATGCTCAAAGAGTAGTTGCAGCAATTGTCGAAAAATCAGAAACGCTGAATGCATTTCCTCATATGGGAAGAATAGTTCCTGAGCGAAATGAAGAAAGAATAAGAGAAATATTGATTTATTCATATCGTATGATTTATCAAATTAACTTAGATAATATTGAGATTTTGGCACTCATTCATTCTAAAAAGGATTTTTCGTCAATTGAATTCAACGAGACCCAATCCTAAATTACTGTTCCAGTTACTGAGGACAAATGTGAACGAGATCGAAGGTGGTAAACCCTTCGATCTCGTTCTTTATTTCTAAGCTTTCCACTGGTCGATCCCTACTTATGTGTCGTAATAATAACTCCGAGGCAAATCACTAACACCCCAATGACTTTCGCTGGCGTGAGCGCCTCTTTGAAAATTGTTGTTCCTATAATAAGGGCGAAAATAAACGCCGTGCTTTGAATGGGATAAACATAGCTTAACTCGCCTTTATTTAAGATATAAATCCAAAGAACGGAAGCGAATGCGTACACCATGAGACCAGCAATTACATAAGGAGTTAAAAAAAGGCGTAGGAGTTGACCGAGGCTCTGAACATCTTTTCCTGAGGCCCCCATCTTCCAAAGCGTTTGTCCTGTCACCATGAGTACGGAATTGAAAATCGTTAGTAATATTAGCAAAAAGGCCACCTCATACTTCTTTCAAATCAATTAAGAGACACCCACTTCTTCAAGTGGGTGTTCCAATTTCCGCTTCGGTGGGGGTAGACTCCCCCACCGAAGCCCCTATGTTCAGCTTTAGCTGAACGAGTTCACCAGCTTTCTAATATTATACAGTCTAAGGGGAACAAAGCAAACGATTAGTACACTAAGCATACGGTATAAGGATAAAAATCCTTGGAGAGTTGTTTTTACTGATGGATGAATATTAAAGTAAAATAGTAAGCCGTTCACTGTTAATAGTCAGTGAACGGCTTACTATTGTTATACGGATTCATGCGTCTTTTCTGATTACCGTAGATATTGCTTCAGCAGTGGGAAGATCGGACTAGAGCTTGTGGGACTGGTAGTCCAACTAAGGGACCACGCTCCGACTCCGCCGAGCCCGTATTGATTAAGCAATCCCATTTTGGTATTCCAGCTTTGGGCATCGTCGAAATACACGGTGTGTGTACCTAAGGTATCGGTGTAATTGAAATATGGAATCTGGGAGGCATCGCGTTGCACGGGGCCTGTAGCTAACGCTGACAGCTCCGCCATTCCGCCTGCGCGTCGGCTGTAGGTCGGGTTAGCCCCTGTGTCGGTGGTCCACCAGTCTACCCCGTAGTAGGGAACTCCGAGCAGGACTTTATGCATGTCTACCCCTTGCCCTCGAGCATATTGCAAAACCTTGCTAGTCCAATCCAGAGGAGCGATGGGTCCAGGGGTTGTGTGGCAGTAATCATAGGTCATGACGTGCAAGTAATCAACATATTGAGAAAGAGCACGGTAGTCAAACTCACCGAGCCAAGCTTCAGAGCCGGTTCGGGCCATAACAGCTTCGATGACCAACTTGTTCATGGGATGAAGTTGAGCGTAAAGCTCCTTCATGAACTGTGTGAGGTTAGGCCCCGTGGCATCACTCATTAATTCAAAGTCGATCACGATGCCATCGGCATTGGTACTTTGGATGCGCTGTATAATCTGGCTTTCCAGTTTAGCGCGAGCTGGTTGTGAAGCCAGCACGGTATCCACCGTATTAGGAGTGGCCCAGGTTGATTGAATGACCGGCAGGACTTTGAGATTACGAGCATGAACAGAGGCCGCCAACTGGGCATAATCGCTGGAGCTTGCATCCCAGCCTCCAGTTACATTGCCGTCAGCGGTATCATCGAGGTAATACCAGCTAGGTGCAATGATATCGGCATAATCCGTAGCTGGTGTGGGGATGGACTGGACCTGACTGAGCATTCCTTTCGCGCCGGTTAAAGCACCCTGGGTGTACTGAAGGGAAATCCGCGGCTGGGAAACGCCCGTGCGAACGACACTTTCGATTTTGTAATTAATAACGCCCCACCCCCCGAAGATTGTAAAGGCTGAGCCGGAGGCCCGTTTTTGGTTGAGGAAAGCGGTTGTCGAGTCGCCTAATTGTTTACTGGGAACGAGTAAGATGGGCGCATTGTCTTTGGCGGCAAGAGCTGCCCCAGCTAAGGCATCCGGAAAGTTTTCTCCGGTGGCGACATAGACTTTGGCGGTGTCAAAGGATAATTGATTTAAGACAACCGTGTTCGTTTCGTATTGGTCGTACCCGGCATATCTCGCGGCGACAGTGACTGGCTGAGGGAGTTTCGCGAGCTCTTCTTCAACAGTGTCCTTAATCACAGCCTTGCCACCAATCAGGGTCACTTGCGAAACACCGAGTTGAGCGAGGGCCGTGGCTGTTTCCGGGGGCAAGACATCTGAACGCGTGAGTAAGACCGGAATACCATGAGCGGCGGCATAAGACGAGATACTTAAGGCATCTGCAAAACGGTCACCGTTGACCAGAAAAGCCTGGGTAGAACTCGGGGTGGCAGCATTGGCAATGGCCGCAGCCGTTCCATACTGATCCCA
>DATCQU010000027.1:0-25009 GCA_036569365.1 Desulfosporosinus sp. | reverse complement strand
CTTATTGAAATTCTCCGTTCGACTTGCATGTGTTAGGCACGCCGCCAGCGTTCGTCCTGAGCCAGGATCAAACTCTCCATAAAAAGTTATTTCAACTTCTAATTGAAGAAGATGATTCGCTCATTGTTTTTTGAAACTCTTGCGAGTTTCTCTCATTGGCTGTCCTTGTTGTTTAGTTTTCAAAGACCATGACTCGAACCCGATGTTCGAGGTTAGAGCGCTGTCCAAGGATGGACAAGTGTCCCTGTAGCCAAGGATGGCGAGAAGGGACCAGCGCCATAGATGGCTAGCTGCCGTATCAGTTTATGTTTCCTGCCCGTTTGGGCCGGATCTACATCTTAGCATTTTCAACTCGCGTTGTCAATGACTAATTTGCTTTGCCTGGATTGACTAGTTCGAAGGTGTTAACCCCTTACTGCTTCAATCGTTGTGCGTCTTTGTGGCGCTCAGTTATAATACCATTTCCAGTGGTTACTGTCAACTATTAGTTTCTGCTCAATAAATATAAAAACGCCCCACTGATGGAGCGTTTTTCGTTCATCTAGTCAACTTCTTGAATAATAGGTAAAATCATTGGGCGTCGTCGTGTTTTTTCGTAAAATTGTTTACTCAATGCATCTCGAATTTGACTTTTTAGCACGGCCCATTCTGTGATCCGATTCTCACGACAGCGTGCCATTGTCTGTCTTATTTTCTGTTTTGCCTCGTCTAGCATATACTCCGACTCACGAACATACACAAATCCACGAGTCACAACATCTGGTCCTGAAACAATCGCTCCACTTGAGCGACTGATGGTCATAACAACAATCAAGATACCATCCTGTGAGAGCTGTTTACGATCTCGCAACACGATGTTACCGACATCTCCAACGCCTAAACCGTCAATTAGGACTTTCCCTGCTGTAACCTTACCACCTAAAGTTGCTCCATGACGGGTGAACTCAATAATCGCTCCGTTTTCGGCAACAAAAATATTCTCCCTGGCAATACCGAGTTGTTCTGCCAATTGGGCATGTTTGATTAACATGCGATACTCTCCATGAACTGGCATAAAATACTGTGGTCTGACCATGGTTAACATTAATTTTTGTTCTTCCTGGCTAGCGTGACCGGATACGTGCATTCCATCTGTCGACTCATAAATTACATTCGCGCCCAGCTTGAATAATTGGTCAACTGTTTTGGCCACCGATTTCTCATTCCCTGGAATTGGGCTTGCAGAAATGATCACGGTATCTCCAGGTTGAATTGCAACATGTCGATGGTCATGGTTCGCCATTCGAGTCAGAGCGGACATTGGTTCACCTTGACTCCCTGTAGTTAAAATGCACGCTTGATTTCCCTGCAAGCCAACAACTTCATCAATATCAATAAGTGTTCCCTCAGGGATATCCAAATAGCCAAGTTCTGCAGCGATACCGACAATATTGATCATACTTCGCCCCACAACTGCTACCTTACGGTTCGTCTTCACGGCAGAGGTGATGGCTTGTTGGAGACGATACACATTTGAAGCAAAACTAGCAAGAATAACCCGGCCCTTTGCATCACGGAACGCTTCATCAATCATTTGTCCAACATTTCTTTCGGACGGAGTGAATCCGGTTCTTTCCACATTAGTACTGTCTGACAGTAGACACAGAACCCCTTTGTCACCCAGTTCTGAGAATTTCTGAATGTCAAGAACTTCCCCAGATACTGGAGTATGATCAAGTTTAAAATCTCCTGTAACAACAATAGTCCCTAATGGCGAGTGAATGGCTATTGAAACCGCATCTGGAATACTGTGGTTGACACGAATGAATTCAATTCGAAAATTCCCGAGTTTTATAACGTCGCGCGGTTGAACAACGGTTGCCTTTATATTATTTAAGTTGCTCTCTTTCATCTTGGACTGAATAATAGCGAGAGTTAACCGCGTTCCAAAGATGGGCACATCCACATCTCTAAGCAAGTAGGGCAATGCACCGATATGATCTTCGTGTCCATGTGTGAGGAATATGCCTAGCAGCATTTCTTTGTGTTCAATCAAGTATGAGTAGTCAGGAATTACAATATCGATCCCAAGCATTTCCTCTTCCGGAAAAGCTAATCCGGCATCAATAAGCACCATTTGATTATCATAGCGGATTACAGTCATGTTCTTTCCTATTTCTCCAAGTCCGCCTAATGGAATAATTTGTAATTTATGCTCTTTCGGCAATCAAATCTACCTCCTGTATTTATTTTAGCCAACTTTACATTGTGCCTAAAAAGCTAAGGGGACCCCCGTAATTTCCTTCGACGCCAAAATTAAGACACCAAAAAGACGCGAAACACCATAAACGAACACAACGATACCCGGTATTCGTCAGTATTTCGAAATGCATCTATGAAACTAGCCGCACAATAAGATAGTTTATTATAGCTCTTAAAACGTTAGCTGGCAAGTTTCTTCATCTCTCTTGAAGTATGAATTACTGCATCCTGACTTAGGAATAGTATAAATTAATCGGTTTTGGGGATTCTATAAACAATGTGAGAGAAAGGTGGTAAAAATCATGACCAATGTCGTTTGTTCCGCAGAGCTATGTAAACATAATGAGAGTGGCCACTGTCAGCTTGAAACGCTAAGTGTTACCTCCAGCTTAATGGATCGCGAAGCAGAATGTGCTTTTTACGAGCCCCAGAAATAAGAAACTCGAAATGACGGGTTATGTTGTTTGACAATGGATGCCCACCCAAGATGTAGAATAGAGTATTAAAAATAATGAACCCCTGCCTAAGCAGGGGTTCATTATTTTTAATACTCTATCACTTTTACACGATCAAGTCGCTAGCCTTTTCAGCTGCAACTTTCAATTCTGGTGTAACTTGCGCCCTGCTTTTAGTAGTAACGCTTACCTTTTTGGTTTCAAGTAGAAGTTCTTTTAAAAACTTCACTTCCTCCGGCGTTGCATTAACTAGAGGTAACCGAACCGAGCCAGCCTTAATTCCAATCATTTCTACAAGAGCCTTGATGGGAACAGGGTTTGACGTTACAAAAATGCCTTTGAACATTGGGAAGAGTTCAAGATGCAACTTTGTCGCTTTAGCACTATCCCCTGCAAACCATGCATTCACCATGGCTTTCATCTCATCCCCAATGACATGGGCTGCCACGCTGATGACTCCGTAGCATCCTAGTGCTAACATCGGCAATGTCATAGAGTCGTCTCCACTATAAATTGCAAACTCGGAAGGTAACATTCTTTTAAGCTCACTGGCCTGATCAATCGAGCCTGAAGCTTCTTTTAAGGCGACAATATTGGGGATTTCAGCTAACCTTTTTACTGTCGCAGGCAGTAGATTAGCAGAGGTCCTTCCCGGTACATTATAAAGAATCAGAGGAACAGATGTCGCCTCTGCAATAGCTTTGAAGTGCTGAAACATTCCTTCTTGGGAAGGTTTGTTGTAATAGGGTACAACAACCAGAAATCCATCGACTCCCGTTTCCGCTGCCTGACGAGCAAGTGCTATCGTGGCCTGGGTAGAATACGACCCGATTCCTGCAATCACTGGTGTTTTCCCCAGAGCCTCTTTAATTACCCTAAAAAGCTTTACTTTCTCATCTGCAGTTACGGTCGGGGACTCCCCAGTCGTCCCACAGACTACAACTCCATCTGATCCATGACTAACTAAGTACTGAGCTAGACGTATGGCTTCCTGATAATCAATCTCCAACGCTTCATTCATGGGCGTTACCATAGCTGTCAAGATTCTTCCAAAAGTCATCTCTCTCATCCTTTCTTCCAATTCTTTTCGCTTACATCAAACACCTAACTGGAACTTTTTGTGTAAAGCTTGAACTGCAGTCACCATGTCTTCCTTATGAACCAGCACCCAAATAGTAGTATGTGAATCCGCTGATTGTAGAATGGTCACAGCAGCGTCGGAAAGCGCTTCAACCATATCCGCCATTACACCAGGAACACCCGCAATCCCAGCACCTACAATGGAAACTTTAGCACAACTAGGAACAACGTCCGATTCGAAACCCATATTCTGTAATATTTTAATTACTTTAGACGCAACCTCGTCTCGAACGGTATAGAGCACGGCCTCAGGCTGAACACTGATAAAGTCTACGCTAATATCGGCAAGGGCCATTGCTTTAAAAATCCGTTTGTCCGTAAGATGTTTGTCTTGAATATCCCCTGTTAAAACCTTAAGTTGCGTAACATTCGGAGTATGTGCAATCCCTGTAATAATACGGTCTGCGGTAATATCCGTCCCTACGCCTCGATCTGGATGCATGTTGGTAACCAATGTCCCAGGTGCATCTGAAAAGGTCGATTTGATTCTTAGTGGAATATTTCGTTGCATCGCGATTTCCACGGCACGTGGATGAATGACCTTCGTCCCAAGATACGCCATTTGACATATTTCGTTATAAGTAACGACATCTAAAATCCTTGCATCTTCAACAATTCGAGGATCGGCCGTCATTATTCCCTCGACATCTGTATAGATATCTATCGCTTCTGCATCGAGAGCAACCCCAAGAGCTGAAGCCGTCGTGTCGCTTCCTCCTCGTCCAAGGGTTGTAATCTGACCGTCTTCAGTCATTCCCTGGAAACCAGTAACGACAACAACTTTGCCTTTGGCAAGCTGTTCCAGAATGGCTCCGGGCTCCACTCTTATAATCCGGGCATCTCCGAACTCTTTATCAGTAATAATGCCTGCTTGCCCTCCCGTAAAAAGGACTGCTTCAAATCCCAAACTATTTAATGTGCTTACTAAGATAGTCCCTGAAATCACTTCGCCGCAACTCATCAAGAGATCCAACTCACGTTTTGGTAAGTCAGGATAAATACCTTTTACCATATTCAGAAACGTATCAGTTGCATAGGGATCTCCAGAACGGCCAATAGCAGAGACCACTACAACCGGAGAATATCCACTATGAACCGCCTCTGAAACTTTTGAAGTTACCTGTGTTCTCCGATCAGCGGTAGCCACGGAGGTTCCGCCAAACTTCTGTATCAAAATACGCACCCCTACACCCCCTTTTCGAGGTTCGATGTTCGATATTCGAGACACGAACATCGAACGACGTACCGATCCAGATTTCCTAATTTAGACCTAAAACTTAATCGTCAGTGTTCTAATCACAAACCACGGGCATGAAATATGCCTCTATAAAAGCAGTTCTGCGATTTGCACAGCATTCGTTGCTGCGCCCTTGCGAATTTGGTCCCCCACCACCCATAAATTGAAGCCTTGAGCGATAGAAAAGTCTTTGCGCAAGCGCCCGACAAACACTTCGTCTTTGTCAGAACTAAACCACGGCATTGGATAACGGTCATGATCCGGATCGTCGTCAACAATAACTCCCGCTGCTTTGCTTAAGGCCTCCCGGATTTCAGAGACACTGACTAGACGATCGGTCTCCACATTAATGGACTCTGAGTGACTACGAAAAACTGGCACTCGAACCGTTGTTGCTGTAATAGCCATATTTGGCACATGGAAGATCTTTTGTGTTTCTTTGACCATCTTCCACTCTTCTTTGGTATAGTCGCCTTCTTGGAATACATCAATGCGAGGAATGACATTAAAGGCAATTTGATAAGGAAAAACGGTCGGATTTATCTCTTCCCCTTGAGACCACGCCTTCACCTGCGCTCCAAGTTCCTCAATACCTTCTCGCCCCGCTCCTGATACGGCTTGATAGGTAGAAACTACCACCCGGCGAATTCCTGCTAAATCAAAAATCGGTTTAAGGGCAACCGCCATAATAATCGTTGAACAATTGGGATTCGCAATAATTCCCTTATGCCACTTTACATCTTCGGGATTAACCTCAGGTACTATCAGCGGTACTTCAGGGTCGAGTCGAAAAGCGCTACTGTTATCAATCACCACGGCCCCACTGTCCACCGCGGAACGGGCAAATTCCGTACTCCCTGAACCACCCGCGAAGAGCGCAATGTCAATACCCTTAAAACTCTCATGGGTTGTTTCTTGAACCTCAAGTTCTCGGCCCTGCCATGAAATGCGTTTTCCAGCGGAACGCTTTGTTGCTAATAACCTTAGTTCATCCACAGGGAACTGGCGCTCAGTCAGGATTTTAAGAAACTCTTGTCCAACTGCGCCCGTGGCGCCAACGATTGCTACATTCGGCATTCCTTTGTTCCTCCTTATATTTTAACTACGAGCTGCCTGGTGAAAAGGGCGCCCTACTGTAAAAAGCAAGGCACCTTGATCTCACCAGTGATCACCGTTTTTACTTTACCGATAATCTAACAGCACAGGTTGAATTTGTTTTCCAGCACAGGCCAGGAGGATAGTTTCAGGAACTTTATCCATGTGTGCTACTAGAGAATTTGCCTTAACCTGCGGGTTATCTTGCCCAAACGGTACTAAATAAACATTTTTGGTGATGAGCATGGTCCCAAGATTACGAGCATTTAATCCCAGACCATCATTAGTCGAAATTGCCAAAACTAACGGTTTCAGATTACGAAGATGGGATTTTGCCGCCATGAGCACTGGTGTATCTATGATTCCGTTGGCAAGTTTAGCCAGAGTATTTCCAGTACATGGAGCTATGACCACACAATCAAACATCTTCTTGGGCCCAATCGGCTCAGCCTCAGGAATCGTTTGGATCGGCTCTCTTTGTGTAATCTCTTTAAATTGACGCTTCCAGTCCTCCGCCTTTCCAAATCGTGTGTCCATACTTTCAACTGAATAAGAGATAATCGGTGTTACGTCAGCCCCTTCATCTACCAAGTATTTCATGACTTTTGTAACTTCATGTATTGTACAGTGTGATCCTGTAACAGCAAACCCAATTTTCAACCCGTCAAACTGCATCTCTTCGCACCTCCACTTTTAAGACTGAACATTAGCATTCATTGTGGTCAAGTGACGAAGAATAAGTTGCGGATAGATTTGAGCAAGAATTCGGCCGGCCGTTTTGGGAGCTACGATACCAGGGAGTCCTGGAGCCAGCAGTGCTTTTATGCCAAGCATCTGAGCATATTCAAAATCTGTTCCTCCCGGGATAGAAGCCAAGTCCACGATTACTGTATCCCGCGCTATCCTTTCTAACATCACGCGATCTAAAATAAGATGAGGTACGGTATTAAAGATGATTTCCGCCCGTCCAATCTTATCTTCAAGATCCGAAAAATGTACAGCATTGAAGCCCATTTCCACAGCACGCGCCAAGTCCGAAGGCTTACGAGCGACCCCTGTCACATGTGCTCCAATACCTTGTAACATGCGCGCTAAAGTCCAACCACACCGCCCTAAACCTAGGACCATGCTTTCACTGCCATGAATTGTGATGGTCGTGGCCTCCATTGCCATTTGGATAGCTCCTTCTGCCGAAGGGATAGAATTAAGGACAGTAATTTCATTTAGGGTTATGGTTTCTACCAAGTGGATTCCCATTTTTTCTGCTGCTGACTTCAACGCCGGCCGTGCGAACCCAATGATTAATGGGACTCGCGACGGAATGGCTTGAAGTACTTCTTTGTTTAGTACGATAGGTGAAGCCGAGTATTTGGCTTTGACTACCCCACGTTCATCTGTGCCGAACATCGGAAAAAGCAAAGCGTCCACTTGGTCAACGACCTCTTGCAGTGATGCTGCAAGAGTCATTCCTTGAATGGGAGAAGCATTTTCGAATCCAACCCCGACTATGTAGGCTCCCTGTTTTTGAAGTTCGGGAATTAAATATAGTTCCCGATCATCTCCCCCGATTACGGCCAAACGAATTCCTTTCAGACCCGCACTCATCTTTATGCCCCCTTTGAGACAGTGTCCCATTGACTACTATCCATTATATGAGGAAACGCGGTCTGCGGTTACGCAGGATAATTACCTAATCGAGGAAATTTTCGAGTCCTACCACAAGGTCCGTCAACTCTGAAGACCTATGTATAGCCAACATAACCCCCGGCATATAGGTTTCTCTCGAGAATGCATCATGCCGGATGATTAAAGATTGACCTAACCCCCCAAATATAACTTCTTGGTGAGCTATCAAACCCGGTAAGCGCACAGAGTGGATATGGATTCCCCCAATATCCGCTCCACGGGCCCCCGCGATCTTCTCATACTCATTCGGGTGTCCCTGAACCATAGGTTCACGGACTTCTAACATCACTTCTGCAGTTTTTATGGCAGTTCCCGATGGAGCATCAAGTTTTTGATCATGATGTAATTCAATAATATCGACATTGGGGAAATATTTTGCCGTTTCCCGAGCAAACCTCATCATCAAAATTGCTCCAATGGCAAAATTCGGGGCCAAGAAAGCCCCCACGTGTTCTTTGGCTACTAGAGTCCGAATTTCTTCTATCTCAGCTTCGTCCAAACCGGTAGTTCCAATAACTGGAATAACACCGGCGATAATTGCTGTTTTTGCATTTTTTAAAACCGATTGTGGATTTGTGAAATCGACTAAAACATCCGCGCGTGACGTACGCAAAATTTCAGTATCCACTGGACCCGAAATATCTACGCCGACTCGTGGAGCACCAACAACAAACCCAACGTCCATCCCTTGATGTCGCGTATCAGAAGCTCCCACCAAAAGAAGATCATCTTGTTTCAGAAGCGTACGGATCACTTCTTGACCCATTTTCCCACTTGCCCCAGCGACAAAAACTCGAATTTTTTTCAACGGAAACCCCTCCTGCGATTATAAGGCAAAAACCCCGTAGCAAAACGCAATGCGGGGTTACAGCTTTTCCGTCTATTTTATTGGGTATTCCGTACTCTGTCAAATTGAATATTTTCCAACTTTTTCTGATTTATTATGCAAATCGATAATAATCACCTCAGAACCTACTTTTTTAATGGTATGCCAAGGTATCACCAACGTATCGCGTTCTCTTTCACCTCTCGAACCCCAAAAGCCTGAAAATCCTCCACGGGAAGTTAGAATGATTGCCTCAACGGATCCGTTTAAGGAGATATCAATATCAGCATCACCAACCAAGCCTAGTTTTGCTCCATCATGAAGATTAATGATTTCTTTACCAGCTAGAGCACTTAAAAGCATCCTATCCCCTCCCCCTACTTCCGCAATTTCATCCAGGCTTTCAGTCCAAAGGGTTGTAAAATGGCTAGTAATAATGATACAGCGGCAAGTGGCTCAACGAAAAATATAGATTCGCTCCACCAGTCTTCTGGTATTTTCAAAAAGGAGAATAAAAGCTCCATCGAGAGGTAGATACCTCCCGCTGTGCCAACCAATTGACTTAGAGCCGTGGCCAGTTGGTTTGGCGTAGACTGAGACCGCCACATCAATAAATACTTTCGCTCTCGTACTGAAATGACGATACCGGCAACCATTAAGATAAGCCCAAGGGCTTGCATTCACACTCCCCCTCATGGGGATTGTATGAACAGGCAAACATCCGTAGAACAAAAGAATCAGAAAGATTAACATTTAATCTTTCTGATTCTTTGAAGTCGTCTCCCTATATTCCGATTCCCGTTGAGCCAAATCCTCCGTTCCCTCGAAGGGTATCCTGAAGTTCTTCAACTTCCTCAAATAATGCCTGAAAAACCGGCATGAAAAGCATCTGGGCTATTCGATCTCCTCGATTAATCGTCACCGGTTGGGATCCCAGGTTTTGAATCAGCACCTGAATTTCCCCACGGTAATCGGAATCGATTACACCTACACCGTTCGTCAAGCCTATCCCAGAGCGGCTAGCCAAACCACTTCGAGCAAAAACAAGACCCACCATCTGCTGATTTGGAAGTTCGATTGCTATACCTGTCGGAATCTTAACATTCTCTCCGGGGTTGACGATCAATCGATCTTCAAGAGCAGCATAGAGATCGACGCCAGCCGAGGCAGTCGTCGCATAGGAAGGAAGGGGCAGGGAATTGTTAGCTATCCTTTTAATTTTTACTTTGATAAAATCCGACACCTAAGCACCCCCTTGTAGGAGCACGATGCATCGTGCCTCCACTTCAGAGAAGAGTAAGAGAACGCCTACTCTTCCCAGCCGATTTTCTTCAATAACTCGGATAATACAACCTCATGACCGGCCGGACCTAGCGTCATTATACTGATTTTATCCTTCTGCCAAAGTCTTCCGACCAGGCGCAAGACATCTTCCAATGTCACCTTTTCGAGTTTCTCAATCACTTCTTCAGGTAAAAGCACACGATTATACGTGAGTTCGGTCTTCCCTATACGACTCATTCGACTACTTACTGATTCCAGTCCAAGATATAAGCCGCCCTTAATTTGCGCTTTTGTTCTCTCTAATTCACCCGCAGTAACTCCATTTCGCTTAATGGCCATTACCTCTTGGAGTATACACTCAATGACTTCTTTAGTATTTTTAGGACTCGTTCCAGCATAGATCGCAAATAAGCCCGTATCTACATACGTCGAGTGGTACGAATACACTGAATAGGCCAATCCACGCTGTTCCCTTATTTCCTGGAATAACCTAGAGCTTAACCCTCCGCCTAAAATATTATTAAAAATATGCATTGCATAAATATCATCATCATCTTGACCTAGGCCCGGTACTCCCAAGAGAATATGCATCTGTTCTGTATCTTTCTTTTGATAACGTTCGACGGTCTGCCCTTTGGGCGTTTCTTCAAGGACCCGTCGACCACCCCTTTTAAAGGTACCAAATTGGGTCGCAAGCTTCGCCACAACCTCATCATGCTTTATTTTACCAGCCACAGCAATCACTAGATTATCTGGCGCATAATGTTCAGAGAGGAATGTCATGATTTTCTCACGACTTAAAGACCGTATGCTCTCCTCTGTTCCTAAAATTGGTTTCCCTAAAGGATGATCACTCCACACATGTTCTGAAAAAATATCATGAATCAATTCATCCGGAGAATCCTCATACATCTTTATCTCTTCAATGACCACGTTCTTTTCCTTCTCGATTTCCTTTTCATCAAAGAGTGAATTGAAGAACATGTCACTTAAAACATCGATCGCAAGATCGAGATCCTCATCTAGAATTTTAGCAAAGTAACAAGTATATTCTTTAGTGGTAAAAGCATTCAACTGTCCGCCAACGGCTTCTAGTGACTCCGCTAAATCGCGTGCAGTTCGATGCTCCGTCCCTTTAAAAAACATATGCTCCATAAAGTGAGAAATCCCCTCATATCCTTCACGTTCATCCCTAGAACCTGCTCCCACCCAAATCCCAAAGGCCGCCGAACGTACGTGATCAATTTCTTCAGTTATAATTCTAACTCCGTTAGGCAACACCGTTTTTTGATACAATAAATTCACTCCCTCTCATTTTCTTTGCTAAAAGGAAAATAACGTTTGAACGAACGATTACCTGCGACTTCATTTTCACTAAGTAATGGAACACTCTTTAATTTTTCTTCCCCCAGCCAGACCTCTAAACGTCCCAATCGTTCTCCGGCTCGAATCGGCAGATTCACTGTTTTTTCCCACAAAACACGGGTTTGGAGTTTCTTGCGGTCCGCTTTAGAAATGCTGACATCTATTGGATCATTAATAAACACTTGGACGGGCTTAGTTACATTTGGGAATTCTGCGATGACCTGCCCAACATTTGCAAGGCGTACAGTTTCTGTATTTTCAAATCCCCACTCGAGTAATTTCTTAGCATCTCCGAATCGATCGGGAGCATTGAGAACCACTACCAACAGTTGGCGTCCTTCCTTCGTTGCCGATGCAACAAGGCACTTACCTGCCGCCGTCGTCGTCCCTGTTTTAACGCCGTCCGCATACGGATAGTTCCACAGCAATTTATTCGTGTTCCTTACATCCATGAGTACGTCAGGCTCTAGAAAATGAATTTCCGTTTCCTTTTGACGGGTAATTGATGCAAATTGAGGAATTTGTAAACCATGGCGTGCCATTAAGGCAAGATCATAGGCCGTGGAATAATGTTCTTTACGTGGTAAGCCATTTGTATTCTCGAAATGGGTATTTTGTGCTCCCAGAGCTAAAGCTTTCCGATTCATCAGTTTGACAAACTGTTCTTCAGTTCCCGCGATATGCTCGGCAATTGCAACACAGGCATCGTTCCCTGATCGGATCAAAGCTCCAGTAATGAGCTCGTAGAGAGTAATCTTTTCTCCTGGATCGAGATGTATGGTAGATTCGCCGACGGCTGCCGCTTTAGCACTGACGGTTACAACTTCATCTGACCGCCCCAACTCAAATCCTAAAATGGCGGTCATTATTTTAGTAGTACTCGCTGGAGGGCGACGCTTGTGCGCCTGTTTATCGTAGAGCACATCGCCAGTTGCTACATCCATCAATACTGCAGCATCAGCAGTGACACTAAACGGTCTCTGCGCTACCACACCAGTTTTAGTGACCGACTTTTTGATAGGAGCACTGTAAACAGGATTCGCCTCTAAACTAATACAAAGAATACAAAGAAAGACGCAGCACCAAGCTCGCGTCCGTTTTTGCCTGATCATCCAACCACCTCATCTTCTAATTCGTCATGAGGTAGTATTTCCGTTCTGGGCAAATGTTATTAATCCATCAATCGTTTGTAAAACAAATTCCTCTCGGGACAATTGGTCGAGAATGACAGGCAATGCTTTAACCGTATTCTCTTTTGGATGCATTAATACAATCGCACCGGATTTATTAGGTTTAATTCCAAACCGAATAGCTGGATTAAGCACACGTTGCGCGATAATCTCAGGCGTACTGTCTTTCCTCCAGTCTACAGTATCTAGGGTCCATAGAATGGTCTGATAACCTAATACATCAGCTGCTTGCAGTCCTGAAACACCCTTTTCACCATACGGCGGCGCGTAATAACGTGTTTTTCGCCCAACAATTCCTGCAATGATACTCTCCGTCTTTTTAATTTCTTCTTGGTTTGCCCCTACGGAAAGCTGATCGGGATGTGGGTGAGAATACCCATGATTTTCTATTTGGTGACCTCGACTTGCCATTAATTTCAGTAATTCTGGATGTTTCTTGGCCCAGCGCCCGGTAACAAAAAAAGTTGCCTGCGCCTTGCCCTTATCCAATACATCCAAGATTGCCGGAATATATTCTTCGCCCCAATCCACGTTGATCGTTAAAGCGATGACCTTACGATCCGTTTTGACCTGTTCTATTGGCTTTGAGAGTGTAACATTGGATACCATCACCCATTTTTCAGTAACAATCCCAATAAACAATAGAAGGAAAATCCCAACTAACGAAAGTACTCGTCGCGAGATTCTTAAATTAATGAACATCCGAATCTCCCCCCTTCTATTAAGATTTATGCGAAGAGGGGACTACACAGACTGATCATCCTTCAGATTATATTGGGAGTTACCGCTCTATTAAGATTAGCGGGCGGGTGGAGTCTCTTTACGTTCATTTGGCATAGCATCTTTACGAGAAAGATTCAACCGTCCTTGTTTGTCAATGGCAGTTGCTTTAACCATGATTTCATCTCCAGCCTTGACAATGTCTTCGACTTTCTCGACACGTTCATGAGCCAGTTGAGAAATATGGACTAATCCTTCTTTGCCAGTAAGTCCCAGCACTCCTGGAATGACCTCCACAAAAGCGCCAAAGTCCATGACCCGTGTGACTTTACCTTTATAGATTTTACCGACTTCCACTTCCTGAGTTAGAGCTTGGATAATCTTGAGCGCTTGTTCTCCGCCATCCCCGCCAACAGAAGAAATAAAGACGCGGCCGTCATCCTCGATGTCAATTTTAACGCCCGTTTGCTCAACAATTTTCTTGATTGTTTTCCCGCCAGGTCCAATAACATCGCGAATCTTATCCGGGTTAATCGACGCCGTAATAATTCTAGGCGCGTAGGTAGAAAGCTGCGCACGAGGTTTGTCTATGATAGCGACCATTTTATCCAGGATAAAAAGCCGTCCTGCTTTGGCTTGGGTTAAGGCTCTCAATAAAACCTCTCGAGAGACGCCCTTAATCTTAATATCCATCTGCATCGCGGTGATTCCATTACTCGTTCCGGCCACTTTGAAATCCATATCCCCAAAATGGTCCTCTAATCCTTGGATATCCGTAAGAATTGCAATATTTTCGCCTTCTTTGATGAGTCCCATGGCAATGCCGGCCACTGGAGCTGAGATAGGAACACCTGCATCCATCATGGAGAGGGTACTTCCGCAAACTGAGGCCATCGAGCTAGAACCATTGGATTCCAAGACCTCTGAAACTAAACGAATGGTATAAGGAAACTCGTTCTCATCCGGTAGAACAGGATACAAAGCTCTTTCCGCTAACGCTCCATGCCCGATATCCCTTCTCGACGGTCCACGCATCATTTTAATTTCGCCCACACTGTAGGGCGGAAAATTATAGTGATGTATATAACGTTTAGATCGTTCAAGGCCTAAGCCATCAAGTATTTGTTCATCTCTTGCGGCCCCCAGCGTCGCCACCGTCAGTACCTGAGTTTGTCCCCGAGTAAAGAGCCCCGTTCCGTGTGTGCGTGGTAGAATTCCTACTTCAACACTGATTGGGCGAACTTCATCCACGGCTCGACCATCCGGGCGAATATGCTCATCCGTGATCAATTTACGAACAATCAGGTGCACAATGTCTTCTAATACAGATTTAATGGCTTTAGTATCTTCTGGAAACTCGGCCTCAAAATAGCTTAAGGCTTCTGCTTTAACTTCATCGATCGCGCTTTCACGTGCTTTCTTCTCTTCTACACGGACAGCCTGATCTAACTTAGTATAAGTACGTTCTGTAACAGCATCCACTATTCGGTCCGAGATTTTGGTAGCCTTGAACTCGTCTTTCTCTTTCGCTAATCCTAACGTCAAAGCTTCCACTCGATAGTCTATGATAAATTGGGCAATCTTTTTAACTTCTTCATGCCCAAACATTATGGCTTCCAATATTTGATCCTCAGGTACTTGATGGGCACTGGCTTCTACCATCATAACAGCGTCGACGGTCCCTGCTACTGTAAGCATCATCAGACTTTTTGCAGTTTGGTCAATCGTTGGATTAATAATGTATTCGTCTTCCACAAGTCCCACTGTAACTGCAGCGATAGGGCCTTCGAAAGGAACGTTCGATATGGTTAACGCTGCGGATGCTGCATTGATTGCTGTGATATCGGTCGCACAGTCTTGATCAACAGACATTACGGCTGCAACCACTTGGACTTCATTATGGAACCCTTGTGGGAACAGCGGACGAATTGGACGGTCAATTAATCGAGCAGATAGAGTAGCTTTTTCACTTGCTCTTCCTTCACGTTTAATAAATCCGCCTGGGATTTTACCTGCAGCATACATACGCTCTTCAAACTCCACGGTCAAGGGAAAGAAATCGATTCCCTCTCGTGGGTGCCCACTACATGTAGCAAATGCAGAAACCACGGTATCCCCATAGGTGAGGAAAATTGCGCCTCCTGCTTGTTTACCAATTTTCCCCGTCTGGAAAGTCATGACTCTCCCACCGACGGTAAGCGACTTTTCTAGTATTTCCTGTTTCACAATGGAACCTCCTTAAAACTTTTCAATCCTTCTATTCAACTTGTTTCCTCTTCGACATATTATTATTATTTCCTGCAAATTGCATAAAAAAACTCTTCCTAATAATAATATCGATTAAACTATCAAACTTCGTGTCTTTTCTGCATAATTAGTCTTAAAAATACAAAGTATTCGCTGGCAAGACCCGAACAGGACGTTCGAGATTAAAGCGCCAACTAAGACTCGAACAAGGAGGTTCGAGATTAGAGCGCCGGCCAAGGATGGCCAAGTGTCCCTGAAGCCGAGAGTGGACTTTCTTGAAATTTAAAATAAAGAAGCGGATCATTTTGATCCGCTTCAGATTGCTTTTACCTTGAATTATTTCCGCAGACCGAGTACAGCAATAAGATCACGATAACGGTCAAAATCGACATTTTTCAAATATGTCAATAATGCACGTCTCGAACCGACCATTTTCAACAGGCCCCGTCGCGAATGGTGGTCTTTCTTATGAGTCTTAAAGTGTTCTGTCAAATACGTAATTCGTTCAGTGAGAAGCGCAACTTGCACTTCCGGAGACCCAGTGTCCCCTTCTGTTCGTGCATGCTTTAGGATAATTTCTTGCTTTCTCTCAGGTGTCATCATGATAAATTCCTCCATTTTTTTAATAATTCCCAGCTGCCCAGGTCAACGTTGGAGACTTCGCTAAGCCGAGTCAGCGGGTCATTCAGTTCCATGAATAGTATACACAAAGATAATAATATTGTAAAGTCGGGACACCCTGCTTAGTATAAGAGGACACGATGTAACATGCCCCTACCCATATACCTCTGCCTATACGCGGATTTCTTTCATGATCTGTTCAGCTTTAACCCGGTCTTTATTTAACTGGCTCAGAAGCTCATTTACTCCGTTGAATTTACGTTCATCACGCAAACGTGCTTCGATATGAACCTCGATATCACGACCGTATAGATCTGCCTCAAAATCAAAGAAATGAACTTCGACCATTGTCTCATACATATCATGGAAGGTTGGTTTCTGACCTATGTTCATCATCCCTGCGACGCGCCGTCCCTCTAAACAAGACCAAACTGCATAGACCCCTCGTTTTGGAATCAGAAAATCGTCTGAAGGAAGAATGTTAGCCGTCGGATAACCAAGTAGACGCCCGCGTTCTTCCCCGTGCACCACTGTCCCACTAACACTAAATGGGCGTCCAAGCAGAGAGTTGGCTAATTGGACATCACCGTGAAGTAATGCTTTCCGAATACTGCTCGAAGAAATCACCTGAGAACCGACCGTTTGGGCCCGAAGTACACTCACTCCGAATCCATGCTTCTTACCCAGGGTTTTAATCAACTCAGCATCGCCCTTGCCTTGTGCTCCAAATGAATAATTGAAGCCAACTACCACATGAATCACCCCAAGAGGAAGAAGAACCTTCTCCACAAACTGTTCTGGAGAAGTGTTTGCCATCTCCCGTGTAAACGGTAACAGATAAACTGTATGTACCCCAATCTCCTCTAGACAACGCAAACGCGCTAATGATGTGGACAATAGCTTTATCCCCCGTTCGGGAAATAGCGCTTTCAACGGGTGAGGTTCAAAAATTAAAACGCTAAGTCCCACACCTAAGCGTACAGCTTGTGCTAATCCCTGCTCAAGCAAACGACGATGCCCCAGGTGTACTCCATCGAAATTACCCAAGGCTAAAACACAAGACTCTTTGCAATCGTCAGGCAGACTTGTTCGAACTTGCATGGATTTGACACCCTCCTAAATCATCCGAAAACCTTATGTGGGAAAAGGCTTTCCTCACGCCAGACCCCAATTCCGATCAATTCTTCGTTCTCCATTACCTGAACATAAGACGTGTTTCCTTCGGTTGGGTTATTCACCAGTTCTCGCTTCGTTGGCAAACCATGCCGGAAAGCATTGGCTCGAGCCGCTGATAAAAGCACCTTTGGAAGATCTATTCCTGCTGTCAGCGGAAGTAGAAAAGGATAGGATGAATCTCGTACCTCCTCTTCGATCTCTTCAAGTGTCCAACTCTCCTGCAGTTGGAAAGGGCCAGAACGAACACGCAATAAATAAGACATATGCGCCCCGCAGCCCAATGCCTGTCCAAGATCATGGCTTATCGTCCGTATGTATGTCCCTTTTGAGCACTCTATATCCAAGATTGCTCGTGGGAACTCCCCATCATACCATTTTTCTAGTGTTATCTTATAAATGGTCACTTCGCGTGGCTTTCTCTCAACTGCGATTCCTTGCCGAGCATATTCGTATAAGTGCTTTCCTTCTATACGAACAGCCGAAAACATCGGGGGAACCTGTGATAGTTTACCCATAAACCTTGGTAAGATTCGTTCCAAATCACTTTGTTTCAATTCTGTCGAAGTCGTTTTAATCACAGTTCCAAAGGCATCCTGACTATCTGTGGTAATGCCAAACGTAACTTCCGCGCGATAAGCTTTTCCTTGCTCTGTAATATATTCTGCTAAACGTGTACCCTTGCCCACACATAGGGGCAAGACCCCAGCCACCCCCGGATCAAGCGTGCCAGTGTGGCCTATTTTTTTTATTTTTAATACCCTTCGCATCCATACAACGACATCCGAAGATGTCATTCCTGGTGGTTTAAGGACGTTAATGATCCCTTCCAATCCGTAAGGCCTCCTCAATCGCGGCAGTTATGCTTTGCTTAGCCTCAGCCATCGGACTTCTAAGAGTACATCCCGCAGCTCGTTTGTGCCCCCCTCCACCGAATTGGGCAGCAATTTCATTGACATTCAGCCAAATGTTAGAACGAAGGCCTACCTTAATTTCCTGAGATCCCGCTTCCCTCAGTAGCACTGCAACCTCGACGCCCGCAATACTCCGCGCGTGATTAATAAGACCCTCACTTAGCTCCTGCTCTGCCCCACTTTTTTGGAAATCACCTAAGCTCAGTCTCATGATAGCAAACTGACCCTCTGCACGAAGTTCTAACCCGTTCAAGGCACATTGAAGCAACCTGATCTGAGCAAGAGGCTTCTGATCAAATATGTTATGGTGTATGCTCGATAAATCCACACCCATATCTAATAGATCGGCTGTCACTCGATGTGTCTGCGCAGTTGTATTACTATACTGAAAGCATCCTGAATCCGTCACAATAGCTGTGTAGAGATTTGTGGCTATGTCCACATCAATTTCCACACCCAACTGGTTTATAAGCGTCAGAGCAACTTCTCCAACTGCGCTTGCTTGAGCATCAACCCAGTTAAAGTCACCAAAGTACAGATTAGAGATGTGATGATCTAAGTTCAGCACAATGCTGTCTCCAGAAATTTCGGGCCTAGTTAAGTTAACACGTCCTAGATCCGTGCAGTCCACAAACAATAATACCTTCGGTTGGGGACTAGGAAGTTCCTGTTTTACCCGTTGCGAACCTGGCAAAAACGCTAAATAGCTTGGCACAGGATTCGGATTATAAAAGGTTACTTCTTTTCCCATTTTCTCCAAAGCTAGACCCATCGCCAGCATGGATCCGATACAATCTCCATCCGGAGAAACATGGGAGAAAAGCGCCACCTTTGGCGCTTTTCTTAACACTTCGATCATATCACTAGGAGCATTTTCATGATTCATGAGATTCATCCTTACCTGTATCGTCGGGAACTTCAACATCCCTCAACAACTTCAAGATGTGTGCACCATGTTCTATGGAAGGGTCGTATACGAAGACGATTGCCGGAACGTGTCGGAGTCTTATGCGTTTCCCGATTTCAGAACGCACAAACCCTGCCGCCCGATTCAATACATCCAACGATTCTTTCCCTTCATCCTCTGTCCCCAGAACACTTATATACACTTTTGCGTGAGCTAGATCGCCTGCAACTTCTACGCTTGTCAAAGTTACAAATCCAATGCGAGGATCTTTGAGCTCCACCCGGATGAGTTGAGAAATTTCTTCTTTGAGCGATTCGGCCAAACGATTAGGTCGATGTTTTGACATACCTATCCCTCCAGGACACATTTACTAGAGTGTGCGTTTAACTTCTTCCATGATAAACGCCTCAATAATGTCTCCTTCTTTGACATCATTGAATTTTTCAATACCTATTCCGCATTCAAAACCCTCGGCAACCTCTTTAACGTCATCCTTAAAGCGCCTCAGAGATTCCATGTCACCGTCATGAATAACGATACTATCTCGAATAACACGGACTTTAGCAGAACGGATAATTTTTCCTTCTGTAACCATACATCCAGCGACAGTTCCCGCTTTAGGAACTTTAAAGACTTGACGGACTTCAACTTTACCCAAAACGACTTCTTTAAAGGTAGGATCAAGTAGACCCGTCATTGCCATTTTGACATCCTCAATAGCATCATATATGACTCGATAAAGACGCAAATCTACACCCTCAAGTTCAGCAGTTGCTTTCGTATTGGAGTCCGGCCGAACATTAAAGCCAATAATAATGGCATTGGAAGCTGACGCTAACATGATGTCGTTTTCATTAATCGCTCCGACTCCGCCGTGGATAGGATTGACTCGTACCTCGCCTGTTGAAAGCCGGAGAAGTGACTGCCGTAAAGCCTCAACGGATCCTTGTACATCCGCTTTAATAATAATGTTTAGCTCTTTGATTTCGCCCTCTTTGATCTTGTCAAAAAGGTCTTCTAAGCTAACTTTAAAGACGGTCTTTTTGGATTCTTCCACTTTACGCACTGCAGTACGAGCTGAAGTTATTTGTCGGGCCAATTTTTCGTCCGCGACAACATAGAACGTTTCACCCGCTTGAGGCACTTCGGAAAGACCTTGAACTTCGACCGGCGTGGATGGGCCTGCTTTTTTAACCCGTCGCCCTTTATCATCCACCATGGCTCGGATTCGGCCAAATGCACACCCTGCTACAGCAACATCCCCTATATTGAGTGTACCTTTGGAAACCAGAACGGTAGCAATCGGTCCCTTGCCCTTATCTAATTCGGCTTCAATAACAGTTCCTACTGCTGGACGATTCGGATTTGCTTTGAAATCCCGAACTTCTGCGACAAGCAGGATCATTTCGAGAAGTTGGTCAATGTTCAGTTTCGTTTTTGCGGATACAGGGACTGCAATCGTATCTCCGCCCCACTCCTCAACCACAAGGCCAAACTCGGTCAGTCCTTGTTTTACTTTCTCAGGAGTTGCATTTTCTTTATCTATCTTATTAATAGCGACAATAATCGGAACCTTTGCCGCTTTCGCGTGATTAATCGCTTCGATGGTTTGAGGCATGACTCCATCATCGGCTGCTACCACCAAAACTGCAATATCCGTGACATCCGCACCGCGGGCACGCATCGCTGTGAAGGCTTCATGTCCTGGCGTATCTAAGAACGTGATCTTTTGACCTTTAATTTCCACTTGGTACGCCCCGATGTGTTGCGTAATTCCCCCAGCTTCAGAATCAGTCACATTCGTCGCACGAATGGCATCTAAGAGTGACGTCTTGCCATGGTCAACGTGTCCCATGACCGTAACGACTGGTGGACGGAAAACAAGGTCTTTCGGATCATCGTCTACTTCAATAATGACATCCATTAATTTCTCGGCTTTTAACTCGACAGTGACACCCATTTCACCTGCCAGGATTGTAGCGGTTTCCACATCCAGCTCCTGATTGATAGTCGCCATGACGCCTAGGTTCATAAGGTGTTTAATGAGCTCTCCAGCCTTACGGCTCATTTTACCGGCTAAATCCTGTACAGAAATCGATCCCTGAATCACAATGTGTTTAGGCGTTGTATCCCGCACTTCTTTTTTAGGATGCTTCTGAAAACGTCTATGTGGTGCACGGATCGCGTTTTCTCGTTCTTTTTCTACTTCACGCTTCCGCTCGTAGGCTTTATCTTGAGCCTTCTTATTTGCCGGTGGCTGTCTTTTAGGCTGCTCGGTAATGGTTGGAGTCGTCGGCGCACCTGCACCAGCACGCTGAGGCATTCCCGGACGAGCGCCTTGAGATTGTCCTTGAAATCCCGGACGAGCGCCTTGAGGCTGCCCTTGAAATCCCGGACGAGCGCCTTGAGGCTGCCCTTGAAATCCCGGACGAGCGCCTTGAGGCTGCCCTTGAAATCCTGGACGAGCGCCTTGAGGCTGTCCTTGATATCCTGGACGTGGGCCTTGTGGTGGTTGTCCTTGATATCCTGGACGTGGGCCTTGTGGTGGTTGTCCTTGATATCCTGGGCGTGGGCCTTGCGGTTGTCCTTGATATCCGGGGCGTGGGCCTTGTGGCTGTCCTTGATATCCGGGGCGTGGGCCTTGTGGCTGTCCTTGATATCCTGGGCGTGGGCCTTGTGGTTGTCCTTGATATCCGGGACGTGGGCCTTGTGGTTGTCCTTCTATTACTGGACGGGGTTCTTTCGTCTCACTCTCTATTGGCTGATGAGAGTCTTTTGGCTGACTCCCTATTGCTGGATTAGTATCTTTCGGCTGTCCTTCTTGTACCGGTTGAGATACATTTGACTTTGGTTCTTCAGTATTTTTGTGTTCAGAATGATCCAAATTTATCTCCTTTCCTTTCAGTTGGTCCCGTAAACGCATTGCATCTTTTTCATCGACCGTACTTAAATGGTTTTTTACATCTGTTCCCATAGCCACGAGTTCTGTCATCACTTCTTTACTAGTAGATTTTAATTCTTTTGCCAATTCGTGAACACGAATACTCATTTAACCACCCCCAAAAATTCGGCTCCCACATACGCTCCAAGCATCAGCTCCTTGCTAGTAAAATAGCCTTAGCAAACCCTTGATCTAAAATAAGCACTGCTGAACGCGGCGAAAGTCCTATCGAATGTCCGATCTCCAGCTTTGTTCCAGTGACTAATACTGGTAACTTCAAATCATTAGCCCACAGATTATACTTTTTCTGTGCACCGGGAGCATCCTCTGCAATGATAAGCAGAAATCCTTTTCTTTTTTTTAACATTGCTTCAACTTGGGCATCTCCGGTCGCAATTTTACTTGCTCTCCGAGCGATCCCTATTAACGACTGGATACGTGTATTCACGAAGAAATCTTCCCTTCCAGATGTGCAAATACTTCAGGATCAACATCCACCCCGAAAGCCTTCCGGAATCGACGCTCCTTAACGGCGGTTTGACAGCAGATCAAGTTTGGACAAAGGTATGCGCCACGACCATTCTGTTTTCCAGTGGGATCAAGTTCGACAGTCCCTTCCGGAGTTCTAACAATTCGCAAGAGTTCTTTCTTGGGCTTCATCAGTTGACACCCTAAACACATACGCATTGGAATTTTACGTGTCTTCATACCATCACCTCTTCTCTTTCTCCCCAAGGATTACTTGGTCATCTGTTTTCAAATCCTCCACTATATCAGTAAGAGCGTTTTCATTAACTTCTTCGGTCGCATTGTCGGTGACTTCGGTCTCAGGAATCTGCCCACTATCGGTTTCATCTTCTTGATATTCCTGATAGTTATCAGTTTCTGCGAATTCATTATATTCAGAGTACTCCTCATATTCGCCGTAGTCACCATAATTTTCATACTCTTCTTCTTGCCCTTGCGGAATAAGGTTGAGAGCAACAGCCTGAGATTCACTTTTAATATCAATTTTCCAACCTGTTAGTTTAGCGGCTAAGCGAGCGTTTTGTCCTTCTTTACCGATAGCCAAGGAGAGTTGATAGTCAGGAACAACTACTATTGCAACTTTCTCATTGGGTTTAGGATAGACACCGACGACTTTTGCAGGGGAAAGTGAATTTGCCACGAATTCTTGGGGATCTGTTGAGTAATTTACAATATCGATTTTTTCCCCTTTTAATTCGGTGACAATGGTTCGGACACGAACTCCCTTTGGTCCAACACAAGCCCCAACTGGATCAACATTTGAGTCACGAGAATAAACAGCTATTTTAGAACGTGCTCCCGCTTCACGAGAAACGCCCTTGATTTCGACAATGCCATCGTGAATTTCCGGCACCTCGAGTTCAAATAAGCGTTTTATTAGGCCAGGATGGGTTCGGGACAACATGATTTGAGGCCCCTTCGTTGTCTTTTTAACTTCAACCACATACGTTTTGATACGTTCAAAGGATTGGTAGACTTCACCTGGAATTTGTTCCTGAGCAGGCAGAACAGCTTCAACCTTCCCTAAATCGACAATCACATTTTTCTGTTCATATCGCTGAACAACTCCAGTGACAATGTCCCCTTCACGATTAACATATTCATCATAAATCATACTGCGCTCGGCTTCTCTAATGCGCTGAACAACGACTTGCTTTGCTGTTTGTGCCGCAATTCGCCCGAAATCCCGAGGGGTTACCTCATATTCCACAATGTCCTCAAGTTGATAATTAGGATCATTTTTATGCGCATCCTCTAAACTAACCTGAGTTCGAGAATCCTCCACGATTTCTACAACGGTTTTGCGAGCATACACCTTAAACTCCCCTGTTGATCGATCAATAAGAACTCGGACATTTTGTAATGATCCAAAATTCTTCTTGTATGCGGAAATTAGTGCTGCTTCAATAGCCTCAAAGAGAATCTCCGCAGAAATTCCCCTTCCTTTTTCTAATTCGTGAAGGGCCTCTATGAACTCCATATTCATTTTTCCATTTTCCTCCTTATTCTATTGTATAAAGAAAACCTGGTTTGTACCAAGCTATAGGCGCCCAGCGGAAACCCCTTTAGTTGCACTATGCATTACCATGATTGGCCAAGTGTCCCGAAAGTAATACATTCGGAGCGCTATAATGAAACCCTTAAAATACTATTGCCAGGTGAGTTCTTTTCGCCAAGGTACGTGGAATTGCAATGCGCTTACCCTCATATTCTAAAACGATTTCATCGTTTATCACCCCGACCAGATTCCCCGAAAATTCCTTATACCCTTGGAACGGAGAAGTCGTGTGCACCGTAACCAAACTTCCCTGAAAACGAATAAAGTCCTCATCTTTTTTCAGAGGACGTTCCAACCCAGGAGACGACACTTCCAGCATGTAGGCCTGTGGAATTGGATTGTTTTGATCAAGCATTTCGCTCACCATATGACTTATTGCTGAACAATCATCCATGTCCACGCCACCGTCTTTATCAATATAAAGGCGCAAATACCAATGTGCACCTTCCCTTATGTACTCTACATTCACTAGTTCGAGTCCTTTTTCTTTTACGATTGGCTCTACCAGTAACTCAATCTGATGTTCCATTGCTTGATTCATATTGAACTCGCTCCTTTAACTGCGGTAAAGAACGCCCTCTTTATAGTCTTTACAAAGATGACCTAGAGTTAAGCTACGATTTGAACAAACGAAGGAGCGGGCTAGAACCCACTCCTTTCCAACAATCACTACAAAATTCCTTATACTAATATAGCATATCCCCCAGATATCTGCAACTATAGAAAACTTGGCTGGCGCCAAGCCGCAGGCGCAGGCGGCCGCCTAGTTGCACTTATACCACCCGAATTATGCTACCCAAAACTTATCTTCTGTATAGGTATAAAGAAAACTTGGCTGGCGCCAGCCGCAGGCGCAGGCGGCCGCCTAGTTGCACTTATAC
>DATCQU010000026.1:0-15033 GCA_036569365.1 Desulfosporosinus sp. | reverse complement strand
ATGTCTAGATCATTCGTCGGCTCGTCCAATAAGAGGACATTCGGGGCACCCATCAAAATCCTCAAAAGGAAAAGCCTGCGTTTTTCCCCTCCGGAAAGCTTACTGATCTGGGTCCACTGAACAGACGGTGGAAACAAAAAGCGCTCCAGCATTTGAGCTGCCGTAATGAAGCCGCCATCGGCCGTCGGAATCACTTCAGCTACCGCTTTAATCTCATCAATCACGCGGATGTCCGGATTCAAATACGTGTTTTCCTGAGTAAAATACCCCATATTGACCGTGGAACCCAGCTCTATGCTCCCGCCATCCGGGGTCAGACGACCGGCAATCAAGTTTAATAACGTCGACTTGCCACTCCCATTAGGGCCAATAATCCCAATCCGATCGTTTCTTAAGAGAATGTAGCTAAAATCCTTGATCAAGACACCCCTGTCAGGAAAGCCTTTTTGCACATGCTCACATTCCAGGATTTTCTTTCCTAAGCGCGATGACCCAGCCGGCATTTCAACCCGATCCGCATAATCCGCCGGTTTGTCAGCCTGTAACTGTTCGAAACGATCGATCCTTGCCTTTTGCTTGGTCGTACGGGCTCGAGCACCCCTGCGCATCCAGGCCAGTTCATTGCGAAAGAGGTTCTGGCGTTTTCTCTCAGTAGCCTCGACTTGCTCTTCCCGCTCCACTTTCAACTCCAAGAAACGACTATAATTTCCGGGGTAAGGATAAAGTTTTCCCTGATCCAACTCCAATACTCGACTAACCACGCGGTCCAAAAAGTACCGATCGTGCGTAATCATGACCAGCGCGCCTTTGCGTTTATTCAAGTATTGCTCCAGCCAATCCACCGTATCATTATCAATATGGTTCGTCGGCTCATCCAGAATCAGTATATCTGTAGGGTTAATGAGCGCACTCGCTAAAGCCACCCGTTTTTTCTGTCCGCCCGACAAGGTCCCGACAAGGGTATCGAATTTAGAAATCCCTAGCTTCGTCAGAATGGCTTTAGCCTCATTTTCCAATTGCCAAGCATCCAGCTCATCCATTTGTTGCCCGAGAGCGATCAAGGATTGTTGAAGCTTCGGCTGCTCCGAGTCCTCGTTCAGCTTTTCCAAGGCCATTTCATACTCTCTGAGCAATTTCATCACCGGGGAATTCCCCTTAAATACCTGTTGTAAAATCGTCGCCTCATCTTCGAACTCCGGATTTTGAGGAAGGTACTCCAGGCTCACACTATTTCCCTTCGTGACTTTGCCCTGATCCGGCCATTCAACGCCCACCAAGATTTTAAGCAAGGTAGACTTACCCGTCCCATTAACCCCAATGATTCCTATTTTTTCTCCTTCTTCGATTCCAAAGGAGATATCCGTGAAAAGCACTTTTTCACCGTAGCTCTTCGTTAGATTCTCAGCCGTTAAGACGTTCATAGTTGTTCCTCTTCTCCTTACCACAAGCTGTAGAACATCTTATTGTATCATACTTTTACAGATGATGCCCAAATAAAATTCCCATAGCCATGCGTGTTGGCACAGTTATGGGAATAAGTCGTTGATTTAGGGATTTATCTGTATGCAAGCAAGAACCGTCCCCTCTTGCATGACACACCGCCTTTCCCGCAACGCGGGAAACAGGTCCCCTCCCCCGCGTCTCCCCAGCGCAGAGGGTCGCGACCACACGCTCCGACGCCTTTGCGCGAGTCGTAGCCAAACTCGGCTTTAATCCTCTTTCTTCAGTAGGGCGGGAAACAAGGACGTTTCCCGCCGGCCATGCGACAGGGACGTCGCATTGGCCGGGTACCCTGCCTCTTGCATGAAGGATTAAAGCCCTAGTTTGGCACGATGACCGCACGGCCGAGGACGTGTCTCGCGACCCTCACCTACTCGTACCTCAACGCGATCATCGGCTCCAACTTCGCCGCCTTCAACGCCGGATAAAAGCCAAAGAACAACCCCACTCCAACCGAAAACGTAACGGCAAATAGAATCGCCCATCCCGACAAGAGGGGAGGCCAGTGCAAGAGATTCGCTGCCAGCAATGCGCTCCCCGACCCCAAAGCGATGCCAATAAATCCCCCGACGAGGGATAAGACCATCGCTTCCATTAGAAATTGCGCTAAAATGTCCCCTTCTTTGGCTCCCACAGCCTTGCGCAACCCGATTTCCCGTGTGCGCTCCGTCACAGAAACCAACATAATATTCATTATTCCGATCCCTCCCACCAATAGGGAGATTCCCGCAACCAGACCGATGATCATGGTTAATATGCGTGTAATCTTATTAGCTGATTGCACCAACTGCTGTACGTTAAAGGCTTCATATTGATTTGTTGTGTCGTGGCGCACGTTAAGGATGCGCTTGGCACTGGAAATGGTACTTTCTAAATCCGTTTCCTGATACGTCGCGCCTTCCAATTGGTCGACCCGCTTGGACTGGAATATATCTGCCCATGTTCCCCAAGGAACGTAGGCATAGGCATTCTTTGATCCCACATCAAACTGGGCAAAGGCTGAGGTATCCTTGGCCAAAACCCCAATCACCCGGCAAGGCACATTTTGGATAATAACCTGCTGTCCTAGCGGATTTCCAGCGCCAAATAAATCATCTCTTAAGCTCTCATCAATCACAGCCACACGGCGATCCGCCGAAAATTCCTCCTCCGAGAAAAATCGACCTTTGGCAATTTCCCGGCGGCGCAAATCCGCGAATTCCGGAGTTGTTCCTACGATCATGGCTGAAGAACGCTTTTGATTCACCTCTAACGCAGTATACTCCATACTCGCCGGAAGCAACGTTTTGAGCTGCGGCAGGGCCCGTTTCAAGCTTTCCCCATCCTGCATCGTTAAGGAATCTCCCACAGCCTGTCCGGTTTGCCCCACCGATTTCGTGTACATCACGAACAGGTTAACCCCGCTTTTCTCCATTTCCTGCATAATGGCCGCCTTGCCGCCTAACCCGATGGTGACGACGGCGATGACTGCTGCGATCCCCATGATAATCCCCAGCATGGTCAGCCCAGAACGGAGTTTATTCGTCCGCAAGCTGAAGAGTGCTCCACGCAATCCTTCTAAGAGACTCATGTGCCGCCACTTCCCGTATCTAGTGTTACCTCTAAACCTTCCGATAGTTGATTGGAGGGATTCAAGACGACCAAATCCCCGGCCGTTAAACCAGAGGTGATTTCCTGATGCGTGTCATTCCCGATACCCATCTTCACTTCCGTCTTATGTAGTCTTCCCGCTTGGATACGGTAAACGTAGTTTTGCTTACCTTCTTGAAAAAGTGCTTCTTGAGGGACGGCCAAGATTCCCGCCTTGGTCGCCACGATGAAATCGATCGCCACCGTAAAACCAGACTTGAGTCCAGTAGGTACTTGGTCTAGACGAATCTTCACTCCCACCGTCGGTGAGGCATTCCCCTGAACGCTCGGTTGCGCGACCGCCTCCGGGGCAATCTGGGAAATGGTACCCTGAATAGTCGTATTCCCCAGCACCTTACTGGTAACCGTCACTTTGCTGCCAAGCTGAACCTTCCCCGCATCGATTTCATTCAGTTGCGCCTCGACATTCATCTTTGCAAGGTCTGCCACTATCGCCAGCGGCTCTTGCACCGGAGAGAGGTTACCTTCCTGAGCCTTCACCTCGAGAACGGTTCCGGCAATCGCTGCTTTATATGTCAATTGCCCTAGTTGTACCTGGGCAACTTTTAGCGTTTCTTGGGCCTGCTTTAAGGCTGCCTTGCTTTGCGCCAACGCGGGCATAGGTGCTGCATCGACGTTCGTTTGAGCCGCTTCGACATTTGCTTTTGCTTGGGCGACTTGAGCGTCTGCCAGGGTGGTATCCATCGTGACGAGGATTTGCCCCGCTTGAACGGAATCTCCGACTTTCACTGCCACCTTCGCTACCCGCCCAGGGCTTAAAACTCTCACTTCTTGGCGTGATACTGGGACAACACTTCCCGTCGCATAGACTTCTTCCCGCATCGAGATTGGTGCTGCGGCTCCGGCTTTGACCAGCAACGGACCCTGAGCCCTTCCCCAAAACCACCATAAGCCAAAGCCCAAAGCAAGTATCAATAATAGCCCAATTCCCCACCTGAGACGTTTATTCACACTGTCTCCTCCAAACGCACAATACTCAACGCATTCTTCCTTTTCTGTCTCGATTTGCTGAGACTTCCCTGCCTTCGTTAGTGTGCCCGTATAGGGCTTCCTGATGCAAGAAGGCAAGCGGGGGATGCAAGAGATGCAAGAAGGGACGGTTCTTGCATGCATGCAAGCAAGAACCGTCCCCTCTTGCATCCCATCCTAAGTTAATCGCCATGCGTGGCGCACCAAGAAAAAACAGCCGGTTTCTGCCGACTGCTTTGCTTGGGAAGGGTTAAACACAGATCTATAGGGCAGGTAGCGATCTTGTGAACTGCTCCCCGCCCTAGAATGTTTATTCTGCCCACCTCTTAGTCTCTCCCCGTCTATATACCATACTTCTTCAGGCGATAAAGCAGAGTTGGACGAGAAATTCCCAGATATTTAGCGACCTTTGTTTGGTTATTATTGAGCTTTTCCAAGGCCTTAATGATCAGGTGTTTTTCCAACTCTTCCAAAGTAAAACCACCCTCTGTAAGGTTTATTACAGGCGTTGTTGTTTCCTCAGAACTATTCAATAATTCCTTGGGGAAATGTACTGGTTGGATCTCAGAGCGCGGACAAACAATAAGCGCTCTTTCGATCGCGTTCTGAAGCTCTCTTATGTTACCAGGCCAGTTGTAGCGGGTTAGAATTTTCATTGCCCCCGAAGAGATTTTTTTGCTATGAGAAGGATCGAATTTCTCGAGGAAATAGTTAACCAGAAGAGGAACATCTTCTTTTCGTGATCTAAGCGACGGCATGTTGATGTTCATGACATTTAAGCGATAATAAAGGTCCTCCCTAAAGGTGCCCTTAGATATAGCCGTGGCAAGATCGACATTAGTGGTGGCAATGACCCGCACATCGACATGGATCGTTTCAGTTCCCCCTACTCTTTCAAAACATCGTTCCTGTAATACCCGCAGTAACTTTGCTTGCATACTGATGGGCATTTCTCCGATCTCATCCAGAAAGATCGTACCTGTATCAGCACGTTCAAAACGCCCCATCTTTTTACTGGTTGCCCCAGTAAAGGCACCTTTCTCATGGCCAAATAGCTCGCTTTCTAACAGCTGGTCAGGAAGAGCCGCACAGTTTACCGCTACAAAGGGCTTATCTGCTCGGTTACTGGCTTTATATATCTCTAGAGCAGCAACTTCTTTACCAGTTCCACTTTCTCCTGTTATCAGAACAGTTGCACCAGTCTTTGCGACCTGGCGAATCAAGAGATTAATCTCTTTCATAGGAGCGCTGAGGCAAACAATTCTCCCATATTTCTTGCCTAATTCCTGATTTAGAAAATCAACTTGGTTTTCTAAATCAGATGCATGTAAGGCTTGCTTGACCAGTACCTTTAATTCTTCGAGTTTAAAAGGTTTAGTAATATAATCCGTGGCCCCAATTTTCATCGCTTCAATAGCTGTGTCAATGGTCCCGTGGGCGGTAATCATAATCACAGGGATATTAGGGTTAATATTTTTCAGTTCTATTAACACTTCAATACCATCGATGTCTGGCATCTTTAAATCCAATATTACCAGCGAGGGTTCGGTTTTTTTGGCCAGGTCAATACCTTGTAAGCCTCTCGTGGCGGTAACCACCTGATAGTCTTCATGACTTAGCGCCCTTTCGAGGGCCCAGCACATTTGTTCCTCATCGTCAATTACCAGAATTCTTGGTGTCATGAACATCACTCCTGTCGCAAAATTGTGGTATCACAGGAAGACTGATAATAAAGATGGTTCCTTTGTCTTGGGTGCTCTCCATATCAATAGTCCCACCATGCAATTGAATACTTTGATAGGATATCGATAGTCCCAGACCAGTGCCTGTTTTTTTGGTCGTATAGAAGGGATCAAATATTCTCAACTTGTCCTTAGCTAGGATGCCCTCCCCGGTATCAGAGAAACTGATAACCAGCAGGTTGTCAGTTTGTTTCGTCATTATTTCCAATTTGCCTCCAGCAGGCATAGCTTCTGCAGCATTAACAATGATGTTTACAAATACCTGTTTAAGCTTTTCGGTATCTGCTAAGCTTTTAGAAAGATTGTCGTCAAGCCTCAAATCAACGATTATGCTCTGTTCTCGTAACATTGCAGCCGAAAATGAGAGGACTGCCTTGATTAAATCATTAACCGAACACTCCTTAATAGAAACTTTGGTAGGGCGGCCAAAGTCCAGTAGTTCTTGAATTTCCATATTTTGACGGTCAACCTGTACATCTATGGCCTTTGTAAATCCTTCGATGCCACTGACTTGAGCGTATTCTTGTTTCATAAGTTCGACTAAGGTTTTGATAATAGCGATGGGGTTACGCAATTCATGAGCCACACCGGTTGCTAAACGACCAAGTGCAATAAGGTGTTCTGATTGCCTTAGCTGATCTTCTAGCCGCTCCTTTTCAGATAGGCCCACCGCCATCCGGTTTACTGCTCGGGCCACTTGACCCAGTTCACCTGACATTTCAGGTAATAAGTGATGTATATCCTCCTCCATGCTAAGTAATCCCTGTTTTAAGCGGTCGACCCCGGATGTTAAATTTTTGATTATTATCAGGGTGCCGAACATTACTAAGACCAGTACGCCAAGAGTGAAATAACGCAGCAATTTACCAAAGTAATTACTCTGGTAAAAGAAGGGGTTAAGTCTCTCCTCTACCCACATCACTGCTACTACTTTTCCTTTTAGTACAACAGGAGAGATGTACTCAACGACCTGGTCATCCCAAGAACCGGAAATTCGAAAGAGTGGTGCATTACCTATCTCTGCTGCTTTCAGGCCTGGTATAGTATTGGCAAAAATATTTTTTTCCCTCTGAGCTTCTTCTACCTGTGAGAGGTTACGAAAGTTGTGCAGGAAACCCAGTATCGTAATATTCTCCATATTGGGAACATATAGACCGAAGCGAATGCCCGAATTCGCTGGAACTTGGGGTTCTACGACCCGGGTAAACTCGTTCTTAATCATAGTTGATGAGATATCTTCTGGCCCTGTCCATAGAGATGCCAGATTTTCCGAAAAGGCATTATTGGTACTAATGACTAAGGCCTCCAGACGCTGCTCTTTGTCTAAAAATACAACTTCATCCGTCCGTGAAGCGTAAAAAATGTCATACATCAAGACTACAATAAGTACAAGCATAATTACAGTTATGATAATGACTATCTGATTAGTCAGACTCTTACCTTTGAAAAAGGAAAATTTTTTTTTATTGTTCAGGAAAATCAACCCCCCTATGATCTAGAATTTGAAAATTGAATTGTATAATACTCGTCATTGAAGGAAAGATACAATTATCAAAATCCTCCAATACTTCAATATAAACAGAGCCTTAATGTGTTAAACGCCGTAAGCCAGTTATTTGACATCGATCCAACGTGTAGCGGTTGCTACACTTATTTTTCATCATAATTGATAAAAGGCCTGAATATCGGGAGTTTTAAGGTTGGCACACTGTTTGCTATATAAATACTCATACGCAAAGGAGGAAAAAATCTTCATTCAGTGCTTTTGCCTATAAGTAATGGCGGCGAAGCACTCGGATTAATAAAATCATTAGCGTAGAACGATAAAATGGTTGCCCTGGCGGTACGTGGGTTTCTGAATACTTTTCATGTTTGTGTGAGGTGATATTTAATGTTATTTAAAGTGGACTGCCAAAGATGTGGAACCCGCCTGATCAAAGGAGAAATTTTCAATTACAGCGGTAAAAAGCTTTGCGAGGATTGCTATGTCCTTCTGTACCTGTTTGGCCAGAAAGCTCCCGATACTTTTTCACCCTGCACTGCAGCTCCCATTATCAACTAAAATGTAAGTTTACATTGCTACAGCATGATCTAATTGACAATTATAAACTTTCTGCTTGGAAAATGGAAGAATTAACTTTGTAAATTGAAAAATATATTTTTATTTTCTAGTAAAATCGATTACAAGATGATCACAGAATCTATAAATTGAGTTGTATAATACAAAAATACATATATCAAAATGCTCAAATACATTATAAAAATGGAGATAAACGGAGAGTGGAGATGATAAATGCCTAAATATCATTATATTAATTTTATCATGAGTGTAGCGTTTGCTACACTCATTTTTCATCATAATTAATAAAAGCTTGAATATAGCGGGTTTTAGGGTTGGCACGCTGTTTGCTATATATAAGTTACAAAGGAGGTAAGATGTCTTCTTAATCGCTTCATAGGCCACAGCGCTGAGGCTCTCAAATCTTAGGCAAAGGTGGAAAAACGTTTGGCTGGTGGGTTGTGATGTTTCTGTGATCGGTAGTCGGGGTGGTGATAACGAAGGTTATAAAACCGTCGATGCCGCGCTATTATAGGGTAAACAATTTTGAGCATAAACACGCCCTCTCTCAGCTGGTATAGTGGTCGCACAAGCATTGAATGCTCGCCCTACACAAACAAAGGAGTTGTTTATACTAAACAATTTATTTCATAATGTTTTGTGAATTTGAGGGCAGAGAAAGGAATGGTTACAAATATGGAAAAAAAGAAACCCAATTATAAATTTATGTACGAGATATTTCTAGTTTTCTTCAAGATTTCACCGATTACTTTTGGCGGAGGATTTGCCATGATACCTATCATGGAAGATGAGATGGTAAATAAAAAGAAATGGCTAAGCAAAGAAAATTTAGTCGATATTTTTGCCGTTTCTCAATCGTTACCAGGGGCTATTGCTGTCAATTCAGCTACTTTTGTTGGATACCAGATCGGAGGCATTTCCGGTGCTTTGTCAGCATTGTTAGGAATAGTATTACCGACGTTTGGGATAATTATTCTATTAGGAGCCTTGCTTGGTACCTTCCAGCATAACATACACCTTCAAGCTGCATTAGGAGGTATAAGGCCTGTAGTAGTTGCTCTAATAGCTTCAGCTGCTTATAAAATGGGTCAGGTGTCGCTGGTTGACAAAACTTGCTTAGCTATCTGCGCTGTATGTATTCTGACACTATTAGCATTCAAAAGTCTAAATTTGATTCTAGTGATTTTGTTTGGAGCAATTTTTGGAATTATGATTGTGAAAGTTAAGAAAATACGGAAGCTACATGGAGCGCAAAAGAAAGCAAGGGGTGAAACTATATGAACTTGTATCTTGATATGCTAATCACGTTTTTCAAACTAGGGCTTGTCAGTTTTGGCGGTGGGTATGCTATGATACCGCTTATTCAGACGGATATGATGAACCACCATTGGCTTAAAATGAGTACCTTTACCAACATGATTGCGATATCAGCGATGGCCCCCGGCCCTATTGCGAGTAACACTGCAACAATAGTTGGGTATAGATTAGCTGGCTTTTGGGGAGCTGTGGACGCTTGCGTCGGTGTTACACTACCCTCGTTACTGCTCATACTCATTGTCGGTAAGTTATTCTTCAAATTCCAAGAGCACCCGACGGTAAAAGCCGCTTTTTACGGGCTTAGACCCACCATTATTGGGGTAATCGCATTTGCTTCCATCAAATTTGCGATTAGTAATGGGATTATTGGAGGAAGTGGTTATATTGACATAAAAAGTTCAATCCTGATGGTCGTAGCGTTTATCTTGTTAATAAGGACAAAATTACATCCGGCATATTTAATTCTTGTATCTGGTTTAATCGGCATTGCATTATTTTAGTAGTACTAGTACAACTCAGTTTATTAGGGGCAGCTGAATAGTAACCATAAATACTGAATGGTGGGATGCGTTACTACCAACCAGTGCATAGGTATTGATAAGATTATCAAATGAAAGAGGTATTTGACATGAATGATTTTAAGTATAATGTACTTCTATTCTCGGATGGGTCACATCAAGCCTTTTCTGCGGCCGTTTACGCTGCCACGCTATTGAAGAAGATTCCCAATATGTATTTGACCATCTTGCAGGTACAAGAAAGTGATGATGGTTCTAAGGAAGCAGAATATAGTTGGTTAGAGTTGAGGCCAAAGAACAAACGATATTATTGGGGGTGTTCTACGGGGGAAGATTTCAACTGGATAAATTCCTGGCCGGTAAGCCCTAAATCGGATTGGATGAAAGGTGTGCTCGACGAATCTGAGTTGGGTGCCAAGAATCAGTATGATAAAATACTCTCCAAGACCAATGAAATATTTTTGAAACGAAGACTCAACATCAAGCACCAGGTAATTTGTACTAATACCAGTATTTCCGAGAAGATAGACATATCCGGTAAAGCAGACGCAATAATTGATTATGTAACGAAAAATCCCTTTGAATTAATCATTATGGGTTCACGGGGACGTTCTACTTTCAAAGGGCTTCTAGTTGGTAGTTTAGCGCATACCGTATTAAATAAATCACCTATACCAGTGTTGTTAATTAAGAAACTTCCGCATGATTATATTGATAGTTTCTTGTCAGACACTGAGTCCTAAGTTGTGTGGCCTGTTTAGAATCTAAGATTTGTTATCTAAGTGTATAGTTTACTACACGCACAAAGGAGAAATCCTTAAGATAGATTTTTGAGAATCTATGAAGGGAGATGCGTCATTATAGAGGAACATTTCCTTATTTTCAAAGAGGTTGCAGAAGCCAAAAACATTACCTCTTCCGCCAAAAAGCTCCACCTGAGTCAGCCGAGTATCACTGCACAGATTCAGAATCTAGAAAGTGAGTATGGTACTCGTTTTTTCGACCGCTCCAATAAAGGGGTTACTCTGACCGAAACTGGGGAAATTTTCTATGCACATGTTCAGAGTGTCTTGGACGTTCTTTCTAAAGCCAGAGAGCAAATAAACGCCTTTGCCAGAGATCAGAGAAAACTGATCTACATCGGTGCGACTTTAACGATCGCAGAATATATACTTCCCAACATTCTGGCGTTTTTATATAAGACCTACCCAGACGTGGATTTCAAAATAAAAGTTGCTAATACGGAGTCAATTTCTCAAGATATTTTAGAGAGAAATATCCACATTGGCCTTATTGAGGGATCAGCCCCCAGGCATAAGGATCTTAAGGTAGAGAATTTCTGGGAAGACGAGTTAGTAGTTGTGATTCCGTATTCTCACCGCTGGGCGTCAAGGGAGACCATTACCCTAGCTGAACTACCCCATGAGCGTATGATTACAAGAGAGGAAGGTTCTGGAACTCGCAGGGTAATGGAGATGGCCCTTAAAAAGAGGGGGCTTGATTCGGATCAATTAAATGTAACAATGGAACTGGGAAGTACTCAAGCAATTAAACAACTGGTCTCGGCGGGACTTGGAATTACCATTATTTCTTCTTTAACTGTCAGGAGAGGATTTGATCACAAAAAATTCAAAACGTTAAAAATACATGATGCCCCCATTTATCGACCTCTCAGTATTCTCACCAATGCCCGAAATACCCAGACCGATGATAACCGCATCTTAATCAACCTACTACATGATCACGAGTTGTTGTCGCATGTCTTAAGTAAGGATTATGAATTAGAGCATCTTCAGTAAGCGCCTACAACTTGGGATGGACAGGAACGGTGGAATTCCATGTGGAATCGTATTCGAGTGCAAGAGGGGACGGTTCTTGCTTGCATGCAAGAACCGTCCCCTCTTGCATCCGTGGATGCAAAAAAAAGCCCCAATAGCACATGGCAATCCATGTATCTATTGGGGCTTTTCAACTTTAGATGTAAACAAGGGACGGATGCATCTTAGGATGCAAGCAAGAACCGTCCCTTCTTGCATCCTACGGTAGGACAACAACTGGCTTTGTCTTAGACTGCCTATACAGCAAGAAGTTGCGTCCGATTACTTGGACAAGGTCTGCTTTAACCTGTTCAGCTAGATCAGCTGCCACGGTTTTAGGTACTTCTGGGCTATTTTGCAACACCCGGCACTTAATGAGTTCCCGTACTTCCAGAGTTTCGTCCGTTTGGGTGACCACTGATTCGGTGATTCCACCCTTACCCACTTGTAAAATAGGATCCATTTCATTCCCCATGGATCTCAAATGACGTTTTTGCTTACCCGTTAACACGTAATATCTTCCCCCTAAACCAAAATATCCCTAGCATTCTTGACCTGCTATTTTCTTTCAAATGCCTAACTCCTACACCCAATCAAACCTGACGCCGCCGATCTCTACAATATCGCCTTCTTTGATCCCGGCCTCACGAAGCGCGTCATCAATCCCCATCGCTTTCAAGATGTTTTGGAAACGGTAGACACTCGCTTCCCGATCCAAGAAGGTCATCTTCATATGTCGTTCAACTTCATTACCCAACACCCGATAGATATCTTCTTCTTTAACAATTTCGAACCGCTTATCCGACTGAGCTTTCGTAACCCGGTGTTCTGGAGGCAGGCTCACAAGCTGAGGCACTGGGGTCTCCGGTAAAAGCTGAGCAATGCGATAAATCAAGGCTTTTAACCCTTCCCCAGTCGCAGCCGAAACGGCAAAAATTTCGTACTCGTCCCCGACCGCGTCTTTCAAACGCTGCAACTGCTCCTCAGCACCCGGAATATCCATTTTATTAGCCACAATAATCATCGGTCGCAGAGCGAGTTCCGGACTATGGAGGCGAAGCTCTTCCTGAATAACACGCATATCCTCCAAGGGATCCCGTTCTTCGGATCCCGAGATATCCAAAACATGGAGCAACAAGCGAGTTCGCTCAGTGTGGCGTAAGAATTCATGGCCCAAGCCCGCTCCCGCATGAGCACCCTCTATGAGCCCTGGAATATCAGCCATGACAAAGCTCTGCCCGTCCTCCAGCTCTACCACGCCCAAATTAGGAATCAGGGTGGTGAAATGATAATCGGCAATCTTCGGCTTGGCACCCGACACCTGCGAAATGATCGTCGATTTTCCGACATTCGGGAAACCCACCAGCCCAACGTCTGCCAAGAGCTTCAACTCTAAACGCAACCAGCGTTCCAAGCCAGGTTCTCCATTTTCAGCCAAGGTTGGGGCTTTATTCGTATTGCTCATGAACCGAGCGTTACCCCTTCCTCCCCGTCCGCCAGCAGCAACGACCACTTTCTGTCCGTGCTCGGTTATATCTGCAATAATTTCACTGGTACTGTCATCCATGACAACGGTTCCCACAGGAATACGAATAACAGCGTCTTCCCCACTCCTGCCGCTACAATTCTTCGCTTGCCCGTGGTCCCCCCGATTACCCTTATAATGACGTTGATAGCGAAAATCGACGAGAGTTCTTAAACCCTCATCTCCAATGAAAATAATATTTCCCCCGCGTCCGCCGTCTCCACCACTCGGTCCGCCTTCAGGAACGTATTTCTCTCGACGAAATGCCACGGCTCCCGCCCCGCCATCTCCGCCTTTGACATAAATCTTGGCCTGATCGTAAAACATAAACATGCTATATTCTCCTTAACTCTTAAGATCTCTTCAACGAATTAACGTTATTTGGGGTTTATAGTCAACTTAACCATTTTATCGAAGAGAACATCTTCCTCGTCCTCTAAGATAAACTGGCAAGATAATCCTCCTGGTTCATCATACAAATACACTTCTGCACTTAAGGTTTTCAACGGATCGATAGCCCTTGAAGACACGTCCATGCATTCCTTAGTGTACCCATATAAGGCGTCCGCATAGTCTTCCCGCCAATGATCTTGCCAGAATAATTCCTGTTTCATTCCCTCAGGAAAATCAATCGTGGCAGTAATACCTTCCTGTCGAAGGCGAATCATAAACCCCAATAAAACTGCCGCAAGTCCTGGTTCTGAGATTTGCGCGATCTTTTGCTCTTGCTCACATCCCGTGACCGTCTCCCGCATATACGCAAGAGCCTTCTCTGGTTGGTTAAGTTGTAAATTACCCATGATCACTTGCCAGTGATTCATAAAATCATGCCGTTGAAGGCTATACCACTGTAAAAGCTCCGACAACAGAATGTGTTCAACTTCTGACATCATCATCGTTTTCCTCTCAATTCGGCTAACTTCATTGTGTTTATTAACGATGTACGCCTACATAAATAACGCACAAACATAAAGAAAACTTGGCTGGCGCCAAGCCACAGGCGACGGCGGCCGCCTTAGTTGCACTTATGCTACAGAAAGTATGTAACTTAAGTTATACTTTCTGATAAGTATAAATAAAGCCCCTGGGAAAACCCAGGGGCAAACTAGAAACAGCTTATTGGGCTATAGCCACCGGTGTCGTTACACGTTCAGCATAGATGCTCACTTGTTTGCGCTTTTGATCTTTATGTTCGAATTTAACATAACCGTCGATCAGAGCAAATAAGGTATCATCTTTACCTAAACCACAGTTTTTAGCGGGATGAAATTTCGTGCCGCGTTGACGAACGATAATGCTGCCAGCGGTTACGAATTGACCGTCGCCACGTTTCACACCGAGACGTTGAGAGTTACTGTCACGACCATTTCGTGAGCTACCAACCCCTTTTTTGTGGGCGAAGAGTTGAAGATTCATTTTTAGCATGGAGTCCACCTCCTTCGATCTATCATTATATAGTCTTGACCATAAGTCGTTTGTATTTGTTCTATACCTAACTTCATCGTTTGCAAAATCCACTGAGCCTTTTCCAATTCTTGCTCTGGAATTCCGAAAAGTTGACAGGTGAGATGTCCATCCGCCTCCTGCACTTTAGGGACCACCGACAAGAAATGTTCCAACCCATTGACAGCCGCAATGCTCAGTGCAGAAACACCCGCACAGATAATATCTTGGCCCTCTTTCGCAAACCCCGCATGTCCGGACAACTCAAACTCACGTATTCGTCCTTCCGCATCCGCCCAGATAATGAACCGAATGCCGTCAGTATTCTTACGCTTGGAGTGCTTCGACAACAACTTTTGTGTATGGTTGACGATGTCCTTGTTTGCGTCGATAGTTCTTTTTAGCCTTGAATTTGAAGACAATAATCTTCTCCCCTTTGCCGTGCTCGACTACTTTAAGCACTGCTGTAGCA
>DATCQU010000025.1:0-6525 GCA_036569365.1 Desulfosporosinus sp. | reverse complement strand
TCCAGAGCCTGTTGCATCAGTTCGGCCAGTTTTTCACGAAGTTGGCTAACACCCACAGACATACCATAGCCGAACTCGGCATTATCTTCGAATAAGGAGTTGGCCCAAGCAGGTCCCTTACCTTCCTCGTTGGTCGTATAGGGCACGGCAGGAGCACTTCCAGCCCAGATAGAGGTACAGCCGGTGGCATTAGCAATCATCATACGGTCGCCATAAAGTTGGGTGATCAGTTTAACATAAGCGGTCTCACCACATCCTGGACAGGCTCCGTTGAACTCAAGTAAAGGGAGTGCAAACTGGCTAGCTTTGACCGTCGTAACGTTAAAGAGCTTGCTCTTGTTGGAAAGAGTCACCGCATGCTCCCAGTTCGCAGCTTGTTGTTCGATTTGTTCAGCAGCTGGCATCATGAAGAGAGCCTTTCCTTTGGCTGGACAAACTTCGGCGCAGTTGCCACACCCAGTACAATCCAACGGACTGACCTGTACGCGGAATTGCAAGCCTGCTGCTTCTTTACCTGTCGCTTTCTTGGTTGTGAACGTTTCTGGAGCGTTTTTAACTTCTTCCTCGTTCAATAAGAACGGACGAATCGCAGCGTGCGGACAAACATAAGAACATTGGTTACACTGAATACATTTATCCATCTGCCACTCTGGTACGATGACGGCGATACCACGTTTTTCGTACGCGGCGGTGCCTAGCGGAATCGTCCCGTCTTCACGACCTAAGAATGTGCTGACCGGAAGATCGTCTCCTGCCATGGCATTCACTGGTCGGAGAATATTCGTCACGTAGGCGGGCTCTTTTACCGTTACGGCAGCTTGATCAGCGGCAGTATTCCAAGACGCAGGAACCTCCACTTTAACGAAGGAAGTGACGCCCTGATCAATCGCGGCAACGTTCATATCGACCACGTTTTGTCCCTTTTTACCATAGGACTTCACGACAGAAGCTTTGAGATAATTAATGGCCTCTTCGACAGGAATAACGTTCGCAAGCTTGAAGAAAGCAGCTTGCATGATCATGTTCGTGCGGGAACCGAGCCCGAGTTTTCCAGCAATCGCTATGGCATCAATCGTGTAAAATTGAACATTGTTTTTCGCGATAAATTGCTTCATGGCGGACGGAAGTTTTTCGTCCAATTCCTCAGCTGTCCATTGGCAGTTCAAGACAAAAATGCCGTTCGCTTTGAGACCTTTTAAGAGATCATATTTGTGAACATAGGTTTGGTTAGAGCAAGCGATGTAATTGGTGCCCGTCACATAATACGGTGATTTAATTTCTTTCTTGCCAAAGCGGAGGTGGGAAATCGTAATGCCGCCCGATTTTTTACTGTCGTATTGGAAATACGCTTGTACAAAGAGCTTGGTGTGATCCCCAATAATCTTAATCGCTTGTTTATTGGCACCCACAGTACCATCTGAACCGAGGCCCCAAAATTTGCAGGAAATAGTTCCCTCTGGAGCAGTGTCGATCGTTTCGTCTTCAACTAAGGAGGTATGGGTTACATCGTCGATAATACCGATTGTAAAGCCATTTTTGGGGCTTTCAGACTGGAGGTTCTTGTAAACAGCCAGTACTTGAGACGGCGTCGTATCTTTAGAACCTAGGCCATAACGCCCGCCGACGACGGTCGGTTTGAGATCACTTGAGTATAAAACATCCTTAATATCGAGATAAAGAGGTTCGCCCGTGGCACCAGGTTCTTTGGTCCGGTCAAGAACCGCAATGTTCCGAACGGTTTTCGGTAGCACTTTCAGGAAATAATCACTGGAGAACGGACGGTAGAGGTGAACTTTAACCACCCCAACCTTTTCTCCCTTGGCTACAAGGTAATCGATGGTTTCCTCAATCGTGTCACAAATCGAGCCCATCGCTACGATGACATACTTGGCATCGTCTGCGCCATAATATTGGAACGGGTGATATTCACGGCCGGTGAGTTTTTGATACTCTTGCATATAATGTTCGACCATGTCAGGAATCACATCATAGAACGAGTTGGAAGCCTCACGGCCTTGGAAGTAGATGTCAGGGTTTTGAGCTGTTCCGCGAAGAACGGGACGTTCAGGATTTAAAGAACGGTCACGGAAGGCTTGAACTGCCTCCCTATCTAAAAGTGTCGCCACTTCTTCATACTCTGGAACTTCAATTTTTTGGATTTCATGAGAGGTGCGGAATCCGTCAAAGAAGTGAACGAACGGCACACGAGATTTAATGGTGGCGAGGTGAGCAATAAAGCCCATGTCCAACGCTTCTTGTACGCTATTGGACGCAAGTTGAGCAAAACCCGTTGCGCGCACAGACATAACGTCCTGATGATCACCGAAAATAGACAGTGCATGGGTTGCCAAGGCGCGGGCGCTCACGTGGAATACGCACGGCAGAAGCTCACCAGCGATTTTATACATGTTAGGGATCATTAAAAGTAAGCCTTGGGATGCGGTGTAAGTCGTCGTTAACGCTCCAGCCTGAAGGGAACCGTGTAGCGCACCGGCAGCACCGGCCTCTGATTGCATCTCCACGACTTTGACTGCTTGGCCAAAGACATTTTTCCTTCCATGAGCAGCCCATTCATCGACTAATTCAGCCATCGTCGAAGAAGGAGTAATAGGGAAGATTGCGGCGACTTCTGTAAACGCGTACGACGCGTGGGCAGCCGCTTCGTTCCCATCCATCGTTTTCATTTTTGCCATTATTGTGTACCCTCCTAATTTTTAAAAAGATAAAGAAATCAATCAAGTTAATTACTGGTCAGACCACCTGACCATTTCTTGATTATCATAGTACAAGATTAGCATTTCTACAAATAAAATATATTTCACAAGCTCTTTGAAGGGCTGCGCATACCCTTAGTTTTTAAATGGAAAAAATAGCTATTATCGAGAAAATAACTTATAAACTAGCGACTAGCTAATAGACTGGTCATTTCAAAAATCGTCTTAGGGTCCATATTAATACGGGCAACACCCGAGTTAATCGCAACTTGAGCCACAGCTGCAGCAACTGTCGGAGCGACTCGGGGATCGAAAATCCCTGGAATGATATAGTCAGCTCGTAGTTCACTATCAGGAATAATGCTCGCGATCGCATACGCGGCTGCGAGTTTCATTTCTTCGGTAATATCCTTGGCTCGGACATCTAACGCCCCTCTGAACATGCCAGGGAAGACTAACACATTGTTGACCTGATTAGGATAGTCGGAGCGCCCCGTTCCCACAACGACTGCGCCAGCAGCCAGGGCTTCTTCTGGGAATATTTCCGGCGTAGGATTTGCCATTGCAAAAATGACTGCCCCGGAATTCATCGTGGCTACCATGGTCCCATTCAGTACACCAGGTGCCGAAACTCCAATAAAGACATCAGCCCCCACCAGTGCAGCGGCTAAAGAACCTGTGAGCTTGGCATGGTTTGTAACCTCCGCCATCTCTTGTTGAGCCGGATTCATCCATTGTTCACCTGCGCAAAGCATGCCTTTGCGATCAACCATAATTGCATTTTTCAGACCTGCTTGCAACAATAACTTCGTAATGGCGATTCCTGCGGAGCCGGCGCCGTTCAGCACGAGTTTAATCTCACCGAGGTTCTTGTTGACAACTCTTAAGGCATTAATCAGAGCCGCTAACACCACAATGGCTGTACCATGCTGGTCGTCGTGGAAAATCGGAATGCTCGTCTCCTTTTTCAGGCGCGCTTCAATCTCAAAACAACGAGGGGCAGAAATGTCCTCCAAATTTATACCGCCAAAACTAGGTTCCAAGGCCTTAACCACCTGGATAATTTCCTCAACATTCTTCGTATTCAAGCAGATGGGAAAGGCATTGACTCCCCCGAACTTCTTAAATAAGACACATTTGCCCTCCATCACAGGCAAAGCAGCAAGGGGGCCGATATCACCCAAACCTAACACGGCGGTACCATCAGTGACCACAGCAACCATATTACCCCGACCCGTATAGTCAAAGACCGCGTCTGGATTTTCAGCAATTACTTTACAAGGCTCAGCCACTCCCGGTGTATAAACAAGGCTCAAATCGTCAGGCGTATTAAGTTCTGCTTTACTAACGACTTCGATTTTACCAGCTAGTTTTTTATGGAGTTTTAAGGCTCGTTCCTGAAGATTACTCATAATTAAGCCCTCCTAATTTCTTATTTAGTTAGTTGTAGAGTTTCATCAAAATCGTGGCCAGAACAATCATCGAGGCGCCACCAATACGAGTGGAGATCTGCGCAAAAGGCATCAATTCCATCCGATTTGAAGCAGAAAGAATCGCAACGTCGCCTGTTCCACCGAGCCCACTGTGGCAGCCTGTGACAAGCGCGGCCTCAACGGGATACATGTTCATAAAGCGACCGATGAAAAATCCGGAAGAGATCATGGCGATAACCACCGAAGCAACAACCGCTAGGTATCCAGGAGTCACGGTTGCAACAACATCTTTCAAAGGAGTGTAGAGCACGCCTAAACCAACCATCAAGGGCCAGGTGAGACTCGAAGAGACAAACTTGTACAGATGGAACGAGCCTTGTTCCATGGAAGCAGGCATAATGTTGAGATATTTTACGATGGCAGCGGTGAAAATCATAATAATGGCGCCTGGAATTCCGATGAACGGACTCGCTAAGTTCCCGAAGACGAAGAAGGCACAAGCCAGGAGAAGTCCTGCTCCCATGAGAGGAAAGTCAATCGGTTTATCGATGCCCTTGGCATTCAACACTTCTGAGTCATCCCCAGTTTTGACCAAGACACCGTTTCCGGTAAGCTCCGGTTTCTTTTCCCCTAAACGTTTTAATAATCCGGCACAGACAATCGCGACAATATTACCAATAACAGCGGCTGGTATAAGTTGGCCGATAAGAGCTTCCTGGGGTATTTTTAGAATAGCCGAATATCCGATAGAGAGTGGAAGGATACCTTCACCAATACCGCCCCCGATAATAGGGATAATGATAAAGAAGAAGGTGCGGTGGATAGTATAACCAAACAAAGTACCGACGAGCAACCCGGCTGAAATAGCAGCAGCAGTTCCAACAATGAGAGGAACAAACATGCGCAGAAAGCCTTGAACGAGAACTTTGCGATTCATGCCGAGGATACTTCCGACGACTAAGACCGAAATATATAGATAGAGAAAGTTGGAGGTTTTCATGACGGCGGTGATCGCTTTCAAGGCCGAAGGATTAATGAGATTGTAAAAGACCATGATGGAAGGCACCATTATAGACATAATTGCAGGGCCACCAATTTCTTTTAAAATCGGGATTTTAAGTCCGATATCCCCGAGCAGGATGCCCATGATGATGATGACCGCAAAACCACCGATCATATCCGCAGGGAGTTTACTGTACAATGATGCCAGAAATATGACTGCCGCTAAGACCAGATAGAGAGGCAAGGGCACAACGCCGATTTTGGCATTCGTAAACTTGGAGAAAAAACCGGACGGCGGGGTTTCCTTGGCCTCAGACAACTTCAAGCTGGGATTTGTGACTTCTTTTTTTATAGATAAACTCAATTGAAGCACCTCCTGAATTTATTTTGCTTCTTCATATTAAGTTTTATCAGACTATTTGCACAGTTTAATTAACTTTGTTAATCGTTTTATAACTAAACTAAGTAAAGTAACTAAAGTAAGCGAAAACCGGCTCCCCAGCCGGTTAGAAGTACGTCTTGATTAAAGTGCTTTCAGGCTTTATGCAGCGATGCTGATAGACCGGTCGACCGACAGAACCGTAGATAACTTCCATGTCAATCACTCCAATATCCGTGAGGAAACCAAGGTATTTGCGCATTGACACTCGCGAGACCCCAACACGGTTGGCCATTTCTTCGGTCGAAAACGAGCTTTCGTTAAGCTCCTGTATGTTTTCCCAGACCGTCTTCAGGGTGTTGCGGGTCAGTCCTTTGGGTAATTCACTAGGCACAGCAACCGGGTTCGGGTGAAGAAGTCGAATATCTAATTCTGCCTGGCTCAGTTTTTCTTGCCCCTTCGTCATCGTTACCCAGTCGCGGTAAGCGGATAACGCCGTATTGAAACGCTCGTATTCAAACGGCTTGATTAAATAATCGACGGCTCCATAGCGCAAAGCCTTTTTAATACTTTGACTATCACAAGCAGCGGATACGACAATAACATCGACCCCTTGACCTAACGTTCGAACCTGCGCTAATAAATCAAAGCCGTTCATACCTGGCATAAAGATATCGAGTAGGATCAAGTCGATTTCTTGACAGTCCAAAATGTGCAAGGCGTCAGCAACCGAAGGGGCGATTGCGATTAATTCAAAGCCCCCAACTTGCTCAAGGTAACGCCGATTAAATTCAGCGACCATAGGATCATCTTCTACAATTAAGACCTTTATCAACATCATGTTATCTCATCCTTACTCTTATAAGGTATAGACACCTTGAACTGAGTTCCTTGACCTACTTCTGAAACGATCTCGATGCTTCCATCAAGTCTCTCCAGACTACGTTTCACTAAGTGCAGTCCTAAGCCTCGGTTAGCTCCCTTGGTAGAATAACCT
>DATCQU010000024.1:0-6254 GCA_036569365.1 Desulfosporosinus sp. | reverse complement strand
GGGTTATTGCTACCGAGGGTGAAACGGTAGAACTCCGGGACAATCAAGTCTTTGTGAATGGGAACCATATTCAGGAACCTTATGTTAAACCGGGTGATTACCCTCCTTTTGGTCCTGAAGTCGTTCCAGTGGGGAAGGTGTTTCTCCTCGGAGATAATCGACGTGAGAGTGAAGATTCGCGAGAATGGGGACTTCTTCCTAAAAACTACCTTTTGGGAAAAGCTTGGTTGTTGTACTACCCTTTTCAGCGGTTTAGGTCCTTTTAGCAGAAATTTAATAGCCGCGATAAGAATTAGATTCTTTTCTAAAGATAATGAGGGATATTCATGACTATTCAATGGTTTCCGGGGCATATGGCTAAGGCGAGGCGCCTTTTAATTGAACAACTCAAATGGGTGGATGTTGTTCTAGAACTTGCCGATGCTCGAATACCGGTTAGTAGCCGTAACCCGATGCTAGATAAGCTGCTTGGTAACAAATCAAGATTATTATTACTAAATAAAGCAGATTTGGCGGATCCTAATTGGACGTCAAAATGGCTCACGCAACTAAGAGCTTCAAGCCCTGTTTATGCAGTTAGTGCAACTACAGGAGTTGGGGTTAAACAGATTGTACCAGAATTAGAACGTATGGTTCTTGATAAACAAGCGAGACAGGCTGCCAAAGGCATTCGTCCACAGATGATTAAGGTTATGATTGTGGGTATCCCGAACATAGGTAAATCGTCACTGATCAATCAATTGACGGGCGGAGCCCAAGCTAAAGTTGGGAACAAACCAGGAGTCACCCGCGGAAATCAATGGGTTCGAATTCATGAACGAGTGGAACTCTTAGATACACCAGGTATGTTGTGGCCTAAATTTGATGACCCTGATGTCGGGCGTAAGCTTGCTGCACTCGGAGCGATTAAAGATGATGTTTTCGATATTGAAGAATTATCGATCTGGATCATTGATTGGCTAAAGATGCATTCTCCAAATGCCTTACGTCGCTATCAAATTGCTGACGTAGAGGTCACATTGGAGAGTTTGGGAAGAAAACGAGGGTGCTTGGTCCACGGCGGGCGAGTCGATACGCTAAAAGCCGCTCAAATTTTTCTGCGCGAACTACGTATGGGACAACTTGGTCCGATAACGATGGATTACATTACTGAATGAACCCACTCATGCATAGATAATTGTGATTAAGAGAATATTATTATCTGAATGAAGGAAGTTGACATTACTTGTCGAATGGATAATTAGGGAGAGAAGAGGAGAAAAGTGTGGAACCGTTATCCCAGATGAATGTACGGGAAGTTGAAGAAGCACTGTATAAAGACCCTTCCCCTCGAATGCTTTGCGCATGCCAGAGTGACCCGCGTCAAGGAGTTCGTCAGCTTGCTGTGCGTCTACTTAAGTATCAGAAAGTACAAGCTATGGATCAGGCCCGTATTCAGTTGCTGCTTGTTGAAGAGAAGAAACTATGGGAACAAGGATTCCTTTTGCTAGCGGGTATCGATGAAGCGGGACGGGGACCATTGGCTGGACCCGTAGTTGCTGCGGCCTGTATTCTTCCGGCACGGTTTGATTTGCCTGGCCTTAATGATTCTAAGATGTTGACGGAAAGTAAGCGAGAAAAACTTTTTCCTCAAATTCAAACTCAGGCGATTGATTACGCTATTGGAAGTGCAGAACCGGCTGAGATTGATGCTTTGAATATTCTACAAGCCACTAAGTTGGCTATGAAACGCGCAGTCGAAGGATTGACAGTCCGTCCTCACTACTTATTGATTGACGCGCTAAAACTACCCGATGTTCATCTACCGCAACTCCCGTTAATAAGGGGAGACCAACTAAGTGCCACAATCGCAGCGGCCTCTATCTTGGCAAAAGTGACCCGTGACCGCTTGATGGTTGAGCTTCATGCTCTTTATCCAGAGTATACTTTTTCTAAGAACAAGGGGTATGGCACAAGTGAACACATGCAGGTTTTGCGGCGTCTTGGACCATGTCCTCTTCACCGAAGAAGTTTTGCTCCGGTGAACCAACGAACGTCCGCAAGTTAAATAGAAAGGCAGGTGATGCTTTAGGCTGAATTTATTGACCATATCCTATGAGTGTGGCACAATAAGCTTAGCTCAAAGAAGCAGGGCATCAGAATTTTTATGAAAGGAGGTTAAGAGGATGGGTGATAATAATTTTGCTGGTATAGGTGTGTTCCTAGTTTGTGCGATAGCCGTATCTATGATTTTTTTGTTAATACCCAAGTTGGTGGCACCCAAGAAACCGAGCAAAGAGAAGGCAACGACTTATGAGTGCGGTAACGTGACAATTGGACGGACATGGCTCGGATTCAAGAGCAATTATTTCATGTATGCGTTAGTATTCACCGCATTTGATGTTGAAACCGTGTTCTTGTTTCCATGGGCATTGACGTTCCAGAAACTGGGCACATTTGCTTTCCTGGAAATGTTCGTCTTTATTGTCATTCTCTTGGTCGGTTTCTGGTATGCTTGGAAAGAAGGTGCTTTAGAGTGGATGTAGCTTCAGAAAAACGGCTTCGTGAAGAAGAAACCTTGGCTGAGAAAAATATCTTGGTTACTACGATCAATAAAGTATTGAACTGGGGGCGAGGGTATTCCTTCTGGCCGGCTACGTTTGGCTTAGCCTGTTGTGCAATCGAGATGATGCCTACGGGCGCAGCTCGGTATGACATGTCTCGCTTTGGTTGGGAGGCTTTCCGTGCCTCGCCGCGTCAAGCTGACCTTATGATTGTAGCAGGTACCTGCACCCGGAAGATGGCTCCGCTCTTGCGGCGTATTTATGACCAAATGCCTGAGCCTAAATGGGTCATTGCTATGGGGAGTTGTGCAAACGCAGGGGGGCCATTTATCGATTCCTATGCTATGATGGCCGGCGTTGATAAGATCGTCCCAGTGGATGTATACATCCCTGGCTGCCCCCCACGGCCAGAATCCTTGTTATTTGGTATGTTGCAACTCCAATTTAAGGTCTCCAATCCCGCTAAGGTGAGGTTAATGCGTAATGGAAAATAAACTATTGAAACAACAAGTGGAAGAACTTGCAACTCGGGTTAATGGTGAAGTCGAAGAGAGCTTTGGGGTACTAATTTTAAAAGTTAAAGCTCAATCTATTATCGAAACTCTGACAGCGGCTAAAAGCTTCCCCAATGTCCCATGTGATTTTTTGCACGATTTAAGTGGATCAGACCTCGTGGATCATTTCGAAGTAGTCTATCAATTGTCAAGTTTGCGCGGTGCGCAGCTTTTGCGCGTTAAGGCGATAGTTGACCGAGAAAAACCAGTGATTGATTCTGTGACTAGTATATGGCAGGGCGCAAACTTCTTAGAGCGTGAGGCCTATGATATGTTCGGAATTATATTTAAAGGACATCCCAATCTTAAACGAATTTACATGTGGGATGATTTTGAAGGTTACCCGTTGCGTAAGGACTATGTGACTGAGCCCATTGAGGTTCGCAATATCGTGCGTACACAGATAGATGGGGAATAGGGGGGAAAACCATGACTATTGAAAACACACAAGAACTTATCTTGAACTTGGGCCCCCAGCACCCGAGTATGCACGGCTTGTTCCGCGCGGTGGTCCATTTAGAGGGCGAAACTGTTACAAAAATCGAACCTAAAATAGGGTATCTGCATCGGGGTATGGAAAAACTGGCGGAAAGCCGAACCTATTCACAGTTTATTCCTTATACGGATCGGTTGGATTACCTTGCGTCTCCGCATAACAACTGGGCCTATGTCATGACCGTAGAAAAACTTATGGGTGTCGAAATTCCCGAACGGGCAGAATACCTCCGAGTTATTTTTGGTGAACTTGCAAGGATTGCTAGCCACCATGTTATGATTGCCAGTACAGCTCTCGATCTTGGAGGTAGTACTCCATGGATGTATATTTTCCGAGATCGCGAACGAATCTTAGATATGTTTGAGATGACAGCAGGAAGCCGCTTGACAGTAAACATGATGCGGATAGGAGGAATGAGCGCAGAGCCACCAGCAGAATTTTGGCCTGCCCTGAAATCTTTCCTAGATGACGCGCCAGAGATGCTGGAAGAATATTATGGCATCTTTTTCGGTAATGAAATTGTCCAAAGTCGGATGAAGCATGTCGGTATTCTACCGAAGGAGTTGGCTGAAAACCTTTCTATTACCGGTCCAGTTTTAAGGGCGTCCGGTGTCAGTTATGATGTGCGTAAAGCTGAACCATACAGTATCTACGATCGATTTGACTTTAACATACCAGTTCGCACAGGGTGTGACAGCTATGACCGTACCATTATCCGGATGGATGAGATTGTGGAAAGCCTCAAGATCATCAGGCAAGCAGTCCGTGATATTCCAGAAGGTCCGATTATGGCTAAGGTACCGAAGGTTATCAAGCCTCCGGCGGGAGAAGTTTATCACCGTGTGGAGAATCCTAAAGGGGAATTGGGGTTCTATATCGTCAGTGATGGCACGACCAAACCGTCTCGGGTTCGTATCCGACCTGGCACATTCATAAATCTGCAAATGCTCCCAATTGTGGCGTTAAACTGGAAAATCCAAGACCTTATCGTAATTTTTGCAACGTTGGATGCGGTACTGGGTGAAGTCGATAAGTAGGAAATTGCAATGAGAGGAGAATAAGATGGAGACTTTAAGTAAGCTGATGGAGACTCTTAATAATCTGTTTTTGATTATTGCGCACTTCATCCGTGGTCTTTTTACGGATCCCCACTCAGTTTGGGCTAATTTAACCCTGAATGTTATTAATTTTATTATGGTCGTTATCATAATTGTCCTGTCTGTTTTAATCTTGGCTTTAATGGAACGTAAAATAGCAGCTTGGATAGGACAACGAGTAGGACCTAACCGTATCGGTCCTCACGGATGGTTACAATCAATTGCAGACGCGTTGAAACTTATGGGTAAAGAAGATGTTACTCCGGCAGGCGCCGATAAATTTATTTTCAAAGTCGCCCCGATGATTATCTTCTCTCTCCCGATGATGGCCTTAGCTGTCATACCATTTGGGAAGGACATGGCACCCATTAATCTCGATCTGGGTATTTTTTACTTTCTCGCCATCTCTTCTATTTCGACAGTTGCTTTCATAATGGCTGGATGGGGATCTAATAATAAATACTCTTTGCTTGGAGGTATGCGGGCGGTTGCCCAAATGATCAGTTATGAAATTCCTTTGATCTTCTCCCTACTTGGAGTTGTTATGATCACTCAATCGTTTAATTTAGGAGACATTGTTGCGGCGCAAAAAAACGTTCCGTTTATTTTCATTCAACCTATTGCGTTTGCGGTCTTCATCATTGCCGGTATGGCAGAGGCTCATCGTGCACCGTTTGATTTGGTTGAAGGAGAACAGGAATTGGTTGCCGGACCGTTTACAGAATATTCCGGACTCCGACATGGTCTGTTTTGGCTAGGGGAATACGCAAACTTGGTAGTATTGGCTGCACTTGCTGCGACTGTGTTCTTAGGTGGTTGGCAAGGGCCAGGGTTCTTCCCTGGTTGGGCTTGGTTCTGGCTAAAAGTTGGGGTTGTCATCTTCTTCACGATGTGGGCTCGTTGGACTTTCCCAAGAATTCGTATTGACCATTTAATGCACTTAGCATGGAAGGTCTTGTTACCACTTTCGATTTTAAACATTTTGTTAACAGGTCTGGGGATCTATATTTACAGACTTGTGATGGGAGGGTGACACAGTGTTTGGTAAAGGACTACTACAAGGTTTAGGCATCACGATAAAACACATGGTCGGTCCCAAGATCACTGAGTTTTATCCCGAGGTCCAACCGAATCTTTCAACTAGAGTGCGTAGTTCCATGGGACTAGATCGGAGCAAGTGTATTTCTTGCAACATGTGTGTGATGGCCTGTCCAAACTCGGTCATTAAATTGACCAGCGAAAAAGATGAAAACAACAAAAAAGTTCTCACAAGCTATCATATGGACGTTGGTCGTTGCTTGTTCTGTGGTATGTGCACTGAAGTCTGTCCTACTAAGGCTATAACAGTGACACAGGAATTCGAAAACGCAATCTATGAACCAGATTTTCAGTGGGATATGATTGAACGAGCAGAGCGCAAAGGGAAGGTGGGGTAAGCGTGAGCACTGTAGTATTCTTCGTTTTCGCGATCATGGCGATTGCAGCAGCCTGGGGTGTAGTCACCTCGAGAAACATAGTACACAGCGCGCTCTATCTGGTCCTCTCCTTTTTCGGGATTGCGGTG
>DATCQU010000023.1:0-71325 GCA_036569365.1 Desulfosporosinus sp. | reverse complement strand
ACGTCCGCCTCTACGGTATTATGATGTGTCAACACATGGATGCTTGGTTTTCTCATTCGAAGGAGAATGTTGCCGATCTTAAAACGTTGATCTTCCCCATGACTGCTTAACAATTCTTCGTCTTTTAAAAGGGGGACTGTGCCGTTTGTTTGCCATGCTCATCTTTAGAAAGCATCGCTGTTTACTGCATCTCTATTTGAGTTTCATTAATTCCCAGTTATATTTTGGGAATTTTCTCGTTTTAGCTCCCGTAATCCCGAGAGGCTATGTAGTATAAACTGTCTCGCGCAGGGGAATGTCAACATATAAAATGACGGTCATCGTGTTGACAACCGCCGTCCCTATTTCTAATACTCACTGCCAAAGAACAGCTTGTTAAGTTCGAATAAAAGCTACCCCCTGTTTTGTATAGCTAATCCTTTTAAGAAATTTCTGGCGTATTTATCGCCACACTCTTTATAATTCTTATGTCCTTCTTTTCTAAGGATAGCGCTTAATTCTCCTTTAGTTACGATGACGCCTGTTTTTGCAATTATTTCAAGCATATCCTCACTTGTTAGTGATAGTGCTATTTTCAATTTTTTGAGCAGCATATTGTTAGGATTTTCATTTTTGGTTAGTACGGCTCTTTCAGGTAGCCCTGGTTTTGGTTCTTGTTTCCCTCTTTTAAAAATAATAAAGCCATTTAGAAACGACTCCAGCATACTGTTCTTGCATTTTATATTCTCTTCCGTTTCGTCTACTTCATCATGCTCGTCAACTTCATCATTGTAGCGGTAAATTTCTTTTGATTTTATGAGCAACTTCCTCACTTCTTCTGCTGTTAGTTCAACACCGCCAAGTTTAAATATCTCTAGCATACCTGTATTCTTTATATCTAGTGCATATCTTAATCGAATTAATATATCATTATTATCCATCGATAATCCTCCTAAATCTTTCTTAGGCACATTCAAGAAAATATCCAAGGCATCTTTGACTTGTTATTTTATTTTCTCTCACATGCTTTAACTATTCTATTATTATAGCATGAATATTTTCGGTATGCAGAGCCACCATCGCTTAATATAAAAGAACAAGGTGCTCCGCGGTCAACCCGTGAAAACAGCTTGTTCTTTTCATATTTTATCGCTCTGTTTGAGTAGCCACTAAACTTGATACGCCGTACTTAACCCTCAATCGTGGTTTTTCAATCTTCCCAGTGGGATTGCGCGGGACATCGTCAAAAATTATTTTACGCGGTCGTTTGTAACGCGGCATTCGAGCGCAGAAGGACTTTATTTCTTCTTCAGTACACTTGCAGCCAGGTTTTAGTTCTACGATAGCCGCTGCGATTTCACCCAGACGCTCATCCGGCAAGCCGATTACTGCGACGTCCTTAATGGCATTATGTGCGCGGAGAAAGTCTTCGATTTCTACTGGATATAAATTCTCTCCGCCAGTGATAATCACATCTTTTTTCCGGTCAACCAGATAAATAAAGCCGTCTTCATCGATCCGGGCCATATCTCCGGTAAACAACCAGCCACCTTTGATTGCGGCCGCTGTCGCTTCAGGGTCGTTGTAGTAGCATTTCATCATGCCTGGCCCCTTGACAACTAATTCCCCCACCTGTCCTTGGCTTAGAGAGCATCCATTCTCGTTGGTAACCTTGGCTTCCCAACCGTGACCAGGTATTCCGATAGCGCCGACTTTATGAATATTCTCAGTACCTAAATGGACACATCCGGGTCCAGCCGATTCGCTAAGACCATAATTTGTATCATAAAGATGGTCGGGGAAATACTTTTTCCAGCGCCGTATTAAGCTGGGTGGAACCGGCTGCGCACCGATATGCATCAGCCTCCACTGAGCAAGATCATAATCTTCCAGCTTCACAGATCCTCTTTCTATAGCATCCAGAATGTCCTGAGCCCAGGGAACCAAAAGCCAGACAATCGTAATTTTTTCTTCAGAAACTGTTTTCAGTATCCATTCAGGCTTAACTCCGCGAAGCAAAACGGCTTTGCTCCCAGCCAGTAAACTGCCGAACCAATGCATCTTGGCACCTGTATGGTACAGCGGCGGAATGCACAAAAAGTTGTCTTCCCGCTTTTGACTATGGTGTTTGTTTTCCGTATAACATGCTGACATCAGACTGTGATGTGTATGCAGAATTGCTTTTGGAAATCCTGTTGTCCCAGAGGAGAAATAGACTGCCGCATCATCATCGTCCGCAAGCTCGATCTTAGGCGCTTCAGAGGAACAATTGGCCGTCAGGCGGTCATAGTTTTCAGCAAAAGACGGACGGTCTTCTCCAGCAAAAAAGAATGTTTTCACATTTGGTATCTGCTCATAGATCGTTTCCACCCGGCCGATAAATTCAGGCCCGAAAATCAAGGCAATAGTTTCGGATAAATCTAAGCAATATTTTATTTCCTCAGCCGTGTAGCGAAAGTTTAAGGGTACTGCGATCGCTCCGGTTTTTAGTATACCAAAATATATCGGCAACCACTCCAGGCAATTCATTAACAGAATAGCAACCTTATCCCCTTTTTTTATCCCTCTCTTCAGCAGTAAATTGGCCATTCGATTTGCTTTCTCGTCAAAAACCCGCCAGGTCATTTCCCGGCGGTATTCACCTGCCGGGTTGTTTTCAATGAGTTCATACTCACGCCAGGTGACATTATGACTTTCTTGGAGATCCAGATTAATCTCAGTCAAGCATGTTTCCGGTCCATACGTTTTGGCATTGCGCACCAGTAGTTCCGTGATGTTCATTTTCTCTTTCCTCCCGTATGTATAGCAATAATTCTATTCCTTCGAACGACTTTCCCTCTTGATTCTTGAGCCACCTTCGTTTAACTTTATACGTCGGTCAATTATCTCTACTTATTTCGAGAAAATAAAAAACCCCTAATAGGGGTTAGAAAATCTGCGTAAACGCCCCATATCCGTTACAAAAGACACGGATACAAGGTATAAATCCATCGTTATTTCCTACCGTCCTACAACTGTCCTACATAATAAAAACCATCCGCACCGATCGTTACTACTATCCTACATAATACATACCCAAAAAAATCAGCGTAGTAACACTTACTGAAATGTATATCTACACTGCGACTTAAAATTACCATACTTCTCCCAAAAAATCTAGTACCCCTAAGACCCTTGTATCACTTTATTCTATTAATCGTATCATGCACTTTACTCTTTGTCATTATAGTACCATTCAAGGCAATAGCCATTGGGGTCAATGTTAGGATATGAGGTTAGTTTATCAAATGCAATTCGCTTTAATCAAACATTGAAAGTTGAGTGTCTTCATACCCCTGTTTATACGCCTTAGTAATGTCATCCATTTTGTAGAGGATACTCCCTTTATCACATTCCTTTTGGAATATTTCCCACAGCTCTGTTGCTTTTAGCGAGCGGCATTCATAGTCATTTCCATAGTGCGTTATGTATTTCTCCTTAATGGACGGAAAAAGCTCATCTAATTTATTATAAAACCATCCTCTCTGATTTTGGCGCAATGTCACACCAAACGCGGGGTATATAAACTTGGCTCCATTTTCATGGGCAAGTTTAATAATGCTACGGATGTTTCCAACCGTATCTTCGATAAATGGAAGTACAGGCATTAACAATATGCCTGCAAAAATACCGCTTCCCGCTAGCTTGTTAATCGTGGCAAATCGATACGATGATGTAGCCACATTCGGCTCAATCTTTTTAGAGAGCGCATCATCGGCAGTGGTAATTGTAATCTTTGTAAGCACCGGGGAATGTGTCGCTATTGCTTTTAGAATATCAATATCCCTGGAAATTAAATCGCTCTTTGTCGCAATAGCAACTCCAAAACGGTAACGATCAATAAGTTCTAACGCGCCTCTTGTTAGCTTGAATTCTTGCTCCAATGGATTGTAGGGGTCACTCATTGCCCCCGTTCCGATAACACCTGTCTTACGTTTGGATATAAGCTCACGTTCGATTAAGGCAAGAGCATTTTCTTTTGCCCTTACCTCATCGAAATTTTCCACCTGGTAACAGTCACTCCGACTATCACAGTAAATACAGCCATGAGAGCAACCCTTGTAGATATTCATCGTATAGTTGTGTCCAAACCAACATTTGTTAGTATTGTAGCCCGATAGAATTGTTTTCGCCGGAATAAATTCCATATTCAAAACCCTTTACCTTTGAAAAATTATTGTAGCGCCGTTGTTCGTATCTTTTGGGCTTTTGGTTCTAGTTTCTCACTTAAAAACGTGGAACCGAGGATGAGAACCCCTCCAATCATTTGAACAAAGCTCATGCTCTCTCCCAGAAACATTGCTGCGATGATCACCGCCGAAATAGGGTCAATATAACTTAAAACAGCTATTGTCTGTCCCTTAAGTTCTTTGATCGAGGTAAAATATAGGAAATAGGCAATTCCGGTATGAATAATACCTACTATTAGTATAAAGATGAGTGATCGTACGTCTACGCCCGAAAAATCCAGATGATCTTTAATAACGACATAAGGCAAAAGTACTATAACGGCGACCACTAATTGAACTAAGGTCGTTTCAAAACCGGCAAGATTCTTAATAAATTTATTCATTAAAATAACGCTGGCATAGAGTATAGCCGCTGAAAGACCGTATAATATGCCGACTAAGTGATTATACGAGCCACTTGTGCTACTGCTACCAAATTTTACGATTAGAAATAATCCAAGCATAGCCGAACTAATACACCCTACCTGCGCAAGGGTCAGTCTTTCTTTAAGCACAAAGGGTGCTAGCATAATAACTATGATCGGTGCGAAGTAATAACTTAAGGTAGCATTCGATATTGTCGTATACTTATACGACTGGAATAGAAGAATCCAATTAAAACCAATCGCGGAACCTGATAAAATCAAGAGCACTAGATTTTCTTTGATGGATTTAAAAGAAGGCTTTTGCCTGAGAAAAAAACTGGCACATATCAAGAATAAGCTTCCGACGACTCCTCTTAATAGAGCAATTTCACTTGAAGATAAATTAATATTCTTGACGAAAGCCCCAATACTCCCGAAGATGAGCATGGCCGTTACAATTTTAAATTTTCCGTTCACTTTTCGATCGTTTGCTCCTTCTCCGATGATTTTTGCACATTCTCAAACAACTTATTACTTTCGCCATAACAGGTCCAGCATCCTTCCTATCCAAGGAATTCGTACGATATCCTTCTGATGAAGCACCTACTCCGCGCATTTCAAGACTGCTTCTATATTACTCCATCCAGAATCTTCAAATACGCTCTTGCGGTTAAGAAATAGACAACTGTATAAATGACTGCAAAAACAAGAATGACGACCTTTTATATTTAATTTAAGTACAATTTTTCGTTAAGATAAGCAAGTATCTCTTTTGGTAATTGGACGTGGAATTTTTCTCTCTCAAATCCTTCCGGGTCAGTTGATGGTAGGAACCTCGGATTTCTCATTGACTCGGGAAAGGGACTAAGAAAAGAAAAATGACCGGCATTTGCAATCTGCCTGAAAGTAACCAGTGATTCATCCGGAATGCTCTTTAATACAGTTTCGGCATTCCAAGCAGGAGTGATTGGGTCATGTTCCGCTGTTAACATAAGGATAGGGATTGTTACATTATCCAAACCATTCATGAACCAGCCAGCTCCAGGCGCAAGCAAAACTATTGCTTTAATTCTTTGGTCAGGAGTAGTTTCTATTTTTTTACCTTCTCTTGTTCTTGGAATACCACCTGCCAATGCGAGAGCTGTGTACCCACCCATTGAATGCCCTATGACTGCTACCTTGTCATCTATGATATGTTTACCAAAAAAACCATCTGAAAGAAGTTTGTCAATGGTTAGACTGATATGCTTTGGTCGCAGAATAAGATTTTCTTCGGTGTTTTCCAATTCATTATTGTTTCTGTTGTTTCCATAATGCTCTACCATCGCCACAATAAAGCCATTTTTTGCAAGATATGTGCTAATTGTTCGATAAAGAAGATGCGAACCTCCATTGCCATGAGAAATCATGATAAGTGGAAATTCGCCCTCTAATAACTTGGCATTCATACAAACATCCATCGTGTACGGCCCAAATGCTATTTGGGCCGAAGACTCGTTTGTTGGATATAGCACAAAAACATTAAATAAAACGTCTTTGCTTTCATCTCTAATTTGAATTTCTTTACATCCCACATATGTATTAAATTGTTTGCTCTTCAAAGTAAGTATCATTCCTTTCGCTGTACTCAAGGCATCGGTTCTTCTACACGCAAATTTTACAACCGCATACCTGTATACAATTTCACTTCAGAACGCTGGTGCCAGTTTAATGACTAACTGCATAATTGATTAATTATAAAGCTTCTTATATACTTTATTCAAAAATTCATCATCACTTATACCATTAAAGTCTTTTATAATATCAACTACTCTATCTTCTGATATTAATACAAAAGTTCTTTTCTTACTATCTGAATAAACCTTAATATCACTAGGCAAATTAGAGTCCACCTGCTTTAAATCACCGCCATATCCATTAAGTCTACTTAATAATCTATTCTCATCAAATTTAATGACCCAAGGATACTGACTTTCAAGAATTGTATAACTTATGTCATTATCTCCATTACTATAAGAATAGAATATTCTTTCGGCTAGTATACTTTTATCAATAGTAATATAAGGTCTTTTTTCAGCGTTCTCTTTATAACCAAAATCCATTAATGTTAAACTAACATTCTCTGTGGGCACTTTACTTTGCTCAATCGTAGTAATGCTCTTAAACGCTAGGCCACCTGTAAGCATTACTACTAAAAATATGGAAACTAATGTACTACCAACATTTATTGTCATATTAATTTTTCTTGAATACCTTTTTTTATTAATAAAGGTTTGAACCCAAATTAGAATTATTATAGGAATACACATTATCATTAACATCGAAATATTAGAGCTGTTACTGCCTTGTTTATCAAAAACTGAAAACTTCAATAATAAAAGGAGTATTATTAAGCCATAGGTATTTTTTAATATATATTTTATTCTTAATTGCTTATAGTTATTATAAGGCATGAACTCATTTTCTTTTAACTTACTGCTAGCTTTTATGACCCAAAGAAAAAAGCTAATAATTTCTATACTATTTATAAAGATAAGAGAAAACCCTGCCACTACTACTAATATACCTAAATTAGTCCCTAGTGCTAAATCTGTAGCTCCCGAAAATAACTGCAATTTAAGATTGAAAATAAACAAGAGAGTTATCAGAAATTGACTTCCTATATAATATAGCGAAGCTTTAAAAACAGATTTGAATTTTTCATTTTCATCAGTATGGATAGAAATAGTTTCCTTACCATACTCCGCGTAAAATATTTGAATTTTACCTTTCTGACATATATAATTCCAACCAGCTGCTCGGCAATATTCCCTATATTCTAAAGCTACATCACTATCTTTATGATCAAAAAAAGAAACTTTAGGAAGTACATCAACTGAATATTTTATCTTTTGGGGCTCTATCTTTTTAAATACTAATATGAGTCCTTTAATAGATTGTAATAGCCATCCCTCTTCTGCCATTAGTTCAAGATATTCTTCTGCTGCCACACATTCATAAGGTAAAAAATTGAAAAATAATATTTTATTATCTCTAATCTTCACAATTTACCCCCAAATATAGTAATCCATCATTCGCCATAATAATTAATCTTCTATACTCATCAAGTAATATTCCTTTGCCCTTATCAGTGATTATATAGCTTCTTTTTCTCCCTTGAACTTCTGTTTCTCTTATCATATTTTCTTTTTCAAATTTACCAAGAAGACTATACAAGGTACCCGGTCCGACTCTTACACGACCATTTGAAAGCTCATTTACAGACTCCATAATATCTACACCACATCTTTCCTTGAGTAATGACATTAATATATAATACATTGGCTCTGTTAGATTTTGGAATTGTTCCCTCGCCATGGGTTGTCTCCTTTTTAATATCGATACTCGATATTTATAATTTTATTCTATTATCGATACACGATATTGTCAACATTACCTTTTTATAAGGTAATCTATACAAATAAATGGGTCACCGAATCCATTCCCTAACAAGCTTTCATGTCCTGCAACCCGCCGGATGACATGAAAAAGCCCATAGCACCTACGTCTAGATGCTATGGGCTTCAATTCACCATTATTCATGTGATTTATGGGGCGCTGATGAGATTATAACGGCTGTGACAAACTAGCTTACACGGCGAGCACTAAAGAACCGACCAGAGTAATAGCTCTCACTAAGACTAGAAATACAAACGCCACTATTGGACGCATGAACAAAGCTTCCTCCACCGATAGCAATGCCCACATGGGACGCTCCCGGAGCATACGTTGTAAAGAATACTAAGTCACCCGCTTGAATTTGATCTTGACTTACGGAGGTCCCGACATTAGCTTGATCAGAAGCAATTCTCGGCAAAGAGATGCCGGACCCCTTAAACACATATTGGACATATCCCGAGCAATCAAACCCACTGCGGCTGGTTCCTCCATAGACGTAGCGTATGCCTTGAAGGCTTAGTGCATTTTCCACAAGCTTAGAACTAGCTGATCGAGAAATCTGTATTGGGGGCGCTACTACGGCAGGAACGACTGGAGCTGGCGGGATTTCAACTGAAGTTGAGTCCTTCAACCCTTGAATCAGACTCTCAGAAATAACGCCCGTTCCACCAAACACATGAATACTATCCGCATTGTTTAGATGTTGTTGATAATAATACTTTGTAACCATGGGTGAAGCGTTTTTAACAAGAATAATGGGTGCGCTAATTTTAGCAGCATAAGCTGCTCCCGTTAATGCATCCGCAAACCCCTCACCAGTTGCTATACAAAGGCTACTAGACTTTAAATCACTGTCAAATTTCTTGTTGATCGCTATGTTCCGTTGATATTTATCTGCTCCAACAATTCTTTCAACATTTGGGAATTGGTTGCAAACACCATCCCCAATAATGCTCGAATCCCCTATCACATACGTTTTATTAACCTTGATTGACGATAGATAATCTTTCACAGAATCTGGCAAGGAAGCTTTTGGCACTAAAATAATAGGAATTTGTTTCGCTCCTGCAATTGGCGCCATCGATAATGCATCTGGATAATCTTCGCCTGTCGTAACGATTAATTCTGACGGTGAACTGATTCGTTGGGCAATCTTAATAGATGTTTCATACCTGTCCTGCCCTGCAATACGGGTCGTCGTAATCCCCATTGATTTTAATTCCTGATCGATTGAAGTAGGTATGACTGCGGTTCCACCGATAATAAATACATTCTTAATCTGCAAATCTGTAAGGCGTTGTTTTGTTACACCTGGCAAATTTTTGCCACTCGTTAATAATATTGGAGCATTATATTTCTTAGCAAGAGGTGCCGCGCTAAGGGCGTCGGGGTAGTTTTCTCCGTAGGCCAAAATAGCGAAATCTGATTGTTGCCAGCCACTCTGAGCAATAGCGGCAGACGTATCGTATCTTGTCTCCCCTGCCAGTCTATTAGTCGAAGAGGCATAAGCGCTTGAAGTGAATGATAACATAGCCACTAAACTAAAAATAAGGATAAATCGTTTCTTCATAAATATATTTTCCCACTTTCTTTGATCAATCTACTAAGCCACTAGCTCCACCCTCTTAGAGAATTCAGCCCATGGAATACAAAAAATCGCTAACCAATGATGGTTAACGATAAAAGAAGTTGTTCGGCAGCTTGGCAGTCATCAGCTTATCACTGGAAGACCCATAGCTTTGCGTCCTTAGTTTTCACTAAGTTTGCCTTTATCGCTAACAATATGCTCTCAAATTCTGTTTAACTATTCTGCGATTATAACACGAGTTGTGTCATATTAATAGCCTGAAAATCATGATCTTCGTTATGAAAGCGGCAATAACCGTGTCAATCGTGAGCATTTTTAATGCTCATTGAGCTCGTCCGATCATTCGGACGAGCTCAATGTGCGAATACACGATGACGCACAACCCTTAAATTCTTAGGAATTTTATTACTGTGATAAGTCAGAATTGTACAGACTATGGCACAAGGATTTATCTATATTGATGAAAGCATCTATCTTTTGGCACATTGTCACGATACTTAAGAATGGAGGCATCTATATGTCCGGAGAAACAATCGGTCTACTCTTAGCAATTAACACAGGCATAATGTCTCTAGTCGGTCTGACCTCGATCTTCATATCGATGAACAGCCAACATAACGTTCAGCGCAGTCGGGAGATCTTGTGGAGCATTTTCACCTTACCCTACAAAAAGGACTTATTCCTTGAGAAAGGTGCCATCGGACAAGAGGTCTTTCAAAAATATATTTTATATGAGCAGATCATCAACGAGAAAAACAGCTTCTTGGTAACTGTTATCAACTTTTCTCAAATAGTATTAGCTTTCTCTGGTATTATCTGGACTACGATCGTACTTAACCTTCTAATGATGAACCTTACTCCCTTTGACAGAGGTGTGTTGCTCATTGGTTTATTTCTCGCTATTTGTTTTCTTGTGTACTTCATACGTAGAATTCTAGGCAATCTCAAAAGCATAAGTAAAGTTGGTCAACTACCCACTGTTGATGAATTACTTGATACCAACTTATTAACGATTAACTCAAACGTGATTACCCTTGCAGCTGTCTCTTCACGCTTGAAAATTGTGAATTCCGATGTATATATTGGTTTCCCAATCCTATTTAAAAACCTAAAGGTCGGAATATCTGTGAGAAACCCCAGTGAGCCGGAGTCTGGTCTAACAATTGCTAATGATAGCCTCAAGCTTGCGGATCGTCTTAAAACATTCAAGAAGCTTGACCCTCAAGAATTCAAGCTTCTTGATGATGGCTATTGTTATTATGCAATATCTAAGCTCCAGACTGTCGGAAAACAACAGCATGGTTTTTTTACGACTGTTGAGTTCATAAGCAAACAAGGATTTGTCACTGCCGAGTTTTATTGTGAGGGTCTAATTTATAGTAACGATTTCAAACTAATGGTTTATCCTTATGCTTTTGTGGAACGGTTCATTAATCGGACAAGCGAGTTAGACCCATTGAGTAAATATATGAAAAGAAATCGCGTAAATCCTTCAAATCCAGAAACAGAATGGTTCAACGGTAGCGAAAGCTTTCTTGCTTTATTTGACAATGAATAGCACCACTTCTGGTCACATCCCAGCCTGCCTTGTCGTTACTACTCGGTATGAGCTAATTTGGCAATGTCAGTCTTTTCCTTGGACTGGCTAATGTCCTTTTCTTTAGCACCATCATGGGTCACATCTGCTGCCTATATATCTTGTTTGGTCTTCGTTACAATTTTTTAAAGGACACCCATCCTAATCGAATGATCCGTCGAAAGATGCTAAGACCCGCTTTAATGGCGGCCTTTGCACCAAACTAATAAACGCGCAAGACCCCCTGACTACATCAGAAGGCCTTGCGCGTTTATGTTGTATGTTATCCATATATACCGAACATTTGGTTACATAATTAGTCGATCTGGGGGTCGATAGAAATATGGTCGGGGCAGAGGGATTCGAACCCCCGGCCTCCTGCTCCCAAGGCAGGCGCGCTAGCCAAGCTGCGCTATGCCCCGATTGATAATTGGACCGAACATCAGTATAGCTCACCTTAGTCTATTCGTCAACCTTCTCGTCAAGAAGATATCGATTATCGGGCGTTGATCATGAGACGACAGTACTTTAAAAGAGTCCTAGTGGAGCCTACAGCCATTCCAAGAATTCTCCTCAAGCCATACCGCTTTAGCATCTCCGACTCACGATTTACCACCAAATTGACATACATATTGGTTAAGAGCAGCTCGTAATAGTAACCTCTCAGCGATAACTTAGAGGGTCTAATCATCACTTGTCCAAAGGACCAGCTTTTATAGTCATCACTAGCATAAAGTAGCCTGTCCTTGTACTTATCGTAGAGAGGCAGAGTAGGAAATGGAGTGAGCGGGTTGATGGATGAAATCTGGGGCTTAAGCTGGCTTACAGTTTTCCTTAATTTCTTAAAATCCTCTTTCGACCAGTCGGGATGGGCAATGAAGGAAGCCCAGACGTCAATTCCTATCCGTTCAAGCATCCGAGCAGCTTTCAAATTATCGTTGGTATCGGACTTCTTGCGGTAGTCGGACAATTCAGCATCGTTAAAGCTCTCATAACCGACAAGGACCGCTTTTAGCCCAAGTTCCTTGAATTCCTTCACGAATGGCTCGTAACTGAGGATGCCCTTCACCGAGGCATAGACAATAAAGTTCTTCTTCAACTTGAGTTCCCTCACCAAACCGAAGAAGGTCCGAATCTTATGCTCACTAGCGAAAAAGTCATTGTCCACGAGCATGATGGTGGGTTCCTTGATGGATTCTAGATCTTTTCTGATTAGATCGCGGTCGATCAGGATTTCTTCGGAACCCTCGATCCTCCATCTAAGGCAGAACTCACAGCCCTTTGCGCAGCCTGTTCCAAACTCCATAATTGCCGCCGGCTTATATCCGAAGTACGAGTACTTCCTCCTGTATCTCGCTGTCGATTCCCTGTTAGGAAGTAGGTACTTGTTCCTGCCCTTAATACCGTTCGAAGCAAAGCCCTTGAACCGAGTCCTTATGCCCTGAATTAAGGCGATTTCCTCCTCGGTCTCTTGCTGGTCGCCTTTCGCAAACTCCAGGATCGCAAAAAGCTTCAATAGATTGGTTTCGTCCACAAACTCAAAGATGTAGTCTACAGAATCATCTGCAAAGGACATCGCGCTGAGGAACGCTTGGGTGCCACCCACCATGGTTGTTATCTCGGGATTAAACGCCTTGGCTTCCCCGCATAGGTTAAGCAGGGTATTGACATCAATGCAAAGGCTCGTTATCCCCACAACATCGGGAAGGTACTTAGCCATCTTGCTCGTGAGACCCTCTTTTTCCACCATCATATCAAAAATCTCAACCGTATAACGCGCTTCAAGCTGACCGTAGATCATCTCGAGACCCAGGGGTTCCGCGAACATGAAGTCACTTAACGTTATGGCCTGTTTGATCCTTGGAGGTCTGACTAGTAATATCTTCATCCCTATCTCCTAGAAAATGTTGGGTACAACCCGCCGTTTTATCTGATGTCTATAGTAGAGGTTGACTGCTGAATAGAAGAGGTATTTCCCAGGCTCCCTTAAAAACTCTTTCCTAAATATATTTCGTTTGGCAATGGACTTAAAGGTGAACAGAGATTCATACAGCTTCCAGTAAGCCTTCGTCAGTTCTTCGGGTGTCATCTTGGGAATGGTATGCACTGCCTCTGTGCCGTCAAACGAATAGATGTCGGTCTTGACCAGCCTCACCAGCGCCTCCATGTCCTTGAAGAATTGGGTACCGGGAATCGGCGTGAGGATGTAGAATCTGGGGACGGAAATTTTGTTATCCTCAATGAAATCCTTGGTCGCTTTGATGGACTCTAGCGTGTCTGCTTCCCCACCGACCACCATCTCCGTGGACACATCGATCCCGTGGTCCTGTATATTCCTGATGAGAGCAGGATAGTCATCAGGGTTGGCCCAGGCTTTATTCATAGCCTTGAGGCTCTCCTTTTTAAGACTTTCTAACCCGAAGCTCAAGGTTGTGCAACCGCTGTCCCTGAGCATATCGAGCAGGCTATGCTCCTTGCCGATCCGGATGTCACACTGGCTCATCCACTGCATGTCCAAAGCTTTGATCTCCTCGATCAACTTGCTAAGATACACTTTGTCAGCAAAAATATTGTCGTCCAGAAGTAGGAACTTCCTGTAGCCAAGTTCCTTAATCTGTTTAATGTCCCGCACAACCTCCGCAATGGGTTTCTTGACATAACTTCCTTCATAGAGGCAAGCCACTGAGCAAAAGCTGCAGCTATGCGGACATCCCCTTCCTGCCTGAACAGGCAGGAAATCTCCGAGATTCTTATTCGTGATCAGGTCGAATCTTGGTGGAGGTGTGGAGAACCAGCCATCCTCCAGTCGGTTCTTATACACTGGTTTCAGGGTACCGTTCTCACAATCCCGGAGAAGCTCCTCCCATACAAGCTCTGCATCTCCGATCAACACAGCATCACAGTACTTTTGGGCTTCCTCCGCCATGATACTGGCCATGTATCCCCCAAGGATCACCGTCTTTCCTCTCTTCTTGAATTCCATGGCGATATCAATGGACCTAATGACACCATGTCCCATGCTGCTAATACCAACGATATCCGCATCGGTTTCAAACGGAATATCTTCCAGGATCTCAAAGACTATCTCGACTTCATAGTCTTTAGGGGTAAGTGCCGCGAGAAGAGGAAGCGCCAGCCCGGCGAAATATAGCTTTTTCTTCTTGAGGGGCTTTCGATTCTGATCATAGGGACTGGGTTGGATCAAGATGATCTTCTTCATTAGTAACCCCGTATTACTTTCTTCATGTACTGCAGCGAGACGGCTGAGCTGCCAAGAAGCATCTTTAGATTATCTCTAACTCCATATTTTATTACCAAGGCCACAATGTGCTTTGGTCTCATAATAATCCGATAATAGGCCTTCACGATCTCCCAGTAGAAGGCCCTAATTTCCATACCCTCAGGCTTCAATATAACGTGGGCCATATCCCACATTTCAAACCGTTCTCTTGGATACAGCAGTTTAGCGGAGTATTGCTCGAATATCCCAGTTCCTGGAAGCGGTGTGAGAGGCTGCAGATTCACAAAGCGAACATCTTGCTTTCTTAGCCAAACCGTCAGCTCTTTGAAGTCCGTTTTGGCGAAATCCGTGGGAATGATCAGCGTAGCATAGAGCTCGATATTGAGCGCTTTCAGCACCTTGACAGCCTTTTCGTTCATGTCCTTGTCCGTTCGCTTATCATACGACTCCAGGTCCGACGCCCTTATGGATTCAATGCCGACGATGACCGCCCGAAGCCCCTGCCTTTTGAAATCTCTCAGGAGATCTTCATTTTCCGCCACAAAATCAGCTCTGCCATAGACAAGAAAGTTTTTTTCAATCCCTCGTTTTTCCAGAAGCCGTAAAAACTCCCTGATCCTTGCTCCGTTATAGAGGAAGTCATCGTCGACAATGTAGATCTCTTTCTCAGTAATCGCTGCAAGTTCATCCACTATATCGTCGAGCTCTCTGGTGAAGTAGGTTCCGTTGGTAATCTCTTTACAGAAGCAAAAGCTGCAGTTATACGGGCAGCCAAAGGAAGTCTTGATCAGGGCACAGGGGCTGTGGAACATATAGTAGTAGGCCTGACGATATCTTGAGACCGCACTCCTGTCCGGATGCCTATAGGAAAAAGACGTCTTCTTCTCGCCCAGCTCATCCAGTGTGACCTTAATTTCTTCCACGTTCCTGTTCGCCAGCATCTCCCTGAGCGTCTCATTAAAACCGTCTATGCCATTTCGCGAATAGACAAAGTCGATATCCGGGGCTTCGAAATCCTCTGCTACAACTTCCGCATGGACTCCTCCTACGCCGGTCAATATCCCAGGGACAAGTTCCTTTGCCGTAGAGCACATCGTCTTGATGAGGCCGACATGGGTTATATATCCTGTGAAAACTACTAAGGCCGGTCTAAGCCTTGTCAGGATATTTTCATAGGATTCCCTTTCAAGGATCATATCCATGATCTCGACCCTGACCTTTGACCTGATCTCATCAGGAACATTCGAGACTAAGTATTCTAGTTCCAAAGGTTCACAAATCATGACATGCTGTAGCCCGATGGTCTCTCTATCCGGCTTTGGTCTTATCAAAAGCACATCCATCTGCATCACTCCCTACTGTCCATCCTATCGTCCACCCTCCTGCTCAGCGTATAGACTGCAATCCTAGGCATAAAGAACGCCCTCTTTTTAATGATGTTAAGTTTGTAGACCTGGAAGTAATCCTTGACCAGGTCTACAAACTCCCGGTCGCTGGGATAATTTGCTTTTCCCGTGGTTAGTTTAACCGCCGAGAGCACCACTTTATCGTAAACGCTGTTCCCGCTTGCGAAGCCGACAATGAGCCTACCCTTCTTGGTGAGAAGTCTGCTTAAGTTTCTGAACACTTCCATTGGGTCACGGTAGTAAGGAAGCGAGTGTGTGCAGACAATGATATCGTACCTTACCTCTAACTGGTCTAGATCTGCGGCGTCCATGAGAATATGCTTAGCCGTTCCGTTCCTCTGCTGAGATATCTCCAGCATCCTTGGTGAATAATCCACGCCTGTGAGCTCTAGCTGGGGACATTTCTCCGCTAGTTCCTTCAGAAGATCCCCCGGACCGCAGCCAAGATCGAGGAGCAGCATCTTCCTGCCGAGAGCAATCTCTTCAATTTCACGTGATACATAGTCTCGGGTCGGTCCCAGACTGACCTTTTGTACCCATAGCCGGCTATACCGATCCGCCCAGAAGTCCCAAAGTTTAACTGACATATCCTTCTCCTTCTCTTCAATTCATCGCAGCAGACAAGGGGACGGTTCTCCTGTCTAATTAGTCGTCAGCGTTTTGTTGTCTAGTTCTGTTGTTTAGGCATATGAAAGAAAATAACAAGTCAAAGATGCCTTGGATATTTTGCGTCAGACAAGGAGGTATGTTCACCTCATAGCGGGCCTATTAGGTGAACATGCCGACGCAGTATGACACAAAATAGACTGGCATACTGACTGGTTATTTGCTTGAATGTGCCTTACTAAAAAGTTGCCGGAAGTAGGTGCGTATTCTTCGAGACTTTAGCATTCTCAAATAAAAACTGTAAAAAAGTATATTAAACACTATTCGAGGAAGTCTGGGTTCAAGCACAAGATGCATAAAGTCGTATTTCTTCGGGTCCTTTGTCACCAGTTGACTCATCATATCCTCATAATTTCGTGTCCCTTTTATGGGTGTAAGTATCGCGATCGAATAGGTGTCAATCCGATTTCTATTTATAAATCGATTCAGCTTGATGAAATCTGCCAGGCCATAATCAGGCCTCACCATGAACAGCGCCGTCAGGTCAATATCATGGTCTCTAAGCAACTCAATAGCTTTTGGGTAATCGAGGGCATTGGTCTGTTTATTGTACTCTTCAAGCTCACCGTTGTCAGTCGTTTCAAACCCCACGATGACTTCATCGAGTCCGCAACCCTTGAGTTTACCCAGCAGATCACGCTCCTTGACAATAAAATCCGCCCTCAGATAGGCAATGAGGCGTAGTTTAATTTGGCCCTCCGCGTTCGTCATCTCTTCGTAGGCTTGCAGGTAATCCAGAGCATCCTGCCTGGAAGCCAGAAATACATCATCCACCAGCCAGTGGTAATTCGCTCGAATCCCCAACACGTCCCTTAACAATTCCTTATAGTCACTCTTGACATGTACCCCGCCATTAATCAGCTTACAATAGCAGAAATCACACTGGTAAGGGCAGCCGACCCGGCTCTTTACGAGGGCAACTGACTTTTTGTCCAAGTATCTTGTCCGGTCGCAGACAAGGCCAGTCAGTGTCCTGTTAGGCCTTATCCCTTGAGGTGACTGAACGACAATACGGGTTCCTTCTCGCCAAAAGTCACCGCCGTCTTCTAAAACGATTCTCATGTCCACCCCGGCTAACGGCAGTTCCAAAATGTCTCCTCGTATGAATTGCAGGACATTCTGGAGTACGGTCAAATCCTGGCTGTGAATGACGAAATCAATATCGTGCTTGCGGAAGGATTCCCTGTTGAGTTCAACATGCAGTCCTCCTACGATGATTTTCACTTCTGGAAAGTCCTTCTTGTATACTTTTGCTTCCTTAAGAATTTCTTCCTCTGCGATATTATATCCTGTGAGGATGACCGCCTGTGGTCGGATCCCTTGAGGTTCAAGCAGTCCAAAAAGGTCGTCGATGACAAAACTCTCCATGCCCAAATTATCGGATAAGGCTTGCAGATAGCACAGTTCAAGCGGCTCCACCCTCACAGGATCGAACAGAGAAAATAGCGTCCTCGCTCGTATTTTCTTCAAGAAAATTTTCATCAGTACGCCGCCCCATTCCCGCTTTGGCCAACGTCTACCTTGAACACTCTATGCCCGGTCGAGTATCCCTTATCTGAGAACACGCCAGAAAGCCGCCTCAAGACAACGTCGATCAATGGATTGCTATGCCGCGCATAGAGATACTTCTTTTCTTCAACACAGCCTAGTTTAAGTTTGGTTTCTGCGGAAGTCTGTCCCATGTTGATCCGTTTGTAGCCTTTTTCGATACCATGCCTGATGATGAACAGCAGCATGTTCTGATAGAGGACTGCACTGTCCCCTTTGCTGCCCGTCGCTTTGCCCTCTCTTTCGAAACCACAGAACATAAAATGCAGTGTATCCCCTATTCCCTTCATCTGAATGAAGGCGAGCAGCCGCCCTGTCGAATCTCTGGTCTCGAAGATTTCCGAATTATAACGTTTGAAGAACTCCGGGGAAAGCACTTCAAGAGGATAGTCTGCGCGATCCATGATACTTTGATAAAGCTGATAATGTTGACTTGTAAAATCGCCGGGCAAAACCTTATTAAAGGAAAGGTCCTCGCCCTTTTGCATAGCTATCATCAGATGCCGCCTGTAGGAAGATCTCATGTCGCCCAAGTACTGATCGAAGTCTGTGAACCGATTCCGGAATACATAATTCGAGAGGGTCCGGTTCTGGCCAGGAAACTCGATATCCGAGTTCAGCACGACCGTGAGTCCCTTGAGTTTCGCCAAGGCTTCAAGCACTTTTTTCTGCAACTCACCGTCACCCTCATCACAGGCCCAAATACCGCTTCGGCTCATGGAAATTGGCAGACCGATCATCCTCGTCCCGACCTTAAGTTTCAGGTTCTTTCGAAAACTCAGCAGATTGAGATCGCAATGGTAGGTGATCAGGATGATGTCCTTATGGACGTAGTATTCCTGGCCGCACGGATTGACCTCCTCGAGAAGTTCCAGGAGATTTATGTGACCTTTGTTCTCTTCAATAATCCTGTTTAAGGTCATGGAAAAAGATGTCCGGCGGGCTTCTCCACACCAGTCGACAAGCGCACCGATGCTTAGGAACTTTTCCATCTAGGTCACATCCTTGATAAAGGCCTTGTACCTCTTGTAGCTCGAATCAGCCAGTTTTACTCCCAGCATTTTTGAAGGGGTGTTGGATTCAAGAACCCAGCCCGACTCGAATAGAGAGTACTTTCCTTTTGTCAGTTCGAAAACCTTATTAAGAAGTGCCAGCACGGCGCCGTTCTTCCGCTCCTGAGGCAAAACACCCATTTCCACAATCTTCACGGTCCTGATCCTACGCGCCAGCAATTTGTTCCTGATCACAGTTCTGATTCCTATGGTCTCTCCGGGGTTCATAATTTCATGGAAATCGGGATACCAAAGCATGAATCCTACCGGTTCATTCCCCTTGTAGGCAAAAAGGAGGTTTTCGGGCCTGAGAAGAGGTTTAAAGTCCTTGAAAAGCTCCAAGTCCTCAACCGGGTTCCTTGGATAGTAAAACGGATGGTCATTGAAGGCTTGGTTATTGATGCTTGTATAGATCTGGGCATCCCGTTCCAGATGTTTATAATCCAGAGCGCGAATGGAATAGCGGCGGTTCACTCTTTCTATAATCCTCGGGTTAAATAGTTCTTCAAGTTCGTCTAAGTCCTTCTTAAAGCTCACCAGATCGCTCGCTTCGAAGCCGTTCTCTGAAAATAGCTCATGATAGAATGCGGGGTTGTGCATGGTTCCAAATCCCTGAGGTTTGTCATAATCGCTAGCCAGAAAGCCCAGACCGTAATTTACATGAGCATTGAGGGATCCTGTAAGCTTACTGGCGCCCCGTTCCTTGGCAAGCTCATAGGCTCGGTCGAGGATCAGCTTGAACGCCCTACTGTCCTTGCCATCCGCTTCAAAAAACGCAATTTGAAGGAAGTCAGGCATCCTGTCCGCATGTGTCAAAAGCGCGATCATAATGATCCTACCATTATCCTCGACCATAACCGGCTCAAGATAGGCGGATCGGCACATCACACTCTTGCCATTAAGAAGGTTTTTGAGCAAGCCTGACATGGAGTTCCTCTTCAAGGGATCTCTAAGATATCTCTTCTCGTAGAAATTTATGAATGCCTTCGCCCTGGTATTATTCGCAAATTCAAGTTTCATTTTTTCACCATTCCATATAAAAACTATCTAGCAGCTATTTATGCTTAAACCTTCTACATTTTTCCTTAGAGTCCTGCTTCGATCGAGGAAATAAACCCACGATAAACAAAAGACCAGACACCACACCCCATTCCACACCAGGCCAAAAGCGTAGTGCACCCAGTTTAAAAGCCAGGTGGCACTATACCTTAAATTTACTCTCATTTTTTCTACCCAAGCGTCATTATGTCCGATCAACGGCAAGGAGCTGGAGCATCACAGCAAAACACCATTTCACCAAGTTGAACCCCTAAATTTTTCGCTACAACCTCACACTTGGCACGCAACAAGAAATGCAGTCTACTATCCTCCTTGCCAAGCGCTTCTAAGGATTCATAATTAGCCTGCCCTTTACTGATCACTAAATCAGCCTTTTTAAAAGCTTGTTTGAATTCTTCCGAACAGTCCTTGAGAATTGTCCCTAAAAAACCGCTGCCATTAGAAATTACGCGAATATGCTCTGTCATCCCTACATAAACCGCATCTTCCATCGTGGCATCATTCAAAATCGGTCGGTCTTTAACTACATATGTTACCCCGATCCCGAATTCGGACAGTTGCTCCGCTAATAGCCTATCGAACGCAATTTCCCCGCTGTTATCTCCGAGAATTAGTATCTCCCGGGCTTCTTTTAGTCTTTGCTGGAAAGACTCGTAATCATCCCGGGCAAAATTCTTCTCCATGGCCTCCCGAATACTCCCCTCAATATCAAACTCTTTCAGAATGCCCATATCGATAATATTCCCGGCAACTGAAATTTGCAGTGACCTAAAGAGTGGGTCTGTACTTTGGCGAATCCTCTCTTTTAACTGGGGCAGGAGTTTAAGTGCCAAATCATTGGACTCCTTTTTAGCTCTATGAAATGGATCTTCGATTCCCAACAGCTCATTGACCTTTCTAAGAACGATGGTCGAGTTCTCTGCAGGAGTTCCTTGCGAGTCTAATCGAGGAAAGAGGGACAGAGTCTGATAGATGATTTCCCTCGCTTTTTCCTCAGAGATTTCAGTTTGTGCTAAAGTATTGATCGTTTGCTTTATATAGCAAGGAATACAATCCAGGGTAACGTTCATAAGTAGGACCTCCTCGTCAGTTATTCTTCAACCTACAAGCCTCAACTCTATATCATTAATTAGTATATTAATCTCCAATTTCCTGCAAAACAACTAGTTACAATAATTATTGAATTTTTTTCAGGAATTGAACCATGCTAGAAGTAAGAAATCTTTAGACTGATCCACCTTTTCCTCCTAGTAAGCTTTGTCGCGGTGTTTATATGGTCTGCTTATAGACCTTACCAATTGGGCACTTGGTTTTTAGAGGTTGCTCCGATCATTTTGGCGACAATTATGATTATTTATACATATAATAAGTTCCGTCTCACCACTCCGGTTTACTTGCTTCTATGTTTGGGTGCAATAATAGTTCTCATCGGTGGACATTACACCTATGGCAAAGTGCCCCTGTTTAGCTGGCTACAGGATTCTTTTCATCTTGGTAGGAATTACTATGATCGGTTTGCTCATTTTTTTAATGGTTTCGTTTGTGCCCTTACTTTAAGGGAAATCCTGCTACGAACATCTGACTTCCGTAAAGGAAAATTGATCATCACCATTATTCTCGGATTAGTTCTTGGGGTAAGTGCTCTTTATGAATTAGTTGAGTGGCGCGTGGCAATGGTGTTGGGCGGAGGCGCAGAGGCTTTCCTTGGACTTCAAGGGGATATTTGGGACACACATTGGGACATGTTTCTTGCCTTAGCTGGGGCCATAGTATGCTTGTTAAGTTTTTCCTCGATTCATAACCAGTTTTTGCTCAATGAAATCGGATATAAACAGCAACCATAGTGTATCTATGTTGAATAGAAAATCCGCCCAGTTACGGGCGGATTTTTGAAGGCGATCGTTCAATTATAGATTTCTGTTCGATAAAGCTCATTTCATCAGTTTAAATTGGCGGGTACATTTTTTTGATTTTTCCTACGGAACTTTTTCTTCAGAGAATCCAGCAGAGAATAGACCACCGGAACGATAAAGAGTGTCAAGAGAGTTGAAGTGATCAACCCACCAATGACGGCCTGCCCCATGGGCGCACGCATCTCGTTCCCGGCTCCTGTTCCAATGACAACAGGAATCATACCAAAGATCATGGCTATAGACGTCATGAGAATAGGTCTTAACCGGACGGTGCCAGCTTCTATTAAAGCCTCTTTGACACCAAGTCCTTCCTTCCTTCTCTGCTTCGTAAAGTCGATGAGCAGAATACCATTCTTAGCTACCAGTCCCATCAGAAGAATGATCCCAATCAGGGACAATATGCTGAGCTCACTCCCTGCGATAAACAGTCCCAAGACCGCACCGATAAGCGCCATGGGCAGAGAAAACATGATCGCAATGGGATCCAAAAAGCTTTCAAACTGCATGGTCATTACTAAGTACATGAAAAGTATGCCCATCAGTAGCGCGATAACAAGATTCATGAAGCCTTCCGACATAGTCTCGTTCATTCCGCCCTGCTTTATAAAAACTCCTTTAGGAATATCGAGCCCTTTAAACATGTTTGTATACTTTGTTAAAAAATCTCCAACGGCTATTCCTTCAACATTTGCTGAAAGCTCAACCTGCCTAAGCCTATCATATCTGAAGATGGTGGCATATGAAGTGGACAGTACTTTTTTCGTAATATTGGCAAGCGGTATCAATTTTGAGGTCGAAGGATCTTTTGAGCTATTAATGTAAAGACCGTCCAAATTATCCAAACTTTTGCGCTGATCATCCTTCAGGGATACCCTCACATTATACCTGTCACCTGCATACTCAAATTTTCCTGCATCTATCCCGTCGAAAAGCGCCCGTATCGTCTCAGCCGCTAGTGATGTATCAACTCCAAGATCTGTTACCTTATCCCTGTCCACCTCTAATTTCGCTTCCGTTTTGCCGGTTTTGAGATTGATCCCGACATCTTTGGCGTGAGGATCCTCACTCATCATCTTTTTTGCTTTCAGGGCAAAAGCCTGCAAGGCCTCCTGGTCGGTCCCTAGAATAACAAAGGAGACATCCTTACTCCCCCCCCCACCGGGTCCTTGAGAACTTTGTACGGCTAATTCAATGCCAGGGATTCCATTTAAGTCCTCCCTGATTGCTGAAGCGATCTGTTTAGATGATTTTTCTCGCTCTTGTTTCTCGTTCATTTTTACATAAATTGAAATATTGTTGGAACCCACCGTAGTATAAAGATGCTTGATTTCAGGATATTTCTTCAGCCTTTTTTCAATTTCTTTGGCTTTTTCCCCTTGAGCCTGCAGTGTCAATCCCGAGTCCGTAGCCGCGCTGATAGTGATGGTCCCCGTATCGGTGGCTGGAACAAAGCTGAAGCCCAACGAAGGAACCAGCATAATACTGGCAACAAAAAGAACGACAGTAAGGATAAGGATTATAAAACGATGATTAAGAACAACTTTTAAAACTTTAGCATAGGTCGTTCCCAACGCATCAAATTTATTATTAAACCAGTCTAAAAAATGACCTACAAAGGTTTTTCTCGTCTTTCTCTTTGCCTTTAACAATCTAGAAGACATCATCGGCACAAGCGTCAAGGATATAAATAGGGAAACCAGCATGCTAAAGGCTACTGTGAGACCAAATTCAATAAAATATTTTCCGATAATCCCACTAACCATGCCGATCGGTACAAAAACTGCGACCACTGCAAAGGTTGTTGCTAAAACAGCTAACCCAATTTCCGAGGTACCCTCCCGGGCTGCCTGCATGGCTGGCTTCCCCATATGCAAGTGCCGGACAATATTCTCATTCACCACGATGGCATCGTCAATCAACAAGCCAACAGCTAACGACAGGGCCATCAGGGACATGGTGTTCAGTGAGAAGTTCATGACCTTCATGGCAATAAAGGTTGTAATAATCGATGTTGGCAGCGAAATTCCACTGATCAGGGTACTTTCCCATTCCCCTAAAAAAAGGAACACTATAATTACTGCCAGGATACACCCTTCATAAATTGTTTTTACGACTTCATTAACCGAATCACGGATCGACACGGAATTATCCGCTACAACACCAATATCTATGCCTGCGGGAAGAGCTCCCTTGATAAGATTCAATTGATTTTTGACGTTATCCGCGACGCTCACCGTATTAGAACCCGACTGTTTAATTATATCGATACCGATGGCCTCTTTGCCATCATAATAAGAAATACTATCCTGATCTTTGGTTCCATCCGATACCGTAGCTACATCACGAACCTTAATCTCACGACCCGAATGTGTCCCAACCGTAATGTTGTAAAAATCCTCTAGACTCTTGACCTTGTTGTCGGTGCGCAGGGATATTTCACTTTGCCCGTCCGTAACCTTTCCGCCCGGTACTTCCAAGTTGCCATTCTGGACTCCACTCACCAGCTCAGCTGGAGACAGACCATAGGCGGCTAACTTCTCGAGATCCAGCTTAATCTTGATCTCTCTTTCCTGTTTACCGAATACCTTGACCGAGCCAACACCGTTGACAGTGTATAAACTCTTGGTGATCACATCATCCACAAGCTTGGAAATGGCACGATTATCCATTGTACCGGTCACTGCCAGAGATAAGATTGGCTGGGCCGAAAAATCGTATTTAGAAATAATTGGATCATCGATATCATCGGGAAGGCTTTTCCGGATCGAAGTGACTTTGTCCCGCACTTCTTGGGCAGCAACGTCCGGCGATGTTTCCAGAACAAATTCAACCATAACATTACATGAGCCCTCACTGATATTCGTCGTAACATGCTTGACACCAGATATTTGCCCTATAGATTCTTCAACTTTCTTGGCCACATTGGTTTCCATTTGATCGGGGGCAACACCATGCTGGGTAATGGAAACTGTAACAAAGGGAAACTCTGCTTGGGGCATATCATTAATGTTCAATCCTCGATAGCTCATGATTCCTATCAGAATGAATACCATTATGACAACGCTAATAAATATTGGCCGTTTGATACTAATATTTGTTATAAACATCCCTTAGTCCCCCTATTCTGAAACCACCGTGATCGGATCACCCTCCTGAATCATGTTCAGGTTTGTCGATATAATTTCTTCATTCCCTTGAAGTCCTGAGTTGATCTCGGCCTGATTGTTTACCAAGGTTCCAACTGTTATGGCACGTTTTTTGACAATTCCCTTATCATTTATGTATACGGAATAGTTACCTTCCTTACCGGTTATTAGCTGTACAGGTATCGCAAACTTCTGGACTTTGGCATCGTCCATCAGCATGACCTTAGCTGATACTCCCGGTCTTAAGGATAACTTCTCATTATCCAATTGGATCTTCACCTTGAAAGCTCTGGAGGATGAATCCGCAGAGGGATTGATGCTTTTTACTACACCGTCATAGGTATTAGGATCATCTGCATTAAGCTTTAAACTAGCCTTTTGTCCTAATTTTATCGTCTGAATTAGCGCTTGGTCTATCTCGATTACGGCATCTATCATGGAAATATCCTTTACCTTGCCTAGAACGTTTCCCGGAGAGAGGTACTGTCCAAGGTTGACATTTTTTCCGTCCATCACGCCGGTGATGGGAGCTCGGATTATCATATCGGCTAAGGCCGTGTTCAGATTGTCGATATTGGTCTGAGCTGCTTGCATATTAGCTTGACTCGAAGCAATGTCTGCCTTAATCATTTTCAGAGAAGTATCTGCGTTTTCCAGTTCAACCTGTGCCGCAGCACCTTGCTCCACCAATGTTTTTGTTCGATCGTAGGAACGTTGAGTACTTTCAAGGTTCGCCTCCGGCTTTTGCAGAGAGGCCTTGGCAACCTCCAACTGGCTTTCAGCAGACTTTAACTGGTTCTTAATATCCTTATCATCTAAAACTACAAGAGTCTCACCCTGAGTGACTTGCTTTCCATCCTCAAATAAAATACTGATTACCTTTCCACTGTTCTTCGAACTTATAATTCCTTCCTGATCAGCTTCCAAGCTTGCTTTATAGTTTGTCCCTTCGCTTTGAGCTAGCTCTTTCGGCTTAATTACTACTACTGCCACCTTGTTACTTGTTACAGTTGCCTTACTTTGATTACCCTTGGCTCCTGAGGTTGATTGAACTACATTACGACGAAATAGTGCAACTCCAGCTATAAAGATAACTACTATAATTACGACTGAGATAATTTTCTTTTTACTCATAACTTCACCCTTCTTTTTAGACTGAATAAGAATCCAATCCTTACTTTGTTTTAGCCCCTATTCCGTTTAGGATAAAAAACTATTTCGTGAAACTTTTGCTTCACTTCGTTACACATTTCGAATAATTCACTAGACATCATAAATTTTGAAGAAGAACTCAGACTCTTCCATGCTGACCATTAGAAACTCATTAATGATTCAGTTGGCTAAGCTTTATTGTACAACATGAGTATTGGTGATTTCTGTCGAATGTGACACGCAGATTTTAAGAATTATCAGCTTATTTTGTCACATGAATTGATAATAGAACTTTAATTTAAAGAAGTCTGAGCACCCATATAGGCGTCAGACTTCTTATTGTAAGTTTCTATTTCTGGAGCCTAAGCGCGAATTTGATAAACTCACAACAGATGTGCTCGAAGGATCCACTACTTTCTTCCTTTACCCACATAGAAAAAGGCCCCCACCGTTAGATGGGAGCCGAATGAGTAGGGTAGTTTCGCTAAAGTTAGGTTAGTTAATATACACTTTTCAACATCTCTTCAGCGGTAGGTATCTTTAAAAACCTGTTACGAACAGCCTTCAACGAAAATATCTTATATTCAAGGAACTTTAATGCAGAGTTCGTCATCCAGTATACACTAAGGACAGCGGGAGCTTTCCAGAGGAATACAAGTCCAATCACTACCGGTACAATAAACATTAGAAAAGATCTGGTTTCCGCAGTGAAACCCCCTAATGCTTGGAATGCACCTGCCAAGATGGGTAGAACGTGAAACGAATCAGGTGCATGAACACTTAATATCCAAGGGACCAGCAAACTTCCCACTGATGTACTTAAATTGATAATCGAGGCGTACAAGGAGAATAGGATCGGGGCTTGGATTAAGCTCAATAATATTGATAGGAAGGTGTTAACCTTATATTTAGAAACGATCTTCGAGACTTCAAGATCAATTTTTTCGGTCTGGTTCTTAAATTTAGTTGTTAGAACTGATTTGACCTGATTAAGTGTAGATGTTGTAAATTGATCTTTTTGTTGTTTAACGGATAACGGTAAGAGACATATCCTAATTACTAGGGTTACCAGGATGACAGCGACAAACCAGTCCCCTGTTAAACCAATAAATTTTGTCAATAAATCAGTAAATGCGGAACCAAAAATATTCATGTTTTTTCCTCCTTAGTTTTTATGACAGTAAACTAAGGAGATAATGTGGCGGATCATCATCGGTATCAATCTTAATCATTCTTTTATAAATCAAGTACCGATTCACTAACATAGTCAACACGTTGGAAGTTACCTTAGCAATACCGATGTTGCGCTCAGATACATTGAAGGAATGGGCGCCACGTTTAATGAATTTATAGCTTACCCAAGATAAAGCCAGTATGAATGAAACGTTGAAAAGTAGTAATAACCAAACATGATTATCAATTGGCACTGGCTCACCTCCAGAATCAAACTATGATTAATTATATACTCGCTTTCAAACGTTCACAAGCTATTTTACACCTGCGGTGGCTAGCTTGCTACTATCTCCCAACTCCACCCATGTTAGCGCTATTGGAGAATAGTAAAACGGAGGAACCTACTTTAATAGAACTTACAGCAATAGGTTCAATACTGCATTCCTTCTATAATGGAATCGAGAACATATTTAAAGCAATCGGTAAAAATATTGATGCTGAAATTCCAAATGGTAAGCACGACCTGATAATTATCTTAGGTCATGCTTACCATTTTTTCGAATCTAATCTTGAGAGCATCAGAACATCTCGATGCAGTCGTATGTTTGTGTTCTCTAGGCCTGGAGCTTCCTTATAGAGCAGCTCCCTTTGATATCTTCACATCGACATTAAAGTCTGGCTTAACAAACTGATCCATGTTCTCAATTGAAATTTCCGTCTCTATAACGGTTTCCCCATTTATCTCAAGGCCTATATCCGCGATCTTCAAAACTCGACCTTTATATCGCTTGGTTGAATCAGCTAAGGGAACGATCTCTACTTCTGCTCCTACCTTCACATCCTTGATAAAATCCTCGGATACCTCTGCTTCGACGACAAGGCTATCCATATTCACCAGATTAAGTAGTTTGGTGTTTGCTGGAAGAGAATCTCCTGCAACGTGAGTACTTTCCTGAACCAGACCGTTTTTAATATCTGATACGATTTGGTCACCCTTGATATAGCTTTTATTCAGCTTATCTTTCAGCCGCTTGACATCGGATTGAAGGGTGATAATCTTTTGCTTTTGGATCTCGCTGCTTAGTTTAAAACCATTGGCCTGTGATATACGCTTATCAGCAACCTTTTTCTCATCATCATCGACTCGTCTCTGAGCCACATCCAGAACCGTTTTAGCGATCGCTCCTGCGTCGAACAAGGTCTTCTGGTTTGCTAAATCTTCGTTGGCTCGGCGAAGCTCCTCTTGAGCTGTTTGAAGGGCACTTAATTCCTGTGCTGCACTATTCACGCTGTCGTTTTGAATCTTTTCTAATTGGAGCTGCTCGGTTTTTAACGTATTCTCTGTATCCAGGATTTGTTGATTTATTTCATGAAAATCCAACGTCGCAAGCTCTTCTCCTTGACTCACCCGTTGCCCATCTTTGACAGGAACCGTTTGAATCGTCGCCGGAAAGTCCAGAATAATATTTTTAGTATCTTTCGCCTTAATTTTACCCGCTGCTTCAATGACATTCGCTGGCACCGTTTTCACCTGAACTGGAGCTACTGTTGGCTGTGCCGTTTTTTGAGCACCACACGCCGAAGTGATAAGGACAACTCCCACTAGAACAACGATATATCCCGCCCTCAAGAAGGGCTTTGTTTTAATCATGACGACTTCCCCCTTTCCAATAAGTGAGACGCCCACTTCTATAAGTGGGCGTTCCCACGGTCTCCACTTCAGGTGGGGTAGAATCCACCTTTGCCACGAAGTATTCCTTTTGAGATATGTGGCTTCGGCGAAACCATCCACTGGAGGGTTTCGTATCTGAAGCCCCGATGTTCAGCTTTAGCTGAACGAGTTCACTTTAGTTTGATTTTTACGGTTGAATTGGTGCCAATCAGTCCATCTAAATTCACAACGTCATCGATCACGATCTTGACAGGGATCAGTTGGATTACTTTGGTATACGTGCCACTGGTACTGAAACTGGTGGCATTTCCTGAAAGAGCCGTTTGGGTTACTTTATTGATCTCTTTGACATGAGCTTTAAAGTCTCGACCGGGATAGGCATCTAATTGAACCGTCACTTCTTGCCCTACTTTTATCTTGATAATGTCTGTTTCTTCGACATTGGCTCCGACGTAGATATGCTTGGTATCAGCTATAACTGCCGCAGGTACTGTTGGGGAAACCATCTGGTTTAAGACAATATTAAGCTTAACCACTTGTCCGTTAATCGGAGATCTTAAATACGAACCATTTTGCAGCCTTGCGAGGACTTCATTTTCGCTGACCAAACTACCTTCTGCAACGTTGATTTTAACCAACCGACCGCTACTTAAAGGCACAACATTATATAATTCCGCAGTCACTTTCGCATTATCGGTCGTAAAATACGTGGTACTCTGCAGGTAAAAGTAAGACCAAACTCCTACTCCTGCCAAAATTAGAATGCCTATGAGTGCAAAGATTAAATTTTTCTTTTTTTTCATCCCTATACCTCTTCCTTTCAGACCTTATTTACTCTTCCCCTTCAGAAAATTGACTATTATATAGACCTGCATAGAAATCACCTTTTACCAGTAATTCCTCGTGATTCCCTTGTTCGATAATATCACCGTCTTTCATCACTAAAATCAGATCTGAGTCTTTGATCGTCGAAAGTCTATGAGCAATGACAAAACTGGTTCTGTTGCTCATTAAATGATCCATCGCATTTTGAATTAAAATCTCGGTTCTCGTATCGACCGAACTCGTTGCTTCATCTAAAATCAAGATCTGAGGATTTGCCAAAATGACCCGAGCTATGGTAAATAACTGTTTCTGTCCTTGTGAGATATTACTGGCTTCTTCATTGAGAATCATATGGTAGCCATCGGGTAAAGCACGAATAAATTCGTCGCAGTGTGCCGCCTTTGCTGCTTCGATCACTTGCTCATCGGTTGCTCCAAAGGTTCCATAGCGGATATTTTCCATGATGGAAGCGTTATAGAGCCAAGTGTCCTGAAGAACCATGCCGAACATCGTACGCAGCTCATGTCTCGTAAACTCAAAAATGTCATGACCATCGATCATAATTTTCCCTTTGCTTATGTCATAAAACCTCATTAACAGTTTCACAATCGTGGTTTTACCGGCACCCGTTGGTCCCACAATAGCTACCTTTTGCCCGGCACTAATGCTCGCTGAAAAGTTATGAATAATGAGCTTATCCTTACTGTAGCCAAAGCTGACATTCTCAAAGGCTACATTGCCGCAAAAGTCCTGAACCTTGATCGGTGTGGTCGTATCCGGAACTTCCTCTTCTTCATCTAGAAACTCAAAGACACGCTCTGCAGCTGCAACGGTTGACTGAAGGGTACTTGATATCGCTGCAAGTTGGGCAATCGGCTGTGTAAATGACCGCATGTATTGGATGAAGGCTTGAATATCTCCGATATCGACCATTTTTTTTACGGCCAAATACCCCCCCAGAATACTCACCACAACATACCCCAGGTTCCCTACGAACATCATGATTGGTTGCATCATTCCGGATACAAATTGCGATTTCCAGGCGGAGCTAAACAATTTGTTATTCAGTTTCTCAAAGACTTCAATCGACGCTTCTTCACCGTTAAACGCCTGAACGATGTTATGTCCCCCGTACATTTCTTCAACATGACCATTGATTTCACCCAAATACTTCTGCTGGTCTTTGAAAAACCCTTGAGATTTCTTGAACACAACGCCGACAATGCCTAAGGATATGGGTATGACCAGCAAGGATGCCAGAGTCATCAGCCAGCTAATCGATAGCATCATGATTAAGACGCCCACGATTGTCGTAGCAGAGGTGATAATCTGAGTTAAACTTTGACTGAGCGTTTGACTCACCAAATCGACATCATTCGTGATTCGGGATAAAACATCGCCGTGAGTTCTGGTGTCATAATAATTGAGAGGGACCCTACTCATCTTTTCGGATATATTCTTACGCAGTTTATAGGTCACATCCAACGAAATTTTGGCCATCATATAGCTTTGTACATAAGCACAGGCGGCCGATATGATATACAGGACGATTAATAAGGCGATTATCCTACCGATATACTGAAAGTCCGTCAAAAGTCCTGTTTGGCCATACCAAGCGAATAAACCTTCCGCGAGCTTTGTTGTAGCTTTACCCAGTAACTTAGGCCCGACGATCGAAAACACTGTCGATAATAAGGCAAAAAAGATAACCGTAATGATCGAAGCTTTATAGGGTTCAAGGTAACCAGCCAAGGTGCGAATCGTCTTTTTGAAATCTTTTGCTTTAGCACCACCCGCCCCTGGCATGGGAAGTCCCCTTCCAAACCCGGGTCCGGGGCCTGCTGGCCGCGTTTCCTTACTCACCTCGCCAATTCCTCCTCACTCAATTGTGAATGTGCGATTTGCTGATAGACTTCGCAATTTCTTAAAAGTTCACTATGTGTGCCTGTTCCTACGATATAACCATTATCCAGGACGATAATTTGTTCAGCATTCATAATGGTGCTAATCCGTTGGGCAACCAGAAGAATCGTGCTGTGACCTGTTTCCTTTTTCAAAGCGGCACGAAGATTTCGGTCGGTCTTGAGGTCAAGCGCCGAAAAGCTGTCATCGAAAATATAAATCCGCGCATTTTTTACCAGCGCTCTGGCGATGGACAAGCGTTGCTTCTGCCCTCCAGAAACATTCGTCCCCCCTTGAGCAATGCTCGCGTCAAAGCCTTCTTCTTTAGAGGATATAAATTCGGTAGCCTGGGCAACGGAAGAGGCTTTTTCAAGATTTTCCTGGGTTGATTGTTTATCCGCGTACGACAAATTTGATTTGATCGTCCCTGAGAAGAGAACACTTTTTTGAGGGACATACCCGATCTTATCCCGCAACTCCCTCCGCGTGACCGTTCGAATATCTTGGCCATCCACTAAAATCTCACCGGAGAAGACATCATAGAAACGCATCACAAGATTCACCAGCGTCGACTTTCCGCTACCTGTTGAGCCTATAATGGCGGTTGTTTGCCCCGACTTTGCGAAAAGATTAATATTGTGTAAGACATCATCCTGTCCACCCGGATAATGAAAGTTCACATTCCGGAACTCCACTGTGGGTTCGAAACTCGCCTTAAAAGGGATAGGCTCCGTGGTGTCTACAATACTCGCTGGAGTATCGAGAACTTCGGCAATTCGTTTGGCTGAGACCGCCGCCCTTGGGAACATGATAAACATCATCGACATCATTAAGAAGGCCATAATGATTTGCATGGCATACTGCATGTAGGCCATCATATCCCCAATATTCATATGAAACGAAGAAACCTGCTTAGCACCTACCCACACGATAATGACCGTAACCAGGTTCATAATGAGCATCATGGCTGGCATCATCATCGCCATGACCCGATTCACAAAAAGATTGGTACTTGTTAAGTCCAAGTTCGCTTTGTCAAAGCGATTGGCTTCAAATTTCTGGGTGTTGAAGGCCCGGACGACCAGCATTCCTTCGATATTTTCTCGTGATACTAAATTTAAACGATCCACCAATGTTTGGACCATTTTAAACTTGGGCATGACGATGGAAAACAAAATCATGATAAGGCCGATTAAACAAATCACAGCAACTCCAATAATCCAGGACATGGAAGGACTGCTGGAAATAGCTTTGATCGTCCCTCCAACGCCCAAGATAGGGGCATAGAAAACCATGCGGATCATCATCACTAACACGGTTTGAATCTGAGTAATATCATTCGTTGTCCGCGTGATCAGGGACGCTGTTGAAAATTGATCGAACTCCGCATTGGAAAACTGCTCAACTTTTTTAAAGAGATCTAAGCGCAAATCATGGGATACTCCAGCCGCTGCCATGGCGGCAAAATAACCCACGGTTACCGAAGCAACCATTCCCAAGAGCGTGACTGCGATCATCGTCCCACCCGTTTTTACGATGTAACTTGTGTTTCCTGACATAACCCCTGAATTCACAATCTTAGCCATATAATCAGGCAAGGCAAGGTCACAGATTGCCTGCACCAGCAATAACGCGACAGCACATAGAATGATGCCTGTATAGGATTTTAAATACTTCAAGACCATAATCACTTGATAACCTCCTCCCCTATCCATTTTCAGAGATTCTTATCTGTAAACTGCGCTACAGTATAATACGTCGCTTAATCATGGCTTCTTATAGTCACTCACGATGATATAGAGCTTATTTAATAACTCGAGTAAGGTTTCAGTATCCTCTTCACCCATCTTATCGAACACCTGATTCAAGTGTTTTAATAAAGACTGGAGTGATTTTTCCAAGCTCTGCTCACCAGACTCAGTCAGTCGAACATAGACAATTCGTCGGTCATTCTTTGTTGTAATCCGTTCAACATATCCTTTATCCTCAAGGACATTAATCATCTGAGATACTGCCGATTTACTGATCTCTAAACGCTCACTCAAGGTTGAGATCGTTACTCCTTCATTTTGGGAAGTATCAAGATTGATCATCTTGAGCATCATAATCTCACTGCGTGGCAGCTCGCCAGCGAATTTCGAAGTCACACCAAGCTTTTGAAATTTTTGCATCGCCTGATATATTTTTTCTCCACTACCCATTTCCAATCTTATTACCTCCTTCTATCCGAGTTCACTTAATACAAACAATAATAAATATACTTAATAATAAACCCCTTATTAGTTAATCTACTTAATAGTGAACTAAGTTAACTATTAAGACACTTAAAATATACGTATTTCCGCTTCTCTTGTCAAGAGGAAATTTTAGATATATTCCGCTTAAGATGTTCACCATCATCCTTCATTAAGTTCCCCCGTTTAACGTATAAAATAATTTGGAAAAACACAAAGCCAGACCGCATAAAATACGTTCTGACCAAGCGATGGTAATCGGGCGTTCCTATCCATTTAACCGAAACTATGGCTATATATAATGCCCAGCTCGATCTTTTACTACATTAAGACTTTCCTGTACATACTAACTCAAACGAAGATATGAATGGAGGTTGAACCGTATGGATACGGACACGCTCATTTCCAAGCTAAATTGGTTTTACAGTTTAGAACTGAATCAAGTAGACATATATAATGCTCAAAGCAAAACCTTTAAAGGTAGGTATAGCGGTATAGTTTTTGAACGTTGCGCCTACATCGAACAAAATCATGTGGATAATATCGGAGAAAAAATCAAAGAACTCGGTGGCAAACCCACAGTTTTGGGTGATATTATTTCACCAATGATCGGTAAGGTCGCTGGTGAACTTATATCTATGACAGGTTTAGAAGATACGCTGGCAATAAATATCCTAATAGAACAAAAGGCCATGACGGATTATAACGACTTAATTGAGAAAGTTCATCAAAATGGGGATACGGAGCTAACCAGAATCCTTCAACATAATTTTGTCGACGAGCATTTGCATACCGAGTGGTTCCGGACCAAATTAATCGCTATAAAACAATATGAATTCACTGCCAAGCATGTTAGGACTAGTAGCAAAATACATCCTGAAAAGCAAATGACCGAAGATTTCCCCGAGGACCATTTCCAAGCGACCCCTTCAAGGACAAAAATGGTTAAACCTCGTCCACTAAAAACAGCCAAATGGTAACTTCAACTTTCAAACGTTTATTGACTTCTTAATAGCTTAACCCACAAAATCCGTTCAACCAGAACCTCCAGATCGTCGATTAATGTATAATGCAGAGTCTTACGATATTTGAGCTTCTCACACAAGGGGGTGAATAACCTGAAACTTTTCAAGAAGAAACTGGGGATGCTCTTGCTAGGTATCTGGCTCATTCTGACTGGCCTATTGCAAGTGGTCCACCTTCCGATACCAGCCCTTGGAATGATACTGTCCCTGCTGGCTATGGCTGCTGGTGCGTTAATTCTGCTTGGCAGGTAAGATGCTTTGTTTCATCTTTCTAAAAAGCATATCCTAATATACCCTTCATCTTGTCGGACTATGGCTATATATTTCAGCAAACAAACTCTCAGCTTTTATTCAGGACCAATTCAGTTTGGCATGTTATAATCGCGAAGTAAGTAGCAATACCTATAACCCCAAACCCATGAATGTACATCAACAAACGAGGATGTGATAATGTGAAATTTAAAATAATGGCAGGAACGTTATCAATCATTGTGATGTTATCAACAACACCAACCTTGGCACAAGCACATATTGCAGCAGACACATCACGGGTACTTCTTATGAGTCAGTCCGAAATAGTAGGGTCAACGCTTCAGGCACGAGCCAAAGCACTCGATATTGATATCTCGGGCCTAACCAATGATCAAGTAAGAACAAAGATCAAGAAAGCAGAAAGAGCAAATACTCTAACCAACCTTTTAGATCAAGCCAAAATGCTAGGCATTGGTGTTACCCTTGGCACCAGCGGGTTAACTGGATAAAATCATCATCACTAAGTCCCTAGTTCCTATACCATTGGCTCTGAGCCCACTACATCACCAGCGTATTTTGCCATTATAAGCCTTCACATATATGCCACACAAAGGTCATAGAACTGTAACAAATTTATACTATGATTGAATCAGCTCGTACTTGCTTATCAGGTCCAGAGTATACGGTAGCAAATGCATTAGAGTTAACTTCGCAAAGGCCATACCAGCGATACTAAGGATTCGCTGTGTACTTTGTCCGATCGGCAGTTGCGGCCACAACTGCCGATCAACCTTCTCATGGACAATAAAGAACACTAAGGAGATGATTTCTGTATTCAACAGAAGAGTCATCTCCTTTAATTGTCACAGATACATCAGCTCCATTATTGGTTCATTTTTTATAACCTCGGTAACTAGGGAAGAGAAGGGTATGTGTCTACCTATTAAACGCTTCATATTGTATTTTTATTAGCACCGATATTGTAAAATTGTTCTCCACTCGGATAGCCTGCGAAAAGAACTACTGCTCTTTCACCGACCCATCACGATACGCTTCCAAAAGACTCTTTAACGTCACGATATCCGCTTTGAGCCCCACCCCGATGTCCGTATCACCGACCAGCATGCGGGCTTGGTCTTTCTCGATGAATACGCTGGTTGGCAATATGTCCAAGTCTTCACGGATGGCGCGCTCTTTGGATTCGAAGGGCTTGTGGGACACCAAGTGCATCCCCTGGGAATTGAAGATGAGAGTGAACCCAGCAATTCCTGTCTCCTTCTGATAGGCTTTGGCAAACCCGCCGTCGATAGTGATGAGCTTGCCGTTGGCTCTGATCGGTGCCTCGCCTGCAGTGACCTTAACGGGCACATGACCATTGATGATGTGACTGGTGGCTGCATTCAGGCCGAATTCACTCAGAATACGCACACAGACCGACTCATCGTCGCGCAATACATAATAGGCATCTTTCACTTCTTTGTGCGTCTCTTTTTCGGCAATAAAATACCGCTCGAAGGTGGCCATTTTGCTCTTGCCGAACAAGGGGGACTTCGCGCCGCACCATAAATACCACACCACATCCAGTGCCTGCGCCTTCTCCTGAGGATCCTGGGCGTAATACGCCTTTCTGACCATTTCATCGAATCCATCCAGCAGCGCCTTGCCCTTAAGCGGCTGGCCATCCAGTTCGAACTCCTGAAAATCGCCCGCCTCCGTCAATGGTATACACGCGTGATAGAGCAGGTTGCCATTGTGGACTTTGTACATGCTGCCTTTGTCGATCAAAAAACGCGCATGCTTCTGCAGATCCGTAGAATGCTGAACAGACGCCTTGAGCTTGTTGACCACATTTTGTTCATCCTTCGTCAGCTCATAGGGCTGCTCTGGATCGACAGTAGGAAAATCCGCATCCGTCAGTTGGTACACCTGGCCGTTGAGGTTGACAGTACCCGCCTGGAAGTCAATCCGATGCAGGAACTGTCGATCACCCAGTTGTAGTTCTGGGCGCCGCGTAATCAATTGTCCTTCCAATTTCATCTGGATCACCGCAATGGCCTTTTGCATCCGCGACAACAAATCCAGGTCCTTTTCCCGAAGATTCGTTTGTTTGACTTTCACTAGAAATGTCCGTGCGTATTCCCCCTGATAATGATCGAGTGCGAGGCGCACGAGCGGCGCGAGGTTCAAGCCGTAGCCTTCCTCGATCGTCTCCAGATTCGCATAGCGAAGCGACACGCGCAGCGCATCTGCCATACACACCTCCGAACCACATGCAGCACCAATCCATAGCACATCGTGATTGCCCCATTGGATGTCCACCGAATGATGTCTTCTGAGTGTATCCATCACTTGATGTGCCCCATAGCCACGGTCGTAAATATCACCAATAATGTGCAGATGATCCACCACCAGATTGCGGATCAGTTCCGCAAGCACCACGATAAAATCATCAGTGCGCTCAATCGCGAGGATGCTATCGACAATTCCTTGATAATAGCCCTGCTTCATAACGCTGTGTTCATTTTCGTACAAAAGTTCCTCGATGATGTACTGAAAATGCCGCGGTATGGCTTTTCTCACCTTGGAGTGCGTATATTTATAAGCGGATTGCCTGCATAACCGGATCAGGCGTACCATCACGATCTCGTACCATTCCAGCAGCGCACTGTCCTTCGAATTCTGTAAAACGTGCTCCCCGGGTTCATCATCGGGCAAGTGTGCTAACGCACTTTTCTGCAGAGCTATTTTCTCCTGGGGATAGTAAACCAGTGTCGCTAATTCCTTTTTCTGCGCATCTGTCAAAGTATCACCAAACGTATCGTCGATCTTGCGCTTGACCACTCCAGAGGCGTTTCGCATCACATGCTCAAAGGCTTCGTACTCGCCGTGAATATCGGCCAGAAAATGCTCTGTGCCTTTAGGCAGATTGATAATAGCGCTGAAATTCACAATCTCCGAACTCACAGCATCCACCGTCGGGAACTGTTTAGAAAGTAGTTTCAAGTAGTTCAAATCATACAATATGAGTTCACCTCAATCCTCAATACTTGTAATAATTCTTAAGCGGTAGACCTCCGGGTATTTCGATCAGTTATACTGGTCTAAAATTATCTTCAATTTTTCTTTGATACATTGAATTAATTCAAAAGGTTTTTTGATAACTGCATTTTTACCATATGTAATAAAGTAATCAGCAAAGAAATTCGTATCATTTTTTAAGATATTGCCCTTCAAAAATCCCGAACCATCTTCCCGTAAACTCAATTCAATATCTGGCCATTTTACAGATTGATATTTTTCTACACCTTTGTTAGTTAACTCCACATATAATTCAAATATTTCCTTGTTATCATTAATGATCGAGAAACGGTTCTTCAAATTAATATTAGATAAGTCAATAGGGTCAGTATTCCTATCAAGTTCTACAGATTTTATACGGTCACATCTAAAGACTCTATAATCTTTTGTTAGAAAACAATAAGACGGACAATACCACTTCCCTTCATTGGCATAAATTCCAATGGGTTGAATACTTCTATTACTAGTTTTTTCATCTGTCTTATAGTTAATTATAATTACATCCTGTTGAATTGCTGCATCTAGCAGCTGTCTTAAAAATGGGATTTCTTCTTGTTGATGTACCAAGAAAAAATCAACATGATCTTTTATTCGGTCAATCTTATCTCTAATATCTCCAGAAAGATTTAAGTAAAATTTCTTTGATATTGATTCATACTCAATATCAAATGGTAGGGAAATATAGTGCCTTAATGCATGAATAGCAAAAAATATAGAGATTGCCTCATCCTCACTAAACGCAATTGGAGGAAGAATTCTTTCATTTAAGACTTGGTAACCCCCATGTGGTCCAACCTCTGAATACAATGGCACACCCATTTCGCCTAACTCTTGCAAGTCTCTCAAAATGGTTCTTTTAGAAACCTCAAATTCCCGTGCTAATTCCCCAACGGTAAATCTTCTCTTGCGATTGACCATCATAATCATTTCATTTAGTCTTTTCGCTTTAGACATAAATACCTCCGAAAATAACTATGACATAGTTTGTCACCATTATAATATATAATAATAAATAGGGCAATGACTGAGGCGATTTTTTATGTGAATACTAAAAATAACTGATGTCAAAGACTTATTAAGGGGATGTATAATTATGTCATTAAAACTCACTTCTTTTATCCAAGTAATGGATGGAAGAGCAAAAGAAGCCATTGAATATTATCAAGAGGTATTAGATGCTAAAGTTATTTTTATGCAAACTTTAGGCGATGGGCCAAAAGATGAGGTATCAAAGTTTAAGGAAGATCAATTAGGTCTTATCGCACATTCAGTATTAAAAATTGGCGAGTCTGAAATTATGGTCTCTGATAGCATTCCAGGAGTTCCTTTAGAAAAGGGAAATCAAATCTCAATATGTATCACTAGCAATGATATTTCACAAACAAAACAACTTTATGAGAAATTGAAGGAAAATGGTAAAATAATTCTTGAACTTAATGAGCTTTACTTTAGTCCTGCATATGGCATGCTGGTCGATAAGTTCGGTGTCACTTTCCAAATTTTTACTACTAAAAGGTAAAACAAAAGACGCTCACCGTGCCGCATAAACTAAGGCCAGTTACCGTTTGGTAACTGGCCTTAGTTTATGGCATAGTCTATCTTCAAATCGATTAACTGTCTCACAACTTTATTCTCTCCATTCTTCTTGATAAATTATTATACCATTTTAGAGGGATCGCGTCGCTGCCTTCACTGTTTGATTATGGTCAATAAAAAGAGGTGCAGAGCTTAACAACTTCACACATTTTACTATTTTCGGTGGTGAACTTATACTATAATGAGTTTATATGACAGAAATTGAAGGAGCGAATTGAATGAAGAAAATGTATCTAGCACTTGGACTTGTTATATCCATGATGATAACCACCGTTACAACATCAGCCACACCTACCTTGGCCTCCACAGGGTCTGCTGGTTCATATACCCGCATCGCCGGTCAAGATAGATTTGACACAGCGAAAGATATCGCTCTGAAAGGCAATACCATCGGATTAACAGATGTAATTATCGTATCGGGAAACAACTTTCCAGATGCATTATCGGTAAGTGTCTTGGCTAAAAAATTAAATGCTCCTATTTTACTGGTCGATAGCACTGTAGCTCATTCAAGCGCGGCATTATCGTTCATTACCGACAAACTAAGTAAAACTGGCATAATTCACATCATTGGCGGTACTGGAATAATAAGTGATGCTTTCAAAACAGAATTGAATCGACTTGGATTTTATAATTTAGATCGTATTGGCGGCTACGATCGATACGACACAAATACCCTGATCGCCCAGAAACTCGTTGCCGCTCAAAATACTCCAATAGTTATAGCATCGGGTGAAAGTTTTCCAGATGCTCTCAGTATTTCAAGCATTGCGAGTAGTTATGGCTATCCCATTTTATTAACGGCGAAAGGTTCTTTATCCCCAGGAATCAAACGTTATATATCCAGTGTGCAACCTTCCATCGTCTATATTGTGGGAGGAACTGGCGTAGTTTCCGATGCGGTACAAACAAGCATACAAGCTCTTACACCTGCCACTGTAACTCGCCTTGCAGGTACCGATCGATTCGACACCTCCGAGAAAATACTGTCTACATTTTCACTGACACCAAAGACAGTGTATATTGCCTCAGGAATGAATTTCCCCGATGCGCTTGCGGGAAGTGCTTTAGCATCAGTTACAGGCGATCCGATTGTACTGGTAGACCCTAAAATTACAGGGGTCCCACCTTCTATTATGACGTACTTGCAGACTCTATATTCGAATGAAGTTGTTCCTAATATAGTCGCGTTCGGTGGAACTGGAGTTATACCGGATATTGTGCTAGATAGTGTTGGCGGTGTATTAATGGGTGACTACAGCGATCTAGTAAGTAAAGAGACGAACACTCCCTCGCAATACAACAATCTTAATGTCCTAAATGAACCCATAGTTGATGTTTTTGAATCGACAGACACCAATTCGGAGAGAGTAACTCAAGCACTCTTTGCTCAACCAGTCAAAATTATAGCAGATACTTCCGGATGGTCAAAAGTAGAAGTCGAAGATGGATATATCGGCTGGATTGAATCCTCTAAAATAACCAAACATTTCACGAGTATAACACCTGAAAGAATTACAATAGAATCAGAATTTAAAAATGTATATTCCAGCATGGATGGGACTTCACCCATGACGAAACTAACCATGGGAACAGAATTATATTTGATCAAGAAAACGGCTAATTGGTATGAAGTAGTTCTACCTACGAACACAACTGGCTGGATAGAAAGTACCGATACGTTACGGTTATCAGCGGGAGCTCACATACCTAAAACAACCGGTGTCGATTTTGTAAACACGGCCAAGAAATTTTCAGGAGTTCCTTACCTTTGGGGAGGAGTAGGCGGATGGGGCATCGATTGTTCTGGATTAACTTATATTAGTAGTCGTGTTAATGGCGTAGACTTACCACGAGATGCACAACCTCAATATGATGCAATCCCTACTTCTATTGCACCAACGATCACTGACATGAAACCCGGAGATTTAGTGTTTTTTGGTAAATATATAGGGTCTAAAGCAATCACACATGTTGGAATTTATATTGGTGATGATCAATTTATCAATGCACTAAGTGGTGAAGGTACTGTTATATCGTCTTTATCCAGTGACTACTTTAAGCAACGACTTGTCGGAGTGAAGAGAATCTTTGCAAACTAGAACATAGCCGTAAGCAGCACTACCGCGATGAGAAACTCATCACCTCCTTGTTTTTGCAACATTTGGTATCTTACCTCACTAAAAAACCATCTCTCCTGGTTTATAGCCGGCAGGCAATTCCTCTTCTCTTAAAAATTTGAAATTGTCATCACGCAGTATGGGTAAAAATACTTCGTAGGGTATCCTGAAAAACTCACAGGTATAATTACTGGATCCGACCCACCTACCCTCATTGCCACTAAAATTCAAACCTCTGACAAATTTCGTATAGTTTGAGCAATCATGAACGGCTAAATCCCAGCTTTCTTCAACGGCAATTTTCATGAATTTCAGAGTTAATTCCCTACTCCAAATCGGAGATATATAGCTATGTCTGGAAATATACATGTTTTCCCCGTAATAATTGTCTATGCTATTGGCATTTAAGTGCAATTCTGCACAATTGATAAAATCGAGTTTTGTCTCTAAGATCGTTTGCTTCTTGTTGAAAAAAGTTTCGAAGAACTCAGGAGTCATTGGCGTTTCGATACCTACATTTTTAATGTGTTTTTTCGCTATTGCAATATTTTTAATCACTTTGTCCGAACAATTTGAGGCACCCAGGTTGAAACGCAACTCGTCAAGACCGGCTTCACCTAAAGCTTTCAACGTCTCTTCCGTGGCTAAAGTGCCATTTGTATAGAGATGTTGATGAATCCCTGCATCACTGAATTTCTTTATAACCGAATAGTATTTTTCAATTTCCATGAATGGCTCTAAATAAACGTAGGAAATGCCCGTGGGCTTCTGTTGGATGGAAAGAAGTAAATCAATGTCATTCTCATAAAATTTTGTGCCTCCGATTTCCCACATACCTTCGCCAACCGGAGCAATATCATCCAGTTCTCCATAATGATAGCAGAACTTACACTCTAAGTTACATTTGTTCGTTTTCCTGATTGCACTCAAACCGGTTCCCAACAGACAAGAACGACATCCTTTGGGGAATTTGCTTTCATTTCCCACAAAAAAAGTCCTATTCTCCAAAGTTTTCAAGCCTCTGATTTCCGACATTAACAAATCATTTCTATGATCGATCGCAGCCTCGATTTGTGCAAAGGTAGCGTAAATGATTTCTTGTTGTTTTGTCATAACTTCCTCATCCTCTGGCAATATTGAAAAGAATTCAAACCAAGTCAACGCATCTTTCTTTGAAATTTTCATAACATGTCCTCCTCTAATTAATTCTACAAAGATTCGATTCCTATCTTCCTGCTATGCTTTTTCACATAGTCTTTTTCACATAGTCTTCTTCAAAAGACATACTCACTCCACATGCTGCGTCCTAGGAAACACAATGAAGTAACACCAATGTGCCCTGTTACGTCAAAAGAGCTATATTTTATATGGTCATGATCATTTAGATTTGTTCCTAATCCAGCTTTTAATTTTGCGTCTTCACTTCGTACTTTTTCAGCAAAAAAGTTGTTTTTGTCATAATATCATACGCTCTACGATTTATTTGTCGAATACAACATCAGGAAAATAATTAATTACATCCCCTGCATTTTAATAATAAAAAAGAAGGGTTTTATTTAGTCCCCTCTTTAGACTATCAAAATCTCATGCAAGCAATACAGTTCTCTAGACGATAGCGGAGTTCAATCTTCCATTGTCAATGTAAGCTGAAGCAATGGATCCTTTGGCTTTCCGTAGGATTGCAATTAAAGGCATCGGTTTAACAAAACCGATGCCTTTAATTGCAATCGTGTTCAAGCAACAACTGTATTGGAAACCCCGCTCATCAGTACTCAATTCGCTCCGGATTATTCACAACCTGCGATCATTTACCTAAATAAGAAAAATGCATATAATCATGTGACGATTTCCAAGCGTTTCCGCCCCATGTAAAACCGTATTTATTGAACGTGGTTACCACATTGCCTTTCTCAGGTATGGAATAGAGACTCTTCGCCGGATCCCAAAAGGAGCCAGCGACAATGACTCCACCGCTCGTTATCATATAGTTCTCCTTCGGGTTTATGTCGATTGCCAGACCCCAATTGTGCTCTGAAGTATTGTCCCCACGCCAGGCATATCCTTGAACACTATAGATTGGGAATTTATCTTGACCTTCAAATATTTCCTTGAATACTGTCTTAACGGTATCCGCAACGGACTTATTTACCGTTAATGTGCGCTTGGCGGAGTACTTTTCTCCACTTGCGTTTAGTTGCCATACATCGATTGAGATATTAATCATGTTTGCTTCGGCTTCCGAAGCGCTTTGATACGCATCGTTCTCCAAAGATCCAAAGACTAAGGCATACTTTTCTTTAGTATACCCCAGCTTTAGCAGAGGATTGGCAAGTTCTTTCGTGGCAGATTGCTGATATGTTCTACTGCTTGAATCATTGAATGTTGAACTGCTGACCGCACCTTCGCCTCCCAGAATATACACAGTTTTACCCGCTAAACTTGAATTCAAATAAGTTCGTGTCGAACTACTCAAGATGTTACCCACTAATACTATAGGAGAATTTGTCTTTGCAGCATAGGCAGATCCTGCCAAAGCATCGGCATAATTATTACCAGTAGCTATGAACACATTTTTTCCATTTATATCGGCTCTAAATCGATTGATGATATTAATATTTCGGTCATATTTAGTCGCACCCGTTATTCTCTCAGGATTAGGAAACTGTTTGGTAACACTTTCACTAATAATGTCAGCATCACCAATAACATAGGTTTTAGTAAGTTTAAATTGTTTAATAAAGGCTTGTGTATCACGACCAATAGTATCTTTAGGGACTAAAATTATTGGCATATTTTTATAAGCGGCAATCGAGGAAACGGAAAGAGCATCCGCAAAATCCTCACCCGTTGCTATTACGATTTCGGTAACATTGGGAAATCGACTGGCGGCAACAATGGAGGTATCATATCGATCTTCACCCGCCCATTGACTTGGTTCTATTCCCATATTCTGAAATACTGCGTGGCTATAACCCAATACTGCTTTTCCACCGATAAGAATAACCTTTTTAACTTTTAAATCGATTAACATTTGTTTCGTAACTTGAGGCAAGAAATCCTTTTGAGAGAGCAAAATTGGCGCATTATATTGTTTGGCTACAAATGTAGCAACCAATGCATCAGGAAAATTTTCTCCATTCACCAAAATGGCATAATCAGATTGTGTCCAACCTTCCTTTGCTATTGCGGCTGCAGTATCGTATCGATCATAACCAGCTAAACGATGGGCATTCGTAGCCGTATTTCCAAAGACAGGAATAGATAATGAGAATGTGAGAATTAGAGTTAATACAGAGCTAATCAATCGCTTTGTAAAAAGATGCATAGACAATCCCCCCCCTCTACCTTAATAAAAAATTCATTTAAACATGATGTCGAACCCAACCCCCCTTAAACTCTAAATTAACATATGCCTGTCTAATAATTAGAAATAAAAAACAAGCATCATTTGAATCATAGATGCCTGTTTGTATATCATCTATGTTTCGGCAGTCTGGCAATCCTAGCAAATTTGCTTTAGACCCATGACTTTGCGGCCCAACCTTTCGGAAGGTGTGCTATTGTCGTCATAAATACTGTCCGATTCTCTCCAATACCCTTATTCTTATATATCGTCATTTTTGACAAAAACTTAAGACGACTTTCAAGATGAAGCGTTCTATCTCCAATTTGAGGTCCAAAAGAATCAAAGACAGAAAAGCACGAATTAAACCTCTCCGCTATTGGCCGGAGAGGTTTAATTCGCGCTCGTTGTAACTCTGCAATAACATACTATCTGCCTTAAATTTTAAGATGTATGATTCATGAAAATACTTAAAGGAGTTTGCTTCATGAATATTACATCTTTTTTAATATACTGCTTTATTGTTACATTTACACCTGGGCCTACAAATATTGTTATATTATCCACAGCACATAACTTTGGGACAAAAAAGGCAATGGAATATGCATATGGAGCAACTATTGCGTTTGGTTTATTACTTGGTATTTCCGCTGTGTTGAATACTGTACTTATAGCAGTAATACCAAAGATTTTAATTGTCATGCAGATAATCGGAAGCTTCTATATACTCTATCTTGCTTATCAAATATACAAAATGGATGTATCAGAGTCGGCTGAGACACAAACTGCTACTTTTGTCTCAGGCTTCCTTATGCAGTTTGTAAATCCAAAAGTCGTACTGTTCACAATGACAGTAATTCCAAGCTTTGTTATGCCATTCTATACTGCTCCGCGTACACTTGCAGTATTTGCTGCAGCTATAACAATTATTGGATTTTGCGCATTTGTTACATGGGTTCTCTTCGGTGTAATGTTCAAGGAATTTTTGAAGAAATATCAAAAGACTGTTAGTATAGTTATGGCATTATTTTTAGTTTATTCTGCGATACTGGCATCTGGGGTAGTTGAGCTAATTAAGAGGTGATTCATATGGATAGATTTATATATAAAAAATCAACTGGTGTTACTGCGTTATCAGCAAGCTTTGCTGATTTTAAATATAAAAAGCACTCTCACAAGGAGTATGCATTAGGTGTAACACTGCGAGGTATTCAGCAGTATATCTTAGATGGCAGTCTACAATCATCATATCAAAATGGTGTTATGCTTTTTAATCCGGAACAACCGCATGACGGTATGGCACATGATAAGACAGGTATTGATTATGTTATGGTATATATTGAGCCGGAACTGTTTTTAGAGATTCTTGAAAAGAAGGATATAGTCCGCTTCTCTTCTCCGATTGTATATAATTACAGGCTTCAACAAAGAATACTAAACCTTTCTTGTGCGATATTAAGTGGAAAAGCTGAAGCATTGTGCAGTGAATTGCTTTTATCTCTTGCCGATAGCTTTACCCAGCCCAATCTTTTCATGAGTTACAGGAAGGATAATGATCTAACCAGAAAAGCAAAGGATATGATCCATTCCAGCCTGGAAAATGTACTAAGACTTGATGACATTTGTAGAGAATTTGATATTTCAAAATTTCAGTTTATCAGAATGTTTAAAGCCGGTACTGGAATTTCGCCATATCAATATTTTCTAAACTGCAGGGTAGAACTTGCAAAGCAGTTAATAGAAAAAAGCAAAGATGTTTATTCGGCCGTAGCAGAATGTGGTTTTGTTGATTTAACACATTTAAATAAGCATTTTAAAAGCATATATGGAATAACAGCATTTGAATATATTTCATCCCTAAGTTAGGGGAGGTAAAGTGACAAGAGACAGTACTCCTTATAATCGGCTTTTTTCATGAAGCGGACAGCCATGTAAGTTGTGAAATATATAAGAAAGGCGTGAGCAATATGGCGGACTATAACTGTTTGCTCAGGCGAAGTTTTTGCTCTAGGTTCAGAAGAGCCCAAATTGGTTGCCATAATGACAGCAATGATGATGACGCTTCAACGTCGTCCCGGAGTCGCCGAGGGTTAAGAACTTTGAAACTCTGTGTGATAATTAGCAGAGAGAGGGGATAAAAAATGAATAGTGAGACTAGAATTGAATTAGCTGTTTGTGGATTGGATTGTACAAGATGCGCGGACTATGAAAATGGCGAGATCAAGAGCTTAAGTGCGAGACTGACATATCTGCTTAGAGGGTATGAACGAGTGGCAAGTATGAAGTCGGTAAATAACCCTCTCTTCAATGAATACCCTATATTTCTCGAATTTCTACAGCACTTTGCCCAAGGAACTTGTGGTGGTTGCCGGAGTGATAATTTACGGTGCCCTATCGAATGCCATGCCAAAACTTGTCATCGACAACTGGGTGTGGATTTTTGTTTTGAATGCAACGAGTATCCATGCGACAAACAATTTGAAGGCAAGACCAGAGAAAGATGGCTGGAGTGAAACAATCGAATGAAGGAAATATGCGTTGAGAATTATTATCTGGAACAAAGTAAATTACCCAGATATTAACAGTAAGTCTATGACAGATGTCTTCACGTCCATACTTTCAGTATTAAACACCATTAAGGGGTACCGCGGGATGGGCATTAATAGCCATTTTAATTCGGTCGGTCCTCTAAAAGTGTCGATAAACAAATGAAAAGGCCTGATATCACGTACGATAAAGAGGATTGTAACAATAGCCCCAGCGTTCATATCAATAAGGACGCTGGGGCTATTGTTTATTGACTGGACGAGGGGTCCGTTGCTTTACAGTTAGGTAAGAAGATAAGGAGCAATAGCGTTCTTACTTTGGTTGGCCAATCTTATCTGTAAGAATTCTTGAAACATTGACTAGTAAGATTATATACGAATTCCTGGCACCTGAAAAATCTCAGCCTCTTAACGGAGGCCGAACTGACATTTTTCAATTCCACCTGAATATATAGGAAACAGAAATCTATTTCTGGAGGTGCATGTGATGAGTGAAATCAATTTCGAAAGGCATAAAAGAGGCCAATACTCAGACCCATCTCCCTACCCTGAGGTGAAAGTTCTTAGGCCTAATCTCAATTATGCTGAAATATTAATGGATGACTATGCGGGTGTCGTCAGTGAGTTCACTGCCATTAGTCAATATCTTTATCATCATTTCCTATTTAAACAAATTGATAAGGAGCTTGGAGAGTTAATGGAAAATGTAGCAATAACTGAAATGCTACACATGGAGATCCTAGCTGACACAATCATAAAACTTGGGGGTAATCCAGTAATAAGAAGCTCCAATAGTGCTTTACATGACAATTTTTGGTCGGCAAAATACATTTATTATGGAACTAATCTCTGTGAGCAATTAATAGCAGACATTGATGCAGAATATAAAGCAATTGCCGAATACCAGAAACAGATTCACTACATGGGAGATTTTCATGTTCAAGCAATACTCCAGCGCATCATATTGGATGAAAAAGTTCATATCCGTCTCTTTAGTGAAGCCCTTCAAAAATTTTGTGGCTGTCAGTATCCACCTCACAAGTGATCTCGTTCAGCTAAAGCCGAACATCGGGGTTTCGGTGACGATAGTCTCCAGTGGAGAGTATCGCCGAAGCCGCACGTCCCAAAAGGAACTCTTAGCGGCGAAGTCGGAGTCTACCCCCACCGAAGCGGAAATCGGAACACCCACTTGAAGAAGTGGGTGTCTTGGAATTGATAAAACAGACGGAGAGCACACAGTGCGATGAAAATCACCCGCCAGGTTAGGAGGGTCTTCGCTGATGTATTACAATCCCAAAGTTAAGGTAACATTAGAGGCCTTGGTTGATGCTATCATTCCTAATACGCCACGACTCGCTTTCGAGCAAGGAGCTATCCAGGCAGTAGGTGGACTGTATTCGCACATCGATGAGTACCTAATCTGGTCCCTGGATCACTTTTATTCAAATTTGGCCTTGGCTTCCCCTACCGCCGAACTACTCGACATAGCAGCCCGTCAGCTTATAGAAATGGGGGCAGCCGGAAAGTGTCTTGACCCAGCGGCTTGCCCCAATGGTAGTAGCTTTGCTGCCCTTTCCCAAAAAGACCGTCTCAAAGCCATCACCCTCTTACCTTTCCCTTACCAAAACAACCCTATCTTTAACCAAATAATAGCTGATGCCTTAGATAGATTTACCGTGTTTGGTTATTATTCCGAATGGTCCGGATACGGTGTGACACGGTTTGCTCCGTTCGAAGAGCGAAAGTTGGAAGACATTCCTGTCAGTTGGAAGCAAGTTCGTTATCCCGGTAAGGCCTATCGCTATCATGCCCTACGTGGCTATTTAGTTGATAAGTTTACGGAATAGGAGCACATCATCATGACTTATGACGCTGATGTAATAATTATCGGGGCGGGCGGCGGTGGCCCGGTTGTTGCCAAGGAACTGGGGGAACTGGGTGTGAAGGTACTGGTTCTTGAAGCAGGTCCCTGGTATGGAAATAAAAAGTGGCCCAATGCCAACAATGCGTCAGGAGCTGAAAGTAGCTCCTGCATTGAGGACCTAGACCTTGGACTTTTAACGAAACAATTTACTGATTACGAAGCGGATATGAATGATTTGATCTCGGGAAAATTCCGCTGGGGACCGGCCGACCGTAATCGCAACCCATGGTTTAGAAGCCTTGCTCAGACTGGCTTTCCCTGGCAGTGCTCCGGGGTGGGTGGCACCACTCTGCATTACTGGGGCAATTCCCCCCGGGCATACCCCCTTGCAGTAGATAATGTTTGGCCCATCCCCTACCGGGAACTCATTCCCTACTATCAAAAGGTAGAAGCAACTCTGCCGGTTCACCCCGCACCTATGACAGCCAAAGAAGAACTATTTTTTTACGGAGCCAGGAAGGCAGGATATCCTTTACTAAGTACCCTAAATGTGACCAATCCAGGTTATCGCCCCCAACCAAATGCCATCTTACGTCCTGATCCACGTATCAATGATCCTGATTTTCCCTTTGGGGAGAAGCCTGCCGGCTGCACTCTCAGGGGGCATTGTGTCAATGGATGTCATATTGGGCCCTCGGTAGCGAAGGTTGCCAAACGTAGTACCCTGGTCAGTTATATGCCGCTTGCTTTGGAAACAGGGATGGTCAAAGTAAGGCCAAACACATTTGTCACAAAGATCCTGTCAGAAAACCACCCGCAAGAAGGCATGCAGGCTATCGGGGTACAATTTCGCAATACCTGGTCAGGAGAGTTTGGTGAACTTAAGGCCAAGGTGGTGGTCATGGCGGCCGGCGCAATAGAAACACCCCGCCTGTGGCTGAATTCAGCACTGCCTCCTAATCCATGGGTCGGGAAAGGCTTAACAAACCATTATTTCGACTGTGTAGCAGGTATTTTCGATGAGAATGTCTTGATGAACCTATTAGGGACACCTGAAGCAAATCCCTTTGTGGGGCAAAATTCAGCAGCGCGGCTTGATTATCCAGGGCTTGGATTCGTGGGAAATTTCGGAATGAGCCCCGGGTTATTCGCTTCATTACTATATGCTTTTGGTCAGGATGGACATAACTTTCCGCACAAGTCTGTCGGTGAACAACTGAAGTATCTAATGTCACAATACCGGAGAACACTAAGTACCCTGATATTTGTTGATGACGAGGTAAATCCTCAGAATGAGATTACCTTGGATCCGGTGTTTAAGGATGAGCATGGACCAGTACCTTTAATACGCTACAGACCCAGCAAAAAGGACAAAGAAAAGCGAGATCAGTTAGCGAGAATCGCAGCGGATATTCTCCGGAAAGCAGGCGCCAAAGAAATTATTAGGGCCAATTGGCCCCCTGGCATATTTATTCATTCACATAACACAATGCGCATGGGCTATGTAACCGATACTAACTGTGAAGCTTACCAAGTCAAACGCTTATTCATTGCTGATAATAGTGTCTTATACAATGGTTTAGGAGGACCTAACCCGACCCTGACGACACAAGCTTTGGCAACTCGGACAGCTGAGAAATTGGTTGAAAAATATTTAAAATGAGCAAGGAAATCCCAAAAAACGGGACTCCTTGCTCTCATCTGTTCCTTTTGCCTATAAATATGCAAACACACCTAATGCATGAAAATCCTATCCGAAAACAGCTGGATAATAAGTGACCCAGCCTCCGGCCAAATTCCTAACATTGGTGAATCCGTGTTGAGTCAAAATTCGATAAGCTAAATAGCCCCGTAACCCTATCTCGCAGTAAACCACGATCTCCTTATCGTGAGGAAGTTCCGATAAGCGGCTGCGCAAGTCATTTATCGGAATATGCAGCGAGCCAGGAATAAATTTAGCTCTTCGTTCTTCTTCGTCCCGCACATCAACGATAAATACATCTTTCGTACGTTTGCTTAGTTCTTCCCATTGGATCATCCGAACATCACCATCAATAATGTTTTCCGCCACGTAGCCGGCCATATTCACCGGATCTTTCGCCGATGAAAAGGGCGGAGCATAGGCCAGCTCGAGTTCCTGCAAATCATACACCGTGCCTTGGTTACGAATGACTCCAGCGATGTCATCGATCCGTTTATCTGCACCCTGAGCTCCGACAGCTTGGGCACCCAGGACTCGACCGTCACTAGGATCAAAGATCAGTTTAATGGATAATCTGGTTGCTCCGGGATAATACGAAGCATGGGAATTGGAGTGAGTAAAGGATACTTCATGAGGAATTCCTAATTTTTTGAGCATTTTTTCATTCGCACCAGTCGACGCTGCCACCAAATCAAACACCTTGGCGATACCAGTACCTTGGGTGCCCTTATACCGGCTATCCCGACCAGCGATAACATCGGCAACAATGCGGCCTTGCTTATTAGCAGGCCCGGCAAGCGGCAAGAGCGCAGCTTGTCCTGTTACTAAGTGTTTTACCTCAATGACGTCGCCAACAGCGTAAATATTCGGGTCTGAGGTCTGGAGACTTTCGTTAACCTTGATTCCGCCTAAGTCTCCGATCGTCAGCCCGGCTTCCTTCGCTAATTTAATTTCAGGTTTTACACCAATGGCCAAGATTATTAAGTCAGCTTGAACTTCCTCGCCGCTTTGAAGGGTAATGAGGGCCCCCTTCTCCGTTTTAGCAAAGGATTTTACTCCATCTTCCAAAATGAGGTTCAGTCCTTTGTTGAAAATGTGCTCATGGAGAATTGCCGCCATTTCATAATCCAGAGGAGCCATCACCTGATTGCTCATTTCAATAATCGTTGTATCTACTCCTCTGGCATGGAGATTCTCGGCCATTTCCAAGCCAATAAAGCCCCCACCTATGACAGCAGCTGTTTGAGGCTGCTGCTCATCGATAAATTGTTTAATCTGATCTATATCTGCAACATTACGCACAACAAGAGCTTCGACGTCATTGATTCCAGGAATCGGCGGACGAAGCGCAGCTGCCCCGGGCGCAAGGATTAATTGATCATAGGATTCTCGATAGACCTTGCCATTGCTTTCTTGGATTTCGACGACTTTATCCTCAGGAAAAATACGGGTAACCTCACTATAGATTCTGACATCAATTCGAAAGCGACTTCTCATTGCTTCAGGCTTTGATACCAGAAGAGCCTCCCGCTCATTGATGACTCCACTAACATAATATGGTAACCCGCAGTTAGCGTATGATATATGTTCTCCCCGCTCAAAGATAATGATTTCCGCTTCTTCATCCAGACGGCGCAAGCGTGCTGCAGCACTGGCTCCTCCTGCGACTCCGCCAACAATAAGTACCTTTTTGCTCATCACTACTTCTCCTTTATCGAATAGATTTAATCTAAGTTAAAACTTTTAAAACATTATTAAAATAATAACATGATTGATCGGCAATTGACAATGACAATTATGAAGGTATTTCTCTTGTGCTACAGTTACTCCCCAATATCGCCTAAATACACATGGAATGGACACTTTCCATAAATTACGGCAATTTCTAACGTTTTGAATCTGCCAATATGGGAACATATCTTGGCTTAATATAAGAATGATACGAAATCATTTATCTTATACCATATTTGAGATTTAAAAATACGGAGACCACAACAAATAGCACCAGTACAAGAGCAAGAATCTTTGACCTTGGATGTGCCCAATTCACTGTCATTTGCATTTTTCCCATTATCAATATTGAATTTGCTTTTGGAACAACAATATTGGCATCATCTTCGTTGTAGTATAAATATTTATTGTGTGATTTTCGATACTCTTCAATTTCTTCTATTGACCATTTTCTGTTTGCCATGACTATTCCCTCATCTCGTTCTCAAATGTTCATTTGATAGGGTCGCATATACGAAATAGACATAAAGGTATTCGTTTAGAAAATCCGCACATGGACGCGCGACCTACCTGCATCTTGGCAAGTTACGTGAATCCTTGTTATGTGATGCAGTCAATGTAAAAGAGCCAGGAAGCAGCTACTGAAAAGCTGACAACCTGGTTCTTGGATTACTATTAACTTAATCTTCAGAAACAAGTATCTTTTGAATCATAGATGCCCTGCGAGGGCATCCCTCGATTACTAAATGATCCCTGAGAAACTTTGCTTAAATTTTAAACTTCATTCCAATTGAGAAGGCCTGTCCTAGTTGCTCACCTATCTGGTAATACGCTCTATCGGATGCACTAAAAACAAAAGGTAATACTTTTTTCAAAACTGCAATACCCTTTTCATCGAGGACCTCATCATCCGCCTTGACGTCAACGATTTCACCGATGAATTGGGTGTGTATACCAAGTTCAACAGTCTGTAATAATCGGCATTCTAAAATCAGGGGAAATTCTCCAACATAAGGGGCATCAACAAGTTCACTTTTAACTGCGGTTAAACGCGCCATAGCAAATTTATCCGTATCTTTGCCACTGACAATGCCTACATAATCAGCCTCGGCAGCCTGTTTGCTAGAGGGTATGCTAATGGTGAATGCCTTACGTTTCATGATATTTTCATAAGAGGCTCGTGATTTTTGTAAGGATACCGTCACACATGGTGGAATAGAACAACAAATTCCAGCCCATGCAGCGGTCATGATATTAGGGGCATCGTTTTCCCCATAAGATCCTACTACCCATACGGGACTGGGCATTGCCAATACTTTAGCACCCATTGATTTTTTCATTATTCCGCTTCCTCCTTGTTAACTGAAAATCCACTTTAGGCACATTCAAGAAAATAACCAGTCAGTCTGCCAGTCTATTTTGTGTCATACTGCGTTGGCATGTTCACCTAATAGCCCCACTATGAGGTGAACATGCCGCCTTGTCTGACGCAAAATATCCAAGGCATCTTTGACTTGTTATTTTCTTTCATATGCCTATATATTATCACATAAATAGGTATTGACTGCTAGCATGCACTTATCTGCGAAATCCACTCGCACCAAAAAGTATGGATAACTTACTCAATCTATAATCCGATTTCTGCCGCCGCTGTTCGCATACCAAGTATGCATTTGTTAATAACATCGTCAAGCTCCATCTTAATATTTTCACTGCCTTGGAGTATAACTGCCCGATTCACGCCAGCTGCGAACCTTTTATCTTTGAACTTCTTTTTTACGCTTTTGACTTCGATATCCATGACTGATTTTGATGGACGCATTAAAGCGGCGGCTCCAATTAGCCCTGTCAACTCATCTATTGCAAAAAGTACCTTTTCCATGTACAGCGTTGGTTCCGCATCTACTACCAAGCCGTGTCCATGACTAATAACTGCATGGATGAATGCATTGTCATAACCCGCCGCTCGCAATAGTTCAGGCGCTTTCTTGCAGTGTTCATCTGGATACATTTCATAATCAACATCATGCAGAAGACCAACAGCACCCCAATAGTCTACATCTTCTCCAGCTTCGGCAGCAAAAAAGCGCATTACCGCTTCAACTGCAAGACCGTGGTGAATAAGCGCTTCATTTTTATTGTAGTCTCTTAGTACGGATATTGCTTTTTCTCTCACAATTTAAAACCCTCTTACTTTTAGTGTATTTAACTCTCTAAATTAGTTCTTAATCTCTGTGCCAATCTATAAACTAAAATTTACACCAAAACACCCATCAACGCAAGGAAGCCAATCCTCCGAGGCATTGTTCCATTCCATAATGTGGTTTAGATCTGTCCAATATGTCCTTGCCTACGACGATCCTTCTCGCTCTCCCCTGTCTGTATGTCGTTTTTTTTGCGGAATCGATTTGGTTAAAACAATCCCGTGCCGCGTTTCAGGATGAAAACGCTACCTCTCCCTGTATTATCCAAAAATAAAATTGTAATGCCATAAAGAAGGAATATCCCCCTGTAATGTTGAATTAAAAGGTTTATACGAAAGATTATTAAGTTTATCTGTCGAATATTAGAACGAATTCTGTTCTTAGGAAAGAAGAAAATAACTTGGCAACGAAAATAAACCACGTCAAGATAATCTCCTGAGATATTTCCGGAGTTTATCTTGACGCGTTTTTATTTTTCGGAAGAAAACAAACTATATTAGTTGGGAGTTGTTAGAGTCTGTTTAATGTTAAGTATAAGATCATTCCAGTATTAGCAATGTGTATGATAGCAGTTTCCTCGAGTGCAGTGTACGCAGTTAACCTGCAAGGCAATCTTAACAACTATAGTCAACAGTTAAATACCGTTAAGCAGCAAGCGTCTCAACAGGCCGTAAATCAAAGCGCTGCTGTAGAGCAAGCTCAATCATTGCAAGCATCTGCTGATTTATTACAGTCGGCAGTAAGAAATGATACGCAGGTTATACTAGTGCACAAGAAAACAATTTCTGATATAAAGGATAAGGAAAAATTACTTATAGAAAAACGCCAGGCTGAAGTAAAATCATTGGGGGACTATTTCAAGGCTGAGTATGAAAAAACGAGTTCTCCTGCAATAAGTAGTATACAATTTTTATTAGGTGCAGATTCATTGGAAACTTTCATAACGAGAGCATCTGCGTTAGAAGATATTGGAGGCGCGTATCATAAGTTAGGGGCACAGATAGAGAGCGATACGAAGGCTTTAGACGAAGCCAAGAAAGTAGAGCAAGCCACGCTAGACACGCTTGAGCAGGCTATACAGTCAAAGTTACTCATGCAGAATAGCCTTAATAAGGCTATAACAAAGCAGAAGCAAATAATAGCATCATTAAATGCTGAGTCACAAAAATTATTATCAAGTAGAAGTAATTTACAGAAAAATGTTGACGATACTCAGAATTTAATAGCTACTCAGGAAATGGAAGCAAAGTATGCTCAACAGGATAAATTAAAGCAGTTACCTTCAACCAAGAGTAGATCCAGTAATTTTACTGCTCCGGTTAAGGCTAGTGGAAGCGCCAGTGAGATAATAAATTATGCTGAGACTTTTCTTGGAAGTCCCTATGTATGGGGAGGAACAACCCCAAATCCTGGATTTGATTGTTCTTCATTTGTGCAGTACTCGTTTGCACATTTCGGAATAAACTTACCAAGAGTAACATGGGATCAATTTAATCAAGGTAGTGCCGTGTCAAAAGAGAATTTACAGGCTGGCGACTTAGTTTTCTTCTCTACTTATCAAGCAGGCCCATCTCATGTTGGTATATACATGGGGAATGGCATGATGATCGACGACGAAAATAGGGGCGTAGTTTTCAGTAATATAAATAATTCCTACTACGCCAATAAATTCGTTGGTGGTAGAAGGATCATTAGTTAAGGGTTTACGACCTACTTTCATGTCAAGATAGGTTCCTGAGATCCCTCCATTGCAAAGACTATAGATATAGCTCAAGTCATGTTTATGAAAAATGCAATGCAATAAGGGAATCATTTTATTTCCCTAACCTCTTTCTCTGATATTCCTACAATTTCAGAGATTACACGAATATCCATTCCCCTATTTAATAAGAATAATACCCATCTACCGGGTTCAACCTTTATATTGAAATGAGTAAAAACCACTGAATTTAATTCAGTGGTTTTTGTATCCCGTAAATGGTTTCAAAGTCGCTGTGGTCATCAGCAATTATGATGCCCGCATAATTTGTCGTTACAGGAGGAAGACGTTCCGCTGATTACTAATCCATGAAAATTCCTTGGCCGATATTCGATAGATCCACAGTTTGAAACCTCCGGAACATTAGTTAAACGGAAGGATATTACAGTTTCTATCTTGCACGATTACTGGTTCAAGGTTATCCTTATAATTAATTAGTAACACCCTGTCATGCCGAAAACGCAAAGCTTGGAGGATGGAATATGGCTAAAGAAGATCTAAAAAAATACCGTGACGCTTTGGAGCATGCCAAACAAGAATTTACCAAGCGCAGCCTGTCCAAGATGCTAGAGCTTTCCGGAGCAGAACCTTATGGCGAATCAGGGCTAGTCATTCGCTACGGGGGAAAGTTATACCAAGTCCAGCACCCTGGGGGCGAAATCAGCCCTTGTGAATCAAAGGAACACGGGGATTGGGTTGAAATAACCGACCAGATTCTTATTCTCCAATACCTAACCGAGGTATGTGGGGTGCCGCCAAGAGGTACCTGGATCTCTTTTAGGGAACTACCGTGGGGAAACAATCACTATGCAGCCTTTAAGCTGGAGGCAATGGATCCTTTGGCTAAACGCTTTGGTTCCTCCCCAGCCGAGTTTACGCTTGCCTGTCTAAGTCTTGGCGGCAAAAGGCTTGCCATGGGAGACTTAGCATTTGCCATACCGGTTTTCCCAATGCTGCATCTTGCCTGTAGTCTGTGGCTTGCTGACGAAGAATGGCCAGCACGGGTCAACATCCTCTTTGACGCTGCTGCCAGCATGCACCTCAGTACGGAGAGTTTAAACGTCCTGGGTAACAACATGGCGGAGAAAATTATCGCCGCGATAGATAAAGGATAGGCCGAAGCGTCACCAGACTGCACATAAAAACGTATATATTGATGTCAAAGATAAAGGAGTCGTTTTGGTCTCCGGCTGCGGTCATCCACAAATCATCAACAACAGCACTCAAAGCTTTAAGATGGGATAGAAACGGATTTTTGCTCGCTACTAAATGCCTAGCTAACGACATGAAATTCCAATGGACAAAAACACTATTCGGCGAAACATGTCGTTTCGCGAAAGGGAATATTCCCCGCCCTAGATTTTTTACAAATACCTCAACATCATACAATGTCATTTAGACACAAAACTAGAGAGCCTGACGAAATCTAGTTTCGCCAGGCTCTCTAGTTTTATCATCCTATATCCCACATCGCTACAGCAAATTGACCCAATCACGTCGGTTATAAAGAATTCTAACAATCGTCACTTCATTAGTCTTTTCAGAAACGAAGTAAAATACGATATAATTATCAACCATAATTTTCCTTATCCCTTGAACTGCTAAATTCGCATCGCGTAGCAAGGAATATCTGGTTGGCATTTGTTCAAGGCTCATAACTGATTCTTTAATATTTCCCACCAGCTTTTTAGCAATAGATGGCTCTTGAAGTTCATTAACAATATATGCTGCAATGCTTTTCAAGTCCTCCGTAGCAGTATGAGTCATAAAAACGTTGTACTTTTTCATTCGCTAATAGCACTCTCAACTTGTCTAAACACATCCTCAGCAGATAGAACTCTGTTATTCCTAACATCATTGATCCCTTCATTAAGTAGTTTAGAAAGTTCAAACTTACCAATGATACGTTCGAACGTTTCAATACTCATGACAGCTAAGTCACCTTGCCCGTTTTTCGTGATATATACAGGCTCCGAATACTTATGGCAAAATTCTGAAATCTCGTTATATTTATTTCTAAGGTCTGAACTAGGTCTAATTGATGGCATAATATGCACCTCCATCTTTATCATATGCATATTATATCAATATCTTGATATCTCTTCAAGATCAGCGTTTTCGGATCGAATGGCGTCGATGAGAAGTTAGCCTAAATCAGAGAACATTAAACCTTCACCGTCTTCTTCATCACAAACCCAGGCAACGACGCCTTCATCTTCCAAACAATGCTGATCGGTGCCGAACCATAGTGACTTTGAACGTCTGCAAACCCTAGACAGATTCCTCCGTCGTTCTACTCTGGGGTTGCCAATGAAATAACTCTTCATTAATCGAATAATCCTGATACATCGTCGAAGGAGAATAATCTTTCTCGGACTTGCACTTGCTCTGTTTTTTAGATTGTAAATGAGACTTGTCACCCGGTTTTAGTCTTGTGAACAAGGACAGATTCACAAGGCCACCTGACATTAAACAGGCGGCCAATCTTATTTACTGAAATTAAATGAGGGTAATGGGAACGAACCGCATGCGGTCCCCATCTACATAAGCAGCGATTCCATTTTGGCATCCTATGCATTGAGCTAAACCACCCCGGACACGGGGGAATTCATTTTGCAGCTCGTTCTCAGAAGAGTCTATACCCTCTCCAAGTGAGTTAAACCAATTCTTGTATTCCCATTCTAGCTCTTTAATCGTTGTTTTGCTTCTGGCCTCCTCCAGTGATTCATTAAAAGCACATTTGTCCGCATCACGGAGCAGGATTATACGAATCGGTGCATCATCCAAATCCTTTCCCCCTTGTCCCCAACTTTAATTAGATTGTCCTCAGGTTTATTCACGTTCTTACCACTAACTTACTTCTGTAAACGAAGGCGAAGTAAAATTGCTACTATTGCTATTTATGAGTTTAAATTTAGTTTTATTCAGGCCACCTGGCTTCTAACGGGTGGTTTTTTCATGTCATATCTGTTCCCAGCGCTTTTCTGTCAAGCCAATATTAAATGCTCGAGTTTAAACGTCCTGGGTAACAACATGGCGGAGAAAATTATCGCCGCGATAGATAAAGGATAGCAATTGCTATCCTTTATCTATCTATTTGCCCTTGCATTAAGTGTATTAGGTGATATAATACACTTAATGCAAGGGTTTTTCCCAGAAAAGAGGTAGTTTATGGAAAGCTTTCAAGTGGGCGAATTTACTTTTCCACTCGATTTATCCAAGCCATTGTATGAACAAGTCTTACAACATATACGCCACGCCGTTGCGAGAGGAGATGTCTTATTGGGAACAAAATTACCCTCGGTGCGCGATCTCGCACAACAACTTAAAATCAACCCTAACACTGTGATGCGCGCTTATCAAGAACTTGATCGCGACCATCTCACTGAAACTCGTCGAGGTCAAGGAACCTTTATAACATCCGATCTTAATACCGTCAGCCAGGTAAAAAAAGACCTGGCCTTCGAAGCAGTCCAAGCCTTCGTGTCAACCATGAAACAACTCGGGATTGACCGGACGACTGCACAGTCCCTAATCAAGGAGGTAGAATGGCATGAATAGTGCCTTAGAAATTAACAACCTATGCAAATCTTACGGTTCCAAAAAAGCTCTTAGCGAATTAACGGTTTCCTTCCCCGAAGGGCAAGTCACTGGATTACTCGGCCCCAATGGAGCAGGAAAATCAACACTTTTGAAATCGTTTGTTGGTCTTGTCAAACCCGAATCTGGAACGATCCGTGTTTTCGGACAACAACTCAGCTGGAAGCTAAACGCAGATATTTCTTATCTCCCAGACCGTGCAAAATGGTACAAATTCCATACAGTTGAGCATGCCTTGTCCTATGCACACAAGATTTTGCCGAGCTTCGACCTGTCACGTGCACACCAAATGATCAAAATGATGGATCTCGGATTGGCGGACAAGGTTTCCACTTTATCTAAGGGCCAAGAGGCCCGATTGCATGTAATTCTTTGCCTCGCACGGAACGTAAAACTCGTGCTCCTTGATGAACCCTTTTCTGGCATCGATCTTATTTCCCGAGAACGAATTATTCAATCCATCATTGATTCTATGCTCGATAAGCAGCAGACTATTATCCTCAGCACCCATGAAATTCACGAAGCAGAAAGCTTGTTTGATCATGTAGTCTTTCTCGACCAAGGGCATTTGATTCAAGAAGGAAATGCGGAAGTTTTGCGGCAAGAAAACGGCTCGATTGAATCCATTTATAGGGGGTTGTTTCGATGAGTGTATTTTGGGCCTTGGTAAGTAATGATCTCATGTTGAAAAAACGTCAGCCGTGCCAGTTCTCTGTTTGGACGAAGTTTTATCTAGGTATTGCTATAGTCATAGGCTTAGGCGGATATACTTGGAGTCTACTCCAGGGATTTATAGATTTAAACTATTTATTCTCGTTTATTCCCTTTCTAATCATCATCCCTTTTGGGGTCTCATTGTCAATTATAGGGAGTGAATGGCAAAATGATACAGTTGGATGGTGGTTGAGCCTTCCATATTCACGTAACATCTTGCTAGGGGCCAAATGCACAGCAAGCTTCCTGCGTTTCATCCAGAGTATGCTAATAATACTTGTTGTGAGCCTTGCCCTTGCCCTAGAAGCGATTTTGATAAAACCTGATCTTTACACAATGCAACAACTATTTGGGGGACTTCAGTTAGGAATCCTAAATGCCATTTGGAATATCTTGATCAGCCCACTCCCTATCTTCCTCGGTGTCACGTTGGCTATTGTGAAGCGGTCCCATTGGAAACCAGCGTCGCCTTTATTCTGGTTAAGCTTTATCCTGATGATTAATTTGTATTTCAATAAATTCCTTAATTTCACCACAAAAAATGCACCCAACGGTTATTCGCCACTAGGTATAAGCATAAATGTGAGCAGCAATAATTATTTAGTCATTATTTTAGTCGCCATCGCTTTATCAGCTCTTTTGTTCGCGATTTCAAGCTACCTTCTTGATAGACACGTAGAGGTCTGATACTCCGTGCGACTAAAGTCGACAGGTTCTTAGGTACTTTAAGCAAAGACTTGTCGGGGTGACGTTACATTTTTCGACGAAAAGCACAACGCAGAGGTAAGAGAAAAGCAATTTCCGATAGACTGTCAAAAGGCATTTGATTTAGGAATAAAACTTATAGGGGAAGCAAAAAAGATGCAATAATAAGGCGAGTGAAAATATCATGAATACTATTTTTGAACCACATTTTCTCTTTCAAGACCACTTATCTGTGAACCAAACCTACTTAATAGAGGGCAAAGCGGCGATACAGCCCTATCAAAAATGTGTATCCTGCAATGCTTGCTATCAAACACACGGCCATTGTTGTATTAAGAACATCAAAAAGCAAAGATAATTTGAGGGGATAAAGTAGTATTTGAGCAAATTTCAGTTTGTATGACTAAAACTAAATATGATATGGCAGTAGACCTAAAAAGTTTACTGCTCTTTTTGTACCCATTTTCAGAAGAAAGACGTGAGTGCTGAGACCAGAGTGCTCTAAAAGTGGGGCATAGGAGCATAATTAGTTCAATTATTCCCTTTCTCCTAATTTATGCAAGACTATTAAGTTTGATTTAAACAAAAGATAATATTCGTTATATGGCTACATACACAGTATGGATGACACAAGCCTTAGGAGGTATTTATGGCAAACATCTACTGGTATTGTCATCCAGCTATCATTGGAATGGGAATCACGACCTTTACAATATATAAGAAAAGAGACATTGCTGAATTCTCTACTTTTCTTGTATTTTTCCTATTTTCTACATGTGTTTCATGGATAGGGGAATTTACTGTACTTGGTTTATTTAATAGTTATGCTTATAAAACTGGTATATATACAAGCCCTTGGGCCGAAAACATATTAGGTCATCTTCTACTCAATTCGACTTTATATCCTAGCACAGCGATATTGGTTGCGGCGTACTCATTAGGATATGGGTGGATTTCCTTAATTACCGTTATCTATTTACTAATAGAGTTTTTGTTTTTAAAATTAGGAATATATGAACATCATTGGTGGAAAAATTACATGTCTGTCCTTGCAGTTTTCATCTACCATATAATTACAAAAACGTGGTATAAAAAGGTGAACAATATACGGCATGGATTGTGGCGGATTAGTACGTTCTACTTTGTTGGGTTTGTCATTTTACACTATCCCATTCCAATACTACTGCTTTTGGGGAAACAATACTATAATGTGAAATGGGTCCAAGATATGTACTTGTCTAGTACCTTGTTTATTTTTATTTATCAGTTAGTTGAAACTCTAATTTTAGTATTTTTTGTATGCGTTCTTAAAAAATGGTTTTGGAAGCTTGTGCCGTTCATTGTTGCTTTTATAGGCCAAAGCATACTTGTAAACTTGGATATCCTGGTTTTTCGGGACGGGTGGAATCTGTTCTACACAGTGCTAGTTTATTTTATTAGTATAATAACTTTTATTCTGATTGAAAAATATAGCTTGAATCCTAAGAAAACAATAATATGATTAGCATGTGCTAAGTACCTAAGAATGCGTCACAGCATATGGATTTTGTGAAGTTCAACCTGTCCATTGTACCTGCACAAAATAAGAATAATTAGAAATCATAAATTATTAAAATTATTAGTTCGTTTGTCTTGAGAACTAATATATAACTGGATCAGCAAACCGAAAAACGCAATCTTAAACCCCTTGAATTGAGTGAATGATATGTATGCTCCACGAGAGCCACCCCTCTAGTCTAAGTAAAGAACTAGAGGGGTTTTTTTAAATAGATTTAAGAGTTGCCCTAAAGTATCCAGTATCATTCTTTTTAGTATGGGGAAGCTACTATATAGCCAATTTATATTGAATAAGTGCAGCTAACTAAAATAGAATTTTCAGGAGGATATTAAATGGACCGTCCCGATACAAATTCATCTGTACGACGTATAGTAGCATATATCGGTTTATTTGGTACAACACAACTTCATTTAAGAAACCCCTTCGTGGTGGCTGGATGGTCTTTTGCTTTTCCAGGTTTAGGGCATTTATTGTTATCAAAATATATAAGGGGATATCTTTTATTTATTTGGGAAATTTACGTAAATTTTCAGGGACATATTAACCTGGCAATTCTATATTCCTTTACAGGCAGATTCCAACTGGCGAAAGACACCCTTAATATAAATTGGGTACTGCTTTATATTCCGACTTATTTGTTCGCCGTTTGGGATGCCTATCGAACGACAGTTGACATTAATCATCAATATATATTAGCAGCCAGAGAAGATGCCGAAATTAAACCGTTTAATATCGGACAATTAGAAATAAATTACCTCGACAAAAGGGTCCCATGGAATTCTGCTATGTGGTCCGCATTTATGCCAGGACTTGGGCAGGTATTGATTCATAGGATACCGGGTGCCTTGTTTATTATAATTTCTACTATAATGGTTGCTCAGCAGTCTGAAATTATTCCCGCTATTCATTTCACATTACTGGGACAGTTTGCCAACGCTAAAGCCATTCTTAATCCGCAATGGCTCTTAAGTGTTCCTAGTATTTACTTCTATGCCATCTATGACGCCTATGAAAATTGTGTATCAAGTAATAAATTGTTCGATTGGGAACAATCTAAATTTTTAAACAAGAATTATCAAAATATAAACTTTAAAACATCGTTATTTAATAAATTTTTTGATAATGCGGAGGGAAGCGGTGAACGTATGATTATTGTCTCAACCTTTGACCATTCAAATTATCTAGAATTGGCGATTACTGCAATTCAAATGAAAGGAGTTCCAAAAGAACAGATTCTTGGCATATCAATGGATAAAAGAGGGGAGGATATATTGCTCTTTGATTCTATTCATTCTGCGGATGGTTTAAGTTTATTGGATTTGCCCATTATGCTAGCAGCTCTATTTTGTCTCTTTGGAAGTATTTACGGATTTTTACTGACATGGGGGCCAGTTTTATGGGGAATCATCGGAATGTTTGTTGGTTTCAGTCTAGGTCTGATTATTAAGTTGATAACCACTAAAAAATACGATGTTAATAGACAGAAAAAATCAAAGGCCACGGAAGTTGTATTGATAATTGAGTGTAAAGAACATCAGTTGGAAACGGTTAAAGAATTACTTTGGGTAAACCATACTCTCGGTGTTAGAAAGTTAAGTCTTAATTAAGACGAAATATTTTCAGGTCCTATTTGGAGGGATTTTGTGAACGAGTCAGAAATAATTAATCAAATGATTCAAGTCAAGATAATGTATAAAAATTTATCAATAGAACACTGGGTTAAGTATGAGGTGTTCACATGGCAATGGTGGTTTGGGGTAGCTTGCGTATTCATACCGCTATTATTATGGTGGAAACAAGTCGAACGACGAAGAATACTCGAAATAACGGCATTTGGATTCATGGTAAATATTTTAGCAACCTTTCTTGATGTCATGGGTTCAGAGTTACTTCTTTGGAATTACACAATAAGAATACTTCCACAAATTCCGCTGCTTTTCCCCGTAGATTTTATCTTAGTGCCTATTATTTACATGGTAATCTATCAGCGCTACCTTGCCTGGAAGCAATTCCTGTTTGCAAGTACAATTGTTGCCCTAGCTTTAGCATTTGTTGTTGAGCCACTAGCAGTGTACATAAAACAATACCAACTAATTTCATGGCATTACAGTTATTCGTTTCCAATTTATGTATTGATAGTAATTTCGGCGAAACTCTTTGCCGATAAATTGTTATCGATGCGAGGTGATAGTAAGTAAATAACATTATAAAAGAGGTTTGAGGTAATGAAAGCAATCTCGTACTTATTATCTATTGGTCTTATATTTGCGTTGCTAGGATGCGGAACCCCAGTAGCTACAAAGGAGACACCTGACCCTGCATCATCAATGAAGGTTACTTCCCAATACCCTTTATCATCAAAGAATCTATCCTTGTTAAAGGGTTTGGTGAGGGCCCCGTCCCAATCAACACGCTCTATACGCAACCTCAAGCGCAATTTGCAGACCCCCTCCATTCATCAGGCTCGCACTTAACGACTACTGGCGTGAACCGTGACACGCTCATCACGATCGGCTGGTTAGACCTCAGTAAAGGTCCGCAAATCTTGCATGTGCCGGACATGGCCGGTCGCTATTACAGTGTGCAGTTCACCGATCCGTCGAAAAATACTTCCTTTGCCTACGTCGGTAAACGTACCACAGGAACCGAGGCCGGAGCCTACCTCATCTGCGGTCCCGGTTGGAAAGGGGCCGTGCCGCAGGGGGCGTCACAGATTTCTTCACCAAATAGTTCGGTGCTCATTATAGGTCGCGTTTTGGTCGGCAGCGACAGCGACCTCCCGACCGCCTATGGACTCGCGAAGCAGATACAACTATCTCCGTTGACACAGCCATAGTGTGCGATGTTCCCCACAATGTAGCTAGATTGGTGGGTTTATTTTCTTATCCTCTTGTTATACAGGAATGTAAAATGCAGTTGCCAATAATTTAATGTATGACCTCGAATGAACGAAATGTTCCTGAATTAGCGTTCAATCCTGCCATTATCTTATTAATCGACATAAGGGGTTCTAGCAGCTTAAAGTAATTAGCCGCAATTTGGCAACCACCAAATCGTGGCTAATTTTCTGCTGAAAACTTGCAATTTTGCATTCTAATAAACTGCTAAAAAGCGCGATTTTGAGAGTTAAATTAACTTTTGGAGTTGAAAATCAAAAATCGCACCCGAAACCGCAAAGTTTTAACAGATTTTCAACATGTATAATCGCATTATTTTAGCATAAAAATAGCACTTCCCCCAGCGGAGATTGTGCTATTTTTTGTCTCTTCTTTATCAATTTTTCCATAGCTTCTTCAAGAGGTATACCTATAATACCAGCGACGTCCTGGGTACGGGCGTATATTAATCCCTGGACTCTTCTATTTGTTGCTCGATGTGCTAGTTAATATCTTATTTTCAAAAAGAAAATACGGTAATAGAGCAATAATAAGAGCAAAAGTGTACCAACAGAAATAATAACCCTGTCTAATTTTTTATTATTAATATACTTATTGCTTAAACCATATAATTTCAGTCCAAGAAAGCCTCCAACAGTATTTGTAATTACATCTGTTATGTCTGTCGCTCCAATAGCGAAGATAAATTGAATTAATTCAACAGTAAGGCTAAAAACCAGTATAAAAGCAAACTTAGGTAAAAATCCATTTTTTTTAAAATTTACATTCAAAAGCAAGCCAAAAGGAATAAAGATTATAACATTCTCTATCATCTCTCTGAAACTTCCATTTGAAGGGCCAGCAAATGGAATCAAGTTAAGACCTCTATGGTGATAATTAAGTACTGACGAAATATTGAAATCCAATTTGAATAACACTAACCAGATTAGTATCACTAAATATAAAGCTAGCAATCCTCTAGATAATATTTTTCCCATATAATCTCCTCTAATTCTTTTTTGTTTAAGTAAATCAAAAATATGATTCCACCTCCATACCATAACCATTTTAATGGATTAGCTGAAAGCATCATACAGTCTGTCGAATTTATTTTACTTGAAAATTTTTGTCAGGTATCTAAACATCATCGGAAAGGAAGCTATCCTGAGACACATCATCAGGTGCTGGGCATCGCTGTTTACCGACCGTGCCGTGACCTGCCGCATCACATATCCTGCTGTCCTGCAAAGGAAGCTGTCGGCAGATCCTCCGCCGTAGCGCTGGAACCCCAATTAACCGATTCGGTCAATTGGGTTATTGTATTTTCTTGCCCATCTGAGTTCCAGAATACATTGGAAATTTATAAATATGCACTGGCGATTAAAATCGATGTTCCTACAGGATGGTTAAATACCGATGACCGTCTTGAGATACTCATCTACTAATTTCTGTGCTATTTGTTTCGATTGCTCGTTAAAGCATTTCGAAAATGGATAACTTCATCCCCTTGGTAGATTTTCATACCACCAAATGTCCTTTTTTATCGGCGACAGTAATCGTAGCTTCTAACCCTGAATTAAATTGAACAAAATCACTTTCAATACCGTCACTGAAAATCACTCCGTTCTCCGGCATTTGAGACAATATCTTCAAGGGGCTGTCTTTGGTAATTTTTCCAAAGACAAGGTCAGCTTGGGAAGTCTTGCTTGGAAAAGGCTCTCGCACCGAAAAATACAGATATTCAATATTCCATTCAGACGTTCTTTCCTGCAGCACTTCGGATTTCTTATCAGTTATTGAATTAACAATATTTGAAGCACCGGCAATGATACTTTTGAGCCACCCCGTTGAGCCTAGCCCGGTGGAGACAATGATGCCACTTGAAGAATGTTGCTCATGTTTTTCACCAAGCTCTATATGATACCTTGACGATACATGCGTCTTCTGCCCGATAAATAGGTCGTTTACAGCATACATGATCTGACCATCATTCAGAACTGCCTTGGCCATGGAAACCTCCTTGACCTGACGTCTCATTTTGAAGACATCTTGAACTACCAGCCTTAAATCAGAAACTCTAAATGGGAGAAGTACACCGTCCCATCTTGCAGGGTCTGGGTTTACACCAATCAGTCGTTGGGTCGTTAAATACTTTAGAGTATTGGCAACAAGCCCATCCTGACCCACAACCACCACAAGATCCTGATCACCGAATATGAAATTGGACACGTATTGTCGATCAACGACCTGAACCCTGCCCAGAGCTTCTAATACGTTATAGGCTTCAGCGACAGCTCTCTTGTATAATTTATCCTCGGCTACATAATCGGAAAAATCCGCCCCAAGGTGCTCAATATAAAATTTTGTTTGGGCAATGGTATTATATTTGGCAATGAGTTCTTCCAGCCTGGTCTTCCTTTTGACGAGTATAATCTTATTCTCAGTTATTCTGTCCATAATTATCGCGTCCCGCTTAAAAGTCCCTGTAGTAAATCAGGTGAGATATTCAACTGGCCAATTTTCTCAGCTTTTTCTGCTAACCCTTGAAAAGCTAAGGCAATCAGCTGATCTGGCTGCATACCAATACTTGCAAGTGATTGAATTACTTTGGCATCTGTACCTTCCAAGGCTTTCATAATCTCCGAAAGTTCATAGGCTTTAGCATCTGCTTTCGCCTTCGAGTTCTGCACAGTGGAATCAATGAGCTCTTTCCTCTTCTCCTCTAGCAAAGTTTCGAAGTTTAGCTGCTCGTCCTTGAGCTGATTCTGTTTTTCTTGAACCGCGCTCTCCGCTTCCAATTGAGTTTCCCGGACTTGCCTTTTCTTGTTTTCAATGGCTATCTCGGTATTGTACTCATTTTCCTTCACGCGTCTTTCCTGATCAATCGATGCATTTCGCCTCTCATAGATAGCCTCGTCTGCTTTTTTAAGAATTTGCTCCCTTGCTTGGGCCTCTAACGCTCTGGAAGTCTCTTTATTGGGAAAGATAGCGAGAATAGAAAGTCCTAATATCTCGATACCCAACGAATCGATCTCCTCATACGATCGAATATCGTTTAATATTCCCTGTGCTAGGGCCTGGCTTGACTTAATTGCTTCCTTCAACTGAAGTTTTTCAAGATTTTTCTTGGTTAATACCCTTACAATATTAATAACTCGTTGAGGAAGTTTTTGTGGATCATCAGAAACATAGCCCTTCCCGCTAACATCAAGCGTATAATTGAGTAGCTCAGCGAGCTTTTTTTGCTCTACAACCCTAAATGTAATTTGCCCTTGCACGGTCACAGTCTGGAAATCTGACGTTACTTCCTCAAATATGAAAGGCGCATCCACACTTCCGATTGGTACAACGACAATCGAAGTCGTCGGTGCATAATAATAAAATGATAATCCTGCACCCTCCTTGACTATCTTTCCGTTTCTGTACTTCAGCACATACTCACTGGGTTGAAATTTAGTAAACCTGAAACCTAACATATAAACACCTCCTTCAATTCACGCTCTTCTTCCCTCGTTCAATGCCTCACCTCAGCGCATTTACATCTATCTCTTTACTCCTCAAATTAATAACTTTCCTCACGCCAATGAGGATTGTAGCGAAATAGTTTGGACGGTCTGTGGCCGGCATCCCTTTTACTTTCATTGGTTTCAATCACCAGATCGGCAATCTTTCGTCTGAAGTTTGCTTTTAGGAGTTCCTTGCTGAGTATAATTTCATAGACTTGTTGAAGCTCAGTTAGTGTAAAAAGGTCTGGCATCAGGTTAAACGCGATATTGGTATACTCAATTTTATTTCTAAGTCGTTCCAAGCCGTAATGAATGATGGCTGCATGATCAAAGGCGATGCCGTCATTATGGACTAATGTACGGCTAAACTTTGAAATTCTGCCTTTAACCACTGTAGTGATTTTTAGAGATGTCCGCAGCAGTTCATCCCCATTGATGAAGTTAAGCTCAACAATACGCTCAACTATTTGGCCCTTCTCAGTCTTTGTTATCTTCTCCTCCAACACTTCATCACTGACCGAAAACCACTTAGCCTCTGAGGCATCGTCCCCGGCCTGAACATTGAGCGTTGAGCTGTCGACCAGTGACAAATAACTGGTGCTTATGACTCTTGTTCTTGGATCTCTATCCACTCCACCCCAAGTATAAAGCTGCTCTAAATACACATCGTTCACATTGGTTTTACTTTTTAACTTTTTGTAGGCCGCGTCATCGAGAGATTCTTGGATGCCCACAAACCCGCCAGGTAAAGCCCACTGTCCTAAAAAAGGGTGTTGTCCACGTTTTATCAACAGAATTTTTAGTGCTTTCTCAGGAAGTTTTCTGTAATTTTTCTCTTCTTCGTTTACTACCGAAAATATTAGCATATCTACAGTAACTGAAGGTCGCTCAAATTGACTTACATCATAGGTTTTTAAGAATGCTTCTTCGGTAAGTCCCTCAT
>DATCQU010000022.1:0-9590 GCA_036569365.1 Desulfosporosinus sp. | reverse complement strand
TTATTACCTTTTATATATATTGAAAGATACTAAAATCAAAGGACAGTTGACTGGAATCAACAGAGGCATTCGTCAAGCTAATATATCAAATACCGATATATTAGCTTTGAACATACCTCTTCCAACGGTAAAATTGCAAACTCAATTCGCCTCCATTGTCACCAAAATTGAAGAGCAAAAAGCTCTTGTTCAAAAGGCGATCGACGAAACACAGTACCTGTTTGACAGCCTAATGTGTGAGTATTTTGAATGAGATGAAGTGAGGTGAACTTAATGTCTGCAAACTTTGAATTCTTACAGGGACAAACTGAATATACCTTGTTCGCTACCGCGTGCATCGAGGCGGAGCGTGTGCTTGCCACATCTCCTGCAATGGCGGCGGTGGGGAGCCGCAAGGCCTTCGAACTTGCTGTAAAATGGGTATATTCTGCCGATAACACCATCACTATGCCCTATAAGGACAATTTGCAGGCGCTAATTCACGAGCCCTCATTTAGATTTGCCATGGATACTCAAACTTGGGGCAAGCTGCCCTATATCATCAAGCTGGGTAACCTTGCAGTACATACGGAAAAAGCCATTAGCCGTAGTGACGCGATCCTGTCCATTTCCTCTTTGTTTGAATTTGTGCAGTGGATTGATTATTGCTATGGTGTGAATTATGAGGAACGTCATTTTGAGGAGACCCATATCCCTGCGGAAAAGGTCATTATAGATGAAGCTAAAATCAAAGAGAAAGAACGTCTAATCGAGCAAAAGGATTCTGAAATTGAAGCCTTGCGTGCCAAGATCGAGGCCATGAGCGACCGACTTACCGCTGATAAAGAGCAGCATAAGGAAGAACGCCATTTCACACCGGAGGACATTTCGGAATTTCTCACCCGTAAAAAATATATTGATGTGGACTTGAAGCTCCTCGGCTGGACATTCGGCGATGATGTACGGGAAGAAGTAGAGCTTTACGGTATGCCTAACAATAGGGGTCTAGGCTATGCGGACTATGTGCTTTACGGTAAAGATGGACTGCCCCTTGCCCTCATCGAAGCGAAGCGCACCTCAAAAGACCCGAAGATTGGCACTCATCAGGCAAGGCTGTATGCCGACTGCTTAGAGAAAATGACCGGCAGACGACCCATGATGTTTACCACCAATGGTTTTGAAACCCATCTGTGGGATGATGTAACCTCCCCACAACGTGGGGTGAGTGGCGTATTTTCAAAAACAGACCTTGAAAAGCTGATGAACCGTCGAAGCGAACGCAAGGCCTTAGATGAAATTGTCATTGACGACTCAATTACGGATCGTTACTACCAAAAGGAAGCGATCCGCGCAGTGAACGAGAATATTGTAAGTGGACACAGAAGAGCCTTGCTTGTTATGGCAACAGGTACGGGCAAAACAAGAACGGCCTCCAGTTTAACTGATGTATTATCCCGTGGCGGATATGTCACCAACACCTTGTTTTTGGCGGACAGAACTGCCTTGGTAAAACAAGCTAAGGACAACTTTAAGGTCAATCTGCCGGATATGTCCCTGTGTAACCTTGTCAGCAATAAGGATGATAAAACCGCCCGTATTGTATTTTCAACTTATCCAACCATGCTCAACGCGATTGATACCGCTAGAACAGATGACGGTAAGCGTGTGTTTACGCCTGCCCATTTTGATTTGATTGTAGTGGATGAAGCACACAGAAGTATCTTTAAAAAATACCGCACAATTTTTGATTACTTTGATGCCTTGCTGGTCGGTTTGACAGCGACTCCAAAGACCGAGGTTGACCACAACACCTACGATTTTTTTGAGATGGAAAACGGTGTGCCGACTTATGCCTATGACTATGAAACTGCTGTAGATCAAGACCACGTTTTGGTACCTTACCATAATATTGAGGTAAAAACAAAGTTCTTGGAGCAGGGCATTGTTTACGAGGAACTCTCCGCTGAAGATAAAGTACGGTATGAAGAGGATTTTACCGATGAGGATGGCGCGATGCCTGATTTTATTCCTTCTCCTGAGGTGAATACATATATTTTTAACCAGGCTACTATTGACATGGTTTTAGAAGATTTAATGACCAAGGGCATTAAGGTTGCCGGTGGTGATCGCTTAGGGAAAACCATCATCTTTGCTCAAAACAAAAAACACGCTCAATATATCATCGATCGTTTTGATAAACTCTATCCGCATTATCATGGTAGTTTTGCCAAGCGTGTAATTTGTGATGACAGCTATGCACAAACGATCATCGACGACTTTAAGATTGCCGAAAAAGAGCCCCATATTGTCGTGTCGGTGGATATGATGGACACTGGCATCGATGTACCGGAACTTGTTAATTTGGTCTTCTTTAAGCGTGTTCGCTCTAAAACAAAGTTTTGGCAGATGATCGGTCGCGGAACAAGGCTTTGCAAAAACTTGTTCGGAGATGATCAGGATAAAACCCACTTTGTGATCTTTGACTATCTCGGGAACTTCGAATTCTTCCGCCAAAACAAAGACGGCTTGTTGGGTAACGGAGCACAGAGCCTTTCGGAAGCGATTTTTTCGAAGAGAGTAAGGTTAATTCATCACCTACAGCATTCTGCCTTTATCGATGAGCCGTATCAGGCAATTCGTACAGGTCTTATAGAAACTGTCTCACTGCAAATCAACTCGCTGAATACCGAGCTGGTATCGGTCAAAATGCAACTGCAATACATTGAAACGTATAAACGAGTGGAGGCTTTTATTTGCCTTTCCGATTTAGATAAACACAACCTAATCGCTTTCCTGGCACCGATTGTTTTTATGGACGACACGGACGAGTCTGCCAAACGATTTGATAATTTTATGTACGGCCTAATGATTGCCCAGATTGAGGGAATGCCTCAGTTCAAAAAAGGCAAAAAGCAGCTGGTCAATGTCTGCCATGCTCTTTCTAGGCGTGTTACTATTGGACAGATTAAAGAAAAGCTGGAGCTTATTAACACCATCTGTACAGACGAGTTTTGGCAGAACTCCGGTATTCTAGACTTTGAAACGGTGCGTGTGGAGCTACGCGAACTTATCAAGTTTATTATTGATGAGGGAAAAAGAAACCCAATCTATACCAATCTTGCTGATGAGATTCTGGAATCTAAAGAGGGCGAAGGATTAGACAGTGCCTATGATTTTGAAGATTATAAGATGAAGGTAAACCGCTATATTGAGAAAAACCGTGACCATCTTGCCATTTATAAGCTGCGCAACAATATTTCGCTCACTGCTTTCGACTACGAGAGCTTGGCGCATATCTTCACAGGGGAACTAGGCACAGCAGAGGATTATCAGCGGGAATTTCAAAATACGCCATTCGGTCTGCTTGTGCGTAAAATTGCTAAACTAGAATATGAAGCAGCAGTTGTGGCGTTCTCTGAATTTATCAATGACCAGTCCCTAAGCCAATCACAAATTGTTTTTGTGAAAAAAGTCATTGATTACATTGTGCAGAACGGCTATATCGAAAATGTAACCGAACTTACGAAGCCGCCTTTTGATAAACCTCAGAGTTTTATCAAGCTGTTTGATGGTTCGAAACAAAAGAGGATTGTAGAGCTGGTTTCGAGGATAAAGGAAAATGCGGTTAAGATCGTGGGGTAGGGAGTTGGACAGGATCATTATCACAAACAATAGGTACAACTTGGAACGCTAATTCTGGGTTCTGGGGACAGCATCCAGTCTACGATAATACGAGGGACATTGTAATAAATAATAGCCCAATAGATTGATGATAGCGGAATCAATCTATTGGGCTATTATTTATTACTCTCTTCGCATTTTTAAGTCAGGTAATTATATTCCGTTATTTGTATTCTTTGAAGGAATATTAAGGGAATATGCCGAATTATTGACAAGGGGAATTTAGCGCATCACAAACCCCTTAACCGTATGCAAAATCGACGCTTCCATTCATGGATTGTTGGGGAATGGCTTTTGTCGCCATTAAAGTATGCTTCGTGTTTGTAGTGGACAAACAAATAATTATCGGTTTCCCACTTTGAGCTATGGAGAAAAGGGAAGTAACATTAAGGTAGCAAAGAGTACCGTAATGTTACTTCCTAGTATAGAAGCGATGAATCCTAGTTATGATTACTTCCTTGAACTAAGCCTAGGAGCTTGGTATATAATTCTGCGGTTCCGATAGCGTCTCCAAGCGCACTATGCCTATGAGAAATGTCAATCTTGAAGTAGGAAAACGCTTTGTCTGAAGCCGAACAATCATCCTTAATCTTGCCCGCCATCCAAAGAAACTTAAGGATTGAAGAAGTTTCAATACTCCTATGTGAAAAAAGCTTTGAGTAGTCAGCTTTAAGTAATTTCTTAATAAATGCGATGTCAAAGGCAACATTATGGCCCGCAAGTGTGATAGGCTCCTGGTCACCGAAGTGTTCAAGGCAAAATTCTTTAATAGACCGTATCGCATTATCCGGCAATACCGCTTTTTTAATGAAGTCCCTAAAGTCTATCTGATTTACTTTAAGAGCCTCGGGTGAAAAAGTAATTAGTGTGTCCATAATTAATATCTCAGTTTTCGCGACTATTCGACCTTCTTGCCAAACGGCTAAACCGACGGATAATAAGCTACAGGTTTCGTGGTCTAGCCCTCCTGTTTCCGTGTCCACAAACAAAAGTTTATTCATTTTAATCACCTTTTTCAAATTTATAGCCAAAGTATACCACAAATTTGTGTGATGTCTATTACAGAAAGAGAGGATTCAATGCAAGATTATAAAAGTAAGCTGGTAAAAATTCTGATTGCAGCTAGACCATATCTAAATGTAGCTCATGCACAAAGTTATTTAATGGTGGATCATGGAGTTAACCATGTAAAAAGAGTTGAACAGATAGCCTTTTTACTAGCTCTGGCGCACAATTTAGATGAAAGCGAAATGTTCTTTTTAAGGGCAGCTAGTTTACTACACGACATCGGGAATGCTGTAAACCGAGACAAACACAACGAAGAGAGTCAAAAGCTAGTCGTGGAGCTTGCGGAGAAAGGGCGTCTACCGCTATCACCCGATGAAGCAGGTATAGTTGGCTTACTTTGTAAATGGCATAGAAAAGAATATGACCACAATTATGAGGTCACGCTGTCATCGGGCGAAACAATTAGGGTAGGGATGCTTGCTTCTTTCTTGAGAATATCTGATGCGATGGATATGGACTTTAGGAGAAGCCCTGGCGATGACGTGTTTATTGAACAAATAATCAAGAGATATTACCCTGACAATGTCAAACACCACAAAAGCGTGAGATCGGTTAAAGCAATTCGATTCAAAAAAAGTGACCGAGGTATTATTCAGGTCTTCCTGGATAATCCGCAAATGTCAAGTTTACACATAGGAGAACTTTGTAAGGAATTAGCGGGTGTTCCTTTTAAATGGGGTATCGAAATTTATCCAATCAAAACGGATAATATGACAGTCACGCCGAGCCCAAGCAATGGCAAAAGAGCAGCTGTAATTAGCTACTTTACAGCACATGGACTGGTTACAGCTGCATTAAGTAAGAAGAACCTAGAGCTTGAAGGCTTTGAGGTGGATGTCATTTTTAGCTATGAATCTACGGGTAATGTAACGAAGTTCTGGGAGACATTTGCCCCCTCAATTGATGTTGGTCCTTACACTAGGATAGTTCTTTGCGACATTGCAATTGACAGTAACAATCCAAATAGTGCTAGGAAAATATTCATGCAATGGATTGAAGAAAGAAAGCTAGTATTTTATATCGATCACCATGAACATAGCTTTAGGAACCTACAAGGATTGCCTGGTAACGTTCTAATGATCATAACAGAAGAGATAACAACTTTTTATGGTGAGTTTATTACTCAATCAGACTTTATGTGGTCAAAATTAGGTGCCCTATCCGAAAAGGATGATAACCTTATTGGGTTAATTCTTAGTGAGGATGAGGAGATCCTTTTGGTAGGTCTAATGGGTTATTTTATTAAATTGTCTGAGAATGATCCGGACACACCCGAATTAGAAATGGCCCTAGATGCAATCATTAACGATAATCGAGATTTCTTTGTGCAGTTCCAACAAGTTTTTTCCACGCGACTGGTTAGCCCAAGCATTATTATGAGTGTTAGCCAAGACATTTTTCGCGAAGGAAAAGTTCTAATTGTTAAAGATGCACTTCATAAACAACATTTAAAAGGTCGTTCCTGGTATTGGGTACTTGAAAAGCTAATTAATATTGAGGGCCCTGTGAGTGGCGAGGAACTTAGTTTCAGAACACCATATGCAATTGCTTGGAGACCTATGAAAGATAAGATAAACGTGTTAATACAGACCCATGTCTTAGAAGCACTTCATCCTCCTGCACGTTATATCCTATCCCCGGGCGAACAGTCAGTTGCGGTGGGTCATGAGAAGGCAGTCTGGTTAATGATAGAGGAAAAGGATCTGGAAGATTTCATCAAGGTCACAGTAGCCAAATTAAACGCGGTATTCGAATAGGTTATAATTTCCTTGAAGTAACGGAAAGAATATATACCCCGAAGTATTTTACTCCTAACCTTGGAGCCTTTATATTCTTCTATGTAACAACCAGGACGTGCCCTGAGTGCCGTGCAACTAGAAAGGCACAAAACAGAAACGATGGCGGTGGCTATGGCCGTCAAGAACGCCAAATGTTCCCAGCTGTTTGCGCACCTTGCGGAAAAGAGCCATGGTTCCTTTCCAACCCTCTGGTGCCAAACCTGTATATCACGAGTGTTTTGTACCCCTACACGGTGAAACTGGACAATCGTTCATCGTCGAAACCTTCCCGGGCTTAAGAGCCTTGGAGGGTTTTTCCTTTAGATCTGCCTGACACCTCAACAAAAGGAGGACATTATATTTCTAATTTGTGGGATAATAACCATTTATTAAAGGTAAATCCCCTCCTTTTGTCAAATTAGTAAGTGGGACCTACTATTTGAAAAGAAGGAGGGACGTCTAATGGGAAAGAATCAACATGTTACTAAGCATTCAGATGGCGGATGGCAGGTTAAAGGCGAAGGTAATACTCGCGCAACGGCAAAAACGGATACACAAAAAGAGGCCATTTCAATTGCTCGAGAGATTTCTCGAAATCAAGAATCTGAGTTAGTTATTCATGGGAAAGACGGAACGATACGTCAAAAAGATAGTCACGGACACGATCCATTCCCGCCTAAGGGTTAAATGAATGAAATATTAAGCCGCCCTTTCGGACGGCTTGCTTTATACCATAATATCATGACTTTTATACTTCACTCTGCAAAATAAATATCTCATGTATTCGCTAAAGACCAGTTAGAGGCAAAGAGGCAATCTGCCAACTAAAAAAGTTGACCACCCTGAGCTCCGATCCTGGTAAGATATTTTTGCGTATCGATGGCTCTCGCAAAGCATATTATTCAAGTGACTTCATGAGAATGGACGTGCCGTTGCATCGTATAATATTCACCCCATTTTGAGAGGTGTTGGATAAAAATTGATTCAAGCATTTCAACAACTATGGTATCTATGGGTTTTAGTTTTAATTGTTTTTGTTTTTCGGCTATACAAGGCGAAGATCAAAGGCATCATCGGTGAGAAAACAATTTCAGTCTTCTTATCGAGGCTAGATCCTACAAAGTACAAGGTTATTAATGATCTAATGTTGAGAACAGACGGAAAGACTTCACAGATAGACCATGTCGTTGTATCAAATTACGGCATATTTGTAATTGAAACAAAGAATTACAAAGGCTGGATTTTAGGAGACGAGCATGGTGAGCAATGGACACAAGTGATTTATAAACGAAAAGAAAAATTCTACAATCCCATTAGACAAAACTACGGGCATATTCAGGCTCTGAAACAGAACTTACAAGAATATAAAGAGCTAAATTATATCCCGATTATTGTATTTTCGATTAATGCCGAATTGAAGGTTAAAACTACCTCTAAGGTTATATATTCGGTAAACCTACTAAAAACAATCCGGGAATATATGGCCGAAAGCCTAACTGACCAACAAAAGGAAGCAATATATGCAAAATTAGTAAAACTAAATGTTCCTGAGAAGGAAGTCCGTACTCAGCATGTAGACGGAATAAATAAAAAGAAAGCTGAAGTAGCACAACAGCTTGGATCTAATCGGTGTCCCAAATGTGGTGGCGAGTTAATTAAGAGAAAAGGTAAATATGGAGATTTCAAAGGCTGTGGCAATTATCCAAAATGTAGGTTTGTGCTAAATAGTTAGAAAATGTTTTGAGCTGATATGTGTGCTGTGATGAAGTGAAATTATAGTAATGATAACTTCGCAATATTGAAGTGTTTAAGAGGAGTGCAATATGTATAATATAAAAAGCGCAAAGGCCGTGAAGGTAGAGTCTGTTACTTTTTCAGAACTGGATATGAAGGAAAATGACATCGAGGAAATTTTAAGATGCAATATTGATATGCTGTGTGATGAAGAAGAGTCCATGCTTATTGTTGGCCGTCAGGTTCAAAATGAGAAACTTGGCAGAAGCGACCTGACAGCGGTCGATAATAACGGGAATATAGTGTTGATCGAGATAAAGCGGGATCTAAAAGATATTGTAAGTCGCAAAGAGGCATTTGAATTCCAGGCTATCCGCTATGCTGCAAGCTATGCCACTATTGAAAACCCAGAGGATCTTGTTATGAAGGTCTATGCTCCTTATATAGGAAAATATCGAAGTGAGTTTGAAATTGGAGAACTGACTTCGAATGAGCTTGGGATAAGGAAATTAAACGAGTTTTTAAGTGTTAATGGTGCAGAAAATAGCTTTAATAAAAAACAGAAAATTGTTCTTGTTGCATCGGATTATGATGAACAAACATTTTCAGCGGTAGCTTGGTTAAACCACAACAGTGTTGATATAAGCTGTTTTAAGCTTACACCATTCAAAATTAACAATGAAGTATATCTAAGACCCGAAAAGTTGCTTCCTTTGACTGGATATGACAACTATTATGTAAATTTAATGGATAAGACATCTCCTGTACTAAAGCAGAGTAAAGACTTCACACGCCGGTCATTACCTAAAATTGATGTAATGATTGACTGGGGAGTTGTTAAATCTGGAGATTATATTGTGGCAAAAGGCCGGGAAGATGAAGGAACACTTCTGAAAAACGGTCATGTCTTAGTCGATGGTAAAGAGCTATCTATGCAGATGTGGCTTAAAGAGGTATATGGGTGGTCAAGCGTGCAGACTTATAATTTTGCAGTTCATAAAGATAGCGATAAGACACTATCACAAATTCGTGAGGAATACATGAATAAGCAGGTTGCTGAAGCTGCCGAAGAAATATAATTCAGAGTATGCCAAAATGAGCCTAACAAGGGCTCTTTTCTTTTGGGTCTATTCTAAGTTTTTACTAAAGCTTATGCCCAAGGGTAAAATTGATAAGATAATAGTTGACGACAAGGCGCTACTTGATAAATACAAACTTGCCCTCCAGCCTTTGTGTATAGGCAGGGGGGCAATTGAACTCACTAGAGTGTTTCTAAAGGTATACTTTTTAGTGAGCTCTGAAAACTGGTATTATAGCATTTAGAAAGGTGCTATAAACTATTTATAAATA
>DATCQU010000021.1:0-3412 GCA_036569365.1 Desulfosporosinus sp. | reverse complement strand
CTTCAGCCGCTTAAAGCTTCGATGAATCGGTAGATTTAGTCATTGTTCGGATTTTTCAATGGCTTATTTGTTATAACCTTTTTTCTGAAACCAAAATCAGGCAATTATGCAAACAAACTATTGACTTTAATTAGCTGGTCTATTCAAAAATAAATACCTCTTCAATTCTCTTCTTAAATACTTTTGATATTTTATAAGCTAGCATAATAGACGGGTTATATTTTCCTTTTTCTAACGATATGATCGTTTGTCTTGACGTTTCTAATAACATTGCCAACTCTTCTTGAGTCAGACCCCTTTCCTCTCGTAATTCCTTCATTATATTTTTCATTGCAAAACCCTCTTTTTATGTAAAGCTAGCCTTACATTTACCATATCCTAAATCAAGAAATCTGTAAAGTAAGCTTTACAGATTTCTTTGTATAATTACGTAGTTTCTTTCCTTTGCCAGGGATATCTCTTGAATTTGCGTCCTATAACTAAGATTATGACAATAGCACCAGCATTCTATCAATAAGGACACGGGTGCTATTGTTTATATATTTCCATTGGTGAACAACTGGCAAAATAGTCCCAACAAAAAGAACGTCCGGAAATCCTAAGCCTAATCTACGTGGGAGTGTGTCATTCTTAATAATTAGTGCCTCTTCATATTCAATCAGTAATACAGGGACGTGTCCTCTCGCTTGCCGGAGCTGTTTAATTCAATCACATTCTTACATGAAACGCATAGCATATTATGAATCAAATACGTTAGCCTTATTCTGTGCCTTTCAGACGGAGTAACCCTTGGAGATCTGGACGATAGAGACATTGCACGCACTCTGTTTCCCTTAGTCGGAAAACTCCTTACGACTCACTCCCTTATTCTTGTTATGTACTTTTGTATAGGAGGAAATTTCATGTTCTTGAAAAAGTTTGTAGATGCATTACCTCTTCCGCCTGTATTGAAATCTGTTGATCAAATTAATTCAGTCCCCTATTATGAAGTTAAAATGCAACAAGTTAAGCAAAAACTGCACCGTGATTTACCGCCAACAACTGTCTGGGGTTATAACGGGATGTATCCAGGCCCCACTTTTGAAGTACGCAGAGATCATCCCATTTTCGTTAAGTGGATAAATCAATTGCCCTTTGAGCATTTATTGCCCGTTGATCGCACGGTGCATGGCGCACATCCAGACCAGCCATCTGTCCGCACTGTGGTGCACTTACACGGAGGCCGCGTGCGGCCTGAGAATGACGGTTATCCTGAGGCCTGGTTCACCCGTGATTTCGAAAATGTTGGAACGAAGTTTCTACACAAGATCTACTACTATCCAAACTGTCAACGTCCGACGACACTTTGGTACCACGACCATACACTTGGGATTACCCGTCTAAATGTTTATGCTGGTCTTGCTGGATTTTATCTAATCCGAGATGAGCAAGAGGAACGATTGAACTTACCTAAAGGGAAGTTTGAAGTTCCCCTCGTTATACAAGACCGCTCATTTTATCCCGACGGAGAACTATTCTATCCGCAACAACCGGGTAATGAACCACCTCCGTCTCCGCAGCCACCACCGCCAATCGACCCGACCCTACCAAATCCGTCAGTTGTTCCAGAGTTTTTTGGAAATACAATTTTGGTCAATGGCAAAGTATGGCCCTATCTCGAAGTTGAGCCTCGCAAATATCGCTTCCGCATTCTGAACGGATCCAATGCCCGCTTTTACCACATCCGATTAAGTTCTGGTCAGAATTTTGTGCAGATTGGCACCGAGGGTGGCCTCTTAGAGAAACCAGTTACGCTTCCCGATATCATTCTTGCTCCGGCTGAGCGGGCCGATGTAGTTATTGATTTCTCGGGCCATGCTCGGCAAAATATCATCCTGACTAATGATGCACCGACTCCTTTCCCGGATGGTGGCGTACCACTTACACCTGATCTTCAGCAGATCATGGAGTTCCGTGTAAAATCACATGTTTCCATGCCGGATAGAAGCACCATTCCCTCAACACTTAGCTGCTTGGAACGCCTTGATCCTACTGATGCTGTAACCATTCGAAAAAACATTCTCGTTGAAAGCACAGATGAATTTGGGCGTCTGCTTCTGCTGCTAAATAACCTAATGTGGGCGGACTTGCCGATTACAGAAACTCCCTATAATGGCACTATAGAGATCTGGGAATTGTTTAATACCACGGTTGACACCCACCCGATCCACTTACACCTTGTCCAATTTCAGATTCTTGACCGGGCACCGTTTACTGGTGATCCGAATAGTCCCGACCTCGTAATAGGCCCGGCTCAACCGCCCGACCCTAATGAAATGGGCTTGAAAGATACCGTTCGTGCCAACCCCGGTGAGGTCACTCGTATAATTGCTCGATTTGGACCGTTTACCGGCATATATCCATGGCACTGCCATATTATTGAACACGAAGACCACGACATGATGCGTCCGTACGAAGTCCTTAGAAACCATAATTTCGACCCATGTGTGCCAATCCCCGGTGAATGTCCCAACGATTCATTCACCCAATGTTGTGATTGTGATTCTCCTTGGACAGTCACCCAAAAAGGGATAGCCAATGATGCTGGCTACCGCTACGAGCATCACAACGGTTATGTAATTTGTAAAAAGAAGTAGTTCTTTGGTCAGTAGGTGATTCCGTCTGCCTCCCAATTGAAAAACTTTGAAGCATATGTCTATTGGCTTCTAAAGTAATATAGAAATTATAGTTTTGTTAGCAGTTTGTAAATCATAAAAACCGAAAAAGTAGCTCTCCAAAAGCTTACAAAAAAGAGGCATTGGAGGGCTCTTTTTTGTAATAGTCGTAGCGGAATATGCCACAGCTAGGTATCAGAAACTAGTGAAAGAAAAGATGAGTCTAGGTAAGGAAATAGGTTTATGTAATTTGAGTCCGATAATGCACATTACGTTCAGTCGCTAAAAGTTCATTTCCCCATATTCGTTCAAATTTGTTCGTGAGCGACGATTTAGGTGTTTTTATTTTCTCATTTTAGGCCCTGAAAAGCGTGTTTTTACTCGAAAGGCCAAAGTCCGTTTTCCTCTCACTCACGTCCATTTGCTATAGTGTTTGTTTCGAGTTTTCTTGTTCATTATCCTGGATGCGCGGACAGCAGCCAGGTCTATTTTTTATTACATCCAAGCCACATCCACCCCAGGGCTATATCCTTCGGTCCTGTCTTCGTTCGCTGTCGCGAACTCGGCCAGTGTTTGTTATCACGTAGAGAGTAACTAATTTATATCAAAGATAGAAGTTATCATATTTGCTTGGATCTGTTTTCGTTTGCTTTGTTAAACGAGGTTTTGCTGAAGGCTTCGGATCTCTCTTGGTTTTGGGTCTGCTTGCAAGTTCTCTGTTCATGACCTCATTTTCTAAGGCTGTTTTTAACCACGCT
>DATCQU010000020.1:0-21505 GCA_036569365.1 Desulfosporosinus sp. | reverse complement strand
CGACAATCCCGGAGATAGCAAAGACAAACTGAAACCTAAACGAAATATAGGCGATCATTAATCCCATTGCAATGATTAAGGACATAAACGCATTTCGGGTGAGTTCTTGCCCCATCGCCGGGCCTACTTTATCCTCTTTCAGAGTCGTTTTATCATACTCTCCGACCTTGGTTTGCAAAGCCGCTAACAGTTCATTTCGTTTTCCTTCTTCAAGCGCCTCTGTTCGGATCAAAGCGCTTGTATTTCCATTGGACAATTGCACTGGCCCTTCAAGTCCAACCGATTTCATCGTATCCGTGACAGCGGCCTGCGTCACTGCCTTTTTGAAGGTCATATCAAGCATGGTTCCGCCTTTGAAATCAATCCCTAAATTCAGCCCTTGCATGAAGAGAGAAATAATTCCCGGAATAATAATGAGTAACGAAATGGCAAACCACCAATACCGTTTCTTAACGATGTTAAAATAGAGTGGATGGATCTTTTGCACTTCATCGTAAGTCGCTGGATGCCCCTTTTCCATTATACCTCCCTCCTAACGCCAAACCAGGTTGTCTTCATTTTTGCGCTGATTCCCACAACTAAACGTAACACGAGTCGTGTAAACGTAATTGCGGTAAACAAGCTAGCAATGATCCCAACGGCTAAGGTTAAAGCAAAGCCTCTAATGGAACCACTACCGAAGTAGTAAAGCGTCATTGCAGCAATAAACGTTGTCACATGAGCATCGATGACGGTAATAAAGGCCCGGCTAAACCCGGATTCCACGCCGGCCCTGAGGGATTTTCCAGCACGGATTTCCTCTTTAACACGCTCATAGATGATAATATTAAAGTCCACGGCCATCCCAATGGAGAGGATGAACCCCGCAATGCCCGGAAGTGTTAATACCACTCGGAACATATAAAAAATCCAAAGGACAATGAGGCCATACACAATCAATGAGAAATCTGCCACAACCCCCGGTACATGATAGAAAATAAGCATAAAGAGAAAGATAAAGATTAGACCATATAGGCCTGCCTTAATGCTTTTGTGCAAGGAGTCAATCCCCAACGATGCTCCCACTTGACGCTTTTCAGCAATGGTCATGCTCACGGGCAATGAACCGGAACGCATGAGAACGGCATTATTTGCTGCGTCCTCCAAGGTTGTATATCCAGTTATCTCCGCCTGTCCATTGAGAATGGGCGTGTTAACCGTTGGATTCGTCAAAAGTTTATCATCCAAATAGATACCAATTCTTTGGCCGATATATTTAGTCGTTAAATCACCAAATTTTTTGGCCCCGTCGGTTGAGAATGTTAAATTAACAACAAACCCTGACTGCTGGCCTTGCCCACCCTTGGCATCGGTTAGCTGATCCCCTTGCAACACAATATTTCCTTGAGGATCCCTAAATGTTAACTGCGCCGTAGTTTTCAAGGTATTCACGGCTTTATCGGGGTCGGAAATCCCCGCTAAATCGATAACCATCCGTTTCTTAGCATAGTCTGTTTGAACAATAGGTTCGGATACTCCCAGATCATTGACCCGCTTAGAAATAATCGCTTTAGCTTTGTCCATGTCAGCATTAGTGATAGGAGCGCCGTTTTTATTAGGCTCGGCTTGTAACACCAAGTGCACTCCACCACGTAGGTCAAGCCCCAACGGGATACCCTTCACGGGATCCACAAGGGGTTTAATCGATAGTGCTACTGCTGCGGCTACCAGTAACACAAGCGTTACTAGTTTGATGATGTTTGCCCGTCTCATCTGCTTTCCTCCCTTTTAATATAATGGGACTTGCCCATGCCAATCCTCATTATAAAACTTTCAGGATTGTAATGTCAATCAATCTCTTCATCAGAGTAATTTGACTTCGTTAATTTTTAATTCGAATTTAGTGTGTAAAAATTCAGCGGCCTTACGACATAAAAGCATCCGCGCCAGGAAGATTTCGAAGTACTCCATCACTGGGCAAATCTCAGTGTCAATCGTGAGTTCCAAGGCGATACGTTCTTTAGGATAGACTCGAAGAAAGGAGCGTTTGACTGCGTAATTAACCCGGTCGTGAATATCAAACGTTGCGAGATCTGAATTACGGACTCGCGAACGATGAACGTCAGATTTATCGGCGAGGATTAATGCGGCAGAAATATTATTTACCGGATTACCGTCAAGCTCGTCATGGTTGCCAATCGCTCCTATGACACTGGCAATTTCATACGGTGTCATCCCATGCCGTTCCAAAATCCCAGCTGCCAAAATCGCCCCTGTTTGAGCATGCGAAACACGATTGACTGCATTACCAATGTCATGGAGGTAAGCCGCAATGGCTGCCAGTTCGCACTCTCTTTCGGGCTGTTCCATTTTTATCAGAATATTTGAAGCGATATGGGAAACTAAGCCTACATGCCTAAGCCCATGTTCCGTATAACCGATGGCGGCGAGATGACGGTTCCCGGCATCAATCAGCGCTTGAACATAAGGATCATCTTTAATCTCTTGAAGAGTGACCTTTGTCAAAATAAGACCCTCCTGCAATTCGTAATCGATAGCAATTCATTCCGACGATTCCTAAATCGTCCATTAGACCGTAATTTGCCCATGCGCCGATGACAGTACCTAGGCCAGGTATGAGCTGAAGTGTTTTGCGAAAATCAATGGCATCGCGATACTCCCGCTGAAACTGCTCCCAATCAATATGCTGTAAATACCCTTCCTCCGCCGGCCAGCTTCCCACATTCTTCTCCCTGTTTAGAATGATCTCGAATACAATTTACCATTTTTGCGAGACATGCTTGAAAGCAAGTGGTCTGTACCACTTGCTTTCATAATACTTTCTTTTATAGCATGTAAGACTCATAGCGGTTTAAATGCCTTATCTATTTAGATTTTTCGAGTTCAATATCACGATTTTCTACGCTAACAATTCCGGATTTAGCCACTTCAACCTCAACTTTTTCCGCGATAAGTAACATAATGGAATTATCCTTCACTTTTGTGATTTTACCATAGAGTCCCCCAGCTGTGATTATCTGATCCCTTACTTTGATACCACTGAGTAACGCCTGCCGCTTTTTCGCTTGTTTCTGCTGCGGTCGAATCATAAGGAAGTACATAATTCCGAAAAAAACCACAAAGTATAGGACTAAGGACGTTGTCTGTGAAGTCATATTAAACATATTCAGAATCCCCCTTTATTTAATCTTAAAACTATTCCCCATGATACTGCTATAATCCTGCTCCATGATCGAAAATAGGAACCATGCTCAGTAGAATTATTCCACTCGAAGCTTAGTTTAACTTATCCATTAGCGTAAGTCCACTTGCTTTCGGCTAAATACCACGTTATCAGGCCCCCATTATCGGTCGCCTGACTTCTGTGCTTCTAGTCCTGCTCGTATCCGTAATCTGAAAAACACTTTTCACGGTACTCTGGTAACCGATCTTCCTTGATAGCCTCACGGATTTCTCTCATTAAGTTCTGAAGATAACGCAAGTTATGAATGGTCATTAATCGGATACCTAGAACCTCTTCTGCCTTGATCAAATGCCTTATATAGGCCCGTGAATAGTTGCAACACGTATAGCAATCGCAGGTAGGATCAATCGGACCGAAGTCATGCGCGCATCCAGCGTTGCGGACAATCACTTTCCCGAACCGGGTCATCGCTGTTCCATTGCGTGCAATCCGAGTTGGAAGTACGCAATCAAACATATCAATCCCCCGCATAACTCCTTCAATTAGTGCGTCCGGGGAACCGACCCCCATAAGATATCGGGGCTTTTCTCTCGGAAGTAAGGGAACCGTGTAATCTAAAACCTCATACATCATTTCCTTCGGTTCACCGACACTTAAGCCCCCGATAGCATAGCCTGGTAAATCCAGTTCTGTGATTTCAGCGGCACTTTGTCGACGTAGATCTTCATACATGCCCCCCTGAACAATTCCAAATAAGGCTTGTGTGTCTGTCGTCGTCAATGTTTCCTTGCATCGTTTAAGCCAACGTGTCGTCCGTTCTAAAGAATCTTTGGCATACTCATGGGTGCAGGGATACGGTGCACACTCATCAAAGGCCATTACAATGTCGGATCCCAGAGCCATCTGAACCTGAGTCGCAATTTCGGGGCTTAAAAATTGACGAGAACCGTCGATATGCGAGCGGAACTCTACTCCGCTTTCTTTAATTGTGCGCAGATCTCCCAAGCTAAATACTTGAAAGCCTCCACTGTCAGTTAGTATTGCTCCGTCCCAGTTCATAAAACGATGGAGTCCACCCGCTTCACGAATTAACTCATGCCCAGGACGCAAAAACAGATGGTAGGTGTTACTTAAGATAATCCCGGCCCCGATTTCTTTAATCTCCTCAGGCGTTATTGTCTTTACGGTCCCTTGAGTCCCCACCGGCATGAAAACCGGCGTATCAATCACGCCATGTGGAGTATGTAATTTTCCTAAGCGTGCTCTCGTCCGTGAATCTTCTTTAAGTATTTCCAGATGAACTGCAGCCAAACCTTTCACTTCCTTCTTAGACACATTCAAGAAATATCCAAGGCATCTTTGACTTGTTACTATCTTTCATATGCCTTATCCGTTGACTAACTCTAGACAATGAGCATGGCATCTCCAAAGCTATAGAACCGATATCGCTCTAGAACGGCCACCTCATACGCCTTTAAAATAAGTTCGCGTCCCGCCAAAGCACTGACCAGCATGATCAGCGTTGATTTTGGAAAATGAAAATTGGTTAAGAGGGCATCTACAACCTTAAACGAATACCCTGGGTAAATAAAAATATCCGTCCACCCTTCACCGGGCATAACCATTCCCTGATCATTTCCTACAGATTCTAGAGTCCGGGATGCTGTTGTCCCCACGGCGATAACCCGGCGACCTTCTTTCTTTGCTCGATTTATCCGTTCGGCGGCTTCCAAGTCCACGCGGTAATACTCCGAATGCATGGCATGTTCACGAATGTCTTCCACTTTTACAGGGCGAAAGGTTCCTAGTCCAACATGGAGGAGGATCTCCACGATTTCCACGCCCTTCTTCCGAAGATCCTCCAGAAGTTCAGGCGTAAAATGCAGCCCTGCCGTAGGCGCGGCCACAGACCCCCGCTCCTTAGCATACACCGTCTGGTACCGTTCTTGATCTTCCAATTGAGCTGTAATATACGGTGGTAGAGGCATCTGCCCAAGTTCGTCCAATATAGTCTCAAAAACTCCAGAGTACGTAAAATGGATCCTTCGATTGCCGTTTTCCAAGATATCTTGAAGTTCACCTGTCAATATTCCATGACCGAAGCAAACCTTCTGCCCCACCTTAAGACGCTTGCCTGGTTTAACTAAAGCCTCCCAAACATCAAGTTCAAGTCGTTTTAACAGTAGAACTTCGATTTTAGCCTCGGTACCTTCTTTTTCTCCAATCAAACGGGCAGGAATAACGCGAGTGTTATTGAGCACAAGCACATCACCCATTTTCAAAAGCTCTACAAGGTCTCGAAACGTATGATGCTCTATCCTTCTATTCTCCCTATCGACCACCATTAAACGGGAAGCGTCCCGTGGCTCTACCGGATGTTGCGCAATCAACCCTTCCGGTAAATCAAAATCAAAATCCGACACATTCAATCTAACATGCTCCTTTTTTCAGTCAACACATGTTCATCCAATCGTGAAACACCCACTTCTACAAGTGAGTGTGGTACCCCGTACTCTGCTGATCCACTATTATTCATGAACAAAAGCATCGTTATAGTAAAAAGATAATATGGACTTATAACTATACCCCAATTGAGCCATATGGTAAGCTCCCCATTGGGACATCCCTACACCATGCCCCCAACCGTGGCCCTCAAAAACAAAGACCCCGAACGGCTGGGAATCTGCACTCGTACCTAACGATGTGCTGAGAATTTTAGATAATAAAGGCCCCTGTTCCTGCTGAAACGACTCTGTTGAACCTGGTGATTCTCGGAATACGGTTAAGCCGGATTTGCCAAACAACTCCCGACTTGGCTCGATCGCTTGGGCCTCAAATAAGCTTCCCAAAAAAGCCTCCGTTCGAATCGGCTGCCCAAAAGGGTAAAACGTTTTAACAAATACACGCCCAGTAACGGTCTGAGAATGTCCAAACCCATCTTCCATCCTTACACTTTTTACCCTACCAGAGGGGTATTTGTCAAGTTCAATTTTTCTCACTGGCCCCAGACCAAAGGTCGAACCGAGCACTGGAGCAGAGATGATAAAGCGCCAACGATCTGCCGCACCGCCTACCCCCTGTGAATAGGGGTCAGGGTGAGACACATTGTGGATATCTGTATTTCCCCATACGTTCTTAGCGTCTTCGGTATATCCGCCGCTATGCGCCGAATAAAGTGCTTCGATCGGTTGCCCGCTCAGGGTATCCACTAAAATTTCGTCTCGAGTAGCCTCAACTGCCATTGAAGCTTCCCCTTCCACGTTTAAGCCTGCATAGGCCTGATCGATATCCGGGGAATCTGTAATCACCTTTTTGCCATTTTCAGTATGTTTAACTAGATAGGTCCGCGCAGCGACAGCTTGAGCCTTGAGCCCCTCTATCCCACCTCTTGACCATTCATTGCTCATTTCAATCGGTACAACGCCTTTAAGATAGTCTTCGCTGTCCACCTTATTAATTAACTTCCAATGGTTGTTCTGCCAATTGAGCTGTAGTCCTCCGCGATAAACAACATCTTTGCCTTCCGGCGATTTAACACGAAGACTTCCTGGTTTGATTTCCTTCAATTCCAAAACAGACCCACCAAAGACTTGGAATTCAGTACGGTTAATTCGCAAAATAGGAGCCCATCCTCCCCAACCCACCTGAAGAGTGGAACCTGCTGGAAATTTGAGAGTTGTTTTATCCACGATGAGTTGATAGTCACCGTGATCAACCTCTATTTCAACCCACCCAGCCTGACCCAATTTCCAGACAAGCTCCACCGAAATCTCGTTTGCTTGACAGGGAGTAGCCTGACTCAACAGGAGTATGCATAAAATCATCCACAAAAAGGGGAACCGATACACAATCCGCAGCAATCTCAACACCCACTTTCTTGCACTCATCAGAAAGTCAAACTTTCGGGCTTGCTTATGCTCAGATTGCCCTTTTTCTTCCACTTATATGCTCCATATTTATTAAGTGGGAGAAGCGAACGAACGGGAGGAGGGACGGTTCTTGACTTGCATATTTCCTACGCTTATGTGCTCAAACTTCCGATCGTGGTGAAACATACCCGTTCCCTATTGGTAGGTGCACGATGCTTTGCGCTCCTACCCGTTGTCCTCCGGGAAAAGGCCGCTTTCCGTCCGATTTTGGGGAAGAGAATATCCTAAATGCTGATAAGCTCTTACTGTTGCCATCCGTCCGCGAGGGGTACGTTGTAAAAACCCCATTTGGAGTAAAAATGGTTCAACAACATCTTCAAGCGTTACTGACTCTTCGCCAATAGTGGCCGCAAGTGTATCCAAGCCGACCGGACCTCCAGCAAAGGTCTCGATAATGGTCTTTAAGGCTTTCTGGTCAATCTGATCCAAGCCTAACGGATCAACTTCCAACCGATTTAGTGCTTCTCGAGCAATTGTTTGTGTAACGATGCCATCTTCCCAGACCAAGGCAAAATCCCTTACTCGTTTCAACAGGCGGTTGCCAACCCGAGGAGTCCCACGGGAACGGCGAGCAATTTCTTCTGCACCTTCGTCAGTTATATCTAAACGTAAAATACTAGCCGCTCGAAGGATAATGTCCTTTAAATCCTCAACCTCATAGAATTCCAGACGACTAATGACCCCAAAACGGTCACGCAATGGAGAGGTTAACTGTCCAGCGCGAGTTGTGGCTCCAACTAACGTAAACGGGGGCAAAGACAAGCGAATTGAACGAGCACTTGGCCCTTTTCCGATCACGATGTCTAGACACCCATCTTCCATGGCTGAATAAAGGATTTCTTCGGTCGTACTGTTCAAACGGTGGATTTCATCGATGAAAAGCACATCACGAGGCTCTAAGGCTGTGAGAATAGCTGCCAAATCACCCGGTCGTTCAATCGCCGGACCGGACGTAGTGCGAATACTCACGCCCATTTCCGCAGCAATAATATTCGCAAGCGTCGTTTTCCCTAAACCGGGCGGTCCATATAATAAGACGTGATCCAACGCTTCTCCACGAGTGGAGGCAGCTTGAATAAAGATACTTAGATTCTCTTTGACCTTCCTCTGCCCGATATAGTCACCCATACGATGAGGACGAAGTACTTCTCCTTCATGATCTGTCAGTTGTTCTTGGGGAGCAACCAGACGTTCTTCCATTTTTCAGTCCTCCTCTCGTATCCATTAAAGTTTAACCGCCGGAGAGTAAGCGCAGTGCCTTTTTGACCTGCTCTTCTGTGGTTAAATCACCGCCGTCTTTAAGGACATGACTGAGTGCCTTACGGCCTTCGTCCAAGCCAAAACCCAAGGCAATTAATGTTTCGAGAGCTTCAGAGTGCGAGAGCACAGATGGGTCTGAGTAAGATTCTCCTCCAGTTGGGAACGAACTATGTCCTTTGAATTTTTCTTTAAGTTCTAAGATGAGTCGTTGCGCTGTTTTCTTACCAATCCCTGGCACTTTGGTCAATAAGGTGAAATTTTCACTTACAATAGCACTTTGAATTTGAACTGCACCAAACGTTGAAAGTAATGATATGGCCGCCTTAGGACCAATACCGGAAACACTTAATAATTCAAGAAAAAGTTGTTTTTCTTCTACAGAAGAAAATCCATAAAGGGATAAATCGTCTTCGCGCATGACCACATGGGTATATATCACAAGTTCCTGACCAGGGCACGCCTTGGCCAGAAGCCCATAAGGGACGGTAAGTAGGTACCCAACCCCTTGTACGTCGATAATTAAACGCTCTGATTGGATTTCCCATACCTTACCCCTTAACATTCCAATCATCGAAATTCCCCCATTCTCCGGTCCAAAGCATGGCTATGGGCATGACAGATCGCAATAGCTAAAGCATCTGCAGTATCGTCTGGTCTGGGGATTTCCTCTAGTCTCAGCAATCCTTTGACCATTTGTTGGACCTGTTTTTTGTCAGCCCGACCATATCCGACGACCGCTTGTTTAACCTGCAATGGAGTATACTCATAAACAGGAATGCCACGCTGTGCACCGGCAAACATAACAACGCCCCGAGCATGGGCGACAGATAGCGCGGTCGTGGTATTTCGGCTAAAGAAAAGCTCTTCAACCGCCATGTGATCCGGAGGATGTTCCTGAAGAAACGGATCGATCTGTTCATATAACATCAGCAAACGCTTAGCTAAGGGTGTATGAGCAGGCGTTCGCCAACAAGCATAAGCGAGCGCGCTTAAGTGATTGCCCTTTTGTTCAATTAATCCATATCCCATAATAGCGGTTCCTGGGTCAATCCCTAAAATAATCATGCACGTCTTCCTTTCAACATAATATATTTCGACAGAAGACGGACAATCCCTTTTCTTCAGTTTACCTTTCTACTCTCGCCAGAGGGGTTCGTTGACTGTATCAATAAACGATTGAACTTCATCGATCGAGTAGAACTCGACCTTTGGTGCTATTTCCAACATTTCCTTCGGCCAGGCCTCCACACTTAATCCCGTGATGATCACTTTACCACTCATTCCTGGTTTTCCTTCGATCACGGAAAGTACCCCCTGATCCAGTCCGAAATGATACGTAACGTCTACCAACGCTGGCGTAGTTGCAGCGGTCTCTGACTGTAAAGCATTTGATGCTATACCAGCTTGGCTTCTATCGTACCACCAAGACGTCGTGATCGGTACGAGGATGCCAATTCCTAATCCGATAACAAGAACTAAATTCACCGTTTTCCATCTGGACATAATGAATAACCCTCCTGACATTGTCTTTTTTGCTATAGTCTTGCCAGGAGGGCTTACTTTAATCGTTATGCGCTTAGCACTGCAAGAAAATAACAAGTCCATATGCCTTGATATTCGACTTGCATTTTCTTGCAGATGACTTATTTGATTAATTCAGGCTAAAACTCTTCATCGGCCAAGGCATCTGACAACTCGAAATTAGAATACACCCCTTGGGAATCATCATGACTCTCTAGGGCATCCATCAAACGAATAATCTTCCGTGCCTGCTCGGCATCTGTAATCTCGATGGTGTTTTTCGGGGTCGGGCCTAGCTCTGATTCACTGACGATAACTTTCTGATCCAGTAGCGCCTGCCTTACTTCCTCCATAACGTCTGGAGCGGTGTATACGACAAAACTATCCTCGTCAGTTTCTAAATCCTCAGCCCCTGCTTCTAAAGCCATCAGCATGACATCGTCCTCGGTTAACTTAATACCCTCCCGCAGGATCGTCAATTGCCCTTTGTCTTCAAACATCCAACCGACACTGCCCGTTTCGCCCATGTTTCCACCATTTTTAGAGAATATATAGCGCACTTCACCAGCAGTACGATTGCGATTATCCGTTAAAATATCAATCATGACTGCAACCCCACCCGGGGCATAACCCTCATAACGCAGCTCTTCAAACGTTGTTCCATCCGCCCCGCCAGACCCTTTAAGAATCGCTCGCTGGATATTTTCATTGGGCACGTTCCCTGCCTTAGCGTTTTCGATGGCAATCTTTAAGCGATAATCGTTCACGTCCCCTCCACTTGCACGGGAGGCAACGACCAATTCCCGACCCAGTTTTGTAAACATTTTCCCCTTATGAGCATCTGCCTTGCCTTTTTTATGTTTAATGTTTGCCCACTTTGAATGTCCTGACATGAAAAAATCCTCCTTGCACCAGATGGCGCGCGTATCATGACGCTTTTGCTTATTTATACCATATAATTAGATAAATGTATGCTGTTTAATTGGTAAAGAGGTCCGTACTCAAATAACGCTCTCCCGAATCTGGTGCGATGACAACGACGTTTTTGCCTTCTCCTAAGGTGATTGCTACCTGCAGTGCTGCGCTAACAGCAGCACCAGAAGAAATACCTACCAAAAGCCCTTCTTCGCGAGCTAAACGTCGTGTTATCTTATAAGCATCCTGATTACTCACTTGAATAACTTGATCCATTATTGTTTTGTTTAAAACTGCAGGCACAAACCCCGCGCCAATCCCCTGGATTTTATGGGGCCCCGGATTTCCGCCTGAGATTACAGGCGACGATGCCGGTTCCACCCCAATGATCTTTACTGCTGGAATACGGGCCTTTAATATCTCACCCACCCCAGTTATTGTTCCTCCAGTACCTATCCCGGCAACTAAAGCGTCTATATTGTCCAACTGATCGAGGAGCTCTAAGGCCGTGCTACGTCGGTGTGCTTCAGGGTTTGCAGGATTTTCAAATTGTTGGGGCATATAGTAATCCGGGTTTTCGCTCACCAATCGTTTGGCCTCTTCGATTGCCCCTTTCATTCCTTCTGCTCCGGGCGTCAACACGAATTCAGCGCCATAGGCGGCCATTAGCATCCGCCGCTCAACACTCATGGTATCTGGTAGAACAACAATTAAGTGATAACCACAGGCGGCCGCAATCATAGCCAGCCCAATCCCCGTGTTGCCACTCGTTGGCTCGATTATGGTCCCACCCGGATGAAGTAGCCCTCGTTCCTCAGCATCCCGTATCATCCCCAGGGCAATCCGATCTTTTACGCTACCGCCAGGATTAAAATATTCCACTTTAACATAAATATTAGCCATTCCTGGCTTTACCACTCGCTGTAAACGGATTAAAGGGGTCTGCCCTATCAAATCCGTAATAGAATCTACGACTCTCATGTTTAATCCCCCTTATTCTAAATTAGTTCAGTATTAAATATTGACAATTTCATCATAACCCGATCCGCGTTTAATAAATCATGCATGGTTCAGCTTGAGTCGTTCCTCCACTTCAGTCACCAGGGCTTCAATCTGGTGGGGCAGAGGGGTGCGTGGGACTCCAACGAGTAGAATATTTCCACGTTGTATTGGAAGAAGTAATTTGGCCGCTTTACTTGCCGAGATAGCCGTAGCCATAGCCGAAGTGATTTCCCCCAACAAACCATAGACAATCATCACCGCAATCGATCCTACAATAATGTCTACCCTTTCAACATTATAACAGATCGCGGACTCTCCTGATGCTCCCTCTGTGGCACCGGCGCGTAACATTGCTCCGGTAGCAAGTGCATTCGTTCCCAACGCAAGGATATCCAGCTCGGGAATGCGTTTGCGCAACTGCTCTACAATATGCTTGCCAATACCGCCGCCCTGTCCATCAATGACTGCTATCCGCATAATACCCTCCTCATTTCTTTCATATGCCTAACATATACGGGGAAGGTGTTCGCCTTCAAGCATGCTCACAATACGCGTACCCCCGAGTGGGGTTTCTATCAGCACAAGTCCAGGCTTTCCTTCTTGAACTCGCCCGATTCGAGCTGCATGGCGTCCCAGTGGGTGAGCATGCATGTTTATGAGAACTTCATCCGCATTCTCCGGTGCCACGATCACCAATGCTTTTCCTTCATTCGCTAAATAGAGTGGCTCTAGACCTAACATCTCGCAGGCCCCTTGTACGCTGGGAGAAAGAGGAAATTGTTTCTCGTCCAAGAGCATACTCACGCCAGCTTGCCCTGCCAATTCATTTAACGTTGTCGCCACGCCACCTCGAGTCGGGTCTCTCATGCATTTAACTCCTGGTATATAGAAGGCATCAATCAGTCCATTTAAGGGCGCGCAGTCGCTAACAACTGGAGTTTGAAATTCAAGTCCTTCTCGTTCGGACAAAATTGCAATCCCATGATCTCCAATCGTTCCTGTAATAAGGATCTCATCACCAGGCTGAATCCGCTCCGGGCCGACTAAGCGGTTTGTAATGTACCCAATCCCAGTCGTATTAATGAAAATTTTATCCACACTTCCGCGTTCGACGACTTTCGTATCTCCACAAACAATCATAACACCAGCTTCGGCGGCTGTTTCGGCAACGCTCTTAATAATCCGTTCTAAGTCACCTAACGGTAAGCCTTCTTCTAAAATAAGGGCGAGTGTTAAAAACTTTGGGACCGCTCCACTAACCGCTAGGTCATTGACCGTACCACACACCGCAAGTTTACCGATATCTCCTCCACGAAAAAACAAGGGTGACACCACAAAAGAATCTGTGGTCACCGCAATATGTCCTTGTCCTGGCAGTTGGGTTGCATCATTCATTTGATCTAGGTAGGGATTTCCTAAGTGTTTTTGGAACAGAGTACGAATTAATTCATGGCTTAGCCGCCCACCGCTTCCGTGGGCCAACATGATGCGTTCCATTAATCCACACTCCTTTGCACGTATCGGTGATAAGCTGCACAAGCCCCTTCAGAAGACACCATACAAGGTCCCACCGGCTTCATCGGCGTACAATGTCTGCCAAACAAAGGACATTGAGTGGGATCAATCAGACCTTTTAAAACATCTCCACAGCGGCAACCCGGTGTTTCCTTAGAATTGAAAACCGGTAGTGAAAATTTCTTAGCTGCATCGAAAGCACTGTATTCTTCACGTATACTCAAGCCACTTTGGGGAATCAATCCTATACCCCGCCAAGACGCATCAACCGGTTCAAAGACTCGTTCGACAATCCGTTTGGCGTGAGGATTCCCCTCTACTTTGACAACCCGTTTATATTGAATTTCAATTTCCGAGCGCCCCTCGGCACGTTGACGCAGAAGCATCACAATGGCTTCTAATATATCAAGCGCTTCGAATCCAGTCACAACACCAGGTTTACCATAGTCCTGAGCCATAAACTCAATCGGCGCTATTCCGATAATAGAACAAACATGCCCCGGATCAAGGAAGGCATCGACGACCAAGTCATCATCTTCAGCCAACAATCTTAAGACCGGTGGAACAATTTTGTGCATGGATAGCACGCTATAATTTCCAAGCCCTTCAACGCTCGCTGTTTCTATACTCACAGCTACGGTTGGGGCGGTCGTTTCAAAACCAATTCCCAAGAAAACAACCTCTTTATCTGGATTATTACGTGCTAGCTCTAAAGCATCTTGAGTCGAATAAACAATTCGAACGTCTGCCCCCTCGGCCCTTAAAACCTGTAAATTCTTCTCTGTCCCAGGCACACGAATCATATCCCCAAAGGTCGCTGTAATAATATTTGGTTGAGCAGCCAAATAAAGGTATCGGTCAATATCACTGCTATCTGTCACACATACGGGACAACCTGGTCCAGAAATTAAGCGAATCGTCTTCGGCAACAACTCTCGAAGCGCGTTTTTTACGATGGCCACCGTATGCGTTCCACAAACTTCCATGATTGTAAACGGACTCTGGGCTAAGGCCGTGATTTCCGCAAGAAAGTCACCAGCCTGAGCCAAAAGCGTCTTACTCTCCTTCTTCATAGGCATTGGCGACCTCCAATAATAGTTCTTCAGTTTCCTTCGCGCTCTCATCGTCGATAATGCTTATGGCAAAGCCTGCATGCACTAAAACGTATTCACCAATCTGGACCTCAGGAACCAAGACGATACTGATCACCCGTTCATTCCCCATCATATCCACGTTGGCAAGCGACCCATCCATTGTAACAACTTTAGCAGGAATGGCTAAACACATCTATAAACACCTCATCGGCAATTAATCGTTGTCTGAATCATAAAGTTGTACCAGCTTCTAAAGCAATCTTATTAATTCTTAAATTATCCTTGATGACTAATCGTAACCACCTTATTGTACACGCCACGCTCTATGTTCTTCAATAGGAGTATGCAACAATTTCCAGCAAATTATAATTAATTAAATAATCTAATTTTCTGATATTTATATTAAATCAAGCAGGAAACTTAAACATTATCATAGAATATATGAAGCATACAAGTTTTTGTAATCAAATATTGTTATACCTAACAGTGAGCCAACACATAGGAGGTGTACTACAATAATGGGGAATTTTGATTTACTCAAGGTCAAAGGGGTTTCTCGTCGTGATTTTATGAAGTTAATTGCGGCAACAACAGCGGCACTGGGCCTACCTGAACTATTTGTCCCTCAAGCAGCATCCGCACTGGAGCAAGCACTTAAGAAGCCACCTGTAATTTGGTTGGAAGGTATGGATTGTACTGGGTGCACAGAATCTGTGATTGCCACGCTAAATCCTTCTGCAGCTGAACTTATCCTAGACATGCTTTCCATTCGCTATCACGAAACGATCATGGCTGGATCTGGGACTAAATCTGAAGAGGCCTATCAGTCAGCACTTAAGGATAAGTTTATCCTTGTCGTAGAGGGTGCCATTCCGTCCAAAGAAGATCGTTTTTGTATGGTTGGAGGCAAACCATTCCGCAAAACGCTTATTGAAGCTGCCCAGAAAGCTCAAGCGATCATTGCTATCGGCAGTTGCGCATCCGAGGGAGCTGGAATTCCAGGTGCCTGTGCAACCGGCGCTGTTGGAGTAGGCGAAATCCTTAAAGCGGCTGGAATTAACACACCGCTTATTAATCTTCCCTGTTGCCCCGTTAAACCCACGACCTTAATCGGCACAATTCTTTATTACCTCACCTATCAAAAGGTTCCACCACTTGATTCGCAAAGTCGTCCTGTGGCGTTCTATGGAACTTTATTACATGATAACTGTCCACGGCGTGGTCACTTCGAACATGGGGAATTCCTACAAGATTGGAACGACCCTCTGCAAAAAGAGTTTTGCCTCATCTTAAAGGGATGCAAAGGTCCAAAGACTTACACGGACTGTGCACAAGTATGGTGGAATGACAACACCAATTTTTGTATTAATGCCGGCTCGCCCTGCTCTGGCTGCTCTGAAAAGAGCTTTTATAAAGAATTTAGTCCGTTATATGCCAAGCAAGAAAACTTTAACCTACCTGGAATCGGCCCGATAAATGCAGATGATATCGGACCAATAATCGGAGGCGCTGCTGCGGTGGGTCTAGGTATTCATTTGGTCGCAACTGTAGCCAGTGGAAGACTGAAGAAGGACCATAAGGAGGGGCTGTAGATGGCGAAAATTGTTATCGATCCTTTAACTCGCATTGAAGGACACTTAAGAATAGAAGTAGAAGTAGAGAATGGCAAAGTCACAGAAGCACATGTCATAGGGACCATGTACCGAGGGATCGAGCCCATGCTTCGTGGCCGTGATCCTCGAGATGCTACGTATGTCACAGAACGTGTATGCGGGGTTTGCGCAGGTTCCCATGGGTGGGCGTCTTCCTTAGCCTTAGACAAAGCCTTTGGGGCTAACGTACCAGCGGGTGGTCGAATTATACGTAACCTAATCATCGGTGCCATGTGGCTGCATGACCATCCACTGCATTTCTATCACCTGAGCGCCCTTGACTACATCGACATTATGGCTGTTGCTCAATATCAAGGAAAAGACCCTGGACTACTGGCTGTAAAAGATAAAGTGGTAAAGCTCGTAGCCGCCGGAGATACCGCTCCTTTGACCCCTCGCTACCTACCGGATGAATTCAGTGTCAAAGATCCGGAATTAGTGACGATGGCTGTCGCCCATTACTTTAAAGCCTTGGAGATGCAAGCGAAAGCGAAGAAAATGTCCGCACTTTTTGCAGGTAAGCAACCCCACCAATCTTCCATTATCGTTGGCGGAGTGACTATGCTTCCCAATATTGGAGTGGTAGAACATTTCCGTTCAATGCTTCTTGAACAGCTTGATTTTATTGAAAAAATCTATCTGCAAGATGTTATAACCTTTGGTACTGGACCACTCCTCCCCTTAGCGCAGGCCGGTGTGGGCGGAGGGAGTCCGAACTATCTTTCCTACGGCGGATTTGCTAGGGACAACGCAGGTAAAGACTTATTCCTTAAAGCCGGCGTCATCATGGATGGCAATTTAAGCAACATCCTAGCCGTCGATGAAAAGAAAATCACAGAAGATGTTCAGTATTCCTGGTATAAAGCCAGCCCTAATGGTAAAACACCCTACACGGAAGATACTATACCTGATCTAGACAAAAAGGACGCCTATACCTTTGTTAAGGCTCCTCGCTATGCTGGAAAACCGATGGAAGTTGGCCCTCTGGCCCGAATGCTCATTATGCAACCTAAGGGCCTTATGGACCTCATTGCCAAGTATAATATCAAGCCGGGTGCTGTTGCACGACATGCCGCCCGTGCTTATGAAACCCTCCTTCTAGCCAAAGAGATGTTAACCTGGCTCGATGCCTTGGAGAAAGAAATGGGCTCTAATTTCCGTATCCATGATACAGAGCATTGGGAAGCTCCGGAGCAAGGACAAGGTGCAGGAATGACCGAAGCTCCACGAGGATCACTTGGCCACTTTATTAAGATCGCCAATCATAAAATAGAGAACTATCAAATGGTCGTTCCGACCACCTGGAATTTCTCGCCAAGAGATGACTCAGGGGTTCGCGGCCCGCTTGAACAAGCATTAATAGGAGTACCCGTTTCCGATCTCGAAAACCCTGTAAATATTGTAAGAGTGGTACGTTCCTATGATCCATGCCTTGCTTGTGCTATTCACCTCATCGATCCAGTAACCAACGACGTTCAAAAATTCCGGATTGGCTGGTAGAAAAGGAGGAAGGATATGGTGAACTCACTAGAGCACCCATTATTCCAGCGTGTCAGTCACTGGATTAACTTGATTAATTTTTTGATTTTAGGCGTCACAGGTTGGTTTATACATTCCCCTTATCCCGGAATGCCGATGAATCTAGTTCGTAACCTACACTTTTTCTTTATGTATTTCCTAATAATTAATGGGGTTGTGCGTTTCTACTATGCCTTTTTGGGAAAGCATAGAGATTATCATGACTTTTTACTCAATACCGAAGATTTCAGAATCTTTTGGCCCCAAGTCAAGTACTATTTGTTTATTGGCAAAGCGCCAAAAGTGGAGAAATACAATCCACTTCAAAAATTAGCTTATATTGCCTTTCCTATTATGGCCATGGTGCATGTTATCACGGGAGCCATACTCTACTGGCCTGAACATTTGGCAGGTTATGCCGGTTATTTTGGTGGATTAGCAGCGGTCCGCGGACTTCATTACCTCTTTCTGTGGTTATTTGTTGCACTCGTCGGAGTCCATATTTATATTGTCTTTACAGAAGCCTATGACCAATTTTTGTTGATGTTCTTCGGTAGAACCGAACATAAAGCACCTTCAATTAAATAGCCAGTCAGTATGCCAGTCTATTTTGAGTCATACTGCGTCGGCAGGTTCACCTTATAGCACTGCTATGAGGTGAACCTACCTCCTTGTCTGACGGAAAATATTCTAGGTATCTTCGACTTGCTATTTTTTTCATATGCCTAGGAAAGGAATGTAATCATGCATTCATCAAAAATTATGGTGATGGGGGTAGGAAATATCCTCTTATCAGACGAAGGTTTAGGCGTCCGCTTTTTGGACGAACTAGCAAAGGAATCGCTACCTGAATATGTGGAGCTTCTAGAAGGCGGAACAGCCGGACTTGAACTGGTCCATCTAATTCAAGAAGTCGATTTCCTGATTATTGTCGATGCGCTGGATGCGAAAGCTGAGCCTGGATCATTGTTCCGCTTTCAACCTGGAGATATTCGGGTACTCCCAGAACAATACGAGGTTTCATTTCATCAAATCGGTATCCTCGAGGTTCTATCCATGGCAAATATATTAGGGAAGGCTCCACAAACCTTAATTTTTGGTGTTCAACCCAAAAGTTTAGAATGGGGTATGGATATTAGCCCAGAGATCCAAGCGCTATTCCCCCGTCTCACAAAATTCGTTCTTCAAGAGATTGAGACCATTCAGCGTGAAGGAAAATTCACTTCGACTTTGACGGCTCGTTGACTAACCTCTACTTGATGTTGAAGTTGAAGTTCAGTTTCGACTTCAACTACTGTAGATGAAAATCTAAGGAATCGCCCTATGTATACAGCTCTCTTCTCTATGGCCACTTTATGGAATACTGTCCCCTATATACTTGATAAATTATGTAATAAACAAACGTGTATAGATTCTTCTTTGCTGGATAGCATAATGAATGAATGTGTTAATAAAACAGCTGAAGAAGGAGGATGGTTATATGAGTCGCAATACACCTGAAGTTCCTGAATCCGAAAAACAGTTGGATGAGCTTAAGTGGGAAGTAGCCGAAGAACTAAAGTTGGACGATGATATCCAAGAAAAAGGGTTTGCTAATATGACTACTCGCGAAGTTGGCCAAATCGGCGGAAACATGGTCAAGAAAATGATTACCTTTGCCGAGAATGAAATGAGTGAACAGGGTGCAGATATTATAGACTAAATCTGAGCTTAACTTAAAGTTTTTTAGACAACCGAAAACGTGTCGGCCAACACGAATGTCTAAAAAAGAGGTATATCTCGGTAACCGGAGGTACCAGAAAGGGACGATCGTTTCATAACGAGCGCCCCTTTCCTTATTTTTTATTACCCTCTTATGTTTTCCAGGCCGATCTTCCATGTCACCATCAACTTAAAATTTCATTCTTCCACATAAGGAATTGCCAGGGGGCCAAGCGGTAACACTGCGATACTCATTTCATCACCATATTTACGCGTTAGTTCAGCCAACGTCTGTTCAATATCCTTCGTTGGGGTAAGCATTGCTATTCTCACCGATTCGTCAGGTAACGTGGAATACAAGTATATATCTGCCCATTCTTGAATCATGGCCAACCTTTGTGCTTCCCACTGATCAAACATTTGAAAAGAGGGGTCGTTAATCATCTCTAAGAGTTCTTTCGGAGAATTGCGCATCTGTAATATCTTAACAAAGTTGCCGTGATCAGGCATACCTTCAATACATTCTGATGCGCTGATGATCGTCCCCCCTTGTTTGACAATCTTATGGGCCGCGTTCATGCCTTTCACAGCCTGATAGAGGTTTTGATCAAGAGGATAACCCGAGTTCGTCGTAATGACGACGTCGTAGCGTTTATCACATTTAATCATGGCATGCTCTTTGACGTAAGCACACCCGGTAGCATGCGCCGCAACCAACTCACCTGCAAAAACATTAGTTATCTCTTTTTCACCATTCAATGCTACATTAAGAAGGAAGTCCGGTTTACAAAAGGTGTTAACCTCTCTGGTCATTTCTTGAAGAGGATTATTCTCTAAGATACCCCAAGTAGCCAATGGATGCCCAATCATTTTTGCGTTATGGAACGTTAAAATAGTTTCAATCCCTGCGATGCCAGGCATAATGCCCTTTGGTCCTCCCGAAAATCCAGCAAAAAAGTGAGGTTCAATGAACCCTGTAACAATCCTAAAGTCTGCCTCAACATATTCTTTATTTAATAATATCTCGCAGCCAAAGCTACTGGTTCCAAGACGTGTGAGTTCCGATTTTTCATGACAATGATGATTAATAACACGAACAGTCTCTACAACCGTTTCCCCTAACATCTCGACAAACTCTTCTCTAGTCTGGTCACGATGGGTCGCCGTCCCGTTAATGATCGTAATATTTTCTAAGGGAACATGAGGTAGTTCCTCAATTATCCAGGGAACCAACTTATGATTTGGTGTTGGCCTAGTAATATCGCTAATTACAATGACGACCTTATCACTTGACTTAACCATTTCTTTTAGAGGTTTGGTACCTTTGGGATTTCGTAAAGCGTGCAAGACAAGTTCATGATCATCCGCTGGTAACTCTAGGTGAGTTGGTTCAATAATTTTAGAATGTTCAGGAACGTTAATATTTAATCCCTTTTTTCCGTAAGCCAAAGTAACCTTCATACTACCTCCTAAAATATAATCATAATTTCAGTATAAGTATTTTGCCCAATCAACAAACTATTATCACTGGCAATGCTAGATGCTAGTTTCCACCTAAAGCTTAGAGGCTAGCGCTTGTAATTCCTGGCTCACTTGTTGACCCCTTCTACTAGTTGGGCGATTTCATGATTAGCTTGCGCCAAATTCCTCTTTTCAGTCTTAACATCTTTATTATATCATGTTGTCTGATGGTCAGACAGCTTTTTATGAATATCTTAAGTAGCCTAAGTTTATACATAAGTAGCAATCTAATCAACGCCCCTCAACGTCTTATAACACAGACTCCTGCAGTCTGGAGGTCTTAACTTCCGTGTCCGGTATACGAAAGGCACGATAGTCTCCAGTGGAGAGTATCGCCGAGCCACCAACCATAGAGGAAGACTCCAGTGGCGAAGGAGAGCCTTTCGCCACACTACGACCCATGACACAAACTCCGGCAGTGTGGATCGAACACGAAAAGCGGACGAGCCTTTCGCCACACTGCGTCCCGTAACGCATGCTCCTGCAGTGTGGGACCCAATACTGACCCACAACTAACACAAAAAAGCTATCTCCTAAGAGATAGCCTTTTCGTTTGTTTACCTGGCGATGACCTACTTTCCCAGGGGCTTGCGCCCCAAGTATCATCGGCCCTGGAGGTCTTAACTTCCGTGTTCGGTATGGGAACGGGTGGAACCCCTCCGGCATGATCACCAGATGTCTGAGATACTTTCG
>DATCQU010000019.1:0-10240 GCA_036569365.1 Desulfosporosinus sp. | reverse complement strand
CACTGAGAAGACGACTTAGTTCTGCAAATACACTTTCATACTCGGTGCCCACGAGGGTAACTGTTCCAGCTGCAACTGCTTCAGGACGCTCTGTAGTATCTCGTACAACCAGCACAGGTTTACCTAGTGAAGGGGCTTCTTCCTGAATCCCTCCAGAGTCAGTCAAAATTAAATGCGACCGAGCCATTAGATTTACAAAGGGCTCATAATCCATTGGTTCGATAAGATCGACTCGTGGATGGCTCCCTAATACTTCAGTAACTACTTTGCGTACATTGGGATTTTTATGTACCGGAAATATGACATAGGTATCCGGAAATTTCTCAAGAATATCCTTCAAGGCCAGATAGATTTGTCGCATCGGTTCACCGAGATTTTCTCTGCGATGCGTTGTGACAAGAATCATTCGTGATTTTTGTCCTTGTCTGAGAATTTTTTGGATATCGAGCTCACGAAAATTATACTCTGGCTTTACCGTAGCCAATAGAGCATCAATGACCGTGTTGCCTGTCACGAAAATTTTCTCTGACTGGATGCCTTCAAGCAATAGATTCCTTTTCGCCGTTTCCGTGGGGGCGAAATGAAAATCTGTTAGAACGCTTGCCAGTTTACGATTCATTTCTTCTGGAAATGGAGAATACTTATTTCCTGTACGCAGTCCTGCTTCAACATGCCCAATCGGGATTTGTGCATAAAAAGCAGCAAGTGCAGCCACAAATGTTGTGGTCGTATCTCCATGCACCAACACAAGATCAGGGTGTTCCCGCAAAAAAATCTCTTTAAGCCCGCTAAGTGCCCGTGTTGTTATCTCTGTAAGGGTTTGCCCCTGCCTCATAAGGTTTAAATCAAAATCAGGGACAATATGAAACAGCTTCAAAACCTGATCGAGCATCTCACGATGCTGAGCAGTTACGGTAACCTGACAGTGGATTGATGCCTTCTGTCGAAGCGCGCGAATCACCGGAGCCATTTTAATTGCCTCCGGACGTGTCCCAAACACGATCATTACTTTTTTATGATCTTTCACGTTTTTACTCCCTTTCGATTGAATATCAATCGTTTATCTAGAAAGGGCCACACCCTCGTGTGTCATAGATCTTCTTCACCAAATAGGATTAACTCCAAGTCTGCTTCCCTTGCCATTACGTCCGCAAGAGTATCCGGATAGGGATGAATATAGACCACACGTCGTATTCCAACATTGATCAACATTTTGGTACATTGTACGCAAGGTTGATGGGTCGAATAGAGATCTGCCCCTGCAATCGCGACCCCATGTTTTGCAGCCTGTATTAGCGCATTTTGTTCTGCATGCACAGCTCGGCAGATCTCCATGCGTTCCCCTGATCGAACGTTCAAGCTCTGCCGCAAGCAACCAATTTCATCACAATGGATGAGCCCCGAAGGGCTCCCATTGTATCCTGTGCTTAATATTTGTCTATCCTTAACCATCACAGCTCCAACCTGCCGACGCAGACACGTTGAACGCCCGGCAACCACTTGCGCCAATTGCATAAAATAACTATCCCAACTCGGACGTTTTCCCTGTGTCATCATTTAGTACCAAACAACCGGTCCCCCGCATCGCCAAGTCCCGGCACTATATATCCGTGTTCGTTAAGTCGCTCATCGACTGCAGCTACGAAAATATCCACATCAGTGTGAGCATTTTGCACTGCAAGAACGCCTTCAGGAGCGGCAATCAAACACATCAACTTAATGTTTTTAGCACCACGATCTTTCAAAAACATAATCGCTGCAGACGCTGACCCACCCGTGGCCAACATGGGATCAATGACAATAAGGTCCCGCTCTGCAATATCGCTCGGTAACTTACAATAGTATTCAACGGGCAGAAGGGTCTCTGGATCCCGATAAAGGCCGACATGCCCGACCTTTGCCGCAGGGATCAAGCGAAGCATCCCGTCAACCATTCCTAATCCTGCGCGTAAAATGGGAACCAAGCCCACTTTCCGACCGGCAAGTACTTGGGATCTTGCAAACGCAACTGGCGTTTTAACTTGTATTTCTTGAAGAGGGAAGTCACGTGTTACTTCATAGGCCATCAACATGGCAACTTCCTCTACCAGTTCTCTGAATTCCTTGGAGCCAGTCCTCTCGTCACGAATAAGTGACAACTTATGTTGAATCAGAGGATGATTCAGTACGTGAACATCTGCCATATTATAAGGCTCAACTCCTAATCTAAATTTGAGTATAACGGATATTCAGCGCATAACTTGCTGACAATCCCCCGTGCTTTTGCCAGTTTATCAGGTTCACCGTGCGAGGTCAAGGCGAGGTCGATGGCCTCCGCGATCTGCTTCATCGCCTCTGTATTCATCCCGCGCGTTGTCACCGCAGGAGTACCGAGCCGAATTCCACTTGTGATAAAAGGACTTTGAGTTTCAAACGGAATGGTGTTTTTGTTTACCGTGATACCTACTTCATCCAGGATTGTTTCAGCTTCTTTCCCCGTCACCTCTTTGGTCCGTACATCGACGAGAATAAGATGGTTGTCGGTTCCCCCCGAGACGAGGCGAAATCCTCTATCCAGCAGGGCTTGTGCTAGGACTTTAGCATTTTCCACGATACGGGTTTGGTACGCTTGAAACTCCGGTTGAAGAGCTTCACCGAAAGCTACTGCTTTGGCGGCGATAACGTGCATCAGAGGCCCCCCCTGAATTCCCGGGAAAATCGCCTTATCAATCGCTTGCGCGAACTCAGCCTTACAGAGAATCAAGCCACCGCGTGGCCCTCGCAACGTCTTGTGGGTTGTTGAAGTTACGAAGTGCGCGTGAGGTACCGGTGATGGATGCAATCCTGCGGCAACGAGCCCAGCGATGTGTGCCATGTCTACCATTAAAAAGGCGCCAACTTCATCTGCGATTTCACGCAATTTAACAAAGTCGATGGTCCGCGGATAGGCACTGGCACCGGCAACTATCATCCTTGGGTGATGAACGAGTGCCAACTGTCGAACTTCTTCATAGTCAATGCGTTCCGTCTTCGGATCAACGCCGTAGGGTACAAAGTTAAAATATGCACCCGAGATATTTACTGAACTGCCATGGGTCAAGTGGCCTCCGTGAGATAAATTCATCCCTAATACCGTGTCTCCGAGTTTCAACATAGTGAAATAGACCGCCGTGTTTGCCTGGGCCCCGGAATGAGGCTGGACATTTGCGTGCTCTGCGCCATAGATTTTTTTAACGCGGTCCCGAGCTAGGTTCTCGACGACATCGACATATTCGCATCCGCCATAATATCGTTTTCCCGGATACCCTTCAGCGTATTTGTTAGTTAAAACAGACCCTTGTGCCGCCATCACTGCACGGCTGACAAAGTTCTCCGAGGCAATCAACTCAATAGTATTTCTCTGACGGTTCTCTTCTTGCTCGATCGCTTTGGCGACTTCTGGATCTTGAGGTTTCACCCACTGATTAATATAATCCATTTTATTCACTCCTATAATGGGTGACACGATGTTTCGTGCCCACCTACTCATTGTTACAATTCGTATTCCGCCCGGGGACCGCCGATGAGGCGCGGGCGGGTATATGCTAGTGTTATGTGCGCTTGTCCCAGTTCCTTTACATGGATGCGAATGGGTATGGCCACCGGTCGAAGGTGCATGCCAATAAAAGTATCTCCAATATCTATTCCTGCATGCCCTTGAATTCTCTCGACCATAATTGGGGAAGAAAAATTCTTCCACGCGTTAACTGTCATAGCACCTCCAGCATGCAAAGCTGGAAGCACCGTCACTGCCTCTAATCCATAGTGATCTACGCAGGCTTCTTCCACTACCAACGCCCGATTAATATGTTCACACCCCTGGACTGCTAGAAAGAGTCCCTGCTGTTGAACACGTTCCAATAAGGGCGGAAGTAACATCTCGGCAATCTCTAAGCTGCTTCCCTGTCCAATCTGTTGACCGATGACTTCACTTGTGCTACATCCCAAAACGATAATTTGATGCGAACGTAGATTCGTCTTAAGAAAAAAAGCCTCAAGAACACCGTCCCATACTTGTGCCATTTCCTGCAATTTATCTGCAAATAGTTTGTCCACGAGAAAAGTATTCCTCCTCACTTTGAGTTCGTCCTATAGTTTCTCGCCACGTTCAATGTCAGAAATTAAATTCACACGTCGGGCATGCCTGCCCCCGGCAAACTCCGTTCTCAAAAAGATGTCTACGATATCAAGAGCAAGCCCCACACCGGTTACCCGTCCACCCAGTGTTAAAACATTGGCATTATTATGTTCTCTCGCCATCCGTGCAGAAAACGTCTCTGTACAGACTACAGCCCGGATTCCTGGGATCTTATTCGCGGCAATAGAAATTCCCAGACCCGTCCCACAGACCGCAATCCCTAAGTCTGCTTCTCCACTTAGGATAGCATTTCCAACTGCAAAAGCATACTTTGGGTAATCCACCGAATCGGTCGAGTTAGTTCCCAAATTCAAGACTTCGAATCCCTGTGTTTCCAAATGTAAACGAACGGCTTCCTTAAGCTCATACCCACCGTGATCTGCTCCCAGCGCAACTCTCATGTTCAGTCCTCCATCTTTTATATAAGGCACATTCAATTAAATAACCAAGACATCTTTGACTTGTTATTTTCTTTCATATGCCTATTCCAATTCTACAGATAGTATCATAATCCCTGCAAAAACAACAAAAAAAAGACCGCCACCGCCGCTAGTGTAGACATCTTTCGCTTTTCTTATTCTAAGTCAAATGTGCCTTTAACATACTTAACAATTCATTAATCTCTTGCGCTGTCTGACGATAAGCCTCTAGAGAACCACCCCAGGGATCCTGAATCTCTCGGTTGTTATCTCCCCAGTCCCCTAAGCACCGAGTCTTATGTACGAATTGAGGAAAAAAACGCCTCAGACCGGCTTCTTGGGCTTTAGTCATCGGAATAATCCAATCAGCGTCGGCCAATAATTCAGAGCTGATTCTTCTAGAACGATGCTTGGACAGATCTAGGTTTTGTTCCAGAAGAACCTTTAGTGCATGGGAACTGGCTGGCTCTCCTTCCCACGCTTCCATTCCCGCCGAACTGACCTCGATTGCCTCTCCAAACATCTCACGTGCCAATCCCTCCGCCATGGGACTCCGACAAGTGTTTCCCGTACAGATAAATAAAAGTTTTAAGCCCATAAAATTCCACCTCAATCCTCTAAGACGCATTCAAGCACATATCCAAACCGCTTTGACTTGTAATTTTCTTACATATGCCTAAAAAAGCAATTTCAACCCGATTAGAAACAACGCTAGTCCACCGAGTAGTTCGGCCTTATCTCCTAACCACGTTCCCATCACACGCCCCAATACCAAGCCTATCCCTGTCATCAGCCCAGCAACCATGCCTATGATCATGACTGTTAGTAAGATATCCGCCTTGATCGTTCCCAGTGAAAAACCCACACTCAAGGCATCTAAACTCACACTGGCCGCTAACACATAAATACCAAATCCGCTGAGGGAAGCATTGGTAACTACGTTTTTATAGAAAAGGGCCGTACGCGCCTCTCCTAACGGAAAATGTTCCGTAGTCGGTCGATACACTTTATAAAGCATGCGACCTCCCAGCCAAATAAGAACCAAGGCCCCCGTCAACGTCGCGAATCGTCCGAGAACGGATCCCAGAGCCTGACCCAACATCATCCCCACAAGCGGCATGATCACATGGAAAATGGCTACCACTAACGACAAGTGCAAGATCATTCGCTTCCTAATCCCTGCCAAGCCGATCGCCAAGGACAAAGAGAAGGCATCTGCTCCCAAAGCAATCGCAACCGCCACAACCCATGCTAAATCCAAGACCCTCTCCTCCATTCACTCTAGGCACATTCAAGCAAATAACAAGCCAGCATGCAAGTTTCATTTTGCACTTTTAACCTATTATTTTTTTCGTACGCCTATGTATATGCACAGGAAGGGGTCCATTAGACGGATTAGACGTATTGAATCCTCTGGCCAGCCGCATTCTGCAATCGGTTCATAATAGCAGTCCCCAGGCCGCTTTCTTCGACACCTTCAGCCAAAATTAAATCTATTCCCCGTTCATCACACAGTCTCAACCCATCAAACAAATTACTTGCAACTTCTTCTGGGCGATCTTTTGACCCCAGCACAAACAACAGATCCGGCAGCCGGGTATGCAAAAATGGGGCACTTTCTAGCGTACACAAAATACCCACTTTTTTTAACCTTGAATGTCCTCTTTGAATCTCATCGACCATCCGCTGTACGACGCGCTCACGAAGACCAATCATCAAAATCATCTCCCCTCGAGGAGCATAGTGCCTATATTTCATGCCGGGTGCTTTGGGCGCCTGGTTCTGGTCCTTCGACGGATTGTCCATCCGAACCTCTCCCAAAACGGCTTCCAGCTGTTCCTTCGAAATACCGCCGGAACGAAGGATAGTGGGAACTCCCCCACTTACATCAAGCACGGTCGATTCCACCCCTACCGGACAAGCCCCCCCATCAAGGATAAGCGGAATCTTGCCGTTCATATCGCGCCATACATGACTTCCTTTTGTCGGACTAGGCTTCCCTGAGAGGTTCGCACTTGGTGCAGCAATGGGGAGCCCAGTCTCTTCGATGAGGCGGAGAGCAACTGGATGACTCGGCATACGAATCGCCACGTTGGCCAGCCCCCCGGTCACAACGTCCGAGACATTGGCCATTTTCGGTAAGACTAAAGTCAACGGACCCGGCCAGAAATGTTGTACACAAAGCTCGGCTTCCGGCGTCCAGCTTTTAACCAGCATATCCGCCATCGCGCGGTTACAAACATGCACAATTAAGGGATTATCCTGAGGACGCCCTTTTGCTGCAAATATCTTGCTACATGCTGATGCATCCAAGGCATTAGCCCCCAACCCATAGACAGTTTCTGTCGGAAAGGCTACCAGTTCCCCAGCTTGCAACAACTTGACACCCTCGATCAAACGTTCAGCTTCTGGGTGGATGGGATCAATATAAATTCGTTTTGTCAGCATCTACAATCACCTCACTAGAATCACCCTATCCCGACCTGCTAAATCTGGGAAAACCTGTGTTTCAAAACCCTTCCTCCGGAAAATTCCACAAACCGCCTCTGCTTGAGTCCAGCCGATTTCCATGAGTAATTTACCCTGTGGCTTCAGTAAGGATCGTATCGCTTCTGACAGACGATGATAGAACTCCAAGCCGTCCTCTCCCCCTAGAAATGCCATAGGTGGTTCATGGAAAATCTCGGGAGCACACAAGCGATACTCCTCCGAGGAAACATAAGGGGGATTAGTGATGATATAGTCCCATAGTTCGCTCTGAATTGGTGCCACAAAGTCCCCCTGACGCCACTGCACCGAGACTCCCAAACGCAGGGCGTTCTGTCGCGCAACATCCAAGGCGTCCTTCGAAAGATCCGTCCCAACTACGTCCGCTTGAGGATAATGATAGGCCATCGAAATAGCAAGTGCCCCACTTCCCGTGCATAGATCTGCGACCTTGATTACCAAGTCTTGGTCTTGTCCTTCTTCCGACCTTACAAGCTCCAACCACTTCTCCACCAGAATCTCGCTGTCCGCACGCGGGATGAGTACCCGCTCATCGATAGAGAAGGAAAGGCCCATAAACTCCTGCCGCTTTAAGATGTATTGAAGAGGCTCGTGCTCCGCACGACGAATGACCTTTCCCCGGAAGACCGACTCTTCTCTCTCAGACAAATTACGGTCAAGCTCAAGATAGAGACGGTCGCGGCTCGACAGGCCTAAACCGTCGGCTAACAATAAGTCTGCGTCATAACGAGCATTCTCTATTCCCTTTTCCAAGAGTAGGGCCTGACCCCAACGCATTCCTTCTAACACCTTCAAAACTGCTTAGACCCCCTAACACGATGTTCGAAGTTCGTGATTCGAATATCGCATACCTAGATCAGTTTCACTAAACTTCATTAGGATTAATTCCTTACGAGTAAGTTTTTATTAGTTGATCTCAGCCTTTAGCCGTTCTGCTTGGTCTGAAGTGATCAGAGCTTGAATGATCTCCTCCAAGTCCCCTGTCAAAATCGTCTCTAGGCGATGCAACGTTAAACCAATGCGATGGTCTGTGACCCGTCCTTGAGGGAAGTTAAACGTTCGAATCCGTTCACTACGGTCTCCAGTGCCCACCTGACTACGACGTTCAGACGCTTGCTCACCGCTCGCCTCATCTTGAGCTTTCTCCAGGATACGAGCACGCAAGACGCGCAATGCTTTCTCTTTATTCTTAAGCTGCGATTTCTCATCTTGGCAAGACGCTATTATTCCTGTAGGAAGATGGGTAATTCGCACCGCAGATTGCGTGGTATTTACACACTGTCCACCAGGCCCACTAGAACAAAACACATCGATACGCAGGTCGTTCGGGTTGATAGAAACTTCCACCTCTTCCGCCTCAGGAAGAACGGCAACTGTGGCCGTAGAGGTGTGAATCCTGCCTCCGGATTCAGTTGATGGAATCCGTTGAACCCGATGCACGCCACTTTCGAACTTTAATTTACTATAAGCTCCATTTCCTTCAAGAAGGAAGATAATTTCCTTATAGCCACCAATATCAGTATAGCTGGCACTGAGTACTTCTGCTTTCCAGCCTTGGCCTTCCGCATAGCGAGTATACATTTTATAAAGGTCACCAGCAAACAAAGCTGCTTCATCGCCGCCTGCCCCAGCACGAATTTCCATGATGACGTTTTTCTCATCCAAAGGATCCTTCGGCAAGAGAAGGACACGAATCATATCTTCTAGTTCCAGAGATTTGTTTTTCAATTCATCTCGCTCTTGCTCCGCCATCTCCTGCATATCCGCGTCGAGTTTTTCCTTGAGTAGGTTCTCCGTATCCTCAAGGCCATGGAGTACTTCCTGATATTCTCTAAACGCTGTGACAAGATTCGTCATGCCCGCCTGAGCTTTGGCATATTTTTGCCACTCGTTCTGATTGGAAATGATCTCCGGGTCACTCAAAAGTTCCGTGTATTCATCATATTTTCGTTCAATCTCGTAAAGTTTCTCTAACATCTTTCACACCCCAAAATTTAGGTTAGTTCCTGGCCTGAATCCAAAACGCCTTTTAAAGCTGCTAGCGCAACCTCAAGCTGAGCGTCATCCGGCTCCCTAGTGGTTAATTTCTGTAATAACAAACCTGGAACAATAAGCCAGCGAAGCCACGGCGATTCCAGATGCCGTGAAGAAAATTTAAGAATTTCATAAGCTATTCCAGCCACGAAAGGCATAAGAATCATTCGGGAGAGTAAACGCCACCACAAGGGATTTAAACCCACAAAAGCAAACACGAGGATGCTGACAACCACCACAATCAACAGAAAACTGGTCCCACAGCGCGGATGCAACCTCGAAAACCGGCGCGCATTATCTACCGTGAGCTCTTCTCCTGCTTCGTAGGTGAAAATGGCTTTATGCTCTGCCCCGTGATATTGAAACACCCGTTGTATATCTTTGAGTCGGGAAATTATTAAAATGTAGAGAAAAAATACAACGAGTCGTATTGCCCCCTCCAAAAGATTCTGCCACACGGTCCCAGTAACCTTTCCTCGCAGCAAGTGAGCCATTCCCGTCGGCAGTCCAACAAATAGCAGAAGACCTAGGCCAAAAGCTAAACCAATGGTTAGAGCCAATTCCCAAAATCCAAGTTCGCCTCCCTCTTCTTCTTCTCCATCCTCGTCCTCACCCATTGAACGGTTTGCTGAGAAAGTTAAGGCTCGCGTTCCTACAATCAGCGAATCTACCAGTGCGACAAATCCTCGAAGCAGGGGTAATTTTAAAATAGGTTTTTTAGACCACGCATTAATCTCCAGGCGCGTAACCTCGATCTCGCCATTTGGTAGCCTGACCGCAATAGCACTCTCGCGAGGTCCACGCATCATGACCCCTTCTATAACCGCTTGACCGCCATATTGGCACGGTCTACCCATCCTGTTTCCTCCTCATTTCCAGCTTCTATATACCATTTATAAGTATGACCAACGTATAGAGTACGTGCAAAATTTGGATTGCACGGTTGTCTTTTACGCAAAAAGCAGAGCTTGCGCTCTGCTTTTCCACCAGCAACGACCGCAGGCCGTTGTTTACATCCCGTATTTCTTTTTAAACCGATCAACCCGTCCGCCGACGTCGACAAACCGCTGTACCCCGGTATAGAAGGGATGGCATTTCGAACAAATTTCCACTTTGATGTCTT
>DATCQU010000018.1:0-18133 GCA_036569365.1 Desulfosporosinus sp. | reverse complement strand
GTTTGCAGCGCCAACCTCTTCGATCTTCGTGTGGGTTTTAGGGTCTAGGTATACGCAGTCAGAATAGCCTTCCTGGGTAGCTAACTCATGGGGCAACAAGCTGGCCGCATAATTCCCGCCCACTTTGACTGCTCCGGTTCCATAGGGTGCAGCCCTGTCGTACTCGGAAACCACCAATTTGATCATGGACATTCCACCTTTATAATACGGTCCGACCGGTGTGGCGAAGATACAGAAGATATATTCCGGGGCCGGTCTGACGCTGATGTTATCGCCAACGCCAATCACAAAGGGACTTATGTATAGTGTCGCGCCAGAGCCATACGGAGGAACAAACTCCTCGTTGGCTTTGACGACCAGTTTAACAGCTTCAATAAACTTCTCTACCGAAACCTCTGGCATGAGAAGTCTCCTACAGCTTTCCTGCATGCGCTTCGCATTCTGGTCGGCCATAAAAAGTCCGATGGTTCCATTCTTTCTACGATAGGCTTTCAAACCTTCAAAGCACTGCTGGCCATAGTGAATTGCAGTGGAGCTCATACTAATGGTCAATGTGTTTTCCTTGACTAGCTTTCCTTCATCCCAGGCGCCATCCTTCCAGTAGGACACGTAATTTGCATTGGTTTTGCTATATGAGAATCCTATATTTGCCCAATCGAGATTTGCAGTATTCGACATCAGATTTCCTCCTTGGTTTTCCATAAAAGTTTTTTTAACGTTCACAATAAGATATTATATATAATAACACGCAGAAGACAATCCACCACAATAAAGGAGATATGATATGAAATTTATAAACCTCGCAGAAGAAAGATATTCCCTTCGCAAATTTAGCGATCAACCGATTGAAAAAGAGAAACTTGACCTTATACTGAAAGCTGGTCAACTCGCTCCAACCGCCTGCAATTATCAACCACAGCGTATTCTCGTCCTCGAAAATGAAGCTGCCCTTACAAAATTAAAGCAATGTACACCCTACCATTTCAATGCCCCAATGGCATTGCTTATCTGCTATGACAAAGATGTTAGCTGGAAACGAAGCTATGACGGCAAAGACAGTGGAGAGATCGATGCAAGTATTGTTTCCACACAGATGATGTTGCAAGCAACTGAGCTTGGGCTAGGGTCTACTTGGGTAGGACACTTCGACCCTGCTCTCATTAGAAATATGCCACACCCTGACCGGCACCATGTGTAGCATCTAGCCAATCTCGGCTGCCAGAACATTATAATGTTCTGGCTTTATTATTTTACTAATATGTGCAGGAATATTTAGGAAAATTGTTGAAATTTTAGACGAGAGTAATTTATAGTATAGTAAACCACTCAACCGTTAGTGAAATCCCATCAGACACAGTTGGCACTTAGTTCACATTCAGTCATGATATTTGAGCTTACTAATAGGGGGCAACTATAATGGATAATCCACAACAAACAACACCAGAGGGGCAATCGCTGTCAGGCAGATTGCCCCTTGCGTTCTTCACGCTTGTGATTATGATGTTGTTTTTTCTGTTACCGACCCAGATTACTATCTAAGAAATCAGGAGTGGATTCAGAGATTTGTCGAGCTTGTCATTATGCAGCAAAATAATGATAAGACCTGTCTATCGTGAGTGTTTTGTACCCAAACCACGTAACAACTATTAATCCTTAATAGTAGAAACCTTCCCGGGCTTTATAAAAGCTGGGAGGGTTTCTTTGTTGACTGTGCTGTCTAATCGGTATTTAGAAATACGTAGACCCCCGCGTCCGGGGGTCTTATTGCACATGTCCCATAAGCTAGGCATATCAATGTATGGGACAAGATTTACGAAAAAGTGTCCCTCCGCCCCTTAAGCGAAAGGACAAAGAACTTAACTACATGAAAAAGACTAAAAATGTCTTTCGACACATTGCACCATATTACACAAACTTTATTCGTTGTTAACTTATGGAGAGGACGTCCTTCTTGACGACTCCCATTCGTTTATCCTCAAAAAAAACCCCTCGCTAAGAGGGGTAGTGGAGGAGTAAAGAAATGAAAAGAAACCTTTATGTAAACCGCTAAGCTAGCGGATGATTATCTCTTGTATTTATCATAAACTATATTTGTGACTGTTCTATGACCTTAGTATGGGGAATATGTTAAGGATTTTTTCAGGAAAAGGCGGCAGTGGCTATGGCCGTCAAGAACGCCAAATGTTCCCAGCTGTTTGTGCTACTTGTGGAAAAGAAACTACTGTCCCTTTCCGACCGTCTGGTGACAAACCGGTTTATTGCCGCGAGTGTTTTGTTCCCCCTACACGTAGCAACTGGTAAACTGTTAATAGTAGAAACCTTCCCGAGCTTAAGAAGCTTGGGAAGGTTTTTCTGTGTTCTTACATGTTAAACTAAGACCAACGGAGGATGGTTTCTGCACTCGGCGTTTGCCAGCAGATATTCTATCTAGAAAAGATGAAAGCGCCCGGAAAACGACGGGATATTTATAATTCAATAGGAAACAATAGCTCCGAAGTGTTTTCACATGGATAGCGTGTTAATCGGCAAGGAGGTCGTCGCCGCGGACCGAGAGTGCCGGCAAAGCGATCGACCTCATGGAAGCCCTTTAAGGTAGCGTGGAGAAGGCCAAAAAAGAGAAGGAACCGATGTAATGATATGACTGCAAAACTCAACGAGTACAACCGAAAAAGAAATTTTGCCAGAACCCTGGAACCAGAAGGACTAACAGAAATGGCCCAAGAGGGCCTGAGGTTTGTCATCCAGCACCATATAGCCCGCAGAGATCACTACGATTTCCGTCTGGAATGGGAGGGGGCTCTCTTAAGCTGGGCAGTGCCCAAGGGCCCTTCCTACGATACCAAGGACAAGAGGCTTGCCGTACGGGTGGAGGAGCATCCTTTGGGATACAGAAACTTTGAGGGAACGATTCCCAAAGGGGAATATGGCGGCGGAGTCGTCATGATCTGGGATGAAGGGTACTGGGAACCTCACGGGGATGTGGCTGAGGGGTTCGGTGCAGGGATGCTGAAGTTTGTTCTGAAAGGACGCAGGCTTCAAGGAAAGTGGGCACTGGTGCGCTTGAAAGGGAAAGCGGGTGAGAAGCAGGAAAACTGGCTGTTGCTTAAAGAAAAAGATGAGTATGCCAATACTGGCGAGGGGATGTCTGAATTTACCACCAGCATCAGAACCGGACGCACCATGACGGAAATTGAAAAGGGGGAAGAGGAAATGATCACGCAGAATCCCTTCAGCAGTACCGGCGTGCAGCTTGCCCGATTAGTCCATACGGTGCCTGAAGGTGAGGCTTGGCTTTATGAGTTGAAATACGACGGCTACAGGATACTGGCATATATTGAAGGCAACAGCGTCCGGCTGATCACCAGGAACGGCAATGATTATAGCGAACGGTTCCAGGAGGTCGTCTCTTCCCTCGTTGAATGGGCCGGCGGTAGGGCGATGATTCTGGACGGAGAAATGGCCATCACGGACGCAGCGGGCAAGACGGATTTTCAGGCCCTACAGAACTATCTGAAAAATCCCCAGGCCCAAAACCTGACCTATATTCTCTTTGATCTCCTGGCGCTGGATGGAGCGGACCTCCGGGGACACCGCCTGATTGACAGGAAGGAAACGCTGGAAGCGTTGCTGAAGGATGCCCCCCAAAACCTCCACTACAGCCGGCATGTGAGAGGAAACGGCAAGGAAAGTTTCCGCACGGCCTGTGAGGCAGGCCTCGAAGGGATCGTCGGCAAAAAAGCCGATTCCATCTACAGCGGAGCAAGAAACGGCGACTGGATCAAACTTAAATGCGACAAAAGGCAGGAATTTGTGATCGGAGGATATACGCTTACTGAGAAAAAAACGAGCGGGGTCAGTTCCCTGCTCCTTGGTATCTATGTAGGCGAGGAATTAGCCTATGCCGGACGTGCAGGCACCGGACTGAGCGAATCCGACAGGAAAGAGCTGGAGGGGAAATTTGCGGGCCTACAGAGAATGGAGCCCCCTTTCCAACTCGCGCCCAAGCCCAGGTCGAAGGAAAAGATCACCTGGCTTGAACCTGAACTGGTCGCGGAAATTAAATTTGCCGAATGGACCGAAGATCATCTGTTAAGGCAGGCCAGCTTCAAAGGCCTGCGGACGGATAAGAATCCCAGGGATATTAAAAAGGAAGAAGCGGATGACAAAATACAGCCCCCATTATCCGCTAAAGAAGCGGAGAGAGCCATGAAAGCCAACGCCAACAGTATCATTATCGAAGGAATCAAGATTAGCAACCCGGACAAGGTGATCTTTGCCGACCCTGAAATTACCAAAGGGGATGTGATTCGGTATTACGCCCAAGTGGCAGAGCGCATGCTACCCTATGTGAGCCGCAGGGTTCTTAGCATTGTGCGCTGTCCCAAGGGCATCTCCCAGACCTGCTTCTATAAGAAGCATCCGGGTCTGGGCAGCAAAGGAATCGTCACCATCCCTATTTCCACCAGTGACGGAGAAATGGAAGACTACTTCTATATTGAGAACACATCCGGGCTGATCGCCGAAGCACAAATGGGTACCCTGGAATTTCATACCTGGGGAAGCCGTGTCGACGAGCTGGAAAAGCCTGATCTGATGGTATTTGATCTGGATCCAGATGAGGGAATGGATCTGAGCATAGTGCGCCAGGGTGTGCGGGATGTGAAAAATATTCTTGCCGAGCTTTCCCTGAACTCCTATCTCAAGACCAGCGGCGGTAAAGGATACCATGTGGTCGTCCCTTTAAAACCTGCCATTGACTGGGATGGGTTTCACGATTTTGCAAGGCGCGTCGCCGAAGTGATGGAACAGAAGTGGCCAGACCGCTACACAAGCAATGTGAGAAAGGCCAAGCGCGCCAACAAGATCTTCATCGACTGGATTCGCAACAGCAGAGGTGCTACCAGTATTGCCCCTTATTCCCTGAGAGCGAGAAAAGGGGCCGGGGTGTCCATGCCTATCGCCTGGGATGAACTGGATACGGTAGCTCCCGACGGCGTCAATATGGTAGAGGCGCTCCGGAGGATCGGCGGCAATGATCCTTGGAACGATTTTTTGCGGAATAATCAGCAACTTAAATGAACAGGTCTGACACAGGTACTCGGCTCAGATTAAGATTCCGTCGCAGTGATCGATCTCATGCTGAATGATCTGCGCAGCAAGGCCGGTAAAGTTCTGCTTCTGCCGTTTGAAGTACCGGTCAAAGAACACTACCTCAATGGACTGATAACGGGTAGTTATTCGTACGCCGTCCAGTGACAGGCAGCCCTCTTTTTGTTGTGATTCCTTAGGAAATTCAGTGTTTACCGGAGATAAGAAAGTTCAGATGAATAAACCAAGCAAGCAGGTTAATTCGTCAGAAATGTAGAAATACAGATAAGAACAGAAATTTGACCATAATCGAAATTCAACAACATTCTACTGGCGACACAAGATTCTTAACGCTCTAAGAGCTATTGGCAATGAGCAACTTAAGGGCATTGTTGAATCCGATGAAACCTTCTTCCTTGAATCCTACAAAGGTAGAAAACATGTAGAGAAGGTTCTTGGTCGAAAAGCCCGCAAACGGGGCGGTAAATCAAAGTATCGTGGTATTAGCCATGAACAAGTCTGTGTAGTGGTCGCATTAGATCGTAGTGGTCGTGTGATTTCACAGACCGCAGGTCGAGGGCGTATTACGAACAAGCAAATTGATGCAGTCTTGGGAGACTTCCTTAAAGAAACGACTACGCTCTGCACCGCCTCGGCACGGAATTACTCTACTTTTGCTCGGAAAAAGGGTTTAGTACATGAGAAAGTGAATGCTCACAAGAAGGTCTATGTCAGGAAAGCTATATACCATATCCAGCACGTTAACGCATACCATAGTCGCTTAAAAGGCTGGATGGAGCATTTTAATGGAGTAGCTACAAAATACCTTGATAACTACTTATTCTGGTTCAGATTTCTTGAACAATTTAAGCAGATGGGAACAAACCCTAAGAAACAAAAGATGCTCATAACATCCTGCATTAAACCAGCCAGAACGACCGTAAAGATTCTCAAGTCAGCTTAAGAGACAATGGAATCTTGAAGAAAGAAGGCAGTTCTTCTCGCTATTGACGGAGTGTTCTTCACAAAATACCCCATGAAAAACCACGTTATTTACGAACGAGCCTATGTTTTTAAGCCCGACCCACCACGCTGACATTGAAAAGTGAGGAACCATTAAGGGTAATTTATTCTACCTTCGGGAAACTAGTTTAGCGACAACATTGATTAGGAGTTGGATATATGCTTAGAAATAATATATTAGCATTTATTTTTCATACTTTTCTTATGATTGCATGGTTTACTATAGTGTTAACTTTCTTTTGGGCATTGTTTGAACAACCAAACGAAATAGGTATTTCAAGTTCATATATTATTGCATTGGCTTTAGAGAATTTTTTCGGAAGATTTATTCTCAAAAATAAAGGGGGTATAGGTGAAAATCTAGCATCAGTCGCATGTGTACTGCTAATTGGATTCATTGGTTCAGTAATCTTTAGTACATGGACTGGAATAGGTGGCACTGAATTTTTTGCTTTCGGAGGTATACTCCCCTGCTTAGCAATGGGGTTTGGAATTAGAAAAAATAATAATATAGAAGTTAACTGAAACTGAGGGATGGTAAATTCACCCTAAATAACAACAATAATTACGAACAGAGCCTACAATTAACGGATACCCTAGCTACAGATCTCGACTACAATGCCGAAGTCCTAGTCAGAAAGACCAATGAATCCAGCAGAGAGTGCATACGCAGGTATTTCTGAGGATTTTTACAAGGTTCATGTCCAGACGTATAAGAAACGGCCGATCTACTGATTGTTCACGTCTGGTAAAGAACAAGGGTTCACCGCCCTAGTTTATATGCACCGCTATGACAGTAGTATGGTCTCTCGGGTACGCACGGATTACCTGCATCCCCTGCAAAATAAACTTGAGGCAGAGTTTCTGAGGTTAAATCAGGTGATGGTGTCGGAAGACTCGCCAATCGAAAAGACCAAAGCAACGAAGCGTTTGAAAGTCTTAACCAAACAGATGGACGAACTGAAAAAATACGATGAAGTGATTCATAATCTCGCCGATCAACAGATTGAGATTGATCTGGACGATGGAGTCGTTGTCAACTACGCTAAGTTTGAGAAGGTGTTGGCGAAGATTTAAAGACCGTGTTAAAAGGATTGAGAATGTCAATCCTGCGTGCTATGATAATACCAATATCTGGAGAAGGCTTATTTGAGAGTGGAAATCTGTTGAGAATTCAATTTGATTAAGAAATTGGGAAGACTATAATGTCGTGCACTTTAGTATATTAGCTATCTTAAGGATGATCCCCTTGTGTTAGGATGTATAGCGAGGGGATAGAGGAGGAGCTATCATGATAAATAACGTCGCTATTAAAAACTTTGGGAATCTCACAAATATTAAATGGCAGAATCTCGGGAAAATCAATTTAATCATTGGTGAAAATAGTAGTGGCAAATCATTTTTATTAAAAGCACTATACTGTTCAATGCGCACAATCGAAGAGTATAAGCGCGGAGATGATCGACGCTCTGAATCAGAGATATTGTTAGAAAAGTTATACTGGACGTATCAAACTGAAAAAATCGGTGATTTAGTCTCTAAAACAGCCACCGATTCATTGTCATGCGAGATAACCTTCAACGACAAAGCGTTTCTTTATAAATTTGGTAAAGATACAACAAAAACTATTCAATCTTTGACGAACCGAACTTCGCCAAGATTGAGCAATTCTATTTTCTTGCCGTCTAAGGAAGTACTCTCCATTTATCATATAATTTTAGAATCGCGTGAAAAGGATAAATTATTTGGTTTTGATGATACTTATCTCGATCTTGTACGTGCACTTGCCCTACCTCGCAAAGGAGGAAGAAATTATTTGGAGTTTGCTGACTCCCGGAAAGCCCTAGAAGATATTTTAGGGGGTAGGGTAGAATATGACGACATAAGCAAACGTTGGCAATTTAAAAAGGGAAATCAAAAATTTGCAATTGGTGTTACAGCAGAAGGAATTAAAAAAATTGCAATTCTTGATTCTCTTTTAGCGAATCGCTATCTTGATACTGAATCGATTATTTTTATTGATGAACCTGAGTCAGCTCTACATCCCGCCGCGATTTCTAAGCTTTTGGATATCATTGGCGTCCTAGCCGATCGGGGAATACAATTCTTCTTGGCAAGTCATTCTTATTTCGTAATCAAAAAGCTATATTTGATGGCACAGCAAAACAGAGCTTCGTTTCCTGTCATTTCATTACCTAACAATCAAAACGACGAAGTGGTATATGCCGATTTGCTACAAGGTATGCCAAATAATTCAATTATTAATGAATCGATCCGTCTCTACAAGGAAGAAATAAGTGAGGCCTTCGAATAATGGCAGTAACAATTGAAGAATCTGGCATGACTTTTGGACCCTTTTCAGAAGAACAGATTTTTTACGTTGAAAAATCAGATATCTATAATAAATTACAAAATGGGTTACCAATAGCAGAGTTTTTACTGATACAACCAGATAAAAATTTACTATTGGTGGTTGAAGCGAAGTCGAGTTCTCCAAACCCCTCAAATATGAAATCTCAACTTCAATTTGATGAGTTCATCACAGAAATTTCTAGAAAACTATTGAATGCATTTGCGTTGGGATTAACTCTTTGTTTAGGACGACATGTAGATAATATAGATGAACTATCAAATAGTTTTCAAGAAATTGATTATGCTTCAGTGACTATTTTATTCCTGCTTGTCATCAATGGACATAAAGACGAATGGCTGGCTCCAGTAAATGAAGCACTACAAAGAGAACTTAAAGATGTAAGCAAAATCTGGCCTTTGAAAGTAATAACCATCAATGAGAAAGCAGCGAAGAAATATAATTTGATCCAATAAGCAGAGAAACAGTAGGCGAAATCATGAATCTAGATCAGATTAACGCTGCCCTGAGCGAAAAATATCAGGCACCTATTCCCTGAGAGCGAGAAAAGGGGCCGGGGTGTCCATGCCTATCGCCTGGGATGAACTGGATACGGTAGCTCCCGACGGCGTCAATATGGCGGAGGCGCTTCGGAGGATCGGCGGTAATGATCCTTGGAACGATTTTTTCCGGAATAATCAGCAGCTAAAATGAACAGGCGCGAAGATAAGAATCCAGCATATTTTTAGTTATGAATTCGTTTCTTAAGCAAAGGGGGTACCGGGCTCAACCGGTATCCTTTTTGCTCATGTCCATTCTAATAATCTTCCCAGAATTATATTGACTCGACCCTTGGGGTGGGGTTTATAATGACGTTGAAAGGGGGATAACGGTGAAAAATCGAATATAAATCAGCGATTTTGTAAAGTTGACTGGAAGCACGTTGAAAACCATCATCTATTACCATAAGATCGGTTTACTGCCGGAACCAGAGCGCTCCCCGGGAGGATACCGATTATACGGGGCAGTGGAACTAACTCGGATGCAATTAATCAAACACCTAAAATCCCTTGGGCTGGATCTGAAACGGATAAAAGAAATATTAGGTGACAAACACAATGACAAGACTTTGAGAGAAGTCCTGGAATCCTTGCGTATGGATCTACTCAGCGAGAAAAAAAGTCTTGAGGAACGGATAGCCCAAATTGAATTAATACTGAGTGAAGACCAAGTAATACTCGATGAGGATATCTGTGACTCTCCTTCTTTTCAGATGATCACAGAGATATTGAAGCCAGAGCAAATTGAGAATTATGCCCAAACCTGTCCGGAACTCTTCGATCAACAGCGAAAATTGTTCGGCATTTTGGATGACTTTCAGTGGGGAGAGGATTACCAGGATACGTTTAGAGCATTAGCCGAGAATTTTCAAGCTCACCCTGAGCAACATCAAATTGCTTTAGATTTTGGCGTGCGTTTGTCCAAGTTGTCTCAGCTATCCGAGGATGATCCGGAAATTGAAATTCTAGCCCGGGAATCCACAGAAATTATTAAAAGTATACCTCAGTTAAAGGCGTTGTTATGTAACCAGCAAGGGATGAAGCAACCCCAGGCAAGCTTATACAACGATATGGTAGCCAACGTTTATTCACCGGCTCGGATGAAGCACATGCAACTCTTTCAAAAATATCTCAATTCATGATAGTTCATTATACGCTGGTCTGGTGGATTGGGTGTCCACTAGAATTTCCTCATTCTGCATGCTCCCCAAGCGGTGATCAACAATAATATGGCCGCCTGATTGAAGTCAGGCGGACTGAGTGGTTACTTAGATAACAAACAGAGTTCTTTTGAGCAAAATATCGGCTGTTCATTGGGTGCTAAACTTCAGATATTTAAAACTGTAAAGTAAATCAGTCGTTGTTCTTATACCTTTTTTCTTTAAGTCCTCAAGCATTGCTAAAAAAATGTTGCCAGTAATGATCGAATCCCCTAAAGCGGTGTGGCGGTCGGTTAAGGGCACTCCATAAGCTTTGGCCAAATCGTCTAGGGAATGGGTTATATGGTCGGGGAAAAGTAAATGTGAGAGCAAATAGGTGTCTAAAACCAGAGGGCAAAACTTTTCTCCACAGTTTTTTCGCAATTGAGCATTTATAAAACTAAAATCGAAAGCGCCACAATGAGCAACAAGCATCGAGGACCCTACAAAATCCATAAATTCATTGCAAACTACGACAAAATCCGGCGCTGTTGCTACCATCTCATCTGTGATACCTGTCAATTCTGTTATGTGAGGAGGGATTCCACGGTAAGGATTTATCAATTGGAGAAACGTCTCATCTGTGAGCTGGCCATTTTCAATAACCACCCCTCCAACCGAAATAATTTCATCCCCTTTATGAGGATAGAACCCTGTAGTCTCGGTATCAAACACAACAAAGCGACTGCTGTCTAATGACAAGGAAGGCCATTTTCGCAGACGAAAAGCCGTTACTTTTTGGCAAAAATCCTCATCGATCGTGCAGCCGAATTTATAAAAATTCATGAATATATTGATCTTACTGCTCATCTCCCAGTCCTCCCTTACAAATGGCCTTACCTTTGAAAAGCCAACCCGGTTACGGTTTGCAGGCGGTCAACTGCCAAAAAACTCTCGCGCATAACAGAGCGTTCTCTTTCGCTGAGGTTATTTGGGTTAATATAGTTATCAGGGATGAACCCTAGACTAATTTTACGTAAGTTTTCCCTCATCCTAAACATCATAAGGGATTGAAAGGCCGCTTCATAGTACTCGGCATCATCGGCGGAGATGGCCTCAAATTGAACAAGCTTTTTTAGTCGCGCTAAAGTATTAACCTCAACTACGCTTTCCCTCATAGCAAAAATGCGGATACAGTCCACAATATGAACACAAGCAGCCTTTTTTAGATCCACTTCGTTTCTATGGTCTTTGTTCTTTTCCAATATTACGTGTTTGAATAGGTTAAGAGGCACCCTATGGCTTAGAGCATCTTGTGCAAGGAAATGAAGAAGGGCCGGAGTGGTCCGAAACAAATGCAACGTAAAATTACGTAACGTCTGGGCCAAATAATCTTGTCCATAAACCGGTCTGAAGTCCAAAAAAATTGTAAACTGACGAATAGCGTCTGGATTAGGTGTCCGCGCCCACCTGTGCACCATATTTTTCCAAGTCGTTATCGACCGACACCATTCGGGATTTGTGGGCATAATTTTACCAGGGCATTTAAGTAGACCACATTGTTCTAATCCGTCCGTTACATGTTGTGCCAGCTCCCGAAAATAGTCCTTAATTTTTCCTTCCTCTGCATGTGAAACATCGGCATACATTATGGCACTGTCTTGATCTGATGAGGGGGTTAGCTCTTCACGACCGCCGCTGCCCATGGTTAACCAGCAATAATCAACAGGCGGCCGGCCGAGACCCTTTTCAACCATTAAATTCTCCGCCAGCAAAAGCAGCCTTCGGGTTAATATGTCATATAATTCGGACACTACTTCCCCAATTTCACTAGCAGAGGCTTTTTCGCTGATCATAGTAGCCACTGTTTTATTGATTTGTTTGATAGCTTGTGACAATTCTGTGATATTTCCGGCAAGTTCTATGTCTTTAACAATCGTTAGGGAACTAGTAATCCTTGCCCTAGTTAGATCTCCAATAGTAACAATACCGATAGGGAGACCTTGTTCCATGACCACAATATACTTGCCGTGGTTTTTTAGCATGGTAAGCAGTGCTTGGTAAAAGAAGGCATTGGTTGTCAACGTAGGGGGATCATGTTGCATTATATCGACAGCGGTAACTACAGAAGGGTTGCCGTCGCAGGCTAGTACTTTACTTATAAGATCACGCTCGCTAACCAAGCCCATCATTTTGCCATTGGGATCTGTAACAACCATAGAACTGATTTTTTTCTTCGTGAACAAACGAGCTAAATCGTTGATTGGAGTGTGCAGCTGACAGGTCTCTACGGGAGTGGACATGATGTCATAAACCTTCTGTTTAAAGCGTTCAAATCCAAAACCGAACGACTCGTAAGGCTGTTCTTGTATCATTTCTTCGTACAACCCGCACAATCGGTCCGTTAAGACGCGGTTAAAATAGCGAGCAACCTCTTGATAGTTTTGTAAGAGATTTTCAAATATATCTCTTCCCAGCACGTAACAAGTTAACTCCGAGAGTACTTTTGAGGAGGCAGGGTATCGTTTGCCAGTAAGAATAACAGTTTCTCCAAAGAACTCTCCCTGACTCCTTAGTCTTACTGCTCCGTTTCCTGTAATGATCTCCACTACTCCAGATAGAACCAAGAATAAAGAATCCAGCGATTTTTCGCCCTCAACGAATACAAAACTACCTGTAGGATAGGTCTTTATTGGTATCGTTTGGCTCAACTCCAATAAAACATTTTCCGGCAACTGATCAAATGGTTTAAACTGTTTTAAAGAAAGCAACATATACTTTCCCCCTCGAATTTAATCCAGACAGTCCACAGGTCAGCTTTTCTTAATACAGTGAGAAAAGCTGACCTGTGATTATATAATATGCCATTCCTTTGTCAAAATGTTAGGGATATCCTTTATTCATCTCGTATATGGCATAGGATACTACACATTAACATTTTTCTCTGCGAATCCAAGGACATAACACGAGATAACCGCGACATATTCCTAGAAATACATACCAAATTATTACAGTAATATCAGGAAAAGCTGTTACAATAACAAAAACAGTGGTATAAGCAGTTATAACTTATTTGGTAACTATAATATGGTTGCTCATTATCATAACATTTACATAAATACTATTACTGAATACCATTTTACTAAAGATCTGGTTATATTTCACTATAATTGTGAATATTTTGAAAATAAGTTAATAATATTGCAATCAAAATTAGATATGGTTAATCAGTTTTACAAAGTCTCCAAGTAATCATGAAAAGGGTCTTTTCCATAGAATATTGTCGCCCATATGAACTTTAAATGCTTTCCCGTTTTAAAGCGGGAGATTTAAGCCTTGCACATTAAAATTGAATTCTAGAGGAGGTGAGGATATGTCACATGGGCCAGCAACCGAATGGAAAGAGAATCAGGCTCTGGATAAAAAGAAGTCCCGGTTAGGGGTGCTAATGTTTATTATCTATACTGTGGTATATGCAGGATTTATTTTAATCAACGTAATGGACAACAAAGTCATGCGAATGACTATTGGGGACTTAAACGTAGCAATTGTGTATGGTTTTGGGCTAATTATTTTAGCACTTGTTCTAGCAATTATCTATAATCAAATTTGTACAAATGCAGAAAAAGTTTCCGAGGATAAGGGTAACCGTTAATTGATGCTCTTAAAAATTGAAGGGAGGTATAAGGTATGAATTATTTAGCTTCACCAGGGGCTATCGCCATTTTCATATGTTTTGTAATATCCGTTCTCTTCATATCCTTTTATTTTGCTCGCAAAACAAAGTCAGCAACCGATTACTATGCTGCCGGTGGATCAATTCACTGGTCAATAAATGGAATTGCCTTTGCTGGAGATTATCTTTCTGCTGCGTCTTTTCTTGGTATATGCGGATTGATAGCCACGTATGGATTTGATGGGTTCTTATATGCCATTGGTTTTCTTGCAGGTTGGATGGTGGCCTTGTTTATTGTAGCGGAACCTATGAAACGGCTCGGAAAATATACCTTTACAGATGCACTTGATAGCAAATTCAATTCTAAAGGAATAAAGCTTATGGGGGCAGTCAGTACCCTCTTGGTTTCAATGGTTTACTTGATCCCTCAAATGGTTGGTGCGGGAACACTGGTAACTCCTTTGCTCGGATTACCACACGAAGCAGGGGTCATAATGGTTGGAGTAATTGTTATCGCAATCGTGGCAACTGCAGGTATGGCGTCAACCACCTATGTTCAATTCTTCAAAGGTGCTTTGTTGATAACCTTTTCATTAATCTTGGTATTCCTAGTGCTTTCACGCGGTCTGTCAACCTCACCAGAAAGAACAGACGTCGCCTATCACAATCTTACAACCTTAAAGGTCACCAGTATAAGTGGTACTGTGGTAAAAATTGAGGATCCTTCCTATAAAGTAATGAATTTAATTAAATCTAAGACCAAGAGTTATGTAAAGCTCTCCAAGGATAATATTGAGAGCATATGGACACTAAATGCACCGAAGAATATCTTGGAAGAAACGGAAACAATCACTCAGCTTGCTAATGGGTTCACGCTTTACAATGGAGAGCCAAAAGCAAATAACAAGTTTTTTCAGGTTGGTACAATGAGCGAGCTTGACGGGCAAAAAGCTACTGGGAACACAGCTATAACAACAGGTTCGTTGAATCCTTTCTCCTTAGTAGCGATGATCAGTAATGGCGTAGTAACTCGTTGGGCCCATGAAGTAATTAAGGATGGAACCAATCAAATAACAGTTTATTATCAAAATCCTACTTCTGGTAAGGATATCTTGAGCCCTGGTCTTAAGTACAAAGTTGATCCTGCAAAAGGTGCCACGTCAACTGACAGGTTTAATTTCGTCTCCCTAATGCTTGCGTTGTTTTTAGGTACAGCGTCCTTGCCGCATATTCTGATTCGTTATTATACTGTTCCAAGTCCTTCAGCCGCCAGGAAATCTACCCTTGTTGCCATCACTGCTATGGCCTTCTTCTATATTCTTACTCTCTACATGGGTTTAGGGGCCATGACTGGTGGGGTTCTTGATCTTACCAATGACAATATGGCGGCACCGTTGTTGGCAAAATCCATTGGTATCGCAATTTTCGCTATGATTTCCGCTATCGCGTTTTCCACCGTACTTGGTACTGTCAGTGGTCTAATTGTTGCAGCTTCTGGGGCTATTGCCCATGATCTGATGGATAGGTTCTTCAATATGAAATTGACCGACAAGAAAAAGGTCTTTGCCGGGAAAATTACCGCAATAGTCGTAGGCTGTATCGCCATGGTATTAGGAATTCTCTTCAAAAATATGAATGTCGCGTCTCTTGTAGGATGGGCATTTGCTGTTGCAGCTGCAGCCAACTTCCCCTCAATTATTATGATACTATTCTGGAAAAAAACAACTGCAGCGGGAGTGATATGTTCCATAGTGGTAGGATTAATATCTTCTCTAGCGATAATCTTGTTATCACAGGACACATACACGAACGTTTACAATCTAGTAGGCGTTGCTGCTCCCATTGCATTTAGTAATCCAGCACTTGTAGGTGTCCCCTTGAGCTTTATCACCCTTATTGTTATCTCCTTGTTCACGCAAAAGAGTAGTGATCTCAAGGCGGTTTCGGGGATTGCATCTTAACACTGCTTGGTTATTACACAGTTCAAGTTGGCTCACGTCCCAACACTTTGGCCTTTACAAAGTCAAACCATTTGTGTTGCAACAATTGATATTCACTTTATCACTTGAATTTTAGAGGGCATATATAGCAATAGCCCCTTGTTAAACCGGTACTTCGTTGCAGATAGCTGAGAAAGTATTATACCAATTGCGATAAGGGCACCTGCTGAATGAAGGCAGTTGCCTTTTCTATCTTATTTCTATTATTTCCAAAGCTTTTATCTCTACGTTTTTTTCTAATGCAACCTCATTAAATATTTCTATTAATTAAAATTCATAAGGAACGACGAAGACGCTTTCATCCCCGTGACTGAAGTCAGGGGCTTTCAGCTATGCTATCGTAAAGAAGGATAGCCCCCAATGGTAAACAGTTGTATGCTATTATGCTTCAATCCATATTGAACTGCCCCCTGTCAAGTAGACAGTGGAAATAAATAAAACTACGGGGGATGGTTACGACGCTCGGCGCTGGCCAGAAGGACCATTTATCCTCTGCGGAGGAAAATGTCCCTTCGGTCCTTAAGCTTGTTACATGCGCTGTTGTCCATGGGATGCCAGCGAGCATATCCTCGGCCTTCGGCCTGCGGTATCCCTCGTGGCACCCGGACAACTAACCCGAGAGTTCGTTCAACAACTTAGTTATTTCGGGTACGTTGTAAACGATGAATACGTTGTTTTGTTGGCCCAAGAGACTTGGCAAACTTTAAGCGGCTAAAGCCCTAAATTCCATTGGGCTGAGGCCGTTTAATCTTTTTTGTAATCTCTTCATATTGTAAAAGCTAATATACTCATCTATCGAATGAGATAAATCTTCAAAGGTGCTATATTTGTGCAAATAGTACTTTTCACACTTGAGGATACCCCAGAAGGCTTCCATAGGACCATTATCAATACATTTACCGACTCGTGACATGCTGTGTGTCATTTCAGCCGCATCCAATCTATGTTTAAATCCAAAGGACGTATACTGGAATCCACGATCACTATGGATCATTGGACTTGCACCAGGAGAAACCTCCAGAGCCGTATCCAGTGTCGAAAAGACTAGATGGTTGTTATTGGAATGTCCCAGAACATAGGCAACAATGCTTTTATCGTGAAGGTCTAGGATGGCGCTCAGATAAGCCTTTTGAGAGTTTCCATACTTGAACTCTGTAACATCCGTTAACCACTTCTGGTTCGATTTATCCGCTGTAAATTCACGGTTAAGGAGATTTGCTGCCACATGCTGTGGAGTCGATTTCACGTACCGTTTCTTCTTCTTCCGTATCACGGATTGTAATCCCGTGATCCTCATCAGACGATAGATACGCTTATAATTGAATGTTTTTTTCAACTTCCGGTTCAAGTTCATTGTCATCCTTCTATAGCCGTATATACCGTCAACCTCTTCATAGAGCAGAATCATCTCGGACATTAAGATCTTGTTTTCAGCTTCTAGAGCAGATTCTGCTCTATTTTCCCACTTGTAGTATGCCGAACGTGAGACCATTGCTATATTGCAAAGTAGAGAGATGGGGAACCTCTCAAACTCATGAAGCTGTGAGATCAAACGATATTTTTTCTCTTGCCGTATACGACTTAGGAATGCCTCCTTTCGAGTTCCTCCAACTTTTTTAAGAAGGCATTCTCCGCTCTTAACCTCTCGTTTTCTGTCTCCAGTTTTTTTATTGCGAGCTTTATTCTGTCTTCAGGCGTAAGTTCTTCTTCATCCTTCTTCCGGCCTCTTCTGTCCCTTAAAGCATCTTCTCCACCCGATTCATATTTCTTAACCCATTGGTATACTTGCTGATATGAGATCCGATAAGTTTCTGCAGCGTTTTGATAATCACTACTATGAGCAATACAATACAGTACAATTTCAATTCGTTCCTTCCAAGAGGTGGATCTTCCCTTTGTCATAGATCGGCTCATTCCTTTCGTGGTCGCCGTTTGCTCTCTATGACCATTATGCCTGTTTATCCAACCTCTCAGAACTTCCGTATTTGATATTTCATATTTTCGCACAAGTTCTCTAAAAGAATATCTTCCTGAAAGAAAATCACTGACTGCCTGCTCCTTTAATTCCTTTGAATATTTTTTACATGTCTTGGATTCTCTTAAACCATCTATCCCATATTTTCCGTATAAATATCTCCAATCTTTAAATGTTCTTCTATCGATTTTATACATTGAAGAAATTTTGGACATTGATCCTATTCCGTCTTCATAGGCTTTTAAGATTTCATACTTTTCTTCTGCTGTGTATTTGCATCTTTTAGACATGAAAATGCTCCCCTTCTAGTTAACAGATTTTT
>DATCQU010000017.1:0-80741 GCA_036569365.1 Desulfosporosinus sp. | reverse complement strand
CTAAGTAAACTTATTGAAATTCTCCGTTCGACTTGCATGTGTTAGGCACGCCGCCAGCGTTCGTCCTGAGCCAGGATCAAACTCTCCATAAAAAGTTATTTCAACTTCTAATTTGAAGAAGATGATTCGCTCATTGTTTTTTCGAAACTCTTTCGAGTTTCTCTCATTGGCTGTCCTTGTTGTTTAGTTTTCAAAGACCATGGGATGGTCTGGGTGTTATCATTGTACGTCTGTAAGGCACTCAGTCATATTACCATTTTCGGCGGATACTGTCAACTACTATTTATCCCTCTACTCTTCAGAAATTCACTTGGAAAGTGACGTTACTAAACAATGGAACAAACAATTGTAAGAGGAGTCCTTTCAAAGGACAAAGTATCCTCGACAACGTTTAAAGCACGAGTCGAAGATACTTTTGCTGTCTAAAATAGATCTTAAGATCTAGATTTCTTGAAACAGCTGATTTATCTGCTTTATATGCCCTTTTTCTTCATTTATCAGTTGTTGAATTATTTCATTACCCGTTTTATTTACAAAGTTTCCGAATTCTTGAAAGATCAAGATAGAGTCTTTTTCAAAACTCAGAGCGAAGTTTAAGATCTCCCGGTTAGTCTTTACTCCTTTAAGTAAATCTTCCACATTGCTTAAATTAAATATGTGACTATTAATCATTGACTTCATGTATTCACCATATTCTCCAACATAACTTTCATTAGGTACGAATTCGTTAGAAAGTTTATTCGCCAATTTTCCAAAATCAGCAATGTGTTTCTCTTCCTCTTTGGCTAAATAACCTAGCATTTCCTTTAGCTTAGCACCTTCTGCCTGAGGTACGGCCTTTTCATAAAAAATTTTGCCAGATCTCTCCATCTCCAAGGTCAGGTCGATGATCTCTTCACCAGTAAAATTGACCATGCTCCAAGACATCTTCATCTACTCCTTCTCTAACTAATCTTTTTTAACATTAGAAATGATGCTTTTATTACTTGTGATTTACCGCAATCAACACCAAATAAGAGATATTTTTTAATCTCATATTTAATCTTACTAGATAAAATATTACTTTGCAATATTAAAGTACTCTATCGTGAAAATAAAAATACTTTATCGTGGAAATGATAAGACGTTCGAAATAGATAAGACCTCCGAGCAAAACGAGCTCCGATTTTCGGACGCATTAATGCTGCTTGTTTTGACTTTCTAATTCGTTCATTGGGCAGCGCGACATGATTTGAAGTGTTGAGCGAGCAACATACTAGATTCGAGACTTGTCAGTTGAGGCTAATGTGTTAATGTAGTATAGAGAATCCATAAAGGTGGGGAAATTAATGAATTGTGATCTTCTGATAAAGAATGGTTTCATCATCGATGGTACAGGGAGCTCTGGATTTTACGGCGATCTTGCTGTAGACGAAGGGATGATTATAGAAATTGATACCAAGATTGAATGCGTTGCGGAGAGAGTTATTGATGCTTCCGGCTTAACGGTATGTCCGGGTTTTATTGACCCTCATGTTCATGAAGAACTAACAGTTTTAACGAGTGGCAAGTTCGAGGAATTTTTACGCCAGGGGGTTACCACTACGATCAATGGGAACTGCGGACATTCCATAACTCCCTATTCCTCGAATAATATCTATGAGTATATGGCTGACAAAGGGCTTATTTCTAGGGCGACGAAAGAAAGACATAAACGCATTGTTCCCACTTGGACTAATTTCTCTGGCTATATCGACGTTGTCAAAAACAAAGGTACTAACCTGAATATGGGATTTCTCTTAGGGCATGGCACCTTAAGATGGAGCGTAATGGGAGGAGCCATCAATAGAAAGCTGACCGTTGAGGAGAATCAGAAAATGGGCCATCTAATTGAAGATGGAATGGAACAAGGGGCTTTAGGAATATCAACAGGCTTAACCTATAGCCCCAGTAAATTTGCCGATACCGAAGAATTAATCAATCTATCAAAAATGGCAAAAAAGTATGATGGGATATATACATCCCATATTAGAAACTATATTGGTATCCTTGAGGCAGTTAAGGAAGCCATAAGAATTGGCGAAACCGCAGATATTAGAGTTCAGGTGTCCCATCTGACGCCAAGCAGTCCTGAAGCTTTTGATGAAATTTTAGCAGCAAGGCAAAGGGGAGTGGAAGTTGCAGTGGACACTATCCCCAAGAGCAGTGGGCACTTCAAAAGAAGAGACAGGTTACTTCAGTTCATTGTATCGTCATCATCTAAATTCTTTGACCTAGACATGAATGGCTCGTCACTGGCCTTAAAGACCGCTGAGGGAAGACGAAAAATAGTAAATAAACTTAGATTCAAGGATAAACTTCTGGTTATTAATACGGATAATCCACATATGGAAAATAGAACGTTACAAGAAATTGCTTTTGAGAAAAAAGTGGACATTGATGAAATACTCCTTGGTCTATTAGAAAATGACAACGATAACCTGGCCTTCTGTCACGGTGGCCTTAATAGACAGGATTTCCCTGGAATATCTTATGCGGATACTATAGCGAATAATCCATTAGTTATGGTTGGGTCAGATAGGGTATCTGGGGAAATAGACGATCCTTCTGCCTGGTATGAATTATTTAGACAAGGTGCATTTCCAATATTTCTTGATTTATGTAGACAAAAAGATGTTAGATTAGAAGAAATTATCCGAAGGATAACTGCCCTACCCGCCCAGCAGTTCAGATTGAGTGATAGGGGCACTCTCGCCAAAGGGAAAGCTGCTGATGTAACCATAATTAATATGAATCATTATAGTTATCCCTCAAATGATGAAATTGATTACAGCAACCCGTTAACCATGGCCAGTGGGGTTAAGTATACGATTGTTAATGGCAAAATAGCATTAGATGATGGAAAGATATTAGAATTAAATGCGGGTCAATTGATATCCAAATACGGCAGAACCTTATAAAAGAGTCTGTTAAATTCCCAGCGGTCCCATACACCAAACCACGAAAAAAAGACTGACTTAAGGATTATCCTCTGATCAGCCTCCTTTCCTTTAGAAACATGGATATAGACACTAGCTCTTTAAACTATTTGTCCATCCCCGTAAATCAGGTACTTTGTTGTTGTTAACTCTCTTAAGCCCATCGGGCCTCGAGCATGTAACTTTTGGGTACTGATTCCGATTTCCGCTCCAAAGCCGAACTGCCCTCCATCCGTAAAGCGTGTTGATGCATTCACGTAAACAGCGGCGGCATCAATTTCCTTCAAGAATCGTTGAGCCCTGGAGTAATTCTCAGTGATAATCGTTTCTGAATGCTTAGTACTGTATTGATAAATGTGATCCAGTGCCGCATCAAGATCAGGCACGACTTTAACACTTAAAATAAGGTCAAGGTGTTCCGATACCCAGTCTTCTTCTGTTGCAGGCGACGCATTAGACAAGATTTCACAGGTTCTTGGGCAACCTTTTATTTCGACCTGGTATTTTTTCAGTTCTTCTCCCATAAGTGGAAGAAAGTCTTTGGCAATTACTTCATCTACGAGAAGTGTTTCCAACGCATTGCAGACACCCGGTTTTTGAGTCTTCGCATTAATAACAATGGGAATTGCTTTATTATAATCTGCAGCCTGGTCAATAAAAGCATGACACATGCCCGTTCCAGTCTCAATTACTGGTACCGTGGCATTTTGCACAACCGTTTGAATCAGCCCAGCACCCCCTCTTGGAATAATGACGTCCACATAATCGTTCATCCGCATCAGTTGTTGTACCCACTCCCGGTTGGTCTCTGTAATCAGTTGGATGCATCCAGATGGTAGACCGCTCTCTTCTGCGGCTTCCGCAATCACTCTCGCCAAGACCTTATTACTCTCTAAGGCCTCAGAGCCGCCCCTGAGGATGACCGCATTTCCAGATTTGATACACAAGGCTGCAGCATCGACCGTTACATTTGGTCGCGCTTCATAGACCATTGCGACAACCCCTAAAGGAACACGTGTCTGCTGAATGCGTAGACCATTCGGGCGCGTCCATACTTCACCTTCCCCGACAGGGTCTCGTAAAGCAGCCACCTCTCTAAGCGCTTTACTTATTCCTAGAATGCTCTCTGAAGTCAGACTTAGCCGGTTGACAAGGCTTTTCTTCAATCCTTTTTCCTCGGCCGCTTGAACATCTTTACTATTGGATTTAAGAATCTCTTGCTCATTCGTCAACAGCGCATCAGCCATGGCGAATAATGCGTTATTTTTCGACTCAGTACTAGCAAAAGCCAACTGACGAGCCGCTTGCTTGGCTTTTCGTCCAATCTCAATTAATTCTGTGTGAAACATCCAGAACATCTCCCTTGCCTTTTGTTTAATCACCGTATTTTAGATTTCTCGTTCTTGAGAAAAACGCACTTTCTAAACAAACTACTTTCATAATACACTACAAATTATATCACTTTTTCAGGCTTGTAATAAAGATTCCTGAGGCAACTTCACGTTCACCTTGCGCTACAAAGCCATAGCGTTGATAAAATTTCAAGGCAGGTATGTTTTTTGAACCTGTGGATACCGTCATTATTTCAGCCTTTTCCATCCCATCAATTTCTTGCAACATTGTTTGGGCAATCTCCCTGCGAAAAAACTCTGGATGAACCATAAGTCGACATATGTCCAGAACATCTCCCCGCCGTTCATAAGATATTGCTCCTACTAAGCGCGCTCCATCATAATACCCACAAAACGTTTCCTTTGAGTTCTGCAGTATTTCCAATGTATCGTTTAACGGAGGAAGATCTGAGTATCTTATTAAATCGGCTTCAACTTTATAGGATATCTTTTGAAGTGCTAAGAGCTGTCTTGCTTGATCATTATCCTCAATTATTAGATATCTAAACATGCGTCCCCCATGAGCGTCATATTATCGCGATGGACCACTACTTCCCCTTCAAAATCAGGAAAAAGTATGGGGATTACTTCAGAATGTAACCCTTTAACCTCTTGCACTTCAGCGCTGCTCAACTCTGAAACCCCCCTGGCGATCTCTACCCCCAGCGCATTGACAATACGTACGATTTCTTTACGCTCCCATATCCCTTCAGTGTCAATAATTCCTTTAGCAAGTAAACTTTTACCTTCTTCCAAAAGAGCCTTTGCCGCACCATCATCGACTTTAATACTTCCTTCGACAAAGCTCGCATAAGCGATCCAACGTTTCCGACTCGCAAGACCATGCTCTGCTGGAAGAAAATAGGTTCCCTCTGGAGGCTGATCCACTGTCATGTTCAGGAGTTCTCTAATCCGTGTAAAATTCAAAAGAAGCATACCAATTCCGAAACTTGTGGCAATTTTTGCAGCTCGCAGTTTTGTCACCATTCCTCCGGTACCCATGGCCGTTCCCGCTCCACTCGCCATAGATTCTACCGCAGATACTTCAGGAACTTCTTTTATGAGTTGAGCCAATGGATCTATTTTCGGATTAGCTGAATACAAGCCATCAACATCTGTCATTATCACTAGTAAGTTCGCACCAATGAGCCCCGCCACCAAAGCAGACAGGGTATCATTGTCCCCGAAACAAAGTTCCTCCACCGCCACTGTGTCGTTTTCATTTATAATAGGAACGACTCCTAAGCGTAATAATTTCTCTATCGTATTCTGGGCGTTTCGATAGTGGGACGCTTCTGCTAAATCTATACGAGTCAACAGAATTTGAGCGCTCACTATACCATATTGTTCGAATTTTCGAGCATACCTCTCGATCAGCATTCCTTGTCCAACAGCTGCAAGTGCTTGCCTACTGGGCAAATCACCCGGGCTGACGTGTAGACCAAGTTGACCCATACCGACGGCAACCGCACCAGAAGTAACCAAAATGCACTCCATGCCCTGTTGCCTTAAGGAGGCAATAACGGTGGCTATCTCTGCGATTGATTGATCATCTAAGCCACCCTGGGGATGGTTTAAACTACTACTTCCTACTTTTATTACAACTCTGCGAATCTCACCATCAAGTCCTATCACTCCTCATACTCTCCTTCCATGTCTTCTGCGCGTCGAGCACAGGCTTGAGCAGCCTTCATAACGATTTGTTCTAATTTATCCTCTTTGAAAACACTTAACGCTGCATAGGTTGCCCCATTGGGAGAGGTAACTTCCTCACGCAATTTCCCAGGTGGTTTCTCGCTTTCGGCGACCATTTTAGCTGCCCCAACTAGGGTTTCGCGTACTAACATCTCTGCTTCTCCCTCACTAAGCCCTAATTGGACGCCTACTGAAATTAAACTTTCGCTAAAAAGATAAAAATAGGCCGGCCCACTTCCACTTATTGCAATTAGCGCATTCATCTTTTCTTCTGGAATCCATAAAGTCCGTCCAATCGCCGAAAAGATTTGTTCCGTTGTCTTCGCCTGTTCTTCCGTGACATTATCTCCGCGCACCAGCCCCGTCATGGAATGTAGCACCGCTGTCGAGGTATTTGGCATCGCCCTAATAACGGCAACACCCGGAAGATACTTTTGAAATACCTTTAAGGGAATACCCGCTGCCACACTGATGATCAGTTTATCTGTTAGCGTATAGTTCTTCAGATGCATGAGTACTTCATGAACATCTTTCGGTTTCACTGCGATGATCAGAATAGAAGAGCTTTCCACGAGCTCCTTGAGTTCTGTCGCTGCAATACCATACTTGTCAACTAGATGATCAAGTCGTTCATGATTAGCACGATTTGTAACTCTAATCTGAAGTTCGAATGTCGTTTTCTTAAGTCCCCCAATGATGGCCTCCGACATGTTTCCGCCACCTATAAAACCGATACTTAAATTCATACGCAACACCTTTCCTTACCCTTATTATCTAAAAAAAGGCTTCTCTCATCCATATTAAGGACGAAAGAAGCCTTCCGCGGTACCACCTTTAGTGCCTAATGCCAACTTCATGTAGCTGGATTGATCCAACTACATTCCGCATAACGGTGGAAACCGTCCGATTCATCATCAGCGCATCACGACTGGGTTTCTGATATTGTGTGTGGAAAAACTTTCAGCTATTGTTTTTCTCTCTGAACACCACCGTCTACCATACTGGGTCGATCCTATGCTTTATTCTTAATGCAATTGACTATACTTTACCCCAAAAGGCCTGAAAGTTCAAGCGCTTAGACATTCTAGCCGTTACTTAAGTGCCTGAACGACAGCATCTCCCATTTCTCGAGTCCCTAATACTTTATCGCCTGGTTTTGCTAAATCTGGAGTGCGGTAGCCTTCAGCTAAGACTGCATCAACCGCTCGCTCAATCATTTGAGCCTCTTCCTCTAAATTAAACGAATACCGCAACATTAAGGCTCCGGACAGTATCGTCGCAAATGGATTGGCAATATTTCTTCCCTCAATATCTGGTGCTGAGCCATGGGACGGCTCATAGAGTCCTTTAGTGCCATTTAAACTTGCCGAAGGGATCATGCCGATAGACCCTCCCAGCATCGAAGCCAAATCAGTTAAGATATCCCCAAACATATTCTCCGTAACAATGACATCGAATTGATTTGGGCTACGAACTAATTGCATTGCAGCATTGTCTACATACATATGCGTTAACTCAACGTTCGGAAAATCCTTGGCAATGTCTACGGTGATTTCACGCCATAGACGGGATGATTCTAGCACATTTGCTTTATCGACTGAACAAAGTTTTCCACGGCGCTTGACGGCCATTTGGAAGCCAAGTTCTACAATGCGACGGATCTCTTCTTCAGAATATATCAGAATGTCATAAGCACTCGTCGGGTTGGTCTTTCGGCCCTTCTCCCCGAAATAGAGTCCACCAGTCAGTTCACGTAGAACAACGAGATCTACGTCCTTTACCACTTCAGGACGAAGCGTTGAGGCATCGACCAACATGGGACTTACTTTCACAGGCCTTATGTTCGCGTAAAGACTGAGTGCCTTTCTTATTTTGAGAAGGCCTCCCAATTCCGGACGTTCTTGTGCTGGCAGGGTATCCCACTTAGGCCCACCGACTGAACCCATAAGAATTGCATCCGCGGCTTGAGCAGCTGCCAGCGTTTCATCAGGGAACGCCTTGCCAACTTCATCAATCGCACTACCACCTATCAACCCGTACTCAAAATTCAGGCTGGTCGAACGGCCTTTCATGACTGCTTGTAAAACCTTAACTGCTTCCGGCGTAATCTCTTTCCCTATGCCATCACCCGGGAGAACCAAAACATTAGGCATTCTTTTCTCTCCCCTCAATATAAGTAATAAGCCCACCCGCACGAATCAATTCCAGCATAAAAGGAGGAAAGGAACGTGTCCGATAATGCTTACTCGTCGCTTATTCTCAATTGTACCGGTCGCGAAATTCTCATCAATCATTTAGTTCGAATTTTGCTCGCGAATCTTAATCCAGCCTCGTCCGTAGGCCCGGTTTACAGCTTGAAGATAGCCAAGCACGCTAGATTCGATAATATCTGTGCTCACTCCACGACCACCCACCATATTTTCTCCGAACTTAACGGTCACCGTAACCTCTCCTTGAGCATCTTCTCCACCATCAATGGCCTGCAAGGAATAGTGAATCAGCTTACCCTCAGTTCCTAGGACCTTATCAATGGCCTTAAAGGCAGCGTCAACCGGACCATCGCCACAGGTTGCATCTTCTAAACGTTGACCGTTAAACATTAGCCCGACCGTTGCTGTGGGAATAAGATGGGTTCCGCTAGAGACCTGCAAATAATCCAAGCGAATCTGATCCTCTTTCTCCGCTTGCAAATCTACAAGGGAAAACAAATCAGCCGTCGTCACCTCACTCTTACGATCAGCCAATAGTTTAAACCGTGAAAACAGATCTTCGAATTGGCTATCATCTATATCTAGCCCGAGTTCAGCAAACCGTTGGTGAACCGCATGTCGCCCAGAGTGTTTTCCTAGGACGATTGATTCCACATCTAGTCCGATGACGCTCGGTGCCATAATTTCATAGGTCGATCGCTCTTTGAGCACACCATCTTGGTGAATACCCGATTCATGGGCAAAGGCGTTTTTACCCACGATGGCTTTGTTATGCTGAATCATCATGCCCGTTAAACGGCTGACTAAGAGACTTGTTCTAGCAATCTCGGTCGTGACAATGCTTGTATCAACTTTAAATTGGTCTCGACGAGTGTGTAGGGCCATTACCAGTTCCTCTAAGGCTGCATTCCCTGCGCGTTCTCCGATCCCATTGATCGTACACTCCAGTTGATGCACCCCAACTCCAACTGCAGCAAGAGAATTCGCGACCGCTAGGCCTAAATCATTGTGGCAGTGGACACTGACTTTGACTTTCTCAATCCCTGTCGTGCGCCCCATAACCGCTCGTAAAAATGCCGCATACTCCTCGGGAGTTGCATAGCCTACGGTATCTGGGATGTTAAGTACCGTCGCCCCCGCTTTAATCACCTCTGAAAGAACGTTCGCCAAAAAGCCCACATCACTCCGCGAGGCATCTTCTGCACTGAACTCCACATCCGCCACTTTGGATTTAGCCAACCGAACGGCCTGAACCGCAAGTTCTAAAACCTCTTCGGGCGACTTGTGGAGTTTGTATTGCATATGAATGGGTGAGGTGGCAATAAACGTATGAATGCGTGGGGCCTCCCCAAGAGAGAGCGCCTCCCAAGCACATTCAATATCTTTGGCGCTGGCCCGTGCCAGCGCTGCCACACTCACATTTCTTACCTCTTGAGCAATGCGGCGGACTCCCTCAAAATCACCCGGGGAGGCAATGGGAAATCCAGCTTCGATAACATTAACGCCTAGCTTCGTTAATTGACGAGCAATTTGCAGCTTCTCATCTGCGTTAAGTGCCACTCCAGGAGATTGTTCGCCATCTCTGAGCGTAGTATCAAAGATCTCGATTCGACGCATTCGCCAACCTCCATCTACTCATGTTTTTTCTATTCGTGTTTTTTCAACCAGGTCATCATTCCTCTTAATTGTTCGCCAACCTTTTCAATAGGGTGATTTGCATCCATGCGAGTCATCGCGTTAAAGGCTGGGCGATTAGCTTGGCTTTCAAGTAACCATGCTTTAGCAAAACGACCATCTTGAATTTCATCAAGAACTTTTCTCATTTCTTTACGAGTTTCTTCATTAATAATTCGTTTCCCGATCGTCATACCGCCGTATTGCGCGGTATCTGAGACAGAATATTGCATCCAACCAATGCCGCCTTCATACATTAAATCGACGATCAGCTTAAGTTCGTGTAAGCATTCAAAGTAGGCAATTTCCGGCTGATAGCCAGCTTCAACCAGCGTGTCGAATCCTGCTTTCACCAATTCCGAAGCTCCTCCGCAAAGGACTGCTTGTTCTCCGAACAAGTCTGTTTCCGTTTCTTCTCCAAAGGTTGTTTCCAGAACACCGGCCTTAGTTGATCCGATTCCCTTAGCATAGGCAAGGGCTAATTCCTTAGCTTTCCCAGTGGCATCTTGATGGACCGCAATTAAGGCCGGAACTCCTGCGCCTTCTGTGTAGGTACGTCGAACCAAGTGACCTGGGCTTTTAGGAGCGATCATGATGACATCGACATCCTTAGGAGGAACTATTTGTCCAAAGTGAATGTTAAAGCCGTGAGAAAAGACGAGGGTTTTTCCAGCTGTAACATGTTTTTCAATTTCGTCACGGTAAATCTTAGCTTGCGTTTCATCTGGAAGTAAAATTTGAATGACATCCGCTTTTGCAGCTGCCTCAGCAATCGTCATAACCTTAAAGCCTGCAGCCAAAGCGCGTTCCTGACGAGCACTTGTCGGACGAAGTCCGATTATAACGTTCAGTCCTGAATCTTTTAGGTTTTGAGCCTGTGCATGCCCTTGGCTGCCGTATCCCATAACTGCAATAACTTTACCTTTTAATAACTCTAGATTCGCGTCTACCTCATAGTACATTTTTGCCATTTTAAAATCTTCCTCTCAAATAAAAACTCTTACTACAATAGACCTTAATATTGTCTATCACACTTAATTCTATACTTCTGATCGCAGAATGGCAATCTTTCCAGTACGAACCAACTCTAATAATCCAAACGGGCGAATTGCATTAACAAACGCATCGATCTTTTCTGCGTCTCCTGTCAGCTCGACCGTAATATTGGTCCTTCCCATATCAACGACACGTCCCCGGAAGATATCGACTGTCTGAAGAACCTCTGATCGTGTTTCCGTGCTAACCTTGATACGTACCAAAGCCAGCTCACGGTTCACAACACTCTCCGTTGTCAAATCCGTGACGGAGTGAACAATCACCAGTTTATTGAGTTGATTTCTCACTTGCTCAATAACCTGATCATCCCCATTTACGACAATTGTCATCCGTGAAAGTTGAGGATCTTCTGTTTGACACACCGAAAGGCTATCGATATTATACGCTCTACGTGCGAATAATCCAGCCACCCGGGTCAAAACGCCAGGGTGGTTCTCTACAAGGGCAGCAAGTGTATGCAACATGTTTTTTACCTCCCTAGCATTTCCGTAATAGCTTTACCCGGTGCAACCATTGGTAAAACGTCTTCGTCCGGAGAAATCGTAAAATCTAACAGCACAGGTCCTGGATAGTCAATCGCCTGCGCGATAGCACTTCGGGCCTGGTCTAAGGACTCAATACGGATTCCATGAATTCCATAAGCTTCTGCTACTTTGATAAAATCCGGATTGGAGTGGAGTTGTATCCCACTAAACCGTTCCCCATAAAACATTTTCTGCCACTGACGAACCATTCCCAACACTCCATTGTTCATAAGCACTATTTTAATGGGCAGGTTATTTTGGACAATCGTCGCCAGTTCTTGAATGCACATCTGAAAGGAACCATCTCCTGTAACCAAAAAGACCAAATCGTCAGGACGAGCGATTTGCGCTCCCACAGCGGCAGGTAGACCAAAGCCCATCGTTCCAAGACCGCCACTGGTCACTAAATTGCGCGGATGCATGATCGGGAAATATTGTGCTGTCCACATTTGATGTTGTCCTACATCAGTCACCATGATCGTTTTGTCATTGGCGAGTTCTCCAATGCATTGGATAACCATCTGAGGTGTCAGTCTGTCCTTGTCATACTTCAGAGGATGATCGTTCCTCCATACATGCAATCGATCCCACCAATCAGTTACATCGGGAACTGCAACTGCCGCTAAACCATCCAGCATCTCTTCCAGAACCAAGCGAGCATCCCCCAGGATTGGATAATGCGCTCTTACCACTTTGCTTATCTCCGCAGAATCAACGTCGATATGAATGATTTTTGCTTTAGTTGCGAAAAGATGCCCCAAGCCACTCGTCACACGGTCATCAAACCGTACCCCAACCGCAATCAGCAAATCACAATCGTCCACGGCATAATTCGACGTCACCGTTCCGTGCATTCCAACCATACCTAACAGATTGGGATGTCCGTGAGGGAGGCACCCAATCCCCATCAAGGTTGTGACAACTGGCAACGCGGCTTTTTCAGACAGCGACCGTAAAGCGCCTGCAGCTCCTGCCGCGATCACGCCACCCCCGGCATAAATAACCGGTCTGCGGCATTCGGAGATCAACTTCACCACTTCATTAATTTTAGAGCTGTCTCCTTTGCCGGGCACTGTGTAACCCCTTAGGTTCATGACTGCAGGAAACGGTTCAACATTCTCCATTGCTAAAATATCCTTTGGAAGATCGATGAGCACTGGACCCGGTCGCCCGGTTCCCGCCAGATAAAAGGCCTCTTTGACAACCCTTGGAATCTCCCTTGCATCCTTAACAATATAACTGTGCTTCGTAATGGGTGTTGTGATCCCCGTTATATCCGCCTCTTGGAAAGAGTCTGTTCCGAGCAAACTACTCACAACCTGCCCCGTCAATACGACTAAGGGAATGGAGTCCATATAAGCATTAGCAATACCCGTGACCAAATTTGTGGCACCGGGGCCTGACGTTGCTAAACATACCCCCACTTTTCCACTTACACGTGCATATCCATCAGCAGCATGCACCACACCTTGTTCATGGCGTGCTAGAATATGTCGAATGGGACTATCAAGCAGTGAATCATATAATGGAAGCAATACTCCACCCGGATAACCAAAGATAACATCAACGCCTTCTTTTTCTAAGGCCTGCAATAAGATAGTAGCCCCTCTTAACCCCTTTTTCCCTGCATTCATACTCGCTCTTCCTCCTAACTCATCTGGCAGAAGCGCCTTGGGCGCTGTCAATTTCAGGGCCATCAACATGGGTCAGGGCCCGAAATGCAACGAGTAGTTTCTTATATACTGCTCCAGGACTCCCCTCTCCAATATCACGTCCATCTACTTTAATCACCGGAATCAATTCAGCGGCTGTACCAGTAAGAAAACATTCATCTGCAGTATACAGGTCATGCCGAGTAAATAACTCTTCCACTGCCTCAATTCCCAGGTCACCGGCTAGTTGTAGCACGGAATTCCGAGTGATTCCTTCCAGTATCCCCGCTGAAAGAGGAGGGGTTATTAATACACCATCTCGATAAATAAAAATGTTATCTGACGTGCCTTCAGCCACATATCCTTCTTGATTAAGCATAATTCCTTCTACAACGCCGGACTGATTGGCCTCGATTTTAGCAAGAATGTTATTCAGATAATTGAGCGATTTAATTCTAGGGCTCAAGGAATCCGGATTATTTCGGCGGATAGCCACTGTTTTCACTTCCAAGCCTTGGTCATACATACTTTGCTCGAAAATCTTTATTTGGTCTGCTATACAGTAGATCGCTGCCTTCGGACACTTCATGGGATCGAGCCCTAGGTCGCCTTTACCGCGTGAAACGACCAATCGAATATAAGCATCCGTTAAACCGTTCTTGCGAAGCGTCTCCAATACAATCTCTTGCATCTGGTCTTTGGTGATGCCAATATTTAATTGAATCGACTTTGCAGACTCATAGAGGCGTTTCAAATGTGCATCTAATTTAAACACTCGACCATGATAAGCACGAATCCCTTCGAAAATGCCATCACCGTACAAAAAGCCATGATCGAAAACCGACACTTTCGCATCTTCCTTTGGAACAAATGCACCATTGCAGTATATAATCAGTTCCACTTGATATGCCCCTTTCCCTATAATCGAAATAATAAATAGCCCAAGCGTAGTCCCCTAGTAACGTGGAACTTTCCGCTTGGGTTTTTTCTACCCACGGTGTAAATCCATATGGATTCTGTACCGCTTGGACCAGACAGGTTTCCCCCGGAACCCTAGGTACACTTCCGCTTGTGTTGTAATACACATTTAAAATATTAACTTTGTGTATATGATACAGAATACACTCCTTACTGTCAACCCTATTTACTATATTGTTCGGAATTACTCAAAGAATTCCCTTGTCAAAGCCGGATAATACGAGGTATAATGTCCACTATACAAATACATTTGTATTTTTGAGAGGAGTTGACTCCCATTGGCAATTAAAATTGGGATTTTAGGCTTAGGTACAGTGGGTTCCGGAGTAGTACGAGTATTACAGCAGAATAGCGAAGTTATCCAAACCCGAACTCACTGCGAATTTCAGATTAAAGCAATTCTCGATCGTGATCTTGACAGAGGACGCGAATTCGGTGGAGACTTTCTAATGACCGATCAATCGGCAGAAGTTCTTCAAGACCCTGACATCGATATTATTGTGGAAGTCATGGGGGGCATTGAACCAGCACGTACTTTTATATTAGAAGCTTTACAACATGGCAAACACGTTGTCACCGCGAATAAAGATCTAATCGCGCTGCATGGGCATGAACTTCTTGACGCTGCCGATAAGGCTGGGAAAGAACTCTGTTTCGAAGCCAGTGTCGGCGGTGGAATTCCGATTATTGCAGCTCTGAAAGAATCCTTAGCTGCCAATCGCATTACCAACGTGATTGGAATCATCAATGGTACGACCAACTACATTCTTACAGCCATGGCCGAGCAGGGCCGTGACTATTCAGAAGTCCTTGCGGAAGCCCAACAATTGGGGTATGCCGAAGCGAATCCATCTGCCGATGTTGATGGTTTAGATGCTGCACGTAAACTTGCAATTCTTGCCTCTATCGCTTTTAACTCAAGAGTCGCCCTTAAGGATGTATTTGTTGAAGGTATTTCCAAAATCACTCGTGAAGACCTGGCCTATGCGGCTGAACTTGGCTGTACCATCAAACTTTTAGCTATTACCAAACAGCAAGATGAAGAAATCGAAGTGCGCGTTCATCCCGCTATTTTGCCTAAAACTCATCCACTCGCCTCTGTAAACGGTGTTTTTAACGCCATTTATGTCGTTGGAGATGCCGTAGGGGAAACAATGTTTTATGGTCGAGGTGCTGGAGCACTCCCCACCGGAAGTGCGATTGTAGCTGATATTATGAAGATTGCACGCAACATCCAATCGAACTCAAAACCAGCCATTAATTGTTCTTGTTACCTTGATCTTCCACTCAAATCCGTCGCTGATTTCTACACTGCGTTCTATATTCGACTACTAGTCACAGACGAGCCCCGTGTCCTTGCCACCTTAGCTTTACTTTTTGCCGAAGCCAATATTAGCTTTGCCTCGATCATTCAAAAACCGCGCGGAGAGCATCAGGCTGAGATTGTCCTCGTGACGCATCCATGTCGCGAGGGGGCACTTCAAGAAGCCTTGGATTCAGTCAAAGCCTACAGCAAGGTTCTCAATATTCGCAATGTAATCCGCTTTGAAAATGGCCAATAAAACCGCCCTTAATCAATCATGAGTATATTTCAATTGAGGGAGGAAACAGATGATTCGCGTTAAGATACCAGCCACGTCTGCCAATCTAGGCCCCGGATTTGACTGTTTGGGGTTGGCACTTCACTTACACAACACGATAACGGTTGAGACCGATCGACCGTTTCAAATCTCTCTGACTGGGCCTTACACCGACGGCCTTCCTGCCGATGAAAGCAACCTTGTCTGGACAACAATGTGCCATTTTTGGGACCTCATCCATTACCCCACTCCCTCTGTCGCCTTAACGTTTGAGAATCATATTCCGCCTGCTCGAGGCTTAGGAAGTAGCTCTGCAGCCATTGTTGGTGGTCTAGTGGCAGCTAATACTTTAGCAGGTTCACCCTATGGAAAGCAGCAGTTGCTTCAAGTTGCTAATGCGTTAGAAGGCCATCCTGATAATGTCTCACCCGCTTTGTATGGAGGGGTCACCCTATCCATACCTACTGAAGAAGGTATTCTTCCCCGCATACTTGCTAAATCGCCCAAATTTAAAGCGGTGGTTCTGATACCAGACACCCTTCTGAACACAACTAAAGCTCGTGGAATTTTACCACCCCAAGTCTCCCGCCAGGATGCCGTTTATAATATCTCTCACGTTGGACTACTTGTTGAAGCCTTTATGCGAGAAGAGTATTCTCTACTAAAGGAAGGAATGCGTGACGTGCTTCACCAAAATCAACGCGCTGCGCTCATCCCTGGTTTGCTCGAAACTTTAGAAGCTGCCCTTGAAGCAGGTGCCTATGGAGCTGCCCTCAGTGGTTCCGGGCCAACGCTTATAGCCCTCATTCCCGATAGCTCAAAGTTAGAAGTTTCCCAGCGCATGATTTCTATGATGGGGCAGTATGGGATAAAAGCTCAGGCCATCGAATTAGATATCGATACTCAGGGAGCAACTTCAGCCATAACTTAATAACTGCCTGTTCTACTCGCAATTCATGCAGTAAACGCAGAAAGAATCAAGAATTTAAGTGTTAAGCCCATCTTTATCGATGGGCTTTCTTAATATAATTTTTTTTGTAACATTTTAAATACTTGTACATAACCTATATTACAACTAATCATCAATGATATCCCAAATTTAATGTCTATATCTTATACTGCCCCATTGTGGCAGATGAATTAAGGGGGATGAATCATATGATGTTATGTTGCCCATATCGGATTGGTTCGCGCTTGGTCATCGGGGTCGATGCGAGTTTCTGGGTTGGTCGTTTTGCGGGAGTACAAAATGGAATTGCAATATTGAGAAACGCTCAACTGTTTGCCAACCCTGGAAAACCGATTGACGGAGTCCGACCATTAGTCCGGATCCCATGTTGCAAAGTTACGTTCGTAGCTCTCGAAGGGGACAGAGACAAGGATGACAAGGAAGATAAAGATGGCAAGAAGTGCAAATAGCTGCTGCTAACGTCTGTTTCTTGGGCAAAGGGTAGGATTTTTTCCTACCCTTGTTATTTTCTTAACATCAACTCTACACAAGTATTAACAATCACGGATCTACTACATAATGAACAAGTCTTGTAACTCTTTATGAAACCTGTACATATTCTATATCATAAATAATCGCCAACTATACTTCCAAATATCTCATCTTATATCGCCACGTCAGTGGTAGATGAAAAAAAGGGGTTCAGCCATATGTTATTATCTGTAACGGAAATCGAGTTGGCGATTATCATTGTCTTATTTTCAGTGTTCCTCCTCAGAGAAATTACCAATACTAACAGTAATCCAAATACTAGTACTATTACTATTAGTGGCAAAGAGAATAAGGTATGGTAAAGAGCATCTAAGATCACTGGCCTAGGTATGTATGCCTAGGCCTTTACATTTTCCTGACAGACTTAAAGAAAACTTGGCTGGCGCCCGAAGACACTGTCTTCGCACGTATTAATCATTCTGTCAGCCACAGGCGACGGCGGCCGCCTTAGTTGCATTTATGATACAGAAAGCATGTAACTTAAGTTATGCTTTCTGATAAGTACAAGAAAAACCTAGGCTCCGCCTAGGTTTTTCTTATAGCTGCGTTAGTAAAATAGCCACTCTACCCAAACGTAAAGGCTTAATAAACTAATGAGGAGCCCAATGGGAATGACCATAATAGTTACTTTCACACTATCCGCCCATCTAATCTTAATTCCGTTTTCCCTCAGAATAAACATCCAAATCAGGGATGCCAGGGTTCCCATCGGGGTAATCAATGAGCCGATATCCGCCCCTATTATGGTTGCCAGATAAGCTATATGCAACGTGGGTATATCCAATACCATTCCAGTCAGGGTGAAGGTACCAATCATGACCGATGGAAGATTATTGAATAGATTCGACATTACTGTAAGCAAGCCTCCACTGATCAAGCATGCATTCAAGTGATTGGCCAATATGGGTCCTCGAAGTTGTTCGACAATCCATCCGGTTAACCCGATATTATGCAGGCTGTAAACCACGACATAGATACTGAAGGCAAATAAAATAATATGCCAAGGAGTTTTTTTGACAATATCATTCACTCCATCACCACGATGGTACCATCGATACCCGATGAGTAACAAGGCGCCAAAGATGCCGATCCATTCCATTGGAATGCCAAAGCTCGTGCCTATAAACAGTCCTGCCCTAGTCAAGGCGACAATAACGATGCAAACCTTAAACATGGACATGTCAGGCTCAGGTGGAGAAATGATGTTGTCAATTAACTGGTGAGGAGGAGTTGGATGATGGGGGTGCTGATTATGGTGTGGATGTGGGTGTTCATCTAGATGTGGATGAGGCTCTGGGTGTAGCAGTGACTGTGGTCCACTGTGAGGTTGCGGGTGTGGCTTGTGCTGTTTTTTTGATGATGGATCCCTCAGGATGGTAGGGAAAGCTTTGGGATTGTTCACTTCATTATTCCCTACTGGAAGAACATTGATGATTTTAGGGATATCCTTACTAAAATAATAAAACAATAGCAAGGATATGGTAATGATTCCTATCATAGAGGGAACAAACATCATGGACACGTACGAGTTTAAATCCAATCCAATGATCTTCAGTGCGATCAGGTTTGCAAGGTTGCTCACCGCAATAGGTGCACTCGAAGCTGTCGCAATCAATGCCCCGGATAGAAGATAAGGGAATTGTTGATTAGCTTTAAGCTTCAGAATGGTGACTATCTGAATGATAATGGGAGTGGTAATAAGGATGCTTCCGTCATTGTTGAAAAACATGGTCATGAGGAAGCAGAGCAAATTGATATACCAGTAAAGCATAACGCCTGAACCCTTGGCTCTTTTCACCAGATTAAAGGCAGCCCAGCGAAAAAAACCGATACTGTCAAGGACAATGGACATTACAATAGTAGAAAGAATGGTAATGGAGGCCCCGCTCACGAACCCTAGTATTTTGAATATATCACTCAAAGGAACGATCCCAGCGAAGAAAATGAATAAGGCACTAATGGTTGGGGGAATAGATTCATTAATGCCATGGGGCCTCCAAAAGAGAAACAACACCATTAGGGAAAAAACGGTTAACGTATAGATGGTTGTGAAATCAAGCATCCAGCCACGCCCTCACTATTTTGAGAAGGATTCTTAGGAAATGAGATTTCCTCTTGTAACATATAATTGCTATGGGGGACTGGAGGTTTCAACAGCCAATATAGGAAGCCGGCGCTGATGAACATTAAAGAGCCCATGAACATCTTTTCCTCCCTCCTTTCAACAGAGTACGGAAAACATGAGTTGATCCATTAACAACACCTAAAGGTGAGGTCAATCTATTATTTTAATCAACTTCATCATATTTTCTACTCTATTGTATGTATTTGAGGACAACTCGGTGCATCTCGCAAGTAGGTAAACTCAAGGATGATGATCAGCATAACTTGTCACACTTTGTAAAACATGTACATATCATAATCTAGAAGTAACCATCAATGCCTATCCCGAATTTCTTATCTTATGTCGCCACGCTTGTGGCATATAAATAAAGGGGGATGAATCATATGATGTTATTTCAACCACGAGTAACTTTATTTGACAATTATCCAATTGGTACGCGATTGGGAGTAGGCACAGATTCAAGCTTTTGGATCGGCCATTTTGGTGGCATTCGTGATGGTGTTGCGATATTAACCAACGCTCAACTATTTGCCAACATTGGAAAACCGATTGACGGAATCCGCCCGGTAGTCCACATCCCAATCTGTAAGATTACGTTTGTGTCTGAATAATTTCTGAACTAATTGCGGAATTTTTCCTAAAGTTCTTCTTACAGGGTACAGAAGGTTGTTGTGACACAAAGAAGGGCTTGGGATTAAGCACAATCCCCAGCCCCTCTTTCTTCGTCAGTTTAACTTTGTAGTTAACGATCGCCACTCCCGATCGATAAAAAGAGTGTCTCAGTTCTGCGAACACCAACATCACATGTTGAATAAGCTATATAAATACACCTATTTTATACCAATTGCCTAATTGAAGGAGGAAAATCTCTATGTGCGAGGATCGAGAATGTTGCCCATGTTGCCCACTTGGATTGATCGAATTAGAGCTAGCAATCATTATCGTAATATTGTCCGTGTTTCTATTCAAATGTTGTACAGATAAAGATGATGATGACCAATGTAAGAAAGATAATAAAGATTGTAGAGATCACAAAGACTGCAAAGATCACAAAGACTGTAAAGATCGCAAAGACTGCAAAGATCACAAAGATTGCAAAGATCACAGAGATTGCAAAGATCACAAAGATTGTTGTAATAACAAATCATGGTAATTCTTTTCAAGATCAGGTATTAAGTATGCCTAGGCACGTTTCATTAGACAATTAGCATAGTCCGCCTTATCCTATTTTAGATAAATTATTTACTTGACGTGGTCTCGTCATTTGAATGAGGAGGGGATCCTATGAAAGAAGAATATGTTACTGTCCGGTTATTTAAAAATAACAGAACGGAAAATTGTATCATCACCAACGAAGAATTACACGACTGGAATCTACAATCGACAGACACCCAAGATAACTCACAGGATAATAATAAAACAGTCGAGTCTGGTGCAAAGTCGAATAATTCTTGTATACCACAAAAAATTTTAAGCGTTATTCAAAGAGTGTTTAGCTTTTCTGGGTCTTGACCGCATGCGTAACCTTTTCTAAACTTTACCTGGAACAATATTGACGAAACTCAAAAGACCCGCTGTTGGCCGATCATGGGCAAGCAGCGGGTCTTTTGTTATTTTAAACTATCCAAGAACTTTATGGCATGCAACGCTGCACTGCCGCCTTCACCTGCGGCTTTAATTAATTGATAAGGTTGACCTGTGCAATCTCCCGCAGCGTATAAGCCTGGCATATTTGTCTCCAGTTTATGATTGACCTTAATTGCTCCGTCTTCCATTTCCAAGCCGGAGACAAGCTGCTCTGCGGGTAGGGTGTCTCTCATGATAAATACCCCGTCCACCGACAATAGTTCTCCATCGAGATCAAGTTTTTCTACACTTTGGGTCCCTACAATCCCCTTAACTTTACCCTTTTTAACTTCAATTCGTGGGTCAAGCTTCACGACGTCGTTGTAATAGGGGACATAATAAACCTTGGAGCAGATGTCAGCCATAAAGTTAGCTTCATCTTCCCCTTCCTTATTATAGGAAATGATCGCGACCTGTTTATTTTTATATAAAGGCCCGTCACACGTTGCGCAATATCCAACACCACGGCCCAGCAATTCAGCCTCGCCCGAAAACAGCTTATTCACTGATACGCCTGTTGCTATTATAATAGCATCCGCTTCAAAAGATTGATCCTTACCTACTAGTGTATACGGCGGTCCCGGATAAATACTTGTCACTTTAAATGGGACAATGTCAATTTCCTTTTCCTTGACGTGGTTTAAGAACCGTTGACGCAATTCTTCTCCGGCTATTTCCGGAAATCCAATGAAATTCTCCACTTGTGGAGCTTTCGAAAGCTTGGGACTGCAAAATTCGGAAGCGAGTAATATGAAATCGCGTTTCCGAATTTTGGCGTTAAGGGCTGCAGACAACCCTGCAGGCCCACATCCAACGATCGCCAGTTCATAGTGTTTTTTTAAGGTCGTGAGATCCTTTGGCATTTTTGGCACACCCTCCTCTGCTATAAGTTATAGCATATATAGTGTACCCGAACAACGCTAAAACATCAAAGAACTATGAACCTTCACTATGAATGGAGTAAACCCCGTAAGCGGTCTCTCTCGTCTTCTAAATCCTCTAGTTCAGCCACCATTTTAGCCTGCACCGAATGATATGGCCAGCGCGCTTTTAAATCTGTTAACTTTGCTTCTACATTGTTTAACTGAATCAGAAGGTCCTGTTCATTGTCATGTTGGTGATTATTATCCATTCGCGTTCTTCTCCTCTGTGGCTCTAAACGTAATAGCGCCATGCATACATACTTCCATACAAGCTTCACATTCCGTACACTTAGTGTCGTCTACAATCGGAAGATGAGCGGGCATTGTGATTGCTTGGATCGGACAAGCGTATATACAGCGTTTACACCCCCGACACATAATCTCTAAGATGAACGCTGACATTATTGTTCGCCTCCTAAGACCCGTCTTCAATAGTTCATCACTATAATATTCTAACCTATGGTTAATAACTTTAAAAAGAAGTCCAAAAACTATAACAAGTTCTTGGACTCTGTACGGCAGATTAAGATACTAAGCATTTAGATAAACAAATTGACATTCGATTCTTCAGCTTCACCTAAATAATAGCCAACTCCACCAATCTTAACTCCATCAATGAGTTCCTCCTGCTTTAACCCCATAAGGTCCATGGTCATTGAACAGGCAACTATCTCTACACCGCTGTCGATAGCCAGTTTAATTAATTCATCTAAAGAATTAATATTTTTATTTTTCATAATCGTTCTTATCATTTTCCCGCCCATGCCCATCATGTTCATATTAGAGAGCTTAAGCTTTTTACTTCCCCTAGGCATCATAAAGCCGAACATTGATTCTACTAAGTTTTTCTTTACTGAGACTTTTTCATGTTTTCTTAAAATATTCAGTCCCCAAAAGGTAAAGAACAGAGTGACTTTTTTACCCATGGCTACTGCCCCATTAGCAATTATGAAGGCAGCGAGCGCTTTATCTAGATCTCCACTAAATACAACCATCGTTTTTTTATCTTTCACCATTATATCAGATGGGAATGAATTATTGAGCACCTTAAATTGATTGCCTTTTTTAATAAAAGCATTAATCATGCCTTTATTTCTTTGAATATCAACAAGCTCATTATTTGTTCTGGTACACCAGGCTTTAATATCTTCATAAAACCCAGGATCAGAAGCACTAACTTTAAGAATTTGACCATCATTCAGTTGGTCTATTGACGCTTTAACTTGGATCAATGGTCCTGGACAACATAAGCCACAAGCATCAAGGCTTTTATCAAAATCGTCAACGCCTCTTGCTTCGCTCTTAACAACTTGGGTATCGGAGTCAATTACCGATCTTTTTTTTTTATCGGAATCATCAACTTTAGTTGGCTTGTAGTTTAACATGGAAGCACATTTATAGCCTCCATCAATGTTTTTAACCTTAAAACCATTTTGAGTTAAAATCCTAGAAGCCACATACCCTCTAAGCCCGATTTGGCAATATCCTAGTATTTCTTTGCTCTTATCTAATTCTCCGATTCTTTCTCTTAGGCTGTCTACGGGTATATTTACTGATCCCTCAAGATGCCCGTTCTTGAATTCATCCTCAGTACGCACGTCTAATAAGAACGTGTTTGCTGTATCATACGACTTTAGTTGCTCTGCTGAAATAACATCCACTTTTCCAGCTATAACATTTTCAGCAACGTATCCTGCCATATTTACTGGGTCCTTTGCCGAAGAGAAAGGTGGTGCATAGCAAAGCTCCAACTCTGTTAAATCCGTGACTGTCCCACCCAGTCTTATGACTGTCGCTATCACGTCAATTCGCTTGTCTACGCCATCATAGCCGACGCCTTGAGCTCCTAATATTTTACCTTCCTCATTAAAAATAAGTTTCAAGGTCAGGTTAAGAGCCCCTGGGTAATAGGAGGCATGTGATGTTGGATGAATGCTAATAACTTTATAGGGAATATTTAGCCGATTTAAAGTTCGTTCATTATTACCGGTACTTGCTGCAGTTAAGCCAAAAACTTTAATAATTGAAGTCCCCTGAGTCCCCTTATACGTCGTAGCTAAGCCCGCGATATTATCTGCCGCAATTCGACCTTGTTTATTGGCAGGTCCTGCTAAGGGAATGGCTGTTTTTTGCTTATTGACAAAATCAACAACTTCGATGGCATCTCCTACTGCCAAGACATTAGCAGCATTTGTTTCCATTTTCTCATTGACCAAGATATGCCCTTTGGGTCCCAACTCAATTCCGCTGCCCTTTAAAAACCCTGTATCGGGAAATACCCCAATGGCTAAAATCACTAGATCCGTATTCAATTTCGTACCGCTGTTTAAGGTTATTTCCACGCCACTTTCATTATCCTTAAACGCTTTCACTCCATCATTTAGGATTAATCCAACGCCATTGTCTGCTAGTTCTTTCTCCACTACTAAAACCATATCAGTATCAAAGGGGGCCATTATATGAGGTGCTGCCTCAACAATGGTAACTTCTAGGCCTCTTTCCTTTAAATTTTCGGCCATTTCTACTCCAACGAAGCCCCCACCAATCACGATTGCACTATTAATTCCTTTTTTGTCCACATAGGCTTTGATGGTATCAGTGTCCGGAATATTTCGCAGAGTAAATATTCTCTTACTATTTATACCTTCGATCTTTGGTTTAATGGCTCTTGCTCCCGGGGATAGAACAATATAATCATAGGGTTCTTCATACTCACCCTTTTCTTTACTTCTTACCATGGCTACTTTTTTAATAGTATCAAGACCAATAACTTCACTATTAATCCTTACATCGATATTAAATCGGCTCTTCATGCTTTCAGGTGTTTGTACAATTAGCTTTTCCCTGTCCGTAATTGTTTCGCCAATGTAATAAGGCAAGCCACAGTTGGCGAAGGAGATGTATTCATCCCGTTCAAACATAACGATTTCAGCACTTTCGTCGAGTCTTCTTAGTCTTGCTGCTGCTGATGCTCCACCGGCTACCCCGCCTACGATTAACACTTTTTTACTCACGACTAGTCCTCCTCATAATCCAATAATTATTAATTGACTCAAACTCCATATAAATAAATCTAAAAAGCTTTTCTTACATCCTAAATCTTAGTTAATTTGAATATAACCCGAATTTAACTATAATTCTCAAGATCCCCCTTACCCCCGATGGGTATCCATATCTCTAATATATGCGACTCTCCTTCATTTGTCAACCATTTGAATAATAGTTTCTCTCATTGGAGAATATTTATTACTACGTTAAACCCACCAGTTTGATTGTAGCTCAAGGATGTTGCACGCTTCTGGCATGGCATTTATGGCACGAATCTGCCCCTTGTTCATCCGCGGTTTGCTCGCAACTACTACCGGGCACTAAAGGTATTTTGAGCGCTTTCCCTGTCACACGACTAGTCTGAATCCAATTGTCTCCATTATGACGTAAGAAGGGCAGTTCTTCCCCATTCGTTGTAATTAATATTTCATCCCCTGTTTTCAAGGCAGGAAACACGGGATTCGTAATAGACTCTTTAAACTTCAAATCATTCGGATTTTCAACCTTTTTAGTTAGGGGTAGTTTCTCCTTGGTTCCATGACAATCGAGGCATTGAATATGAACGGCATCATACTGGGATGTATAAAACTCGCCATCCCCCATGACATCTTGCCTTGTATGACAATCGATACAATCCAGACTAACTTCACACCTCGCAAATAGTTCGCCAGGCAGATAATAATCACTCAAGCGGTCCGTCCATGTCGTATATCCCGCGGTCCAATCCCTTATCACCTTAGTCATATCGGATCGAACGGAAAACCCCATTTTGATGGGATCATGGTTCCCTTGATTATGACACTGGTTACACTGCGTGTAAGGAATTTGGGTCGTCAGACTATGGACCATGCCGTGACCCCTCTTGTTTGCTTTGATGGTCGTGTCCTCACCGATATATGTATGCGTTGGATTAGTCAAGACATGACAGGCTTCACACCCATTAGCTTGGATTTGTCCATTCGCTTCGCTCATCGTCTTGCTTTGTGCAACACCTTCATGAAGACTATTAGAAGGTGAAGTCGTTCCTTGAGCTAAGGGTATGGAAAGTTCTCCTCCGCTTTGATGACATTGACTTAGACAATTTTGTTGGAATTGGCCTTCATTAGCTCGTCCCTGCAGGGGATTGGGATATACATAGGCTACCTGTCCCAAGGTAAGTCCTGGAACTTCCTTGGTCTTATTTAATCCGAACGTCATGCGTACAACACTTAGCTCTCCTGCCTTCGTTGACATGATCGAAGTTTTTACTAAGTCCACTAAATTTTGCGCAGGTTCGTGGTTTCCACTATGACACGACACTTCATTCGCCCCTGTCCCTCCGCAGCTTAAAGAGGAGACCGTTAATGATCCTGGATGGCCCCCGCCTAACATTTGAGCGTGAGCAGTCGTTTCATCGAGTGACAGAGGATTTCCGCCATGGCAAACCGCACATCCGAATGTATTGCTTGGATGGGAGTTCGATATTTCCTCAATCCCTATATGACAGGTTTTACAGCGTTCGACCTTCCCATTGGGAAGTACCAGATTGACAATCTCAGGTTTGCGATTTTGATAACTCGCAAGTTCTTGTTGAACTTGTTTTTTCTTAGTTTCATCCGTCTCCGTTCCGAGCTGAACTTGCAACTTGGAAACTTGGTCCGTGAAATACTCTGTTTGATAACGCGTCCAGCTTGGAGTGGCACCTTGTTTCAAAGCTAAAATCACGATTAGCAATAATAAAAAACTCACCAGCAAAAATATCTTTTTCATCGTTAGTTCCACCACGCTTCTATTACCATAAACCAGAGCAGCAGGAAAACGACTAGACTGAAGAGAAAGGTGAAGATTCCCCGCCCCCACTTGATGCCCAGATAGTTTTCAATCCACGGTAAGCCAGCCAAACCAGCGACAATAAGGATAGGTACGATCAGCGCGCCTATCCAGGGAGGAAGGTACAATAGGAGTATTTGAAAGGGTCCAAAAATCCAGGGTGCAACCGCATGCGTGACGGCAGGGGCCTGATTGCTGGTACCGACTGCCGGTTGAAATTTTATGGCCAGAGCAGTACAAACTACCAAAAATAGCAACGTGGCGATTCCCTCTTTTTCCTTGAGCTTTTGGATCGGTGAACGAGCCATCGTGTCTCCTCCTTAGAGTGGGCGTACTCCCCCATCCTGTCGAATGCGCCAAAAATGATATAACTGTAGGATTAAAGCAATCATAGGAAGGCCGACACAGTGCCATACATACACTACTAACGTGCTTCCACTTAATGACGAAGGATTGCCCAACCCAATCTTTCCTAGTCCCATACCCATACTTGGTATTAGCTCCACAATATGAAGTGCTACTGTGGCTGCTGCGCCACTTTCTTGAGATCCGATCAACAAGTATCCGGTAAAATCCAAAACTAAAACGAATATAAGTAATCCTACTCCAACCAGCCAATTCAGTTGCCTTGGTGACTTGTAAGAGTGAGTCCAAACAACACGAAGCATATGTAGATTCACCGTAACCACCATAATCTGTGCCGCCCAGTAGTGAATATTTCGAATCATTCCGCCATAGGGTATCACCGATGCAATTGTAATAACACTGCTAAAGCCAGAGCTATCTCCTGGAAGATAATGAAACATCAGCAGGATACCTGTAGCGCCTAGGACGATAAAGGCGAGAAAAGACAGTCCTCCCAGACAAAACGTATAGAGTACCGAGAGAACTTCATCTGGGACATATCTTGGCCTGATATGGTTCACAAAGTTCTTGTGATAGTGTTCAGGCTCTTGTTCTTGTTCCTTCATAGACGTGCATCCAATCCAACTTGTTTTGAGGTGTTAATGATGAGCGATCCATTAGGTTGGCGGTTTACAGCCACCCTCGGCAACGCTTTAAGGGCAGGCCCATAAATGGGTCTACCCTCTGAATCGTAAATACTACCGTGACAAGGACACAGCCATTCTTTCTTCTCTGGATGATAATTCACTTCGCAGCCGAGATGAGTACAGGTCGCGACCATGGCCATAATGCCTAAGGTATCTTGCCTAACCCACACCCGAGAATTAGAGGCCTTTTGCCAGTCACTGTTTTCCGCGAGAGATTTTTCATAGAACACTAAGGGGGAGCGCAGTTGATCCTCATCGCTGGTAAGGTACTGAATTAATGGTTTGAAAGTAAGAGCACTGGCTGCGACAATTCCAACCCACGCTAAACGCAATACCGAGCGCCTCGTCCATTCCAATTGCCTAGCCAATTTTCTCCTCCTCCTTTGATTAAAACCAGCCGCTCCATTGCCCTGCGTAAGTAATAATATAACGAACAAAAAATCCACCGAAAAGAACTAAGAAACTACTACTTATTGTAACTGGTAACGCCCATCGGACTGGGATTTTGTCTTGCAGTTCCAGGTACTCCAGTACAAATGGAATAATTAAACCCAGTCCTACAATCAGACCCCAGAAGATCAACGCAAACTCTCCGAATAAGAGACTCCCAAACGCAAAGGATACACTTTCAGAACTTAGTCTTCCCATTACGATCATTATTAGTAGTATAAAGCATTCTAGAACGATGAGCCAAGCATCAGCCTTCGTTAAAACATGTAATTCTTTATGCTTCGCACGTTGCCAAGGGCTTAGTGCGGACACGAAGATCACGGACGCCACCCCTGTAGACAAGGCAGACACTAAAAATAGCACGGGAAGAAGCGGTGCCGTCCATAACGGGCGTACTGAAGCATTGAGTAGTAGACCTGTATACGATGCTACGCCCACTGACAAGAAAGGCATTACTTTAGCTAGGATTCTTTTCCATTTTTCTAAAGAATCCGTCTGTCCCACGATCTGGTACTTTTCTGGAAGCCAAAGATACAAGTAAATGACACTTAAAATCGCAAACAAGAGAATTGCCCAACTTCCATAGGACATTGGGGACCTCAATTGCAACGTCATGAATAAGCGGTAAAAGTTCAAAGGGCTACCTAAATCTAGTAAAAGCACACCTAAACCCAAGGAAATGGGGAACGGTGCAATATAAGCACCCCAGCGGCCCACCCGCTCAAAGGCTCCCCCGCCGTAGAGCAACGTGAGATTCGACGTAACCATTGCTCCCGCACTCACTCCCGCTGTGAAGAGGTAAATAACAATCATTAAGCCCCATGTTATTTCCACGTGAAAACTCCCTCCTAAGCCCGTTATTTGCCCACGGGTATTTCTGAAACCACGTCATCAATATAATAAATATTGGGACCCGTTCCCACATAGTTTAGCAACTGACGATTCGGATATTTGGCGATCAATTTAGAAACGATGCTCTCGGGATCATTGAGGTCGCCTGCTTGACGAGCCTTTCCTAAGCATGTTTGCACACACGCTGGTTGAAGCCCAACTTCCAAGCGTTGTATACAGAAGGTACACTTATCTGCTTTTCCCGTTTCTGGATTGGCAAAGCGCGCATTATAGGGGCACGCCGTAATACAGTATTTACACCCAATGCATTTACTGTTTTCTACGATGACAATCCCGTCTAATCGTTTTTGGGAAGCACCCGTCGGGCAAACGGCAACACACGGTGGGTGCTCACAATGCATGCAGTTTCCAGGTTGGAACATTTCGCTCACCTTAGGAAACTTCCCCAGAACCCCGCTACTTTTTACCCAATTTCTTGTACTCCCAATGGGTACGTCATTTTCCGCGCGACAAGCCACCATGCAGGCATCGCAGTCGATACAGCGCGAGGTAATGATGACAAATCCCATGCGCACAGCCATAGTTTCTCCTCCTACCTACGCCTTACTTACTGTTACAAAGGTTTCACTTAAGGCCGAGCCTCCTGAGATCGGATCTGTGACGGTCTTGTGCAGAGCGGAATCGCTTGCACCCAGTTTATAAGCTGATTTCAGCCCTTTGCTTATGTGACCAAAGCCTCCGACCATAAAGATACAATCTGGTCGTATACCCTCTGTTACATAAGCTTTAATCGTAATTTTACCAACTTCACTTTCCAACACCACTAGATCATCTGTCTTAACCCCGATCTTGTCGGCCACCGAAGTATGAAGCCAGGCACGATTGACCGGAAAGACTTCTAATAGCCAGCGGTTGTTTTGAGTGAACATTTGTGTATGCTGGGCTGTTTTTCCCGTCAAGAGGTAAAAGTGGTCAGCCGCTGGTCGAGGTGGTTCATTCCAGGTGGGAACAGCTTTTTTGCCCATTTGAGCCATAATGCTGGACGAAATCTCAATTTTTCCGCTACTCGTTTGGAATTCAAAGTCTTTAGAATGATCTTCTTTTAACGTTTGCACGACATAGTGCCCTGCTCGCTGTAATTCTTCCAAGCTGACTGGAAACGGCTTAAGTTGCCGTGTCAAGAGATCCTTTTCATCCTTATATGGCAGAAATTCTCCTAAGCCTAACTTTTCTGCGAGTTCCTTATAAATCATTAAGCTGCTTTTCGTTTCATAGAGTGGCTCAATAACCGGCTGACGAATAAAGATCTTATTGCCAATCGGTACCAAACCGTCATAGCGTTCGAGATAGCTGGACTCTGGCAAAATCACATCCGCATAATACGCCGTATCACTTGCTTGAATATCGATCACCGCTACAAAATCCAACATCATCAGAGCGTTAATGGTTTTTTGTCGTTCCGGAATCGAGAGCACTGGATTTTGTCTAGAGATCAACCACCCCTTGGCCTCATAAGGTTTCCCGGTCAAAATATTATCCCGCATCGTCTGGATTACGCCATAGGAAAGTGGGACCATTGGGTACTGCCAAGGTACTCCATCAAGGCGCATTCCCTGGGTCGGTGGAAACGGAGGATGGGAGAGAACTCCCAGTTTGACAGTGTTCATTTCCTGATCGGGAATCAGTCCACCCGGCTGCGCCCAGTTACCGATCAGAGCATTCAGCACAGCAATGGCTCGTTCGTTTTGGTATGAATTTACAAAGTTCGACGTCCGCCAGTTTGGATGGGCGATTGCTGCTGGAGTGGCCGCTGCAAACTCTCGTGCGATTCTTTGAATGGTCGTCGCAGGAATTTCACATTTTTTCTCCGCCCATTCGGGGGTGTACTCTTTCACTTCCGCCACGAGATCTTCAAATCCTTGGGTATATTTCTTTACAAACTCAGAATTGTAGAGTTTTTCATTAATGATAACGTTTATCATCGCTAAGAAGAAAGCCGAATCCGTTCCCGGACGAGTGGGTAACCATTCTGTTGCTTTAGCCGCCGTCTTGCTGAAACGCGGATCGAGCACGATAACCTTGACACCCCTAGCAATCATTTCAATCATTTCTTGTGTTTCGTTATTGGAAATTCCCTCAGCCAAATTTCGTCCAGTAAAAATCATATATTTGCAATTCTTATAATCTGTGCCTGGTTGCGGTACACCGTACGTATACAAAAAACCTGTAGTCATGGCATTGAAGCATAGGCTACGCTGCGTACCATAATTGGGAGTGCCATAGGCTTTGAGCAGAATCTCAAAAAACGGTTGGGACAGATTGTCCGTTGAGTTTAACATCATGGCTTTTGCGCCGTACTTATCTTTGATTTTCTTCATTTGGTCTGCTGTATAGGTCAACGCTTCATCCCAAGAAGCCCTACGCCATAAACCGCTCCCTCGAGCCCCTGCTCGAATCAGTGGGAATTTAATGCGATCCGGACTATACATTGTCTCAATGCCTGCATTCCCACGGGGACACAGTTTTCCTAAATTATTAGGATGATCTGGATTGCCCTCCAACTTCTTGACAACGCCGTTTTCTACTTTGGCAATCACACCACACCGCCAAACACATTGTTCACATATGGTAGTAACTGTCTTTGTACCTGCGGCGAGGGTCTGAGCTGAACTATTACTCAAGCCAAGACTGGTTTCTGGAGCCAACAGCCCTAAGCTAGCGGTAGCTCCGAGAGCTGCACCTGCGACAGTTCCTTTAATAAACTGACGGCGGCTAAACAACTGATCCCAAGTGTAAACTTTGGACACATTGAAGCCTCCTTTCTTTGGCGATACGCTGATTAATTCATAGGAAGATCATTGTCCTGCTCAGTTGAAGCGTCTTGCGACTTCTCCATGATTTTCGAGCCCACATAGAATGCGACAGTGCATAGGACAAAGAGGGAGACAAACAGCCAATGATTGACGTGCAGAATTTCTGCCAATGTTTGTTGACCGTAGGAACCAATCGTTGATATTTTCATAAAAGCTGATTGATAGGTAGCTCCAAAAAGAACCCCACCTACGAGAAAACCCAAAACTCCTGGAATCAAATAGTCTAAATTCCCCTGACCACAACCTGTGATCAATGTACCCGGTCACGTGCCGGCTATAGCCATACCGACTCCAAAAAGAAGCCCGCCTAAAAGGTTTCCTACTATATAAGTAGAAGATACTTGGTCGAGTTGGATAAAGCCAAGGTCTTTCAAAGTATAGAGACCCACAAGTCCTACGGATATTGCTGTCATCATGAGTTTCATGACAGTATTATCCTTGAAACGGAATTGATTAACAATTTTATGATAGTGACCTAGACCGGCTTTCTGTAGCGAGAAGGCGAAGAAAAAACCAATGACTAACGGGATAACGTATGCAGTCATATTAATAATCCCCCCCATACAAAAGCTTCGTTGTAATAATCCCAGACACGAATAGCCCCGCTATGAAGATCAGTCCGGCCGGGGAAAGTTGCATGGTTCCCGAAATGGCTAAACCACTCGTACACCCGCCAGCAATGCCTGCGGAATACTCGATGAAAATCCCCCCGAGAAAGATCAACGCCCAGCGCTTTGTCTTGCTCGGTCCAAAGTTTTGTGCCCACTGCTGATCTGGCATCATTCTGAGCTTAAAATCCTTAGACCATTTGCTGGACACGAACGACCCCAGTAACATTCCTGCAAAGAGAATAATTTGGAAGCTAATGACCGGTGGCATCTGAAATTTAAAGTACATGGAATTGGCCAAGTTTAAATGAAGCGTTTTCAGAAGGATACTGGCGACACTCTCGATGCCACCTGAAGAGCCAATGGTTTTATCCATCAGAACATAAGAAGCAACGGCCGTTACGCCCAGAAGAACTCCTGCTGCCCATGGAGACCATATCTTTTCCTTCATCATCTGATTAAATGACACGTTAATCTTCCCCCTTTCCATTCTTCCTCACATTTCCTAGAGAAGACAAGGACTTAAGTTCGTTTTCATCAAGAGTTTGAGTTTGAAGTTGAGTCAGAATATCTTCTGGTAATTGAGTCATAGCCTGCAACAATTGACTCCCGTGTTCACGTTCTAGAATCTTTTGGAGAGCCAAGACAGTCTGCAAATCCCCTTTTAATAATTGATTAAACACGTCTTTAACTTCCTGAGGAAGTGTATTGAAAGGAACATTTTTCTGGTGTCCTTGCACGTAGGACCATGGCCATAAACCTTTTCTCCATTTCCAGAGTAGAATCGCTAGCACTAGGAGAGCCAAGATGTTTGCTATTATGATTGCCCATGCTACCCATGACAATTTGCCGCTAGAGTTAAAATCCAGAATATCAAAATTAGGATTTGCACTGGGTGGAACTTGAGTTGCTGCTGCTGACGGAGTTACTGCAGCACTCCCCGCTGCAGGAGCTGTTCCAGGTGCTGCTGAAGTGGTGCTCCCTGCTGGGGTAGAAACTGCTGCTCCGCCGTATTTCGCAACCCGGACCGCTGCATCTGCCGGATGACAAGAGGCACAGGACTGATCCGGTTGTGCTAAAGGCTTGGCGACAAGCCCTGCATGAGCTTTTGTCTTATCCGTTTCAGTTGCCACACCTAAATGACAGGCTTGACAAAAATCCCCGAAGGAATGTTGGATATGCCAATCTCCCTTTTTAGACACTGGATCCGTGCCTTGAACTTCATGACACGTTTTACAGGAGGAAGTTGATGCCCCGCAGGCTGCTTCTGTAACTTTTGGCGGTGTAAGCCAGAAAGAACCAATAAGAACAACTCCGAATACGCTGAAGATTAATGCTAATAAAGACCATTTTTTATTTTTCACGTTTGCTCCTCACCTCACAAGTTAATATAACATCGCCTAAGTACAATCTATTACCTTAGTACCACCTCCGAAGGCCCTTCTGGATTAATAGGTTTATGTCTTCTTAGAAAAGCTTATATAAGTATTCCTATAGACTTACATACCCCCCGGGGGCAGGGCTATATCTCTTTTAGGATACAACTAAATCATTAATAGGTCAATATGTTTTTATAATATAGTGATAGGCTTTTTAAATGATTACCGAAGAATAGGTATAGAAAAAAGCCCTATCCAAGATAGGACTTTTATTATATCTGTGTGTCAACGATAGATTCATGAGCACACTGATTACACTGAATCTTAATTCTACCCTTGTTAATGGGGACACGTATTTTTGTTGTACATTTCTCGCATTCAACAACTCGATGGTCGACAAGCTTAAGAATTTTTGCAGGGTTGAACCCCGTGACAAAGTCTTTCCCGATAAGAAAAGTAGGGACTCCACTAATACTTCTGCGCCGTAGTTCCTCTCTAGCTTTAGCATCAACATTAATGTCCTTTTGCTCAAACTGTATTTTGTTCTGGAAAAGGAATTGTTTTGCAATCTTGCAGGAAGGACAAGTTTGAGTGGTAAACATGATGACATCTTTCAATAGCTGATCTCCTTAATTCCTTGACTATCTATTGCCCTAAAATAGCAATTTGCTCACTATATCATGGTCTGTCCTCTATCGCCATCGCACTGATTAAGACGTCTTTTAGGCGTTCTAATCCGACTGTGCGGGCTTCCAGGGGAATAGCGGCCCAATCGGAAAAGTCTAAAATTTCCTCAACATGTTCCATGGCAAACTCATCAAAAAAGCCAATTGAATCCAGCATAATTCCTCCGCCAGTATACTGTGGGAAGTTTTCGTTCGCGTTTGCTTTATCCCAGCCTTTAAAGACCATATCACGGTATTTCAGCCACCCTGGCGTACAAAACCAAACTTTTTGCCCTGCAGCCAAGGTCTTTCTTTCGTCCGCAGTAGCCAACATGTCCAGGCAGTTTTCCACCTCAGTTCGTGCGATGTAGTAACCCTCTTCTCGCATTTCTTCAATAACCGTGTCGATCGTTCGGTATGGATCGCGCATATTGATGTAACAATACTTGCCTCCATAAACCACAATTATTTTTTTGGCGCTTTTCTTCGCTATTTCCAATTGATTTTGTAATTGACTTTCTAATTCGACGGGAACCTGGTGAAGCCCCGGAGCAGTATAAATCACTTGCGCATCTAGGAAACCGGTTTCTTTCAGATAATTCAATTCCGGTATCATCGTGCCGCAAGCAACGATGGCATAGTCGACGAATGAAATGCTTTTTGCCAATTGAGTCCCCTCCTTCTCAATTCTACTGATTGAGTTTCATGAGTGTTTCAATCGCTTTGTTCAGTACGTCCCGACGATCCTCCGCTGGCTCTATAGCCTCGATCAAACAGATATTTGCATAACGCTGTGCAACAAAAACAGATACGTTATGTACGGCAGAACGAATGGCAACAAGTTGGGAAAATATTTCCTCACATTTCTTTTCTTCTTCCATCATGCGTTCAACCCCTGCAATATTTCCGCGCACCGTTTTAAGTCGAGTCACAATCATTTTTGTCTCTTCCGGGTCAATATTTTTCACAATGTCCGTCTCCCTTTCTAGGGTTAGCTATATAAATGGCTATTTTCCACCTCCCTACCCCCTGGGTATGGGTACTGTTTCTTTTACAATACATCTAAACAATCGATTGGTCAATGTATTATCAATATTGCTTTTGTAGGAATCTAAAGAAGCTATAACTTTAAAATATAGTGCTATTAGAAACAATGATGACACAAATTAATATTTCGTATTATAATGGGGAACATAGAGAAAGGAAGTGTGATAATTTTGGAAGATTTAACACGACGCTTACTCAAGTTGACTGAGCAGCTCGAAGAATTAGAAGAAGAAAAGAGCTTCGTCTTAAAGCAAACTGGGATACATCTCCCTGGCCATGTAGTTAAAAAGTATGAATCTGATACGATTCGATTAACGCGATCCATTGCTGAAGTGAATGCGGAATTGGAACAGCGCAAATCTAAAATGTAAATATATAGTATTGAACCCCTAACCAGGCCCTCGCAAATTGCGAGGGCCTGGCCTTTTATGACGGAATTGGGCTGGTCCAAAACCATCGCAATGGAACCGTCTAAACCGTCTAAACCGTCTAGTCAAAAGATCTCTAGCGTTAGAATGTGAATACTTTTGATTCCGTTGCTAAATCAATGAGATGGGCTGCCGTGGATAATTTAGCCCCATTGATAAACTCGTCTTCACTATAGAGCCTGGTCCTAGCACATGGTGTACAAATATAAAACGGCACCTTATTCTCAACTAGATAATTGATATATGGCTTAGCCTCATCTCCCGTTGGTGCCTTGACATTATCAGCCAATCCCAAAACAGCATATGCAACAGCATCATCAACCAAGAAAATATTAACTTCATGGCCCTTCTCTTTAGCCACTTTCGCAAGCTGAAATGCCCGCGTGGCACGTGTAGGATCTTCAAGTCCACGACTCAATACGAATAGAAACTTCTCCAAAGTAATCCGCCTCCTAAATTTAATCCATTAATGGTAGGGGAGTTTTATGAAATTAGTACATACTATATTCTTTCTCTATGAGCTGTCATTTCCCTTGTTATCGTAAAAATAAGCCTACTGAGGAAAGAAGGCACTTCCGACAGCGAGTCCTCCTTCGAGATAAGCCACTTGACTAATCCCCTTACCTTGGAGCATGCAAGCCGCTTCATAGCCCCTAATTCCTAATCCACATACAGTAACTATTAAAGAATCTGTTGGTATTTCTTGCCAACGTTCTCTTAGTTCTCCTAAAGCAATAACCTTTGTTCCCTCGAGGGCTAATGGGCTAGCTGCCACTTCATTGGGCTCACGGATATCAAGAATACAGAGCTTTTCTCCAGTTTGTAAGCGACTAACGACGGCTTCGGCTGTAATTCCTTTTGCTACCCCCAAACGCAGGTTTTCTAACGTTGTGGCTGCATGAATGAGTATATCGATCGCGGTCGCGAATTGAGGTGCATAGGCTAAATCTACATCAAAAAGATCTTCTACTTTAGCACCAAATTTGATCGCGGTCGCCACTACATCAAGTCTTTTAGCACTCTCACCAATGCCGCAAACTTGAGCGCCGAGGAGTCGTCCGTTCTCTTGTTCAGCGATTAATTTAATCGTGATATTGGCATGCATCGGGTAATAATGAGTAGAGTCAAGTCCACTACTCACACTCGTCACGACATTGTAGCCGCGTTTCCGAGCTTCTTCTTCTCCTAGTCCGGTTCGGCCAATATTGAGATCAAAGGCTTGAAGTACTGAAGTTCCTTCCACTGGAGCAAACCGGGCGGGTAGTCCAGAGATATGATCTGCAATGACGCGGCCTTGTTTGTTGGCAGTTGAGGCTAGCGGAATATACACTGGTTCACCCGTGATGAGATGAATTTGCTCGGCACAATCTCCGCCTGCATAAATTGCTGGATCATCCGTCCGCAAGTGCTCATCGACCTGAATAGCACCTGTGCTTCCAATCGTGAGCCCGGCCTCTCGCGCAAGTCCCACCTCTGGACGAACCCCAGTGGCTACAATCACCATTTCCGTTTCAATCGTTCCCTGTTCTGTTACGACACGACACACATTGCCTTCGGCATCCCCTTCAAAAGCCTTCACTTTGCAGGAGAGTTGAAGATCAATACCATGTCCCTTCATTTTCAGCTCCACCAGTTTAGACATGTCAGAATCAAGCAACTTTGGTAACACACGAGAATCACCTTCACATAAGGTAACCTTTAAACGCGGACCAACTATTGCATCAGCTGTTTCAACTCCGATGAGCCCAGCTCCCATGACTGTGACATGTTTCAACTGCTTGGCTTTTATTAATTCCTTCACTTTCTGGGCATCATGAGGATGATGGAGAGTAAATATTTGGCCTAATTTCACACCCTGAATAGGTGGGATACTCGGCTTAGCTCCAGTAGCGAGAACTAAATAATCATAAGGCAAGGTTTCCTCGAGCCCCGTTATCAAGTTACGTACTAAAACAGATTTATTGTTTCTGTCGATTTTTACGGCTTCAGTTTGTATAAGAACTTTTATATCTTTTTGGGCCTGGAAAAAATCAGCATCCCTCATCACTCCGTAAGAGGTCATCATCAAATCGTCTAATTGGGGTACGAAGTTAGCTACATAAAGTGGTAGTCCACATCCCCCGTAAGAGATTAAACTCCCTTTTTCGAGGACAGTGATTTCGGCATCTGGACTTATACGCCTTAAACGTGCGGCAACTTTGGGACCGATGGCTACTCCACCAATGATAATTACTTTCATGTACAATTCCCCCCAAATTCTGGCTTAGTGACTATTCTTCCAAAAACTCCATATAAGGTTTTTCCATACTCACGAGTGCATTGACCATGAGTTCTACTAAACCACCATACTGAAGGCATTAGCTACTCTTGTTCGAGTTTGATCAGTTGTTCATCCGGTCGCCCCATATCCTTTGGACGTAAATCTTTTTGATTTATCATACTTAGCTCTCCTCTTTCCACAAAGTTAACTCTCAAAAATGCAGTTATTCCTTGAGGTGTGTCGGTGCTTCATTATGAAGGAAATACAAAGACGTGGTCTTATCGGCTAATAATTGATGACAAAGAGTATGTGAAATAAGTAGTTAATCACCATACACCATAATAAGTTGATCCACTTCGAAGACGTTCGTTTCTATAAGTGGCAGTTCCGTACTCAGTTTCAGTGGGGGAAGACTCCCCCACTGAAGTCTCGGTGTTCAGCTTTAGCGAAAGCAAGTTCACCTCTATACGTGGCTCTACTTAATGCTGATGACCATGGTCATGCTCTTGGCATACAGACCCTGTACTCACAATAATTCCCTTGGCATACGATTGTGCCACATCAACCACACTTCCTGAGGCTCCAGTTACCACCGCCAAACCTACCGCATTGAGACCGTTTATCATACCTCCGCCAATACCGCCGCAGACAAGCACGTCTACCCCATTACGCTTGAACATACTTGCTAGTCCTTCATGCTGATGCTGAAGACCTGACGCACTAAGTAGTTCTACGAATCGCGCTTCTTTGCCTTCAATTTCAAATACTGTAAATCCTGCAGCCTTACCAAAATGAGCATCTAGAACATCACCATTAGTAGGAATTGCTATCTTTTTTGACATGTTTTTTTCCTCCAATATTTTATAGTTTCATGAACCCGCTATCACTTGACGACCGCCTAAGGTGATTGCGGGTGACTCCCTGACGCTTCCATTAATTCAGGGGAAATTTTAGACCAGATCGTACGCAGCGCTTCCGCAGCTGGACTTTCATAACGGGTAATCGGGTGGCCCAGAGCGATCGCTTTGGGAACCATCGGGTCGAATGGTATTTTGCCAATGACCACCACGCCTATCTGCGTGCAAGCATCCTCGATTTCCTGTGAAACCTCAGGGTTAATATCCCATTTATTAATAATAACTTGTGTTGGAATTTTGAAATGCCCCGTCACCTTGATGACTCGCTCCAAATCATGTTTGCCTGACTGAGAAGGTTCTGTGACTACGAGTACCTGCTGACAGCCTGTGATTGTGGAAATCACCACACATCCAATCCCCGGTGATCCGTCGATCAGAACGGTCTTGTTCTGGCGTCGTGCCTCATCCCGAGCCAAGCGTCGCACCTCAGCCACTAACTTTCCCGAACCGTCCGCCGCTAAGTACAACTCTGCATGAGCAAAATCGCCCACATTGGTTTCGGACAAAAACACCTTTCCCGTCCCCTCCGGATAAATCTGAATCGCTTGAGTTGGACAAGCATAGACGCAAGCAGCGCATCCTTCACAACGTTTTGAATCGATATAAGGAAAGGCCGACTCTTCCCGCACACCCTCACCTACCTGAACTTTCTCAGTGACCGCCTCAAAGCGACATACCTCCTCACAACGATTACAATGAGTGCAGAGCGAGACATCGATACGAGCCGTCCGATTACCTACATATTCGGTTTCTTTTTTGACGCTGTGCGCAAGGACCAAATGTAAATTGGGAGCTTCGACATCGCAATCCGCGACAATCATTTGTTCAGCCAGCTCAGCGAACGCTGCTGCGACCGTTGTCTTTCCTGTCCCGCCCTTACCTGAAATGATGGCTATCTGCTTCATGCTATTCCCCCCCTGGTTCTCCTCTGATCAACTTCAGTCACAATACGATCACCCAGCGTCTTAAACAGATGAGCCCATTTAGGTTCGTGCATCAATGACTGACCTCGGGAGTAGATCCTAGCAATTTCCAAATCAAAGGGAATATCGCCCAAGATGACAATTCCTTCTTGGGTGCAATACTCCCGGATGAGGGGGCCTCCATCATCTTTATTTTGAATAACCCCAAACTCTAAACCCATTTCACGCATGAGCCGAACTGCAATCTTCAGATCGTGCAGGCCAAAGAGCGTGGGCTCCGTCACTAAAATCGCTAAATCGCTTCCTTCAGCGGAGTGAATCACACTGCAGGAACTCCCGGGGGGACAATCGGCCACGATTACCTCCTCTACCTGTAAGGAATATTCCTTCTCGCGGCGACGCAAACTCCGAATCACTGGGCCAGCGAGGGATTCACCTTCTTTTAGAACCCCTTGGAAGCATTGCACACCGTCCCGTTCTCCCTCGTCTATTTCCCCGAGTGGTCTCTTCACTTCATCCACCGCCCCTACCGGACAAACGATTCCGCACGTGCCACAGCCATGACACAGTTCTGGGAACACCAGCACCTGCCCTCCGACGACCGCTAACGCATGATATTGACACGCCTCGCTACACTTTCCGCACAGCGTACACACCCCATTAATTTTCGGATACGGCAAGGAAACCGTTAAGGTGTTTCGGATTTGCGGTCGCAGGAATATAAAACCGTTCGGTTCCTCTACATCATAGTCGACATAGGTCGTTTTCCGCTGAGGAGCCCAACATAACGCCAGATTCACTGCTACGGTCGTTTTGCCGGTTCCCCCTTTGCCACTAAGCACGGCCAACCTCATACATATTCCCCCCAAGCCAATTCGCCGACTATTTATCGTTCACCAGCATGCGCTACTCCAGCTTCACTGATCCGAACCAATTGGCCCTCTTTCCAGGCAAAGATGGCCTCGAGGAGCGTCATGCTTTCGCTTGCTGCGTAGGCTGGAATATTCCCAGCCTCAATCACTCTTAGAGCATTAGGACCCAAGCTACCCGTTATTAAGACTTCCACCTTTTCCTTAGCCATAAATTCTCCAGCAGCGATGCCTGCCCCACCGGTTGCTGACAAAGCCGGATTGTCTTTATATTCTGCGGTACTCTTGGGATCTTCAGAATCACACAACATAAAATACGGGCAACGCCCAAACCGGTCGTCAACAAACTTATCTAGATCGCGCCCCCCTGTTGAAATAGCAATACGCATCTAACTCCACCCTTTCTTTATTGAACCAAAGTCACATTAGACTCTTCAATAACTCACAAAGTAATTAATTATAATTTAGTTTTACTCAATAATATTATTGAAGTATTGAGTAAAAAAAATTGTTCACTTCTAATACTCCACTTCTTTAAGTAGGAGTTCCCTTCCTACCTTACTTGGGTGAGGGAGACTCCTCCTTTGCTGCGGAGTACTTCTTTTACTTACAACCAGTACAACCAGTACAGTTCTTTAACATGTCACAGGAATTGCACATCTCTGACTTGTCACTTGCCACGAGACAGTAAGTACCCTCAATCTTCCAACAACCTTTTGATTCGTTGACTGGAACAGGACTATTTTGATTAGCCCCCCCCTTGCAATTACGCTTATACCAGCAGGAATACATGGCAGTCAAGTGCTTTACGCCTGCAATATTTAAGCCTTTTTCATGCATAAGGTATTTTATAAACTTAAGCCTTTTTATGTCGTTGTTTGAATACTTTCGTTGATACCCTTGCCTATCAGGGCGTATAAGGTCATTCCTTTCCCAGACCCTTAGTGTCTCAGGATGTTCTTCTAACAGGTCCGCCACGGTCCCTATCGTATATAGTCCTTGATCCTCATCAAACATTGTTTTCACATCCAAGTATTTTAATAAATTATTTTACAATGTTTAATACACTATAATCCCGCTTAACTCTAGCGCCCAATATACAAATTATATATCATTATTTCAAAAACATCAATTAATTTATTGATGTTTTTTTAAACCCCTTTCTTTTCAAGAAGAAAAAGGGGTTTTCTATATCCACGCTGTAATAACTGTGCCCTCGCAATTTGCGAGGGCACAGTTATTACAGCGTGGGTCAAGTTATGCTTTAGGCTAACTTCTTATCACTGTTGGCCTTAATCTGTTCAATTAAACGTTGCACAATTTGATCAAAGGCTGGAGATTGATAATCTTCAATTTTACCTGCATCCGATAGCTCAGCCAAAACTGGGTCAATCGGGAGCTCGCCCAGGTAAGAAATGGAGTTACGCTTCGCTTCTTCCTCGCCTTTTGGCTTCCCAAAAATTTCAATCTTCTTTTTACAATCTGGACATTGCACGTATGCCATATTTTCAATCAACCCGTAAATTGGGGGTTCATAATTTTTCACCATTTTAATCGCTTTACGCACAACCATATTAGCTAAGGCCTGCGGACTTGTCACCATAACACTTCCGTTGATTGGTAACGATTGGAATACTGTGATTGGAACATCCCCTGTCCCTGGTGGCATATCAATCAACAAATAATCCAGGGTACCCCAAATTACATCCGTCCAAAACTGATTGACAACTTGGGAAATAAGTGGTCCCCGCAAGATGACCGGGTCATCTTCATTTTCTATCATAAGATTTAGGGACATTAATTTAATCCCATCACGGCTTTTCGGAGCAATTATTCCACCTTCACTGGCACCCGCTTTTCCCGTAACACCGAAGATTTTAGGAATGCTTGGCCCTGTAATGTCAGCGTCCAAAATCCCAACTTTAAACCCCTGGCGCATCAAGCTTACCGCTAGCATGCTAGTTACAGAGGATTTACCGACGCCTCCTTTGCCGCTCATCACGGCAATGACCTTGTCAATGTGACTCACTTTTTGAGCCGCTGTCATTTTGGGCTCACTAGAACAACTATCAGTAGTACAAGAACCTGCTGCCGAGCAGCTATTACATGACTCGCTCACGAAACTGCCTCCCTTTCTAAACAACGCCTGTCTCCCCTATAGGGATAATGACCAAAATTTATGTTACTCCCCTGATTCTTCTTTGTCAAGTTTGTCCTTCTTGGAGCTCTACTGAATGTTTCTAATGGTTATGGTGGTGGTCATCATGATGCTCTTGGCAGATAGTCCCAGTACTCACAAGATTTCCCTTCGCATATGACGTTGCGACATCAGTCACATTTCCTGAGGCGCCGGTTACCACAGACAACCCTACGGCATTGAGGCCATTTATCATACCTCCACCGATACCTCCACAGACAAGCACTTCTACTCCAGAACTTTTAAACATACTTGCAAGTCCTTCATGCTGATGCTGAAGACCCGTTGCACTTAGTATTTCAACTTTACGTGCTTCTATGCCCTCGATTTCGAACACTGTAAAAGCTGCTGCTCGTCCAAAATGAGCATCTACGACCTCACCGTTACTCGGAATTGCAATCTTTTTTGACATAAAGAACCCTCCAATATTTTATTTTTCTAGCAACGTTGGTAGTTTGGTTTGGCAATGTTGTTCAAGAGCGTCCTCCGCAACAACCAGCATCGCGCCCTTCGTGCAGACCACCACTACAGGTGTGCTTAATCCCGGTGTCTATTCTCCGTTTCTTCATGGTCCCACATTTTGGACAAGCGATTTCATATCCGTGGTTACCGCCCTCCGTACATGGCTCAACCTCCCACACATGTCCGCAATCAACACACTCAAACACCCTATTTTTTATGAGGTAGTTACCTCCGCGAATGATAATAGGGCGTCCTTCTACTAAAGCTGTGGCGATTTTGGACCTAGCTGCTCCTAGGATCCGTTGAAACGTAGCTCGGGAAACTCCCATGGACGCTGCACACTCAACTTGATCCAAACCCACTTTGTCTTTAAGACGGATGGCTTCTAATTCCTCTAGCTGGACTAACACTTCTGGCCATCGAGACTGTCCCTGTGGAATAAACGTTTGGCAGATTATTGTCTCATCGATTAAGCCACAACAACGTCGTCTTGACATTGGATCAACCCCTTTGGGCATATGCTCAATTAAAGTATATCGAACGTGCTGGAATAAATCAACTATAAATAACAAAATTATTAAATTGATCATTGTGAAATTGTTTGGTAAGATCATATTTAAGTGTATTTTATTACCAAAAGCAGCAAGTTTTTGTCACACTCATAACAATTGTAAGGTGGTGGGATTAATGATTCAGATATCTATACCAGGCAGAGGCACCATGAGCTTGGAAGTATTGGTCTTAGACTTCAACGGGACGTTAGCCTTAGACGGGGAAATGTTGGAATCTGTTAAGGATAATCTTCTTCGATTATCCCCATTCCTTGAGATCCATATTCTCACTGCGGATACCTTCGGTAGCGTGAAGCGCCAATTTCAAGGATTGCCCGTTCAGGTAAAAGTGTTGGAGAGTATGGATCATACCACAGAGAAAGCGGATTATTTGTTGCAGTTTGGCTCCCAGGAAATTGTCGCGATCGGGAACGGTGCCAACGATCAATTGATGCTAGAACGAGCACATTTAGGGTTTGCTGTAATCGGGTTCGAAGGAGCCTCCATGCAGTCTCTCCAGTCGGCTGATTTGGTAGTAAATAAAATAGAGGACGCCCTCGGTTTGCTCATTGAGCCGCAAAGGCTCAAAGCAACCCTAAGACGATGACGCCGTATGTTGTCTTGTTACCATCCGTACGCCTGCCATGGTAAAGCTAAAAAGGAACAAGAGCCCGTGTGACGAGTCTTGTTCCTTCTCTTATTCCTGAACAGCGGTAAATTCCAATTTTCCTAACGCTCTGAAAAATGTTTCATCAAAGCTTCCCCTTCTCTAAATTGCTGGGCAAGAATTTCTTGAACCGTCTCTAAGATTATTAATACTTCTGGGTATTTAATGCGACACATTACCTTTAAACCAACTTTAGTTGAAGCTATAAGATTTTGTTTGCGCATAATGGTCAAGTGTTGGGATAAATTCGACTGTTCAATTCCCAAATCTTCAATTAGCTCACAAACACATACCTCGTCTTCACTTTTTGCTAGTCGTTCAAGAATACGTACCCTTGTTGGATGTGCTAATGCTTTAAAAAAATCACTTTTCATTAATATTATCTTTTCTTCCACAATAAACCCCTCTAATCTACTTTAAATATATCATGCCCCAGAAGTCATCCATTAATAATATTATAATATGCTTTTTGATGCAAATCCAACCATTATATTAGTTATAAATATAAATAACAATTTCTTACATCCACATGCAAAACAGGGCAAGGCAAATATGGGCATAAATCACACAGAAAATATACTATTGTAAATCTTTAGCGATACTCTCAACCGCTTCAAGTGCCGTATCAATGTCAACTTCTGTCGTAAAATGTGAAGGACTAAACCGGATGGCGCCTTGTACTATTGTCCCTAATGTCTGGTGAGCATGCGGTGCACAATGCAAACCGGCTCGGGCCATCACGCCCGCCTGCTTATTAAGTTCAAACCCGACAAACATCGAATCGTGATCAGCAATATTGAAAGACACAATGGGAGCTTTTTCTTCCGCTTTTATTCCTCCATATAGTCGAACCCCTTTTATAGACCGGAGTCCGTCGATGAGGATTTGACACAGTGCCTGCTCGCGCTTGCGAATTCGGTCAATTTCTCTCTCACGGATATAACGAACACCCGCTCCTAATCCAGCAATCCCTACACCGTTTAAAGTCCCACTTTCCAGAGCATCCGGTAAGAAATCCGGTTGCTGGTCCAGCTCTGATAAGCTACCTGTCCCACCGTAGATCATCGGGCGCAACGAGATACCCTCCCTCAGAATAAGCCCACCCGTCCCCTGCGGACCGAGCAGTCCTTTATGCCCTGGAAAGGCAATCATATCGATAGGCAGTTTGCTTAAGTCGATAGGGAAGACCCCTGCCGTCTGGGCTGCATCTAAAAGATAAGGTACAGCATGCGCCTTGGCGATACTTCCGATATGTTCAATTGGAAGCATAAACCCGGTAACATTTGAGGCATGAAGTGTGACGACTAATTTCGTGTTCTCTTTGAACGCTTCCTCATACTCTTTGAGCGGAAAACCCTGTTCAGTATCCGCAGATATCTCGGTTACCTGTACACCTTGTTGCGCTAAAGCCCAGAGAGGGCGTGTCACAGCATTGTGCTCCAATGACGAAGTAATGACGTGGTCCCCTGGCCGTAAGAGTCCAAATAAGGCTTGGTTTAAAGCATGCGTAGCATTGCTTGTGAAAATGACCTGTGTGGGTGAATCTCCACCAAAAAATTCTGAGAGATCAACCCTGACCTGATAGATTAAACGTGCAGCTTGCAGCTCTGCTTCATGTCCGCCCCGCCCTGGATTTCCGGCATAATTTATCAATACACGTTGCATTGCTTCCAAAACCTCTGAAGGCTTTGGCCATGATGTCGCCGCGTTGTCCAAATAGATCATTTTCATACTCCTCCCCTTGTCAACGGCGATCCAGGTCTGCCCGCTGAACCATATCGCGCTCATTAATTTAAGTTAGCCTGTTCATAGATGTAGTGTTTTTCTTTTTCGTTCAGTAGCCTTTCTGTTAGATAAGCAATCAGCATAATTCCTGGTATATCAATCACAAAGCGAGTCACCATGAACTTCCAGCCCATCGAAGAAGCCTCAAATAAGAGCATCGGTATTTTAGTTGTTGACCAGGCTCCAATAAAAATTAAGACATTAGAAAACTTGCTCCCCTTTTGAAGGAGCACTGCTGCAATGGGAAAAGCTGCATATAACGGCCCTGCAGCAGCCGAACCTAAGAAAAACGCGATTAAAACCCCGATAATTCCGGATTTATCGCCCATTAACTTGATCATTGTTTGTCGCTGTACCCATACATCTAAGAGCCCCAATAATATAAATATGGGTGGAATAACCGAAAGCATCTCTAGAGCATTGGCCCATGTGATGTCTATCGACTTTTGGCCCACTGATGGATACAGACCATAGACTATTATATTAATCATGACCAGTCCCAAGAAATACTTGTATCTCTTAAGCAGTATATTCATCTCAACACCGCCCCGATCACTATTGCTACTATAAACGAAAATACGAAGGCTAAACTATTTCGGAGTATTGCAGCCTTTTTGCCGAAAAACTTTATCTCCAGAGGAATTGTCACGATTCCAACCATCATTAACGTTGAGATAAATACGGCGATTTGCATAAAACCAGCACCGCTTTTCAACAAAGCCGAAGCTAACGGAAAGGCTACGAATCCAGGTATTAAAGTAATTGACCCAACTAAAGAAGCCATTAACATCCCCAGCCATCCTGATTTCTCTCCGATCAACCCAGAAATCACCTCAGGGCTTAAAACTGCTAGTAGGATCCCTATAATAACTAAAATAGACAGGAATTGAGGCAGTATATTTTCAAAAGACTTCCACGCTTTCTTCAAGGCTAATACCGTTTTTTTCTTGTCCTTTATAAACGAAAGCACAAGAAAGCCGAGACCCACAATGTACATCAGAATCGTAAACACTTCGTCCACTCCTTCATCTAAATATTCATATTAATATTTTATAATATACTAACATGTTACTCTTTATGACTTTTTTGTCAATATCTTTGCTCAAAATAATAAAGGTCCAATGTCGCAATGACATTGGACCTTTATTAACTAGCAACAAATAATAAACGTTAACGAATTAACCCTCGTCGATATGCTCCAATCCCTGACGATAAAGTTCTGAGACATGAGAGTCATGCACAGAATAGTAGACCATCTTCCCCTCCCGTCGATATTTGACAAGATCATTGTTCCGGAGCACCCGGAGCTGGTGGGATGTGGCAGATTGGCTTAATCCCAATAATTCAGCCAGATCACAAACACAGAACTCCGATTTTGCTAAGGCATCCATCATTCTAATTCTCGTCGGGTCACCCAGCGTCTTAAATAACTCTGCCAAGCTATTCGCCCTGTCAAGGGTAATCAGTTTGTCTGCATACTTATCGATCACCTCATGATGTACGCATAAGATGTCACACACCGCGTCTTCTTCATTTTCATGTTTATCGATAGCCGCTTCAGTCTCTGACTTTTTCAGAATCATACTACATTCACTCCGAACTTAAAATGAATAGACTTTGTACCATCATTTTAACATAGAGTGCTACCATACCGCCACTTTCTCCGTTCGCAATGACAAAGCTTCTGGAAAGGAACCTTTCGGGCTGTGATACCACCTAACCCGCATGGCGTTCATAATAGCCAGCAAGGCAACGCCCTCGTCAGCGAAAATGGCCATCCACATATTAGCTCTTCCGAAGACAGCTAACAAAATGAACACCAGTTTCACACCCAACGCAACTCCAATATTTTGCCAAATAATCTTCTTTGTGTACCGAGCAATATGAATGGCCTCCACAAGTTTGCTCGGTTGATCTTCCATAATCACCACATCGGCAGCTTCAATCGCTGCATCCGACCCCAAGCCACCCATCGCGATCCCCACATCCGCCCGAGTCAACACGGGAGCGTCATTAAGTCCATCGCCCACGAACGCCACTTTACCCTGTTGTTTCGTTTGACTAAACGTTTCCAACCAAGAAACCTTATCCTCTGGCATTAAATCAGAGTGATATTCGCTTAATCCCAATTCTTCCGCCACGGCTCTGGCGACGGCTTGGTTATCCCCAGTGAGCATGACTGTCCTCATGCCCATCTGGTTTAAGCGAGCAATCGCTGCTCTGGAATCTGCCTTAACACGATCAGAGATAATCAATTGCCCAGCATAGTCTCCGTCTACGGAGATGTATACGACCGTCCCCAGTCCCTTGTCGACCGTAAGTTCTGGCAAAGGGATCTTGGCCTGTTCCAATAATCCGAGTTTACCCACTAAAACTGTCTTTCCACCTAATAGCGCTCGAATCCCTTGACCGCTAACTTCTTCATAACTCTGCAAGCCTGTCAAATCACTGTCTTTCAAGTCTTTCCCATACTTCTCGCGAATCGATTTAGCAATAGGATGAGGGGAATGAGCTTCCGCCCGGGCTGCGATTTCTAAAAGTTCTCTTTCGGTATGCCCATTTGCAGGGCTGATTTCTACAACCTGGAAGACCCCTTCCGTTAGAGTTCCTGTCTTATCAAACACCACGGTGCGAATATCTGTTAACGCTTCTAAATAGTTCGCTCCTTTGATCAAGATCCCGTGGCGTGAAGCCCCCCCTATTCCGCCGAAATAGCCCAAAGGAACAGAAATAACCAGAGCACACGGGCAAGAAATGACCAATATTGTCAATGCTCTATACAGCCAATCCTGAAAACTTCCGCCGATCAAAAGCGGCGGCACTAAGGCAATTCCTAAAGCTGCCACAACGACTGCTGGCGTGTAATAGCGCGCAAAGGTCGTTATAAACTTTTCCGTGGTTGCCTTATGGGTACTGGCGTTCTCGACCAAATTTAAAATCTTTTGTACGGATGACTCAGCAAACACCTTCGTGACACGCATCGTCAAAACCCCAGTAATGTTGATCATACCGGCTAAAATGGTATTTCCCACTTGGACTTTTCTCGGCACTGACTCCCCGGTCAGAGCGGATGTATCGACAAACGAACTCCCGTTCACAATTTCGCCGTCTAAAGGAACCTTTTCTCCTGGACGAACCAAAATCTGCTGACCGACCTGCACTTCTTCGGGATCGACTTTGATTACATCCAGTTGATGAATTAGATTGGCATACTCCGGACGGAAATTCAGCAATGCCTGAATGGAATTTCGGGAACGGTTGACCGCCCGTTCCTCTAGGTACTCCCCTACAGAGTAGAATAACATGACAGCAACAGCTTCCGGTATGGCATGAATTGCAATCGCCCCGACGGTGGCCAAAGACATCAGAAAGTTCTCATCAAAGAGTTGTCCTCTGAATAGATTGCGGATTGCCTTAGCTAGCACTTTGTAGCCCACTATAAGATAGGCGGTTAAAAAGACCAAATAATCTAGAACTTCCCAAGAACTGTTTTTCCAACGCGATTCAAAAATCAAACCCACTGTAAAGAGCACACATGCCATAATAATCCTTGTAATTCTCCACTGATTCGCCTTATCCACAGTAGCACTATTGTCTGGATGCTCCACATTTTTCTTCATTTGAACTGGTACGAGTTTAACTCCCGCCTCAATCTTCTCCATAATTTCCTGAGCCTGCACTACCCGTGAAGGTGGCAAGAAAACTGTCTTGGTCGCATAATTAATCGTTGTCTCCCCGATACCTTCTGTTGAACTCAACGTTCTTTCCATTTTCGTTGAACAATTGGCACAAAATTCCCCTTCGATATGATACTTTACTCGCTCCTCCACCTCAGGTGTCAGTTCAGACATCTCTTCCCCTCCTGAAAATTTACTCGCTATCAATGTTTCTTTTCGGATGTAAAACAAATGTTCATATGTTTATCTGTTCATATATAAGGTAACACACCCACCTTGATATTACAATCAAAAATATCACCAGGTTCACTGGATGTGCTGCGCTTTCTAGAGTAGCAGATTATAGTTACAGTACCGCCGAACTAATAGTCAATAAAGTCCTTGTGCATATTTTCCAGCACAAGGACTTATTAGTTAACTCTAACTACATTCTCAGTCCATTATTTATACTAATTTTCATTTTTCGCTTTGATAATTCCTGCTCCACTAAATATAAGTGTTGCATGGGGGGCAAGACTTCGTTATCCTCCACGATACTTTCAATGTAATATATGCAACTGGTTTTGTCCTCTTGAGAATTGCTCAGAGTTTTGTACTTAAAACAACTGACGAGGTCCTGGTTGTCCTCTATGCCTAAACCGCAAGTTTGACATGTTCTCATTTTCAAACACTCTCCCACCTCAAGAATCTAACCCATTGCTTAATATTATTGTACTATACAATTACCTGTATCATAGACCAAAAGCCTAATAAATTGAGATTTTATCCCATTTACCAATGTTGGGTCCGTTTGATTTCCATTGACTAATTGCAGAATAGTAAGTTTCATTCTAAAGGAAATTATCATCGAATATCACAAACGACAGAAAAGATGGCTTCGCCATCTTTTCTGTCGTTTTATGCGCTATTTACAAACATTCAAGCAATCATTATAATGTATTAGGATAAGCAAATGAAAAGGAGGGAACCATTATGAACCATTCGGACGATCATCCCCTCTGCCAAATAGATTGCCATACTCCCGAGCGTTTAACTGAGTTAGCACAATCGGTTATACTCATCGAAGGAGTCACCCCTATTTTCAAGGCTCTTGCCGATGAAACACGGGTTAAAATTATTTACGCCTTGCTCCTGGAACCCGACCTTTGCGTCTGTGACATTGCTCAGATTGCTAGTCTCACCATTTCCGGTGCTTCACACCATTTGCGTCTCCTCAAAGCTATGGGTCTGGCCCGGTCCCACAAGGAAGGAAAACTTGTTCGCTATAGCATTCACGATGAACACGTCAAAATCATCTTAGAAAAAGCACTTGAACATACTAACCACCTTTTAAAATAGCAAATCCGACGATAGTGTCATGCTGCTAATAAATTTGTGATAAGGAAGGAGGAGATTTTCTATGTCAAAAACCAATGAATCATCCGTTGAGCACGAGGCAGCTCATGTTCACAATCACGCGGGCGCAGATCACAAAGACGATCATCACGAACACAACCACAGTGCTTTAGGTGGACACGTGCATGCCACAGGTACAAAGTTAAAATGGGCTTTTTTCGCAACCTTCTTCATATTGGCCGTGGAGGTTATTGGAGGAAACCTAGCTAATAGCCTCGCCCTTCTCAGTGATGCCGGTCACGTCCTGACCGATGTTGCCGCCTTAGGCCTTGCTTGGTTTGCAGCCGTACAAGCACAGAAATCTCCAACCCTCAATAAAACGTTTGGTTATCATCGCACGGGAATCCTAGCCGCTTTAGCTAATTCCATTACCCTGATTATTATCGCCTTTGTGATTCTTTATGAGGCCTTTCACCGTTTTCAAAATCCCCAACCCGTCCAGAGCACAATTATGTATTTGAGTGCAAGTGTTGGTGTCATTGTTAATCTGGCGATTGCCTTTGGATTCCGAGGTGGGGAAGATAACCTCAATGTCCGGTCTGCCCTTCTCCACGTCTTAGGGGATGCAGCAGCTTCAGCTGGTGTTATCATCGGCGCTGTGATCATGCAATTTACTCAATGGTATGTGATTGACCCGATTATTTCCGTTTTGATTGCTCTTCTAATCGCTTGGAATGCTTGGAAAATTGTTAAAGAAACGATTCACATTTTAATGGAAGGTGCCCCTGACAATTTCGAGTTTGATCGATTACTAGCTTTTGTGCACACATTACCCGGGGCCAAGGATATACATGATCTTCATGTCTGGAGTGTGACCCCAGAACGAACTGCGCTTACTTGCCATCTAGTAGTTGATCGCGATAGTTCCCTTGAACGGAGCACCCAAATTATCAAACAACTAAAGCAATATGTCCTTAAAGAATTCGGAATCTCTCACACGACGATTGAAATTGAGATAGATCAGTGCGGGTGCACTGCGCTTCTTTGCCACGAAATTCTCTGGAAAAGTGGAAAAGGTGCATAATAAGCCAGTGGAGGGAAAAAATGAGTAACGTTTTAAATATTGGACTGGATGTTGGGTCTACAACGGTAAAACTCGTTGTTTTAAATAAAGACCAAACGATTGTGTATAAGAACTACCTCAGGCATTTTTCCAATATACGAACTACCGTCGTTATGATGCTTGAAGAGGTTAAAGCCATCCTGAAAGGGCATGTATTGACCTTGATGGTGACTGGGTCCGGTGGCTTCAACATTTCCCAAACCTTAGACGTCCCTTTCATTCAAGAAGTGATGGCTTGTTCGAACGCCATTAATATCGTCATTCCCAAGACAGATGCCGCCATTGAACTTGGTGGTGAAGATGCCAAGGTCACTTATTTTGGGAGTTCTCTTGAACAGCGCATGAATGGAACATGCGCCGGGGGTACCGGAGCCTTCATTGATCAGATGGCTTCCTTGTTACAAACAGATGCTCTCGGTTTAAATGAACTCGCCAAAAACTATCAAACGATTTATCCGATCGCTTCTCGGTGTGGAGTGTTTGCCAAGACGGATATCCAACCTTTGTTAAATGAAGGTGCCGCCAAAGAAGACATTGCGGTCTCCGTCTTACAGGCCGTTGTCAATCAAACGATTAGTGGCTTGGCCCAGGGCCGTCCGATCACGGGAAAGGTCGCTTTATTAGGTGGGCCCCTGTTTTTCATGTCGGAACTGAGAAAGCGTTTTGTTGAAACGCTCAAGTTAGAGGACGAAAATATAATTTTCCCGGACAATTCTCAATTTTTTGTGGCAATCGGTGCAGCGCTCTCCTCCCGCGATCAAGAATCGTTTACACTAGAGTGTTTATATGAACGTGCTCCGTTGATTTATACAATGACTAATGAAGGAAATGAAGAACTAGACCCTTTATTTGCAAACACTGAAGCGTATGAAGTCTTTAAAGATCGACATTCCCAACATAAGGTCCAACGTGTAGATTTAGAGAGTTATGCTGGGAATTGCTATCTAGGAATCGACGCCGGTTCAACGACGACCAAAATAGCCTTGATCGATGATTTCGGAGGTTTGCTCTATTCTTATTATGGCAGTAATAAAGGAAATCCTCTAGAATCAACCATTGAAGCCTTAAAGACTCTGTACGAAAAACTTAATAAGCAAACAAACGTTGTCTACTCTGCAGTGACTGGCTATGGAGAGCACCTCATCAAAGCTGCCTTGAAAGTGGACATTGGTGAAATTGAAACGGTTGCCCACTACACAGCTGCCAATTTTTTTCTACCAGGCGTTGATTTCGTTTTGGATATTGGTGGACAGGACATGAAAAGTTTAGTCATCCGAAATGGAGTTATTGAATCCATCACCTTAAATGAAGCATGCTCTTCGGGATGTGGTTCCTTTGTAGAGACCTTTGCCAATTCACTCAACATGGATGTCCAAGAATTTGCTAGAATCGGACGAGAGTCTCAGCATCCGGTTGACTTGGGAACGCGCTGTACGGTCTTCATGAACTCGAAAGTCAAACAGGTCCAGAAAGAAGGAGCAGAAGTCAGCGATATTTCTGCGGGAATAGCCATTTCGGTCATAAAAAATGCCCTTTTCAAAGTGATACGCCTAAGAAGTGCGGAAGGACTGGGTAAGAAGATCGTCGTCCAAGGCGGAACGTTTTATAATGATACGGTCCTTCGAGCCCTTGAACAAATTTCTAAGCAAAACGTCGTACGTCCGGATATTGCTGGTATCATGGGCGCGTTTGGAGCCGCCCTAATTGCAAAGGATTATTTTCAAACAGGCGAGCAAACGACCCTCCTGCCTAGCGAAGCGCTAAACGAACTCACCTCCGAAACAGGGATGAACCGGTGTGGATTATGTGGGAATAATTGTCTTGTCTCGATCAGACGCTTTTCCAACGGGAGTGAGTTCTTTTCAGGGAATCGCTGTGAACGGGGTGCAGGCAAGACTGTCGTATACTCTGACCTCCCCAACCTATATGCCTACAAGTATCAACGAGTTTTTAACTATAAACCCTTAGCGAACGATAAAGCCATCCGGGGAACCATCGGAATTCCTCGAGTATTAAATATGTATGAGGATTATCCCTTCTGGTTTACCTTCTTTACCGAGTTAGAGTACAGAGTGATTCTATCCAGCCGATCCTCCAAGCAACTTTATGAGCAAGGCATGGATACCATCCCTTCTGAGTCAGCCTGTTACCCCGCAAAACTTATTCATGGACATATCGCTGATCTAGTAAAAAGAGGGGTAACGAAACTTTTCTATCCCTGCATTCCTTACATCCGCTCCGAAGATCCTGACGCCGACAACCATTACAATTGCCCCATCGTCACATCCTACCCAGAAACGATTAATGCCAACATGGATATCCTTAGAAGCCCCAATATGACCTTTTATCATCCCTTCTTACCTATGGATAAGCCTAGTAGAATGGGCAAACGTTTAATTGAAGAGTTAGAGCCGGAAGGAATTCCTAAAAGCATGATCCTTAAAGCGATGGACAAGGCCTATGCAGAACTAGACACGTATAAGGCTGAGTTAAGAAGAAAAGGCGAAGAAGCCCTCATTTATATTAACCATCATAAACTCAAGGGAATTGTCTTAGGCGGAAGGCCCTATCATATTGATCCAGAAATCAATCATGGGATCCCTGAGATGATTCAAGCGTATGGGTTTGTTGTTTTGTCGGAAGATGCGATTAATCACCTAAGCGTGATTGAACGACCGTTGCGCATTGTGGATCAATGGGTGTACAACACAAGATTGTATGCAGCCGCCAGCTATGTTGCCCGACAAGCGTCTCTGGAACTCATTCAGTTAACGTCGTTCGGATGTGGCTTAGACGCAGTGACGTCGGATCAGGTCAAGGAAATTCTTGAAGCTTACGGGAAAATCTATACCGTCTTGAAAATTGACGAAATTAATAATTTAGGGGCAGCTAGGATCCGTGTGCGCTCCTTAATTGCCGCCCTTAAAGAACGCGATAAAAGAAGTGTTACTCCTGCAAAACTGGTGACTACGCTCCCGAGAGTCGTATTCACCAAAGAAATGAAGAAAACGCATACCCTCTTGGTCCCTCAAATGTCCCCCATTCATTTTCAGTTTTTCAAAACCGGCTTTGAGCTTTCAGGCTATACTCTGGAAATCTTACCTTCGGTGGATAAGTCAGCCATTGATGAAGGCTTGAAATATGTCCATAATGATGCCTGTTACCCAGCCATTATCGTCGTCGGACAGATCATGAGAGCCTTGAAGTCTGGTAAGTATGATTTAACCAATACCTCGGTGATTATTTCCCAGACCGGTGGAGGATGTCGAGCAACCAATTATATTGCCTTCATCCGCAAGGCCTTACTAGATGCTCAAATGGAACATGTACCTGTGATTGCCTTAAATGCAGGGAATTCGTCCAGCTTGGAGAAAAATCCAGGTTTTAAAATCACGCTACCAATGTTTAACAACTTGATGAAGGGGTTAATTTATGGGGATCTCCTCATGCGAGTTCTTTTTCGAGTACGCCCGTATGAACTTGTTCCAGGCTCTGCCAATCGTTTATATGATCAATGGGTTAAGCGCTGCCAAGAAACCCTAAAGAAAAGGAATAGCCGGGAATATACTGACACCATTCGCCAAATCGTTAACGACTTCGACAACCTAGAACTGGACGAGGATCAAGTCAAGCCAAAGGTAGGCGTTGTCGGAGAAATTCTCGTCAAATTCCACCCTACAGCCAATAACAACATTGTTGAATTATTGGAGGCTGAGGGAGCTGAGGCAGTCATGCCGGACCTTGCGGACTTCCTTTTATACGGTGCTATGGATAATCGCATAAAATATAAGCAACTATCAGGTAGTTTTTGGGGCATGGTGACCAGCAATCTCTCCATTAACAGAATAGAATCCTATCGCAAAGAGATGAAGAAAGCTTTGGGAGCCAGTAAACGGTTTACAGCTCCCAAGTCTATTGAAGAAATTGCCAAATATGCAAAAAACCACCTCTCTCTGGCTAACCAGTCGGGTGAAGGCTGGTTCCTCACAGGAGAAATGGTCGAGTTGGTTCGAGGTGGGGTCAACAACATCGTATGCTTACAGCCCTTTGCCTGCTTACCCAATCATATAACAGGTAAAGGTATGATTCGAGAGATCAAACGATCTTATCCTCAAGCAAATATTGCTCCTATCGACTATGATCCCGGGGCTAGTGAAGTCAATCAACTCAATCGCATTAAACTCATGCTTTCTGTGGCCGTGGAAAATGTCATGAAATAATGGGAAATTCAACTTCCATCATAGTACCCTTTCCAACCTCGCTCAGGACTAAAACCTTAGCATTGTGTAGCTCAAGCAAGTACTTTGCAATAGCAAGACCCAGCCCAGTGCTATTACCTTGACGTGATTTATCGACTTTGTAAAAACGATCCCAGATAAGTGTTAGTTCTTCTGCAGCAATGCCATATCCTTGATCGCGAATGATGACTGAAACGATACTATTCTCCTTAAAGCTTATTTCAACGGACACCTTTGTGTTATTTGGAGAATATTTAATGGCATTGTCTAAGAATATTACAAATAGTTGACGTAAACGATCATAATCACCAAGCACCGGAGGGACATTTTGCTCAGATAAACATTCAATCTTAATTTCGTTCTTCTCTGCGATGGTCTGAAGACTCTTTACCGTATCTTCCAGAAGACTGGGGATATGAATTTTTTCTTTATTCATGGTAATTCTGCCGGATTGTAGACGGGAAAGGTCCAGAAGATCACCCACCAAACGTTCCATGCCGCGCGTTTCTGAAAGCATCCTTTGGAGATAACGCGTAATATCCTCGCTTTTTTCAATGGTACCATCTACCAATGCTTCAATGGAACCGCGGATGACTGTCAGTGGGGTACGGAATTCATGAGACACATTAGCTACAAAATCTCGGCGCAGTTGTTCAAGCCGTTCGCTTTCACTGATATCATGAACCAACGCAACACTTCCGGTTACAGCTCCGTTGTTGTCCACGATGGGTGAAAAGGTAAACAAAAGCTTTTTACCCAACCAATCTTTTAACACTCGAGAGGGCTTCTTGTCTTCCATAACTTTTGTAAGCTGGACCTCAATCTCTAAAGCATTGAGGTCCTTTTCCATGTCTTCCTTCAAATATGGCTGAGGCCTATTCATAATTTCCGTGAGAGCATAATTGACGCTCACCGGCTTCAGGCTCGTATCAAAGGCAACTAGTCCCTCTGAAATACTTGAAATTATGTCTTTCAATTTTCCTTTCTCCTGAAAAAGTTGGTTGATCGTAGAACCCAGTTCTGATGCCAGAAGGTCAAGGGAATTCCCCAGTTGTCCTAATTCATCCCTGCGGTTGACTCCTGTTCTTGCTGAATAATTGCCCCGCGTTATTTCAAGCGCAGTTCGATTCATTGCTTTCAAGGGACGAGTAAAGAGTAAGGAATAGAAAATACCCAGGGCCACAGCAAGAATCAGTGCCGCCAAAAGGCTGACTGCCAATATACTCACAGCTTTATATAGCGTTTCTGTAACCCCTGTTACAGGAGAATTAAGGAACACAGATCCAATGATTATATGGTTGGAATCGACGATCGGGGCACCCACAGTTAGTGTCGCTTCGTTATAGACGCTGCTAAAACTTTCGCTAACGGATTCCTTGCCCGAAAGAACCTCTTGAATTGCGTTTTCAGCCTCCTTAGGGAGAGGTTCCGAGTTATTGAGGTTACCCTGACCCAGGCCGGCCCCCATACCTCGACCCTGACCTTGGCCAAAACCCGGCCCCATGCCAGGCATTATGGTGAGATCTCCTTTACTGTCAGTTATCCATACTTTGGACTCAGTGAGTGTATCAAGTGAGCGCATATATCCACCGAAGCCCGGCATCTGGCTGTTACTTTGAATGAAGTCGGCTACGACCAAAGATATGCTCCGTGCACTTGCCAACATCGTCTTTTCTCGACTATCAAAGGCATATTGCCTAAACATTTGAATGAAAAATATCCCTATAGCTAGCATTGATATAAGTACGATGACTACGAAGCCTGCCGTTAGCTTGACGGCGATTTTATTCTTAAACATGCTTTACCTCAAATTTATACCCAACGCCCCAGATGGTTTTTATATCCCAGCTAAAGGTGTCGGGAATATTAATTTTCGCTCTCAGCCTCTTAATATGGGTATCTACCGTACGAGCGTCGCCAAAATACTCATAACCCCACACACTGTTTAAAAGATTGTCTCGTGAGAAAACCTTTCCCGGATTAGCTGCCAAGATCCATAAAATCTCGATTTCCTTCTTTGTAAGGCTGATTGGCTGTCCATCAATCAACACTTCATATTCTGACAGATTAATCTTCAAGCCAGGGTGGCAGATAACATCTTCGTTTTGCTCCTCTGAAATATCGAGGCGCCTTAAAACAGCGCGGATTCGAGCCATAACTTCTCCCGGGCTGAAAGGTTTCACAATATAGTCATCCGCCCCGATATCGAGCCCCATAATACGATCACCATCTTCTCCTTTAGCCGTAACCATTATTATGGGTACATTAGAACTTTGGCGTATTTCCCGACAAACTGCAAAACCGTCCTTTTTAGGCATCATAACGTCCAGCAACAAAAGCAGGGGTTTATATTTCATAAACATTTCTATTGCCTCTTCCCCATCATGGGCAATGATCGGGGAAAATCCCTCTTTAGTGACATAGGTCTTTAATATATCGAGAATGCCTTCATTATCATCTGCAATCAATAAATACTTGTTCAAGTTTGCACCTTCCTTACACCCTATATTTTATCATCAATCCTGATAATGTTTGTGACATACTTATGGCATATTTCAATCTTCTGTCAAACTTACGTCATAGTTTTGCCACAATTTCTCGACATAATGAAGTCGTAAGGTTGAAACAAACAAAACAACCTAAATCAAAAAGGAGCGTGTATTTTATGAAAAACTTCAAGAAACTCATTGCCGTGGCCACAATCATTGGCAGTTTAGGGGTAGTCGGGGTAGCGGGTGCTTCCTATGCCACAGGCTCAACAACGCCGGCGGGTATAGTCGCTGGTTTAACCGGAAAGTCAGTAGAAGATGTTACTGCACAAAGAGCAACAACCGGAAAAACATATGGAACCATTGCTCAAGAAGCTGGAAAGTTAGATGAATTTAAAAGTCAAACTCTTGAACAGAAGAAACTTGTTCTTGACCAAAGAGTTAAGGATGGCAATTTAACTCAGGCCCAGGCCGATCAGATTTTTGACTCCATAAAATCAAACCAGGCAACCTGCGACGGAACTGGCAATGCCGCCCTTGGTAACACCAATGGCGTAGGTTTTGGTCAGGGCCAGGGATTGGGAATGGGAGATGGTAGAGGTTCTGTACAACATAATGGTGGCCGCATGGGTCGGGGCATGGGCAATGGTTTGAATAACCAATAAAATCATTGTAACGTGTTTTTCAGCCGGGAAACATAGAATGTTTTTTCCGGCTGAAACTCTTCCTGTAGGAAAGATATTCTTTTGAGGATTGGAGGCGTATATATGAGGTATGGTCACTCTATTGGAACAGATCTTATTTATTCACCATTTTTTACGATAGGAGTGCTTCTTTTAGCTATCATTGGTTTTTTCATCGTATTTATGGCCCCAACAAGAAATAAACCTGAACATGAACGAATCTCAGATATGTTAAAGGTTCGATACGCCAAAAATGAAATCGATGATGATCGATACTATGAAGTGAAGTCTATTTTGGAGGATGAAGATTCCGATAGTTCTGCGATAATGATACTCAAGGAGAGATATGCCCGTGGAAACTTGAGTTCGGTTGAGTTCATAAAAATGCGTGACACTATAAAGAGCAGATCGATCTCTCAAAATGTTTGAAATATAATCCGATACAGACCATAATAATAATCAACCCCGCGATTACATGATCGCGGGGTTGATTATTATTATTATTATGGACACTCGAGCTCACAAACTTTACTCTTAAGCGTTATTGATTAAGCTTCATTAGTGTTTCAATTGCTTTATTCAGCACAGCCTGACGATCTTCCCCTTGATCGATTGCCTCGATTAAACAGGAATTCGCATAACGTTGCGCAACAATTACAGAAACTTTATGCACGGCAGAACGAATAGCGACGAGTTGTAATAATATGTCCTCACATCGCTTCTCTTCCTCCATCATGCGTTCGACCCCTGAAATATGTCCGCGAACGGTTTTAAGCCGAGTCAGAATCTGTTTAACCTCTTCAGGGTCTACCTCTTTCACAAAGACCTCTTCCTTTCACACTAAACTTTCATTCAATAATCCCTCTTACCCGTGGACGGTACCATTATAACATAGACTGTGCTTAGACCTTGACGATTCTACCGAGCATTCTATGTATTGTAGAGTGTAATATATTTTTGATAACTGTTCAAGACACGACCGACATAATCCCGTGTTTCCTTAAACGGAATATCCTTTTGGAGTATATTACCAGGTTTAATGAGACCAGTCTTAATCCATTCTTGAACGTGCCCTCTTCCACCGTTGTAGGCAGCAATTACTAACGTCGTATTTTGGGAAAACTCTTTTTCCAAGCTGGCTAAATACCAAGTTCCGTATTGAATATTCTTTTCTGGAATCAATAGATCATTGTCACTATATGTTTTATCGCCAATACTTTGAGCGATCGAACGTGCCGTACTGGGCATCAGTTGCATCAGACCTTTTGCACCCTTATTTGATTCAGATTGCGGGAAAAATTTACTTTCTTCCCGAATCACAGCAACAACAAGCAAAGGATCCACTCCATACTGCTTGGAATATTTTTCTATAATCGTCCGATTTGGATATGGATAAATAATCTTTTCTAAGACTGGAATTTGCAACATGCTATAAACTGCTAACACAATTAGAAATAGAAGAATAAAAATTTTTCTGATTATCGTCCCGCTTTTCAATTTCTTTTTACCCATCACATATCCTCCTTTCGATTACAGTACTTAGTTAAGTGTATTTACATGACATCAAAGATTATGATTCAGAGCGCCTCTGCTTCAGTAGAAATTTTTTCCACGCCTCTTCAAGCTGGAGAGCCGTTTCTAACTCGTTTCCAGAGTTATCGATGACCACATGGGCACGCTTACACTTATCATCTAACGATGTTTGGGCAGATATACGGGATTCCACTTCATCAAGATTCAGCTTGTCCCGCGCAAGAACGCGTAAAATTTGCAGATCACGCGGTACCCAAACAACCCATATTTCGTCAACAAGGTGCTCCAACCCAGCTTCAAACAGCAATGGCACATCGAACACGCAAACTTCGACTCCGCGCTCCCGAAGCACTGCACGTTCATTATTCATACATTCTACCACGCGAGGGTGCACGATGCGCTCTAGGCGCTTTCGTGCATCTTCATTACAGAAAACCTGACTCCCTAGTTGAGAACGATTAATTTGTCCATTTTCCAACAAGATCTCAGGCCCGAACTCGTGAACAAGCTTCGAAATAATAGTACGGTCATATTGCAACAATCGGTGAACCGTTTTATCGGCATCAAGCACTGGTATGTGCTGTTTTTCAAACCATTGAGCGACCGTCGATTTACCGCTTCCGATTCCACCTGTCAATCCGATTGTCAACACATACCTCACCTCAGATCATTTTACCCAGCCCGACCAGAATTAAGACAACGCCCGGAAGAAATTCTGCTTTGGCCGTCCAACTTTCCGGAATTTTACCAGCCGTCTGTTGGCCTAAACGCAACATAATAATCTGGGTTACAGCCACAACTCCAATGACTGATAACGTCATTCCTGCCATCGCTGCACCAATTCCACCCGCAAAAGCGTCTAAGGCAAGAGCACTCCCCAATAAAAGACTTTCTCGCAGGCTAATGCCACCAGAGCCATCCATATCCGCAAGATCCGGCGTTCTCAGCACCTGGATCACTAATCCAAGCAAACGCAGTTGTATTCGAAATACTGGCTCTAACACAGGTTTTTGAAGAGCTACAGCCATCGCCGGTACCGCTTGCGGTAAGACCTCCTGTTTACTGTTCCATATCGCTCTAGACAGTTGAAAAACACCCATAAAAAGCAAAATAGAAGCTCCCAATAAACGCGCTGGAATAAACCTAAGCCACAACGTAACCCAACTGCCAAAAAGCATAGAAATACCCATAGCAAAAACGGTACACAGTGCAATAACAATAAGAGAACTCAATGGTATACGAATGCGACGTAATCCGTAGGCTAATCCGACACCAAATCCATCCAAGCTTAAAGCCACTGCCATAAGCAAAGCTACTCCCATATATGTATCCCTCCATCTTGCGACTTCAGGATAATATATGGGTTCAGAAGCTATTTGGTGAAACTAATCGTTTCCGGCAATCCACTCTCCTAGGACACTATCACGGCGTTTCTTGACCTCTTCACATTCTTCATGTAGCTTCATAGCTAATTCATAGTTTGTATCTGCTAAAGCAAGGTCTGTTTCTAACGTTTGGAGTAATAACTCTAGCTCTTCAATCTCTGTTTCTAGTTGCTTCATCCGCTTTTTCTCACGTGCTACATTACGCGTTTCCTGCTGATCTTGATAACTCGGCTTAGAATTCCGTTCGATCGGTGCGTCGAGCGTTTCCTCTTGTTGTTTGTACTCCTTGAAGCCTGTGTAATCTCCTTCGTAAAGCAACAAGCCCTGAGTGGTTAGTTCGGCGATCTTAGAAACGATTTTGTCCAAGAAGTAGCGGTCATGAGATACAACAAGCACGGTTCCTTCATACTCTTGGAGGGCTTCTTCAAGCACTCCTCGGGTTTCAGCATCAAGATGATTGGTAGGTTCATCCAATAATAACAAGTTTCCTTGCTCAAGAAAAAGTTTGCATAAGGCCAGACGGCTCTTTTCTCCCCCGCTCAGCACTGAAACGAGCTTAAAAACATCATCTTTCCTAAAGCCATACCGTGCAAGTAGACTTCGTATCTCCGGGTCTTTCAACCTCGAAACATCCCGAATTTCATCCATCACCGTTCCTGTACTGCCCAGATTCTCATGTTCTTGCGAATAATAAGCAACCTTCACATTAGCGCCTAAGCGGATGGTTCCCTTGAACGTCACCTGATGAAGAATCGCCCTTAGAATCGAGGTTTTACCAATACCGTTCTTGCCCAGCAAAGCGACCCGGTCGCCTCGTCGCAAATCCAATTGAACATTCTGAAATAGGGTACGAACTCCGTAGGAGATCGACAGATCCTCAATTAATAGAACACGGTCCCCACTCCGACCTCCGCTTCCCAATGAAATAGCAAGTCCATGGTCGACCTTCGTGACTTGGATCGGCTTTAGCTTCTGTAGCTGATTCTCTCGACCACGGGCCTGTTTGGAATTGACCCCAGCCTTATTCCTTCGAACATACTCCTCAAGTTTAGCAATTTTATTGGCTAACCGATCTGCTTCACGACTAATAGTTATGTTTTCTAAGATACGCAGAAGTTCGTATTCTGAATAATTCCCTGTATATCCTTTGAGCCCGCCATTCTCCAGGCAGAAAACCCGGGTCACGGTGCGATCCAAAAAGTAACGATCATGAGACACAATAAGCAACGCTCCTGGATAATCTCTCAAATACCCTTCCAACCACTCTAGCGCAGCAATATCTAAGTGATTTGTAGGCTCATCTAGAATTAACAGGTCCGGTGATCTGAGCAACAGTTTGCATAAGGCTAACCGCGTTTTCTGCCCCCCGCTGAGCGTGGTGACCAGAGAATTCATCTCTGCTTCCAGCCCCAGACCAGCCAAAATCCTCCGGACCAAGGCCTCTAAAGCGTATCCTCCCTGACGTTCAAATAACTCTGTCAAAGCGGCATATTGCTCCATAACCTTCTCACTAGATGTATGAGCCATCTTCTCTTCTAACTCACGCAGTTGTTCTTGCATTTGTAACAAATCTGCTCGTTCTTGAAGGACACACTCAAAAACACTTCCCTCACCCTCAACGATCGGGGTTTGAGGAAGGTAGCCATAGGTACCAAGAATTTGCACCTCGCCGCTTTCTAAGCGGATGTCCCCCAAACAGGCCCGGATCAAGGTTGTTTTACCCGCTCCATTCGGACCAACTAGCGCTGCTTTTTCCCCCGGTTCTAAAGCAAAACTAACCTGTCTGAAAAGCGGTTCGCCTGATATATCCACGCCGCAATCTCGGCAAAATATTATACTCATTTCTCTAGTTTTCCCCTTTAAAGAGTCAGTGTCTCAGCGAATTCGCACACGCTCCATTGCAGTCATAACCCATTTTCTTTCCGATTTACTATATCATACACACTGTTTTCTAACAAACACTTCATGCGACTTGTTTATTGCAAATTAAGCAAGGGCTAGAACAAATTTTTAATTACTATTTCAGTTTCTTTTTAAACCCCTTATGTATTTCAGGCTTATATCCAACAGATTCATAAAATCTATACGCATCAATTCTACTTGTCTCTGTTACTAGGATTATTTGGTCACATTTTTCGGCAGCTCTTCTTTCGAGCTCCGATATCAGTGCCTTGCCAATTCCGCGATTTCTTTGCACCTTATCAACTATCATATTTTCCAGCACTAAAAAAGATTTACAATTTCCATAAAGTTCTTCACAGATCACGCCCATTACTGACCCAATTAGGTGATTATCTTCAACTGCACTCAGTAAAATGTGTGAACCATTTTCTTGGAACTTATTAAACTTTATGTACATAGTATCAATACAGGATTCCTCTCCCCAAAATTGTGTGTATAACTGTGCCAATTGAGGAATATCTTCTTTAATCATCTCACGTACTATCATATTTGCCACCTTCAACCTTTCTGATAATGCCCGGACTTCAATATTTTATCCTCATTCGCTGACAAATCCGGCATGGGGGCCGGCTTCCCCCATGGTCTGCAGTATAACGGTTGGAATTCCCGACGTTCTCCCGCCTTAGATAACTCTTATTTGAATTTAATTCTACTTTCTAATATCTGAATTCAATTCAGTAAATAGCGCTTCCGTTTTTGATTTGGACTGATCATTTAGAATAATTAGTTCAGATGTGGTCTTCATATAAATAAATGGCGGTTTAGAAGTGTCGATATATAAAGTCACATTACCCATATTTGAAGAGAACTTTCCTTTCTGAATAGAACCTAAACCGAGACCATTAATCTTTGATTGAATTACCGGAAGCTCATTCTTCAATTGGACACTTTGAATTTCTGAAAGTTTCACATTTTCACCATATTGAGTAGAAATAACTAAGGTGCCATTGCTAATCGAATAAACAGGAGGCTTGCTGCTATAATACATTGATATTCCTACTAACAAAGCAACAATAATCATAAATCCGATACCAATTATAGTTTTCTTATTAAGCAAAGAGCTTTTTCCTGTATTGATTATTGAATCAGCTTCTTCTTCGTTATCAATAATAGGTTTCAGACAAAACTTATTCGTATAAATGATTATCATGATCACGGAAATAAAAACAATAATTAGAAAAATAATGGTGTTAATAAGTGAAAAAACTAAGGCCAACATTGCTATCGAGATTATTAGTAACATCATACCTGTTGCCATAGTTAGTTTTTTCTTGTCATATTTATTTTGCTGTTCTTTACTCATTGTATTATACCCGGCAATTAGCCAACTCCCTCTGCCGGATAATAAAATTAGTGATACTACAATCATTAACCCTGCCAAAATATAAATGGCAATCATCTTTTTCCCTCCTTCAAAGATTAAGCTATTTATTCATATTCAAGAATGCAACAATAATTTCTAACGAAAATCCGCCGCAGGACGCGGCGGCCCCGCGCGCGATTTTATATAGCGTCCCGAGGGTTTGCGACGTCGTGTTACTACCAATTAACTCAGATCTTGTTTTCAGGATCTGTTTTTTCTTTTGTCCAGACCTTTGAGGTTTTCCTGCAAGGAACATTTCAGATAACGTTTAAGTGTTTGCGACGCGTCTTAACCACATTCATCTTTGCTAAGCGTCGCGAAACACTGAGCTAGGCGACGGACCATGCCCCCAAATTTAGAGACGACCAAGGACGGGAGTCCCTTAAACCGTTCCCCTAGAACTTAATTGATGTATTAAATAAGAAAGATGCGTCTTATCATGACTTCTAAATACTTTATTTTAAATTATTCCATTTTTCTTAAGACAATACCAAGTATTAATCACAAATGCGACACTTGTTACTAAAATTATACCTAAAATTATTGGAGTAGTTATTGGAGTAGAACGCTTTTTGATCACGTAAAGTATAATGCCATCATTTAACGCAATAACTAAGACACCTCTGATTATTAGCTCTGTTAAAATACTCATTACAATTAAACCTCCTTTTGATAAATGATTACATTTGAAGAATAGTTACATTAATTTACGCATGTGCAATAATCCAATCATTGATTCTTTCTTTTCCAATCCGCGCATGGATGCGTGGTCTCCCGCATGGTCTTTCGCCTAACGTCCCGAGGGTTTGAGACGTCGAGTTACTACGTTCATATTCTCTTCGATGTTGCAAACCCTCTGTTATACGTCGTAACGGCAAAGGTCATCTTATGTTTACTAATACAGTCCGAATATTTGATGTCAAATCATTTTCTTGTATAAACATAGAGGTTTCTACTTTGCTTGTTGTGGAATAGTGAAAACCTCTTAAATCTTTAATGTTGCTCGTTCTTCTGTGAAAGTACAGTGATAAGAGAATCGAGCTTTTGTAATAGTTCCTTATCATTTTTGGTTTTCCTTTTGAAAAATCGAATGGTACTAATCATTAAATAAATTACAAGAGCAAAAATGCCAAGATAGATCACTCCATAAAGTAAGCCAAAAATGCCAAAACCAATGCTAGGTCCAATATCCGTCATTATTAGTCTCCTTCCTCACGACTATTCTGTATTCAACAATTTTCTCTGCAGACCTAACCAAATCCTTCTTTTGCCAATTGAGAAGCACCCTGGTATTTTGCACATCACACCCTGGAACTCTTTCTCCGCCATACAATACGCACTGTACTTTCATTACTTAAAATTTCTCTTTGGTTAACTGAAATCGAAATCTATCTCTTTCATCGTATTAATTTCATCTTCATACCATTTGGCCTCAACCTTTTCTTTGTCTAAATGAGCCTGCAAAAAGCCAGGGTTGGAGTTATAAATTTCTACTATACTATTAATATCGTCAGGACCGGCAACAGTAACATATGTATTGTTCGTTTCAAATAGCATTTTCTTCACCTCTATATTGCCCTGGTGACTTACCCCAACCTTTTCTGCAATCTCAATATCGAGAAGGTCTTCTCACTATGCTCGTTGTCACCTACTATCCCTAATATCTTGTCGAAGCCTAGTTGAGTCCAGAATCTGAGTGCAGGCCAGTTCTTTAAGTGAACACCGATTCGTGCCTCAGGAAATCCGATCTTTGAAGCCTCGCGAAGAATATAGTTGACAAATTCCTGCGCATATCCATTATGCTGGTGGTCTTGATGGATAAACAACCAACCTATGTAGAATACATCCTCTTCAGGATAGCCATGATATAATTCCGAGAAACCAATTAGCTGACCAGAATATGTATTGTATATGGACTTGGACTGATAGAGTTCCTTTTTCCCGCCAGGAGGTAAGCAACCTTCTGTTAGGCACTTATAGACATAATTCGGTTCAACTTTTTCGCCAACCCAATCAGCTATATAATCTGAGCTTTCATTTAGCCGCTGAAGGGCCTCCCTCTCATCCATTGAAGAATCTTTGATAGTTAGACGTTGTGTTTCCCCTTTTGGTGGTAATAGAACTGTTCTTTGACCCATTTGCTTTCTCCTTTCAGACAACGGAATAACTGATTGCTCTAATTAAAGTGATATTACAAAACCCGTTTTTCTTCCTCTTTCAAATCCTGCTTTTTCATAAAACTTTAATGTTTCTTCCTCTTTCGAACTTGTCAAAAGCATTACCTTATAACAGTTGTTTTTATTTGCTATCTCAACAGCTTTATTCAATACTTTTGTTCCAAGTCCTTTCTGCCTATAATTAGGGTGCGTCACAACATTCTCTATCAACCCGTATGGACGCAAATTCCTCGTCAAATTCTTTATTATAGCTAATGTGCATGTAGAAACCACGTTACCATTAGACTCAGCAACAATATAATAAATATTCGAATCATCACATATATCAGTCCAAAGTCCTTCTAATTCAATATTCCCATTGACATCCGAGTCATCCTCATGAAGATGTTTGTATAGACTCAACAACTTATACAGCTCATCTTTTCGAATCAACCTTATATTTTCGCTCATTTGATAGCCCCTTTCGGAATAATCCTAAGCTAAAATATCTACAATGAACTTCTCAACAAATCAGCCATGGATGGCGGTACTTGCGTTATCTTTTGTCTAACGTTCCGCGTATTCCCGAAGTCTGGTTACTACGTTCATATTCTCTCCGATGTTGCAAACCCTCGGTTATGTGCTGTCTGGCGCTTGCATTTTTATATCACAATTATGATATAATATGTATATGAATAATGATAGGATGGTGTTTTTGAATATGCCAGTCATTAAGCCTATTTCTGATCTGCGCAATAACTTCAACCAAATATCCGAAATCTGTCATGAGAATGGAGAACCGGTTTTCATTACCAAGAATGGACAAGGAGACTTAGTGGTAATGAGCATGGCACTATATGAAAAGCAGCAGGCTCTACTTGAACTATATCAGAAATTAGCAGAAGCTGAAGCCCAAAGCGCTGCTGAACTTCCTCGCATTTCCCATAAAGATCTATTTAACAAGTTACGGGCAAAGATAAATGGATAGTAAGTTTCGAATCGAATACCTACCAATTGCGGAGAAAGACTTGACCGAAGTCCTCGATTATATTCAGATTGACAATCCCACTGTAGCACTAAAATTTATTGAGGAAATTGACAGGGCCATTTCCAAATTGGCCCACTTTCCTTTCATAGGGCATGTGCCTATAGATCCAAGACTGATTCACCTAAACTATCGAATGCTGGTCGTGGGAAGTTACCTGGTTTTCTACGTAGTCTTTGAGGACGTCGTTGAAATCAGAAGAATCCTGCACGGAAAAAGAAAATATGACTACCTTGTTTAGCCCCGAAAGCCAGATTGCACAAAACGTTCCGAGGGTTTGCGACATCGGGTTATTACACTCATATTCTCACCGATGTCGCAAACCCTCTGTTATACGTCGTGTCGTGTGGCAAAGACTGTCATGCACGAAAATCTTCTTCTTCAACATCTACCCATGACCTCTATGAGATGACAGAATATGTTTATCTAATAATTCTTTGTCATCGTCCTCAAAAAACTTGCGACAATATTGTAAGCACCAATTAACAATATCCTGATGGGTATATCCCCCATGTTCGTCAATGCTCGCCTGGTCCAACAGCATAAGCAAATTCGAAGCCGCATAAGGAAGATCAACAGTCTTCCAACCCGTTTCCACCCATTTCCCTATATATCGGTTCCTTCTCTTGCCCATGTTGCACCTTCTCTATCGTGATTAACGCAAAATATTATCGCTAAAAATCCTCTAACAGCCAGACCCAATGTGTCGTCTAACGTCCCGAGGGTTTGCGACGTCGAGTTACTACATTCATATACTCATCGATGTCGCAAACCCTCTGTTAAGTGACGTCGGTTAAGACAACCCAGAAAAATTCCTAAGCCCTTATTCACTGGACCGCGATTCAAGTGTCAGTAGTCAAACGCCAAGATATTTCGACGCATAGCGCACCACAAAATACTCTGTTCATTTAAGCAGCCATGGACAGCCTCAAAATATACTATTATAATCAATATCTTTTATTGAATTTACTAGTTTATCCGACAAACTTAAATCTTGATTACCAGAGTTAGGATTTATATATCCAATACATCTCATCCCCGCATCTTTTGCAGCCCTTACACCATGTTCGGAATCTTCTATAACGATACAATTTGATGGCTGCTCCTTAAGTAATTCTGCTACTCTAAGGAAAATATCAGGTGCTGGCTTACTTCTTACAACTTCTTCTCCGCTGATAACTACTTCGAAATATTCAAAAAATCCAAGGTTTTTTAAGATTAATTCGATGAATTCTCTGGGTGATGATGATGCCAATCCTATCTTTATGTTCGAATTTTTTAAACCATTTAAAAGACTTTCTATCCCTTCGATACTTTGTAATTGCCTATTCCCAAATAGCAATTTTTTGTAACCCATTTGCTTTTGTAGTAGTTCTTCAATAGACGAGGAAATGCTATACTTTTCTCGCAATTCTGCCCACATTATAGGATTCGATCTACCTATATAATGATTAAGTTCTTCAAATGTTATCTCATATCCAAAGTCCTACAATGTCATCTTATCGGACTCATAGTGAATGGGCTCACTATCAATGATAACACCATCCATATCGAATATTACCGCTTTAACCATAAACCTCCAAAGACCTCCCCCGGTGCACGATTCCAATTATTGAATATCCCCATTGAGTCAAAGCACTCACATCTAATATTCTTTTTTTTCCTGAATATTCCTCCCAAAGCAGCAAATATTAGATAATCAAATCAACATTACCTGAGCGTTGAGAAAAATTCTGACAGACAACAAAATATCTGGATAGTCATAACAATCTATTTTAAGCACTCTTCTAGCATTTGATTGGCCAATACCCCTGAAGGCTCTCCCATGACCTTAGGACCTCACGTCCATAGAAACTTAGATGTCACTTAACGGTCTGGGGATTCCCGACGCGCCATATTACATTCATCTTTGCTAAGTGTTGGGAATCCCCTGTTATCTGCCGTTGCCGCTTCGAAGCAAATCTCAAAGCAATCTCACAATTCTGTCGGTAAGTTTTCGAATAGCTCTTCAATGGTTTTACTATCTATAAGAACCTGTACCACATTGATATTTGGATTTACATAAATTACAGGTTCATCTTTCTCACCAAATTCCTTTCGTACAGGAAAAGCTAATTTCTCAACATTTAGCGAAAACTCAGCGCTGACTCCATCTTTGTTTCCCCGAGCATCTACCCTTATCCATTTTCTTAAACTCTTTATGTAAATTGCATTTAACCCGTGTAGAATTATCCAAGGTTTTATTTCATCATCCAAAATAAGTTTCTGATAACAGAAACCTGTCGGTATTCCCAAACTTCTGAGTATGGCGGCTAGCAAATGAGATTTTGCGTAGCATATTCCTTGCTTCTCTCTAAGTACCTCAGATGCTTTGCAAGTCACAATCTGTCCATTAATATCAGCAGAATGATGAACATTATCTCTAACAAAATTGTAAGCGGTTCTAATTGTTTCAACCTCATCTTCAATTTCCTCGGAAAGTTGGCGTGCAATTTCTTTTATTGTTTCATTATCATAGTCAATAATTTCTGAAGACTTTAAATAATCCTCTAAATTATTGGTTTCCAATATCAGATCCAAGTTATTACCTCCTTCAACCTACCTTAAATTGGACTAATATTAGTTCTTCGGCAATGGCAGATAACGTCCCGAGGGTTTGCGACGTCGGGTTACTACCCAAAATGTATTCTCCGATGTCGCAAACCCTCTGTTATGCGCCGTTGGCAGAGGAATACCTAGACAACCCCTTTTCATTTGGGTAAACCAAGTCTTATATGTAATGATATACAGATTGCATTGGAAAACTTAACTTAGTAAGATGCCTATGGAAAATTTTACTTTCTATCATAATTCCTCTTTATCTCGTTCTTCTGCAACTCTTTGATTTCTTTAATATCTGAGGCTATTCTGAACACCTTATAGTAAATAATGAACAATATGATGAATGATGCAAGAGAGAACATATCCAAAAAGATCCACTCCATTCTTAAAAGTTAAAGAGAAAGCAATTAACATCTCATATCTTACTGATAATCCGAGATTAACGATGACGAAATATAATAAGCTTTAAAATGGGAAGCAGAGATTTCACCCGACGATATAAATAGAAATAGTTAACTTCTCCGCAAGGTTAATGAAGTCCGAAAATTTCAATCCTCGTCTGTAATCCCTTCTTACTCATCTTTCCCGTCATATTATAAGACCCAAATGGCGCATAACGTCCCGAGGGTTTGCGACGTCGGGTTACTACATTCATATTCTCACCGATGTCACAAACCCTCTGTTAGGCGGCGGACCATGCCCCGTGATTCAGCGACGACCATGGACGGGAGTCCCTTAAAAGTCCCCCCACCGAACTGTATTGATACAATAAATATGAAGAATGCGAACTACATTATTATTTTGACCAACGTGAATTTATACCCGCGCTAAATAAAGCGGAAATTCTAATGGTACTTTTTGAACTTCATGATGGAGTACAATAGGGTCTGAAATCAGGCAATATTTATTATCTTTTGGGTATGTAACAGCTATGTGGGGATTTGAGCCTGCAAAGCTATGGATTGACTCAATACTCTCCCAATAGGATACCATAAAAAAATGTTCAAAATCCCCTTGTGATTGGCTATAAATATAAGCTCCCTTATTTCCAGATAATGCTTTTGCTTCTGCAATACCTGTATTTTGTAAATAATTTCGAAAACCTTCTGCTTTTTCAAGCGGAACTATCCCATGCCAAGTCCTGACAATCATTATTTATTCCTCCCATATAATCAAATATATTATTACGTATTTTCCTACAAACGTGCATTAATTGAAACTCCAAAAATAATCCCTTCCAAATCCGGGCATGGACGCTCGGCCTCCCGCATGGTCTGTCGCCTAACGTCCCGAGGGTTTGCGACGTCGGGTTACTACATTCATATTCTCTCCGATGTCGCAAACCCTCGGTTATACGGAGCCGTACGCCCCCCAGAGCCGAGCATGCACAGCCTCGCTCTACTCACTCCATATATATGAATGATACGAAATACTCTACTCAAATATTTTGCTCATCATAATATTTACTTTATTGCTTTTTGAAAATCAATAATATCTACTTTTCTTCCGAATTTCATAGCAATTCCTTTATAATGTGCACATTGCGCGTACCCTAATTTTCTAAATAATTTAATACTTGGAATATTTTCGCCCAAAACAGATGCAATTATAGTTTCAAATTGATTTTCTTCTGCTATTTTCTCCATATAATTGACTGTTGCAACACCCAATCCTTTTCCTGTAAATTGTGGTTTCAAATATAGTCCTAACTCTACTGTTTTGTCATACGCTGCTTTTTTTCGGAATTGTGTTAAAAAACAGAAACCAATTAATTCGTTAGCCATATAAATGAAAAATGTCTTATATATGTTATCATCAATAAACACTCGATTCTTAAATTCTTCTAGTGTAATTTTATCAAAATCGAATGTTGCGGTAGTATTTTCGATATAATAATTGTAAATATCCAATATTATGTTGAGGTCTTTCTCTTTTGCTTCAATAAATTCGGTTAAATTATTCATAATAATTTTCTCCTTCATGGCTTTTGCAACATTCACTAATGCGTAATAGCTAAAGAAAGTTATTCTTTACAAAATAGACCCATAACTCGTGCCTATTGCGTACGGTTTCGTATAACGTCCCGTGAATTCCCGAAGTCTGGTTATTACATTCATACCTTCTCAGATTTTGGGAATTCACTGTTATACGCTGTGCAATGCCCCCAGATCCAGAACCGGCCACGGACGGCCGGTCCTTTTACAGTTCCCGTTCCAAATAATCCTTTTCTATGCCAAATTATGTATCGAATGAAATCACTCAACAGCAAAGCAACAATCCCTCTGATCTAATAATTCAAAATCACAGCTATTTATTTTAGATAATTCTATTTTTTTATATAACATCTCCTCAAATTCATTCCATCCGAACCAAATTGACCATATCTCAATAGGATTACCTTCTTGGATGTTAGTAATTAAATACTCTTGAAGTTGGTTTGTCCAATTAATACCAAAGCTCCCACCAAGCCAATAAATGTATCTTTTCTTAATATATTCTTCTGTTCCATCTGGCGGATTGGTACATGTTGATATTTGTAATCCACCAGTATCAATACCATCAGGAATAAATATTGCTTTAACATCATCACGAAGTTTATCTAGATTAAAGGACAATTCCGGTCGAGGATTAAGATTCATCTCCCTTAATTCCTTAACCGTCCCCTTAATAATACCGGACAAATCAATTTCTGGTAATTCATAATCAGATGCAATAAAAGTAAATCTACTCAAATAATCACTCCCTTTATTATTTTCATTGACTATTAGAACAAAATATAACGTATCCAAATCCCCGCCAAGGATGGCGGGCCACTTGCATTGCATGGCGTATAACGTTCTGAGGGTTTACGACGTCGGGTTACTACATTCATATTCTCTCCGATGTCGCAAACCCTCTGTTATGTGCTGTGGGCCTCCCCAAACTCTTAATTAACCACATTTTCGTAAAGTTGAGAGGAAACAAAAAGTGAAATTCCGTATAACAAAACCAATATAACAGTTGCCATCTGTGATGAGATCCAGGTGACTTTGTTTCTTCTAGCCTTTATGAATAACATCCCAGCCAGGCTAAATATGATAAAGTTTAGGCTTAGTCCGACGCCCCAAGAAAATACATACCCCAAATTGTCTGGCGATAGATTCTTAAACCACATTGTTATGAACGATGATATAGAAATTTCGGGCGCGGATAAAGCGATCAGCCACGGTAGCAATATTAAACCAAAAAGTGCCCCTCCGACCACTGGCTTCCGATGGAGGTCAATAGTTTTGAAAGCAAGTTGTATCAGCACCAGTCCGAAAATTCCTGAAAAAAACAACATTCCTACCGCGGACTCTTCTGTCCGACGGGTCAATAACCAAATAGTTAGGGGGACTACTATCGAAACAATAAATAGAATCATCCTCGTTCTCATTGCTGATTAACCCCCTCTCTTAAATTATTTTTCTTTTCTAATCATACCGCCCCGAAAGCCCATGGCACATAACGTCCCGAGGGTTTGCGACGTCGGGTTACTACCTAAAATGTATTCTCCGATGTTGCAAACCCTCTGTTATGTGCTGTCGCGTCCCATTAGCATACTTTCAAGAAATTTTTAATCACTAGTTTAATATTTATAAGTGTAATATCGTTATTCAAATCGTTAATAAAGTAGTTGTCAAAATCCGGCTCAATTTTAGAAAAGCTCTCGAATATTTTCCTTGATTGTTCCAAGTTATATTCAGGATGAAATTGAATTCCCCATACTGGGAGGTCTTTATATTGAAATGCGTGGATAGGACAAGATTTAGTTGAAGCAATTACACGAAAATCATCGGTTAAGTGCGTAACCTCATCGTAATGTAATACAAAACTCATAGCATCGTTCACGTTTCTAAATAACTCATTACTGTTTGTGCTAATCTTAACATAACCTATTTCTGGTTTTGCTCTTTTCTTGATGCACTCTTTACCTACGATCGTTCTGGCAAGAAATTGGTGACCATAACAAATACCTAAAATCGGCTTTTTGTTTGTAATAAAACTACCGATTGTATTCACAAGGAGTCCATCCCAAAGATTATCGTCTAAAGCCGAAGCCTCAGAACCTGATATCAAGAGATGGGAAAATCGAGGTAAATCCACTATACTTTCTGTTTGACACGCTCTTTGAATTTCATACTCGCAAGTAGTCTCATTGAGAAGCTTTGATATTGCACTATTAAACTCACCTGCATTTCGATCATCAACAAGACAGTTTAAAACCAGCAGCACAATGTGACTCCTTTCATCTACTAAAACTAGCCTGAATACGCGATTGCACATAACGTCTCGAGGGTTTGCGACGTCGGGTTACTACATTCATATTCTCTCCGATGTTGCAAACCCTCTGTTATGCGATGCCGTACGCCCCGCGAAGCCGGGCACAGACTCCCACAAGACCCGCCTGCACAAAGTTGCTATTTGTACTATTTCTCCACTGTATCTTCCTTTTCACCTATGCCTTGAGCGAACCTTAACAAATAGCCGTCTGGATCTAAAACTAAAAATTCTTTATGTCCGACAAGCTTGTTACCTGCTCTATACCAATTTTCTTGGATTTCTATTTTAATAGGATAATTATTTCGCTCAATATTTCTATACAATTCATCGATGTTGTTCGTTGCCATTTGTAGATTAATCCCTCGACCATAAGGATATACTAAATCTCCAGTTTCCCAATTTCCATTTCTCTCTTCAATCATAATTTGAGATTCTTCTAGTGATAGAAAAGCAAACTTATCCTCCTTTCGTTCATATTCTAAATTAAACGAAAGAGTATTCAGATAGAAGTGTAGACTTTTCTCAATATTTGAGACACTTAACTCTGGAATCAGCGCATTAAATTTAAGCATATTTATCCCTCCTCCGCATCGCTACAGATACTAAAACTGAAAAGCCTTTCCCTAGATAATGCACGCATGCCAGTGGACATTCTTGCGTACGGTTTCGCATAACGCTCCGAGGGTTTGCGACGTCGGGTTATTACATTCATATTCTCTCCGATGTCGCAAACCCTCTGTTAGGCGACGTGCGTCAACTGGCATTATGTATTGTGCAATTCCATTTTGTAAAGTCTTACATACTCGCCCGAATATGTACAACCTGTTCCAATAAACTCCCAACCACTTTTTTCATAGTAATCTTCAAGGTCTGTGAAAAGATATAAGTTGTCATAACCCAGACTCTTAGTCTGTTTAATGGCAAAATTTTGTAGCATTATGCCTATACCCTTACTCCTGTAATCTACATCCACAAACAAACAAGCCAACCATGGATACAAATCTTGCCTTGACTTCAGATCATTTCTCAATAATGCAACAGTACCCACCAATTTAGCATCTAGTAATGCTATAAAAAACTGTGGTATATCCTTTTTGTTCAGGCCCTTTTCAACCAGGTCTTTAAAAAAGTCCTCATTTTCAGGAGCTCCCCACTCATGCCATAACCACTTGGTTACGTGGACAATGAAATCTGGTCTATTAGATAAATGAATAATTTCAAGCATTATGCAAATCCCCTCTTACTTATGAAACACCCGAAACACGTATTATCTTTCAGAGCAAATGTAACTCAGCATGTCGCCTAACGTTCCGAGGGTTTGCGACGTCGGGTTACTACATTCATATTATCCCCGATGTCGCAAACCCTCTGTTAGCTGATGTCGGCTCCCCCAGAGTATTACCCGAATGCTGGTCATTTTGTGGGAAGCACACTATTTCTGAAATATGTAGAGAGTTCCGTTTCGAGCTTTCACAAACCTTTCTCCTCTAAACCCATTGCTCAGTAGTTCCTTTCGGATAAGCGCCATCAAGAAACCATGAGTTACCAATAAAATATTTGATTCCTTCAAAGACAAAATATAAGTGAGAAAGCCATTAATCCGCTTGACAGTCTGAATTCTTATTTCCGGCTGTGAATACTGCGAAAAAAGCCACGCCATTCTACCTAAACCCAACCATAGAGGAACTGGTAGCTTGAGATGGGTATTATGGATCGGTGAAATTGGTACTTCTCTTAAGCAATCCGTAGTCACTATTTTACAGCTACAAATACTTTGAGCTGTTTGGATTGCTCTAGGTAAATCGCTCGAAAAGCATAGGTCCCAATTATTATCACCTAAATCCACCGGAATTTCCCACACATCGGCTATATCGTACAGCCTTACCCACCCCTTAAACTCCTCGGAGTTTAATATTCTTTGAGACGAATGGATAACTTCAAAGTGCCTTATTAAGCCAATTCTCATTTTTCCTCCTCGACATCATTAACTGTAAAGAAATACCTGGAAGCCGATTTCAGCTAACGTCCCGAGGGTTTGCGACGTCGGGTTATTACATTCATATTCTCACCGATGTTGCAAACCCTCTGTTATATGAAGGAACACGCCCCCAGAGAATACCTCAGCAAGTGTCTCTTTAATTTGATCATGTTAAATGTTATTTGTACCAACTATTAATTACGCGAATACTCTGGTCACTTGGATAATAATTTTTATTTTCATCCTTTTTCCCTATTGCGAAAATAGAAAATCCTGGATTCCAAATCACCTTCTCGAACACTTCTTTATAAGCCAGGAAACAATTGGCTTGTTCTTGATCATTTATTATTTCAGTTGGTAATGGATTCCAAGGATGAACGGCAGCTTTATTCCTTCTTGGAAAACCCAATTCGCCAAAAAATACGGGTTTGTTCCACCGTGATGATAGATTCTCGAGTTCGCTAAATACGTTCTGCTGCCAATTAAAGATTTGTGTACTTTGCAGCGCACTCACAAGATCCTCAACTGTGTTTGTATCTTTGTCTGTGAGTTCGAAGTAGGCTGCAACCGAAATAAAATCAACTTTTGCAAATACCGTATTATTTATTTTTTTGGTATATGTATTAATTTCGGCTTTTTGGACGTCCCACTTTGCAGTATACCACCAGTTAGTTTTGTAAGTTATCCTACCATTATAATTTGTCCTGACAAAATCAGCCACGTCACTCCAATAGCCATATTCTTTTTCTATTTGATCAAAATTTGAACCAATACATAAAGCATAAACCTTGTATGGCTTAGCAATATCTTTAACAATGGGGCTGAGTACCACCTGTTTCCAATTCCAGAACCACGTATTTACATCTGAAGGTTTTAATTCCGTCTCAAAGAGCTCGCCATTTTTGATGTAGGGATAGGGTTCTAAAATAACGTTGATCCCCTTGTACCTTAACTTTCTGATAAGTTCAATTGCCTTATTTTTGCTTTCGGGATTTATACTCATCGTGTTTGCTGTTAACGAAGGGATATCAATTTGCACAGGAACATTTAAAGTATTCAACCCAAGTTGCTCGATGTCACTTAGTGTCTGATCTATGGCGTAATCCACCGAAAGGTTCCCCGATTTTATCTTTTCTCCCCAGGGTGTGATGATCCTATTTTTAGCGTATTGCTGGCCAACATAGACAATATCAATGAGTACTACCTTCACAAGAACTATCAGAATCATGAGTATAACTACAACTAAAAGCTTAACTTTATTACGTTTCAATTGGGACAGAAGGTTATTGAACATCTAAATCCTCACAATCTTATTCTCGGATAAACTTCCATCGATATACCCAAGTAAATCTTTCCCGCGTGTTCTTTCATATAACGATTAGGGATTCCCGACGCGTCATACTACCTTCATCTTGGCTAAGTGTAGGGAATCCCGTGTTACCTGATGCCACGCCCCCAGAGCAGAACTTTCAAATTCTTTCTAACCCAGACTATCTTGACGTACCGATTGATTAACCTCTTGATTCAGATCGCTTTGCTGCAAACCTTGTTGTGCGAATAATTCTATATGAGACCCGGACTTCAGCTGATCTTTCACGTTCCTTTTGATTAACCTGCTGACTCAGATCCCCTTGCTGTGAACCTTGTTGTACGAATAATTCTATATGAGACCCAGACTTCAGCTGATCTTTAACGTTCCTATTGACTAACCTGGTGATTCAGATCGTTTCGCTGCAACCCAGGTATACGAATAAATTCTCTATGTGACCCATGCTTCAGCTGATCTTTCATAATTTCGTCTTTGCACCTGACTTTCACCCATCACTATCATCCAATAAATATTAAATCTTGCGTGGTTTCAGGTAACGTCGCGAGGGTTTGCGACGTCGGGTTACTACTTTCATATTCTCTCCGATGTTGCAAACCCTCTGTTATCTGTCGTTCGCAGGCTCACTGTATTACTCATTCCCTCTTTAGGCATTATCCTAAGTATTTAAACGACCTGATGAAATCTGTTGGACGACTAAATCCCCTTCATGGTATATCTCTTCTATCTGCAATAAGCCGTTGAGACTACCATTAAACCTTGATTGATATGTATATTGTCCTTCATCGAAGTCAAAGTTTTTAAGAAAAT
>DATCQU010000016.1:0-147215 GCA_036569365.1 Desulfosporosinus sp. | reverse complement strand
CGATGAGTTGCTAGCCAGTCTTGAGAAGGAGGGCCTCGGGAAACTTACGATTTTTCTCGGGGCCGCCGCCGGGGTCGGAAAAACGTATGCGATGCTCGAAGCAGCCGGGGAAAAGTTGTCGGAAGGACTGGATGTTGTCGTTGGTTTAGTAGAAACCCACGGGCGAGCTGAAACACAAGCAATGCTCAAAGGTTTACCCATTATTCCGACAAAACCGCGGGATTATAAGGGCAAGACCTTTTGCGAAATGGACTTAGATGCTATTTTAGAGCGACGTCCTCAATTTGTCTTAGTAGACGAACTAGCCCACACCAATGTCATAGGATCCCGGCATAAAAAACGTTACATGGATGTTCAAGAATTATTGGCAGCAGGAATAAATGTGTATACCACTTTGAACATCCAGCACTTAGAGACGTTAAACGATATAGTAGCCCAAATTACTGGGGTTACGGTGAGGGAAACTGTACCAGACCAGGTTTTGGAAACTGCGTCCCAAATCAAACTGATTGATATACCGCCTGAAGAGTTAATACAAAGACTTAAAGATGGTAAGGTGTATGTTGCAGGACAGGCGACTGAGGCCTTGAAAAAGTTCTTTCGCCCTGGGAATATCAATGCACTAAGAGAGTTAGCTCTTCGTTATACCGCCAAGAAGGTCGATCGCCAGTTGGAATCTTATATGCGGGTTCATGGAATACCCGGTCCCTGGCCCACTGGAGAAAAGGTTTTAGTTTGTATAAGCTCCAGTCCTTTTTCTGCGAAGCTAATTCGCATTGCTAAGAGGATGGCGACTAGCCAAAATGCGGAATGGCTAGCTATCCATGTTCAACCCTCCCTCCACCGCCTTGACAGAAATGAAGCGCAAAGAGATGCTATGGCTAAAAACCTTCGTTTGGCGGAAACGTTGGGAGCAGAAATCATTGCTTTGGCAGGGGATGATATAGCTGAAGAGATTTTGGAGTTAGCTAGAAAACGCAATGTTTCACAGATAATTATTGGCAAACCGGATCATACTCGCTTCTGGAATATCATTCACGGCTCGGTCGTAGACAAAGTGATTCGTCATAGTCAAGGTATTAGTATTCATGTTATTCCAGGGAACCTACAAGAAGCAGGACAAAGTAATAAACAGCCTGCAATAGATTTAAAGAAAAAAGATACTGGTCCTAAACTTCAGAGTCCTTTAAATGTGACCCCCTATGTTGCATCAACTATTATGATGATATTGGTGTCTTTAGTTATCATACCCATTAGTTCCTTGCTGGGGACCGTCAATATTTCAATGCTTTTTCTCCTGCCTGTTTTAATAAGTGCGGCCCGTTGGGGAAGGTTCCCTGCAGTTATTACAGCCATTATGGGTGTGATAACGTTTGATTTCTTTTTTGTTCCTCCTTATTTTAGTTTTAACGTAGCAGATGTGCGTTATCTAATTAGTTTCGCGATCTTCATACTGGTGGCCTTGATTATAGGAACTCTCTCCGATAGATTGAAACAACAAATAAATTATTCACGGCAGCGGGAGAGCCGGGTTTCAGCATTATATGCTCTTAGCAGGGATATTGCCGCAGTGGATAAACTGGATGCGGTGTTGGAGAGCATCGCTAATAAGGTTGCTGGTACCTTGGAGGGTCAAGTTGTTTTGCTCCTGCCGAATGAAAATGCTAAATTGGTACTTCAGAAAGATTCAGGTGCCACTAACTTTATAAATGATAGCGAACTTGCCGTTGCTAGCTGGGTATTTACTAGAGGACAAAAGGCAGGTAAAGGAACGGAAACCTTAGGCGCTGCTGCGGCATTATATCTGCCCCTATGTACGGAGCAGGGCGCACAAGGGGTACTGGGTATTAGTTTTAACGAGTCTGAAGCACAATTCGACTCGGAACGTATTCGATTGTTGGAAGCCTTTGTTGGGTTAGCAGCTATGGCCATCAACCGAATTAAATTAGCCGAGCAAGCAAGACAGGCTCTTACCTTAGTAGAGTCTGAGCGTTTACGCACAGCTCTATTTAATTCACTCTCTCATGATTTGCGCACTCCTTTGTCCTCCATTATTGGAGCAGTAACAGGGCTTCTGGAAGATCAGGCTTTCGTGTATAGTCCTGAAGCCCGTAATGATTTGTTGCGAATTATTCTGCAGGGAGCAGAACGTATGAATCGGTTTGTAAGTAACCTATTAGACATGGCAAGGCTAGAAAGTGGCATGCTGAAATTAAAAAAAGATTGGTGTGATCTTCAAGATATTATAGGAGTTGCTGTTAATCGTCTAGGAGAGACCTTAACTAATCGCCCCTTGGATATTAATGTACAACCAGGACTATCTTTGGTACAGGCAGATGGCATTTTAATAGAGCAAGTACTTATTAACTTATTGGATAATGCGCTAAAGTATTCCCGTCAAGGGAGTAAAATAGTTGTAACTACCCAGCAAAGGGGAAAACAGATAGAGACAGCCGTTGCTAATCAAGGTGAAGGAATTCCAGATGCTGATTTAAGTAAAGTCTTTGATAAATTTTATCGGCTCAACTCCCCTCTCCAGGTGAGTGGAACGGGGCTTGGTTTAGCTATTTGTAAGGGGATAATTGAAGCACACGGTGGGAAAATTTGGGCTAAAAATAATAAACTTGGTGGGGTTACAATTACGTTCACCTTACCTTTATCCGATACATTTATGGGTAGAGTCCCTGCCATGAATGAAGGAGTTTGAGATGGGAGACATTGGCCCAAGGATCTTAATTATTGATGATGAAACACAAATTCGCCGGTTTTTGCGGGTCGCTCTGACAGGTCATGGGTATGTTGTAAAAGAGGTCGGGACGGGTAAGGAGGGTCTTGACGCGATAGCTATGTTCAGTCCGGATTTAGTAATTCTAGATTTAGGATTACCCGATATCGATGGACTTGACGTTATTCGTCAACTCAGGGAATGGTCTAAAGTGCCTGTGATCATTCTTTCTGTCAAAGAGGAAGAGACAGATAAGATTACTGCCCTTGATTCTGGTGCAGATGACTATGTGACAAAGCCTTTTGCTATGGGTGAATTGTTAGCCCGCATACGAGCGGCAATGCGTCATATCTCAAGTCGAAGAACAGCCTGTGCTGCAATTTCAAGATTTGTTAATTGATTTAGTACATCGCCGTATTACAGTTGAGGATAAGGAAATCAAGCTTACTCAAACTGAATATGAAATCGTCAGAAATTTAGCTATTAATGCGGGAAAGGTTATGACCCACAAATCGTTACTTCGCGCGGTGTGGGGACCAGCTTATGAGAAGGAAGTACAGTACTTGCGGGTTTACATTGGCCAGATTAGGCGCAAGCTTGAACTTGATCCATCTCGCCCAAGGCATATTATTACCGAACCAGGGGTAGGCTACCGTTTACTATGAAAGAGCCATTTGTTATCTACATCAGGGATTAGAAAAAGCGTATCACTTCACAATGGGTACGCTTTCTTTGTTATCTAAAATGGGCGGAAATTGTGCATACTAGCTTGAAACATTACATCATGGGATGTAGAAAAGAATATCAGTGTCTTTAAGATCAACGATGATAATTGTTAAATCAATACAGACAGGTAGTGATGTCATGGTATGGCTTTTTTTGCTTTTCTTAAGTTTCCTTCAGGTTTCATTTATTGGGTCTGCAGTGCTCCTGGAGAATCGAGACCCTGGAAAATCGGTTGCTTGGCTTTTTATGCTTAGTCTTCTTCCCATCATAGGGATTCTTCTTTATGTAATTTTCGGGCGGAAAACTCAAGGGCGATTATATCAAAATAAGCATAGTCCGAATAATCGTTTGGACAGCACTGGACGCCGGCAGCAAATCGACTTAAGTCAATGTGAAGCATTCCTGAGTCATAGCACAGAATCTGAACAAAAATTGTCTCGTCTTCTTTTGAACAGTGGTTTCGCCCCAATGACAATCTATAATCAGGTAGAAATACTTTTAAATGGGTGCGAGAAATTCCAAGAGCTATTTAATGCTTTAGAAGGAGCAAAGCATCATATCCACCTCAGCTATTATATTTTTAAAGATGATGAAATCGGTGAAGACGTTTTGAAGATCCTATCCCGTAAAGCTGCTGAAGGAGTAGAAGTTCGTGTCCTGCTTGATGGAATGGGCAGCCGTTCGATCGGGGGCGGTTTTATTCAACGCATGCGACAGGCTGGGATTCAGGTCGAATGGTTTTTCCCGGTTCGTTTTCCCTATATAACTAAACTCAACCTGCGCTATCACCGTAAAATTGTAGTGGTCGATGGATTTATAGGCTTTATGGGGGGACTAAATATCGGGGATGAGTACTTGTCCCGCGACGCTAAGCTAGGCTTTTGGCGGGACACACATTTAAAACTGAAAGGGGAAGCAGTCCATAGTCTCCAATCCATTTTCCTTAACGATTGGTATTGTGTGACGGATCAGGAGGTTCAGGGAACACGATATTTTCCAAAAGTTACCAACGGAAAGACTCTGCCTATTCAAATAATGGCAAGTGGGCCTGATTCTAACTGGTCGTCTAATTTACAGGGCTTTTTTAGTGCAATCACGTTGGCTAAGCACCGTGTCTACATTGAAACTCCCTATTTTATTCCGGATGAAAGCCTGATCATGGCCCTAATAACCGCAGCACTCAGTGGGATAGATGTTCGACTCATTGTGCAAGGAATCCCAGACCACAGATTGACTTACTTAGCTATGCATTCCTACTTCGAAGAATTACTTCAAGCTGGGGTGAAAATTTTCAAGTACGTGAAAGGAACTCTTCATGCCAAGATCCTCCTCGTAGACGATTATCTTGCTTGTGTCGGGTCTACCAATATGGACCTGCGGAGTTTTTACCTTGACTTCGAGATTTGTGCCTTCGTGTATGATCACCCTTTAGCTGATCGCTTAAGACTTAATTTTGAGCAGGACATAAACGATTGTAACGAACTCGTCCTTAATGACTTTCAAGCCCGCGCTGTCACTGAGAGGCTTAAAGAATCGAGTGCCCGCTTGTTATCATCCCTTTTATAGATTAGAAATTACTGCCTAATTTAATTATTGAAACATGATAGAGGAAAACAATAATGCTCAAATGGCGTTATGATTTCCTCTTTTTATTGTCTTCATATGAAAAATAGCTAATACAATAGAACCTATTCACAAATTTCAACCGGTTAGTGCGTCAGAAGAGGCGTCTAGTATACGTCTATAGAATAGTAAGGATAAGAAGAAATCAATACACACCTTTAAATTTAGAAAGACTTGTTTGATCGGGCTAGAAATTTAGATACATAAATAATTTAGAAGCTATAGAAATGAAACCGAAACGAGGAGGAAGGAGCTGAAGAGGTGGAGGCCGAGACAACCTTTGATGAAACCTATGAACTATTATTTCCATTGATCTACCGATTTGTATCGATCCGCGTGCCTAAGCCTGATGTGGAAGATGTAGCAGCAGAAATCATTGTAAACGTTTGGCGAGGTTTACCTCAGATGGAGAAGAAAAACGCTCTGAAATCATGGGCACTTACGATTGCTACTCATCGTATCGCAGATTATTACCGAGCTCATAAACGCACTCCCGTGCTGATGTTTGAAGAACTAACTAAGCCCCTTGTACAGGAATCTGATCTTAGCGAAACATGGGCAATTTTTTTAAGCGTCGCGGAGGCCTTGGCAAAGCTTACCCCTCAGCAGGTTAATGTCATTCAGCTCCGTTTGATCGAGGGTTTTAGCGCTGGAGAAGTGGCAGAAATTCTAAGCACGACTCATCAGGCAGTAGACAGCCTTTTATACCGAGCAAAGAAAGGGTTTCGTAAAATATATCAGGGGAATCCTGACAAAGGGGGATGCGGCTGATGAAGTGGTTTAACAAGAGAATGGATTTCACGTCCCTCTGGGAAGAGGATGGTGATTTGAAGAGGATGAAGGCTTTCTTCTCTGCAATCGAGGCAGATTTAAAAGGGCGCGAACAAGTCAAGCACAGTGTGAAGCAAAAGGCACTTGAGATAATAGCAAGGGAAGAAGAGGGAGGGATACCTGTGGCTGGAAAGAATGGGTTAGTTCAAAGAATGCGTGCGAAATTAGTCGTCCTGAGTGGGCATAGACGATGGAAAATCGGAGTTTCGGTCATCGCATTAGCACTAATGGTGATTCTAGGGCAAGGTGCTATGAATTCTTCATGGAATATATTGCCGCGCATGGGGAGTACGGTTAAAGATGTACAAATGTCACAATCCCTGAAGATAGCCCCACAGGAGGCTGGTTCAATTGGGGTAGATGGTGGAAGCCCTTCGACTAAAGGTGCAGCTGTCGCACCTCTTCCTCCAGTTCAAGCCATAGTTCCACCGGCTGATGCCGGGATCCCTCGCAAGATTACACATTATTTGACGTTAACCCTTGAAGTGGCAACTATCAATGACGTGGTTGGTAAGATTAGCCGAGAAGTTCAACAACAAGGGGGATATGTCTCTGAATCCCAACAAAACGGGTCGGACAGTCATTCATCTGCCCAGATGACGGTGAAGATTCCGGCTGATAAGCTGAATGCATTGCGCGATTCACTGGCTACTTGGGGCAAAGTTCTCGATCAACACATGCTTGCCAATGACATTACGAACCAATACTACGATTCTCAAGTTCGCTTGCAAACTCTTGAAGCCGAGGAGAAGCGCTACCTCGAGATCTTAAACCAAGCGAAGACAGTTGATGACGTTCTTAAAGTGGAAAATGCCTTAAGCAACATTCGTCAGCAAATCGAACAACTGAAGGGCCAACTTAAGCTTTGGAACAATCAAGTGGATTACTCTACTGTGAATCTGAGTCTCGTCACCCTACAAAGCCCGAACGTCAGCGTGAAGAACCCTTGGCAACCAATCGCGTGGAGTAAGACCTGGCAAGCCACCCAAGATGCGGTACTGAAAACTATTAGCAGTTCTTGGAATATCATCAATTATTTAGTCATTGGGGTGGGCTATACATTACCTTACCTCATGACAGGTGCCTTGGTGTGGGGTGGATACCGCATGTGGAGAAAAAGGAATTCCTAATGGCGTGAGTTGAATTAACGATCTAATGTCTATATAATAATACTGAATACATTGTAAAACAGCCTCCCCGGACCTCAATGTGAGTGGGGAGGTTTATCATTTCAAACCACTAGTTATGGGACGTATAGTCAATTGGGGGTGATGATTTGAAGTTCACAAAACGGTCAAAGCTTATTGTGGGGATAATCGCGATTGCAGTTGGCGCCATCATTAATGCATATGGCGTTCAGGAATTTATTGTTCCTTCTAGGTTAGGAGGAGGTGGAGTTGGCGGGATCTCCTTGCTTCTTTATTATACATTAAGACTTCCCATTGGATTTATGACGTTACTTTTAAATATCCCATTGTTTGTTTTAGGTTGGCGTGAAGTGAACAGACATTTTGTCTTCAAAACTATATGGGGTTTAATTATTTATTCTATCTCATTGGATCTGCTCAAAGGGGTTCAGCCTATAGCCATGAATGATATTTTCCTTGGGGCTCTTTATGGAGGGGTCATCTCCGGGATTGCCTCCAGCATTATATTTCACTTTGGTGGTAGCTTAGGAGGTACAGACATTGTCTCCAAAGTTATTCAGCGGAAGTACGGTGTGCCAATGGGAACATCAGCCCTGGCCATTAATGGCGTTATTATCATGATATCGGGAGCCATACTTGGACCTAAGGCTGCTCTATATACGTTGGTTACGATGTTCGTGTATGGGCGTGTTCTCGATCTAATACAGAGCGGAGTTCCGTTGAAATCTATTACTATTATCTCAGATCAATCTGAGGCGCTGGTTGACCGGATCATGGTTGATCTTGGTCGGGGTGCGACGTTTTTACAGGGTAGAGGAGCGTACTCTAACGAACCGAAAAACGTGATTATCTGTGTCGTCAGTCTACCTGAAATAGGTCGCCTAAAACAGGCTGTGAGAGAAGTTGACCCTCAAGCCTTCATGATTGTCCAAAATGCCGGTGAAGTACTTGGCAAGGGATTTGTGTCCAACGAATAAGCTTTTACTGAAACTACTTCATTTCAGAATCCAGCGCTTTAAGCTGACTCAAAGTGACGAAGCGATACCCTTGATCTCGTAGAGCGACAATAATCGGACCCAATGCTTTAACAGTTTGAGTGCGCTGATAGCCTCCATCATGCATGAGAATAATGGCACCAGGAAACACATCTTTCGTAACATTGTCCACTATCTGTTTTATGCCGGGGTTACGCCAGTCTTTGCTATCTACACTCCAAAGTGCTACAACATGACCGTTTCGTTTAATGGTTTCTAATTGATTTTTAGATACTATGCCACCGGGAGGACGATAGAAATAGGTGTGGGTCCCGGTAGCAGCGAAGACCTCTTTGTCCGTTTGATTCATTTCTTCAACTAAATGGAGTTGCTGATAATCATGTTTGAAACTATGGTTTCCAATTTCATGCCCTTCTGTAACTAGGCGCTTTAACAAGGCTGGATTTGACTGAGCCGCCTGGCCTAAAACAAAGAATGTGGCCCGGACTTCCTGTTCTTTAAGGATATCCAGAACATCCGGTGTATCAACCGGATCAGGCCCATCATCAAAGGTCAGAGCTATGACCTTTTCCTGAGTATGAGCCATATAATAGGTGCCAGGCGCCCGGACCAACGAAGGGATTGTTGAACGCTGAATTATTGAGAGAAGGCTTCCCACGGTGATAAGAAGTAAAAATGTAAGGACCAGTTTACGGCGTGATAATACATATATACGCAAATCATTCACCCCCAAAGTCGCTTCTACATTCTTATGGGTGAACGCTAGGTTCCATGCATATTACTTTACATAAAGTCGTTCTACCATGAATGTAAACGGACATGCGAAAGTTGGAGTAGGGAGTGACAGTGATGACAGTTAAAATTGGAGTGGATGGTGGAGGCAGTAAGACGGAGATCGTGGCGCTGGACCATACAGGGAGAGTGCTTCGGTGCTTGCGCAAGCCAGCGAGTAATTACCATGTGGTCGGAATGGTACAAGCTGTCAGGAATATTATAGAGGGGATTGGGGACGTCTTCGGAGCGGAGACACTAGAAGGCATCGGGATCACTCTTGCCGGTATTGATACGCCGGAGGACTGGAAAATCATGGCTGGAGGCCTTAAGCAAGGGTTAACGATGTTAGCCCAAGAAAAGAATATCACGTTACAAGGGATTCCTGTGATCTTGGAGAACGATGTCTGGGGGGCTTTAATGTCCGTTCGGGGGGGATTTTCCGGAAATGTTTTGGCTGCAGGAACAGGGGCTATTGCCCTAGGGGTTAATCCTAATGGTGATGTTATTCGCGTGGGCGGATGGGGACATCTTATCGGCGATCAAGGCGCAGGGTATGATATTGGACGTAAAGCGCTGGCAGCGATGGTGGCATCGTTCGATGGGTACGGCCCTAAAAGTATTTTAGAAGAAAAGATTATTGAACATCTGGGATTGACTCAGGTGCAAGGGGTCAGCGATTGGCTCTATCAGCATAAACGAACGAACCAAGAAATTGCTGCAATAGTCCCGGTGGTTGTTGAGGCTGCTCGGCTGGGCGATTTTGCATCTATACGTATTCTACAAGAGTCCGGACTGGCTTTAGGTTTGTTAACTAAAGCCCTCCTACGTAAGACGAGGGGCTCTGAGGTGGGGTTGGTCGGCGGGATCGGCCATATATGGGAGTTTTTGGAGCCGTCTTTTTTGGCTACTGTTTTAGAGGAGTTCCCTGACCTACAAATGCTAAAACCGAACTATTCAACCTCTGTTGGAGCAGCCCTTATGAGTGGAGTCAACAAGGTACGGCATATCGAATTCTAAGCACATTCAAGAAAGTAACCGGTCAGTATGTCAGTCTATTTCGTGTCATACTGCGTCGGCATGTTCACCTAATAGCCCCGCAAGGAGGTAAACATCCCTCCTTGTCTGACGCAAAATATCCATGGCATCTTTGACTTGTTATTTTCTTTCATATGCATTAAGGAGCTGTTTTATCATGAAGCCCGAACGAATTTTAGACTTTCATTCTCATTTTCCAGCTAAAATGACCACAGCTAGAAGGGAACTTCACCCCCTAGTCAAAGCATACGCTAGAGAATTAAAAGAGCACTGGCGCGAAGTGTTCGACTTTCCTGAACCTGAGAGAAAGCGTCGTGGAATACAAGTGCAAGGAGAGCGTTGGGCTGCGGAGGTACAAAATAACCACTTAGAAAAAGTTGTTTTCATGACAGGAGGCGGGAACCAGGTTCTCTCAGACATGGTGCGCCAGCATCCTCAAGAATTCTTAGGCTTTGCTCACCATGACCTCTGTGCCCCAAATGCCGTAGAGGAAATGCAGCACGCACTAGATGATCTTGGTTTACGTGGGTATAAATGGTTTGGCCCAATGACTACTCTACCGTTTGAGTCACCGGAGCTAAAGCCTTTTTGGCGTTTATTAGCAGATCGGAAAGTACCAGTCTTGATTCATTTTGGCGTTTTAGGTGGCCCTGGAGGGATTATCCGTCATCCTCGAATAAGCCCAATTACGTTGGCCGAGGTGGCGCAGGAATATACCGATATACCCTTCATCATCCCGCATTTCGGTGCAGGCTACTATCAGGATCTCTTACATTTGGCTTGGTCGAGCCCAAATGTCTACATTGATACATCAGGATCAAACGATTGGGTTCGCTGGATGCCCCATCCGTTAACCTTGAAAGATCTTTTTGCCACGGCTTTGGATACGGTCGGCGCGAAGCGGATTATTTTCGGTACTGATTCTAGTTGGTTTCCTCGTGGCTGGTCTAAGAAGTACTTCGATCTCCAAACCCAAGTGTGTACCGAACTGGGTGTGTCTCAAGAAGAAATGAATGCTATCTTCTATGGTAACGGGGCTACCTTGTTGGGCCTTGAAACATGAAAATTGAACTTAAAAACATCAGCGTAGGCATTCGGCAAGAGGCTCAGACTGTCGAACTTCTCAGAGAAGTTTCCCTAGCGGCTCGTCTTGGCGTAATTCACGCTCTGCTTGGCCCTTCTGGCAGTGGAAAGAGCACGCTGCTTTATACAATCAATCGTTTGCGCGAGATACAGGGTGGAGAAATCAACCTTGATGGGAAAGATATCCGTCAAATTGATGTGTTTGAACTTCGCCGCCGAATTGGGCTAGTAATGCAGAAACCTATTTTTTTCCCTGGAACTGTAGGGGATAATATTTTGTTTGGTCCTCGATTGTGGACTAAGGACAACATGACCTTGGTCGATCCGAGGCCTTATATCGAGATGGTCCAGCTTGATCCAGCATGGGTGTCTCGTGACCCAAATACACTTTCCGGGGGACAGCAGCAGCGCGTATCTCTTGCCCGTACCTTGGCCAACAATCCTGAGGTCTTGTTGCTTGACGAACCGACCTCAGCTTTGGACGCACAGGCCAGTGAACACCTGGAGGCTCTAATTTCGCATCTTTGCAGCGAACGTGAGTTGACCGTCATATGGGTTACTCACGACGTGAACCAGGCAAAGCGCATCGCAAATGACGTGACGCTCCTTTACCGTGGGAAAGTGGTAGAGCACGGAGAGGCTAAGAGCTTCTTTGCTGGTCCTAGTACAGAAGAAGGACGAACCTATCTTGCAGGAAAATTAGGGGGCGAGTTATGAGTTGGCTGGCCTTAAGTCTATCTCTTGGGTTTGTGGGGTTAGCCGGAATAGTTTCGCGCTATCAGGAACTGGGCTTGGAAAAAGAATTAGCCATTGCCGTTGTTCGAACCTTAATCCAACTCACAATCGCAGGCTATGTCTTGTCGTATGTATTCGCTTCACAACATCTTATTTTCATGGTACTGATGCTAGCACTTATGATGGGAGTAGCCGCTCAGAATGCCGCGAAGCGAGGGAAGGGAATTCCCGGTGCGTTACGTATTGTCCTGATAGGAATCGTGATCAGCGAAGCGCTTTCTCTCATGCTCTTACTCTTCATAGGTATTCCAGGGACACCTCAGTACATTATCCCTTTAAGTGGAATGATCATTGGAAATAGTATGGTCGCAAGCGGGGTGACCTTAAACCGTTTTAGTTCGGAGTTTAAACTCAGGCGTGGGGAGGTCGAATTGGCGCTTTCCCTCGGTGCTGCGCCAAAGAAAGCGTCCCTCTCTGTGATCAAAGCCGCCGTCAAGGCTGGCATGATCCCTACCATTGATTCAATGAAGACGGTCGGATTAGTTCAATTACCCGGCATGATGACTGGACAGATCCTCGCAGGAGCCGATCCCATTCAAGCCGTTCGTTATCAGATCTTGGTTATGTTCATGATTTCCGGCGCCACAGCAATTACCAGCCTTATTGTAGTGCTTCAAGGGTATCACACCTATTTTACCCCTGAGGCGCAGCTTAAAAGTTCCTAGCCTAAGGCGAGGAACTTTTTTGACAAAGTCTGAAAATAGAAAACGAACACATGGGCTACTGGTATTTGTTTTTATAGAAGGGAGCGATTTAGTTGGGTTTCCGTTTCGTGTTCGGCCGAGCCGGGAGTGGAAAGAGTACCCTTTGTTTGGAAGAGATTCGCAGTGAACTGCGTATAAAGCCTTGGGGGGCACCACTGATTCTCCTGGTCCCCGAGCAGGCAACCTATCAAATGGAAGTGACTCTTGCCAATACGCCCGATTTGGGTGGAAGTTTACGAGCCCAGGTCTTAAGCTTCCGAAGGCTGGGTTGGCGAGTATTTTCTGAAACTGGCGGAGGGCAAAAAGTCCTGATCGGTGCGATCGGCAAACGGATGCTCCTTCGTCGTATCCTCTTAAAGCATCGTCTTCATTTAAAAGCGTTCGCACGATCTGCCACTCGACCGGGTATGGCCGATCTCCTTGCGCAAGCGATTGGAGAATTTAAAACCTATCGGATCACCCCGGACGATTTACGTAAGGTTAAAAACACAAACGGAATTTTATTTGAAAAGCTGCAAGATTTAGCTCTTATTTATGAGGAATTTCAAGCAGCACTAGGACAAGAGATTCGTGACCCGGATGATGAATTGTCAATTTTAGCAGAAAAGATCCCTTATGCACCCCTTATTCAGGGAGCTCAGGTATGGGTTGACGGTTTTACGGGATTCACCCCTCAGGAATTAGAAGTCTTGAAAATCATCCTCGCTACCGCCAAGGAAATCGTAATAACGTCCCCACTGGATCCGGATTTACTTGCGGAGGAGCGGCAACAGGAAGCGGGTCCGTTCAGAGTAGGAGAGGAACTATTTGCGGGTCCGTGGCAAACTTATCAAGATCTGCAACGTATTGTCGCGGAGACAGGTAATCTTTTACACCCTCCCACCTTGCTGGAGAACGTGCAACGCTTTAAACATCCATGGCTCTGGCATTTGGAAAAATATTACTCGACGTATCCGACCGTAGCATACGAGGAGAGTCAGACTCCCGATCTAATGCCAGACCTATATACCAGAGATGAAGTGCAAATTGATGCCAATTGTCCCCTGTGTGATGGAATTCAGGTCTTATCAGCCGTCAATCGGCGGGCTGAAGTTGAAGGAGTGGCCAGGGAGCTGCGTCGCCTAGCCCGGGATGAAGGGCTTTGCTGGAATGAAATGGCGATCATGAGTCGTGATCTGACGGGCTATCATGAGCTGATTACCCAGATATTTACGTCCTATGAAGTTCCACATTTCCTAGATCATAAACGTTCTGTCCTTCATCATCCGCTCATTGAACTGTTACAATCCATCCCAGAAGTGGCGGAGAGCCATTGGGGCTATGAACCACTTTTGCGCTGTTTAAAGACGGATTTTTTCCCGCTTCAAAGGGATGCAGTGGATCGTCTGGAAAATTACGTGCTTGAGCACGGTATTCACGGACAGGGCTGGAACAGGAATGTAGAGTGGCGATACCATCGTCAATGGTCTCTGGGTAAAAACGAGGAGCAACGAGCCACTGAGCTTAAAATTCAAGCAGAGCTTAACGCCTCTCGGCAAACTGTTTATGACCTTATGGCTCCATTTATCCAAGGAATCTTGCCAGGAAGTAAGGGTGAGTCATTAACAGTCCGGGAAATTACGGAGGCTTTGTATACCTTCTTAGAACGGCTTGAGGTTCCAGCAACCCTCAAGAAATGGTCCCAAAAAGCCCAAGAGGAGGGCGATCACAGCGAATCAAGGCTACACGAACAAATCTGGGAGGCCGTCCTTCAAGTCTTGGATGAAATAGTCGCTGGACTAGGGGATGAATGTTTGGAGCTCGAGGACTACGCCTTAATTCTCTCTTCAGGGATAGAAGCCATCGAACTCGGCTTGATTCCGCCGGGGCTAGACCAAGTCTTAGTAGGGTCATTAGAGCGTTCTCGAAATCCGGAAGTTCGGGTCCTCTTTCTGCTCGGGGCGAATGAGGGCATACTTCCTGCACGTCCTGTCTCGGATGGCGTTCTTGACGAAGAGGAAAGGAACCAATTAGAGAAGGCTGGGGTCGCTCTTGCACCGAAAGGGAATGCTCAGACGTTTGAAGAACAATTCTTTATCTATACTGCACTGACCCGTGCTTCAGAAAAGCTTGTGGTTTGTTATCCATTGACTGACGACGAGGGGAAAGGGCTGACGGTTTCACCTGTTGTCAACCGGCTTAAGCATCTTTTCCCAACGCTCATAGAGCGCTTTCTAGGAAATCAGGAAGATATTGAGCGCATCAGTCAGGCGGATTCTGCCCTTCAAGCCTATGCAGAACAACTGCGCACGCTGCGCCAAGGAGAACCACTTTCTCCCCTTTGGGAGGCCACTGAGAAATGGCTTATTCAGGATCCCATCCGCCAAAGTCAAGTAAAGCGCTTACAAGCCAGTCTATTGACCCAGAATCAGGAAGAGAGGATTCAACGTCCCCTAGCACGCCGCTTGTACGGAAAACGCCTCAAGGCCAGTGTTTCTCGTTTGGAACAATTCGCTAAGTGTCCTTTTGGACATTACGCCCGTTACGGTCTGAAGCTGCGTGAAAGACCGACCTATCAGCTCTCAAGCCCGGATATGGGTGAATTCTTTCATACTCTCCTTCATGATTTCGCAATCCAACTACAGGAACGGGGCTTAGATTGGGGGAAATTGACGAAAGAGGAATCTTGGGCGCTCGTTAGTGAATTAGGCGATCAGATTGCCCCAAGTCTACAGCACGAAATTCTTCTAAGTAGCGCCCGCTATCGCTATTTAACCCATAAACTCAAGCGAACCGTACATCACGCGGTGCGCGTTCTTGGAGAACATGCTCGACGCGGTATATTTATTCCTATCCAGCTGGAAGTAGGTTTCGGCCCAAATGAGACGCTCCCAGGGATCGAGATCCCGTTAACGGAAGAAGATTCCCTTCTGTTATGCGGTCAAATTGACCGCGTGGATGCAGCGTTCTTGGATGGACAAGTATATTTACGTATCCTTGATTATAAATCGCGCGAATTATCTTTAGCACTGGATTCGATTTATTATGGTCTCAATCTTCAATTGCTCACGTATCTTGACGTCGCCTTGCAGGGCGCCGAAGTCTTAATGAACATGACGTCCGCTTTATCCCCGTTGGGAGAGACCAATTCTGAAAACAAATGTGTAGAGAGTCCATCAGAAATGGGCAACGTTTTCCCACCAAAGATTCCAGCTGGTTTTTTGTATTTTCCTGTGCTGGAGCCTCAGCTGGAAGAAAAAATCCCGCTCAGCTCGGAGGAGTTAGAGCAACGTCGCGTCAAGGCCGTCAAAGTCAGCGGGTACTTATTAGCTAATCCCCGAGTATTAGAAGCCATGGACTCATCTTTTTCCACAGGGCAATCTGATTTACTGGGGCTTAAACTGAAAAAAGACGGGGCCTTCACAAAAGGGGCCAACGTCTTAGCCGAGGATGAGTTTACATTACTTAGTACCTATCTCCATAGGTGGTTCCGGCAGACAGGTGAAGAAATATTAGATGGAACTATTTCGCTCTCTCCCTACCGGCGAGGGAAGAGCACGGGATGCCAGTATTGTGCTTATAAACCCGTGTGCCACTTTGATCCCTACCTTCCGGAAAACAACTATCGAGACCTACCTGCGTTAAAGCAAGAGGAGGTTTTGAAACTTCTGGATATGTCTTCGAAGTTAAAAGGAGGGGATCTGACGTGAGTAAACCTGATTGGACGGTGGAACAACTTGCGGCCATGTCCTTACGTGGGCAACTCTTGATCGCTGCTGCAGCCGGTTCAGGCAAAACGGCTGTGCTTGTGGAACGGTTAATTCGACGAATCACAGATCCTGAAGAACCGGTGGATGTGGATCGGTTTCTCGTCGTCACCTTTACTAAAGCAGCAGCGAATGAGATGCGTGAGCGTATTGGTAAGGCCTTGGATAATGCAATATTTCAGGAACAAGAAACTGGGGAGGTTGAACGTCTCCTTCACCAACGTAACCTTCTTTATCGGGCAAGTATCACGACGTTGCACTCGTTCTGCTTAGAGTTAATACGTAAGTATTTTTACCAACTTGAACTTGATCCAGCGTTTCGAGTGGCGGATCAGGCAGAGGCAGACCTGCTTCGCCAAGACGTAGTCGAAGACCTCTTCGAAACTAGGTATGAACGTGTTGATCTTGCCTTCTTGAAACTCGTCGATGCCTTCGGCACGGATCGTGACGATCAACCGCTGATGGAGCATGTTTTGCATCTTTATGCGTTTGCCTATAGCCAACCCAACCCAGAGGTGTGGCTTAGTGCGTTGGAACGGGCCTATGAGTGGGAGGATATCGAATCCTTTATGCAGAGCGAATGGGGTCAAACCGTTCTCCAAGGTCTACTGGATCGGGTCAGTGAATGCTATAATTTACTCGAACGGGCTGAACAAATCGCCCGTCGACCGGGAGGTCCAATCATCTACGCGGAGACCTTACAAGATGATTTGAATCGAGTCGGATCACTTTACCACGCTCTAAAAGAAGGGCATTGGGCTCAGGTCGAAACCCAGTTTCAAGCTGCTGTCGCTTATCCTAGACTCCCGGCCGCACGCTCTAAAGTTAAGAAAAAATCCCAGGCTAAATCTGAGGTAACTATCGAACTCGCATCGAGTTCAACCAGAGAACAATTAATAGTTGACGAGTCCTTTGAAAAAGATTTACAAGAAGAATGCAAGAAATTAAGGGACGAGACGAAGAAGAAGCTCAATTCTTTAAAGGATGAAGTTTTTGTATATCCCCTTAAAGATCAACTACCAGCCTTACATGAGATGGGTATCATGGCCCATACACTAGGCTCCTTAGTGATTGAATTTTCTCAAGTCTATGCTGCGGCAAAGGGGCGCCGAAACGTCTTAGACTTCACCGATTTAGAACATTTTGCTCTCCGATTACTGGAGGAAGAAGGCGAGGCTTCTTCGATTGCCCAAGGCTTGAAGGAGTATTTTGCGGAAGTGTTGGTGGATGAATATCAGGACATCAACCCTGTCCAAGAACGCCTCTTGCAAAGGGTATCAAGGCAAGGTGATTTCCCCAATTTATTTATGGTTGGCGATGTTAAGCAGAGTATCTATCGGTTTCGCATGGCCGACCCGAGTTTGTTTCTTGCCAAATATAACGCCTTGCCTCATTGGCATCCCGGTGTGCCGGCTGAAACCTTTCCACCAGAGATTGTAATTGATCTGAACCGTAACTTTCGAAGCCGGCGAGAAGTGGTTGAGGGGGTGAATTTTCTCTTCCGACAGATTATGACCAAGGGGGCCGGAGAAATCCTGTATGATAATCAAGCGGCCTTGCAATACGGCGCATCCTTTGTGTCCGGGCAGGATCAAATTCGTACGGCAGAAGGACCGATAGAAGTCCACCTTATTGACCCGAAAGGTATAAAAGACCAATTGGCCGATGTTTCCTCTGATGAAACACATGGACCGACCACTGAAGGACAAAATGGAGAAAATGACACAGAATCCTCCCCGACGGAGGGTGTCTCCGGTACCGAGGAGGAATTAGCCAATGGAGCCGAAGTCGCCGAATCTCAAGAGGATCTCGATAAGGCACGTATCGAGGCACGCCTAGTAAGTGAACGGATTCAGCGCATGATACTAGGAGCTGAATTCCAGATTTATGATAAAAAGATCGACAGCTTTCGCTCGGTCTGTTATTCGGATATTGTGATCTTGATGCGCTCTTATTCTGCTGTGGCACCGATCTATGTAGAGGAGTGCCAAAATGCAAATATCCCTGTTTATGCGGAAACGACAACCGGCTATTTCGGCGCCAGTGAAGTGGAAACGATGTTGTCCCTTCTCAAGATCATTGATAACCCACACCTGGACATTCCGATGGCAGCAGTCCTACGATCTCCATTTGTCAGCTTAAACGGGACTGAGCTTGGTAAAATCCGGATGATGCTCCCGGAGGGAGACTTTTATGAAGCGTTAACCCTTGCGGTCTGGGCAGGGCTGAGCGAGGGAGATCTGCCGCCGGAGCGAGCAGGCGAGTTTAAAGAAATTTTAGGCTTATATGAGGAATTCATGCCACAAAAGCTTGCTGATGCACAAGTACTATTGGGTACGGCACCGGGTCTGCAGGATAAAATTACAGTTTTTTGGGTCAACCTTCAAACCTGGAGGACCAGGTCTCGTCGCATATCGCTCGCGGATCTTCTCTGGTCTCTTTATGAAGAAACTGGCTACCTGGCTTATGTTGGAACCATGCCGGCAGGTGTTCAGCGTCAAGCGAACTTACGGGTACTCTATGATCGTGCCAGTCGCTTTGAAGCAACAAGGTACCGCGGATTGTTCCGTTTTCTTCGTTTTCTGGATCGCTTTCAGGGGCAAGGCAAAGATATGGGAAGTGCCCGTGCTTTGGGAGAAAATGAGAACGTGGTCCGTTTAATTACAGTTCACGCTAGCAAGGGATTGGAATTTCCAGTGGTGTTCGTTGTTGGTCTAGGTCGCACCTTTAATACACGTAGCCTTAAGGGAAAGGTGCTTCTTCACTCCAGATTAGGAATGGGTATGCCGATCATCGATGTGGAGAACAATGTTCGTTACCCCTCATTAATCCAGTATGCAGTCAAGCGTCGTTTGGCTCAAGAATCCTTAGCGGAAGAGTTACGCATTCTTTACGTTGCTCTAACGCGTGCCAAGGAACGGCTCATCCTCTATGGCAACCTGGATAACTTTGATAAGACACTCCTCAAATGGCAACGCGCTTCAGATTGGGAAGAGGTCGCCTTACCTGAAGGCCAACTCCGGAGTGCGAAATGCTTTCTAGATTGGATCGGTCCTGCGTTAGCTCGACATCCGGATCAGCTTTTCGGTGAAGCAGAGGGACTATTCGCCTTATCCATACCGGAGGTCAATTCTCGATGGGACATTCATATCCATCGAAGTCTAACATCGGTAAAGGATGAAAGCGCTGAGAAAAATCTCGAAGAAAGTAAAGACGAAAAGATAGCAGAGAGCCCGGAGAAGAGCTTTGGCTCGGATCTGGAGGACAGAAGTGTAGAATCATGGTTTGCTGAAGTTAACCGTCGGTTAAGCTGGGAGTACCCACACCTTAATTCTGTTAAGCAGGTAGCGAAAACCAGCGTCAGCGAACTGAAACGTCAATATAATTGGCATGCAGACGAGGAGGCACCCCTGCTTCCAACACTTTTGGCACGGCCAGATTCCATGAAACGGCCGAAATTCCTTCAAACTGCACAGCCACTTACTGCGGCCGAGCGGGGAACTGCCTTGCACAAAGCAATGCAACACGTTCCTTTTAAAGAATGGAGAACTTGTTGGCCAACCTTGACTCAGTTGGAGCAGATCAATTACGTCATTGAATTACTGAATACGCTAGAACGGCATGAAATTCTCAGCTCGGTAGAAAAAGACAGTATTCAGTCGGCTCAGATTGTTCGATTTCTGGGCAGCCCGCTTGGACAGCGACTCTTTAGTGCAAATCAACTACTTCGGGAAGTTCCGTTTACGCTTACCTTTCCATCCGAGGGTCAAAATAATATCTTGGTTCAAGGCGTTATCGATGCTGTGATTATCCGAACCGACGAATTTCATGTTGAGAATGCGGAAATTCTTGACTATAAGACGGATTCTATTCGCACAGAGAAAATGGAGAGCACAGCAGGTCACCTGGACGGTCCGAACCATCGGACGAGCGAAGGGGATCAGGAGCAGATCTTGCGAGAACGGTATGCCCTACAACTCTCTCTTTATGCTCTTGCGATTGAGCGGTTGCTTTGCATAAATGTGTCAGACTGTACACTTTATTCGTTCACCCTAGGACGGGAAATATCTATTTCCCTCGAACTTCGCCGACAGATTCACGTGCCTGGCTTCCGTTTTCAAGATCTTTAAGCCATCAACTTGCCATTTTTGCTTACACCGCTTATGATAGTACAGACTCATGATTACAAGTGAATTTGAGCAAATATGTGCATTATCAGGTTAAAACTCATTATGCGGTCAATACGCATATCGTGTATGTCGTCTGATTTTAAGAGAGGTTGAATCCTAATGGCAAAAATTGAGCTAATCGCTACAGCCGCCTTCGGTTTAGAATCCATTGTGGCTCGTGAACTAAAAAACCTTGGGTACGATGAGTTAACTGTCGAAAACGGCAGGGTCACGTTTCCCACGGAAGAGCTGGGGATTTGCCGCACAAACTTATGGCTCCGCAGTTCGGATCGGGTTTTACTGAAAATGGGCTCGTTTAAAGCCCGAACATTCGAAGAGCTTTTTCAGCAAACGAAGGCACTGCCTTGGGAGGAGTGGCTTACAGAGGACGCCAATTTCCCAGTACAAGGTAAATCCATAAAATCTCAATTGTTCAGTGTTTCTGATTGCCAGGCCATTGTGAAGAAGGCGATCGTGGAACGACTCAAGGAACATTATACTCGGAGCTGGTTTGAAGAAACGGGACCCCGCTATCAGATTGAAGTAGCTCTCTTAAATGATGTGGTTACTCTGACCATTGATACATCTGGGCTAGGACTACACAAGCGGGGATACCGACAACTTGCTGGACAGGCACCATTGAAAGAAACTTTAGCTGCTGCAATGATTCAGCTGAGTCACTGGCATAAGGACCGTGCGTTAATTGACCCGTTTTGTGGAACGGGGACCATTCCCATCGAAGCTGCCTTTATCGCCCAAAACCGTGCACCAGGCCTCAAGCGTAGCTTTGCCTCGGAAAAATGGCCCAGAATCCCTAAAGCACTCTGGCAAGAAGCATGGCAGGAAGCCCTCGATCTGTGGGATCGCAACGTACCCTTACATATCTACGGTTCCGATATTGACCCCACCGCCTTAGCGTTGGCTCGTACACACGCCATTGAAGCTGGAGTAGAAGATGTGATTCACTTTCAGCGACTGCCAGTAGCGGACGTAAGGTCTAGATTTAAATATGGGCATATGATCGCTAACCCACCCTATGGAGAGCGACTGGGAGACGTGACAGAGATCGAAGCACTCTATCGTGAACTGGGGGCGACGTTTAAACGTTTAGAAAACTGGTCACTTCATATGCTGACGACTCACCAATTTCCCGAACGATTAATTGACCGCCGCTGGGATAAGAGTCGAAAACTCTATACTGGGCGGCTAGAATGTCATTATTTTCAGTTCTTTGGTCCGCGTCCACCTAGGGAGCCGTACCAAAGTGATGTAAATAAGATAACGGCTTCAACGGTGACTTCAGCTACATGAAACCCAAACAAAACTTATGCTTATACCAAAGAGGTCTAATGCGATTTGCATTAGACCTCTTTATGACGTTTAACTTAGCTATTAGTAATTACTGAACGCAAATCTGGGGTTCGCCCTTATATGCTGAAATCTCTCGTATGGCTCGCTGAACTTCCACATTAATTCCCAGAATAGCAATCGTGATAGCTCCCTCTGAGCCGTCGACCCCGCCCGCTGCGATGCAACGGGCTTGAACCTTATAGAGCGTTTCTAGCGCTGTCAATTCAGTGACGACAGTAGCTCCTACCATGGGTATAAGACCGACTCTTGGGACAAGCGATTCGTCCCCGGTGGATTTAGTCATAAATTCTACAGCTAAACGTACATCTGGAATCATTTTCTCAAGACCGATCGGAACGAGAAGTTCAACCCCTCGGGCATAAAGTATTCCTTGAGCGGCCCCAATTGTTCCTCCTAACGAATTAGAAGCCAAAACTGCAGTTAAGCCAGTACTGTCAATGGCGCTTCCACCCTTAATGAAGATATCTCCAGGCTGTAATTTGGGCAGATATTCTTTCCAAGAGATCGCTAGAGCTTGCCCCCTGCAAATTACATAAGGGGGTGTTTTCTTAGAGGACTGGCTAATTCCAAGCTCACCCTTTGTGACGATGCCCACAGTATAACCAGTTTTATCTTCAATTTGAATTCCAAGTAACTCCTCCGCTACGAAGGCATTGGAAGTCCCTCCAGCTACAATGATTGTATGTTTTTCCAAAGCGAGCAGAACGCTGGGTAGGGCCTTGACTCCTTTTGCAATAAGCCGTTTAGATTCACTGGATGTTAACGTTATCAAAGCTTTCATTAGGTTCCTCCATAAATTTTCTTTACACCAATCAGAAAATACGTTTTCCGGGTGGGATAAGCACATACTATGCTTCAGTAATATGTTATACCTAAACTGTAAAACATAAAAGAGATTGTTAGTAAAAGATGGTATTTTGTGTTATGAGTCAATCCATAATATTGAGATATTTCCTATAATTAATTAAGTTTTAACCTTATGTAAAATTAGACTAATCGTTGAAAAAGTATATATCTTTCAAAAATGGGAGGGATCCATCCATAATGTACACAGTTGAGTAGTTGATGGTCCTTTCTGTCGAAACAAACAACTATTACATTTACTTCACATCAAATTGTCGATCAAGTAACACAATCATGATCATATGAAATGGTAATTTTACAAGTATTCTAAACTCAATTAGTATAGAAAGTGAAATTATAAACAAACAATTAAGGAGGTCGAGGTATTTGTTACTGAGTTTAATTGCTTACCTATCCATATTCCTTTTTGTCGGAATATCTGTTTACAAGGCTTATCGATTTGCAAACATGCCTATGCATGGGCGAATGGATCTCTATCCAATTCCCAAAGAAGAGGGATTTGAACATGGGGGTTCCTTTTATGAGGAATCAGAATGGTGGAAAAAACCACACAAAGTTTCCCATGTACGCGAGATAACAGAAATGTTAAAAGAAATTGTTTTTATTAAAAAGTTGTTTGAAAACCAACGTCCTTTATGGTGGATTTCTTATGCTCTGCACTTGGGTATTTACTTTCTGATGACTTGGACTATATTATTAGTGATTGGTGTATTTTCGATACCCATCGGGGTTGATGTAGGAAGTTTGAGCGTCTGGGGCTCGTTGATTTACTACCTAACTGTCCTAACTGGTATTGTCGGTCTTGCACTGGCTACTTTGGGAGCTGGGGCACTATTTCTTCGTCGGATGTTCGACAATACTTTGAAAAAGCATACAACTCCTCAAGAATATTTTAATCTGCTGCTCATTTTTGCGGCTCTTGTAACTGGGATTATGACCTGGGGTACTGATTTATCCTTTGGTACTGCTCGAGAAGTGACTGGAAGTCTTATTACTTTCTCTTCTACTTTTGCAGCTACTACCCTTCAAACATTAAACATTATACTAGTCGGAATTATGTTAATTTATATTCCTATGAGTAAGATGAGCCATTATGTAGGGAAGTACTTTACGTTCCATAAGGTTTTATGGGATAATGACCCGAACCTAAAAGGAACCGCGATTGATCATCAAGTTCAAAAAGCATCGACTTTCAAACCGACCACCTCTTGGTCTGCCCCTCATATTAAGCCCCCCATTGCACCAGGAAAATAAACTTAAATCTTGAGTGTTGACTTTATGAAAAAGGAGATCAAAGTATGATAAATTCAAAAGATCTACGTCCGAAGGATCTGGGAATGCGCTCTGATGAGCAACTGATCAAACTCGAACTAGATCAATTAATACCTTTATTAGCTCCGTATGATAAGCCTGGAATGCAATCTCAACTAACGGATCCTAAGCCTGCTTGGAAAGAAAAATACTGCACTACTTTAGATGGCTATGTAGGTATAGGAACCCTAGTTCGTCCGAAAACCAAAGAGGAAGAAGACGAATTTGTCAGAAGTTTCCTCAGAGGCTTAGAAAAGATCTTTTCTGATGCCAACAATGGGGTGCTCCAACCGCTTTTGCTGACCTATGATTACTGTGCGAAATGCGATACGTGTTCAAGTGCTTGTCATGTCTACGAAGCCACAGGAGACAACGAGATGTACCGCCCGATTTTCCGTTCTGAGGTTCTTCGCAAAATTATGAAGAAGTATTTCACGACTAGCGGAAAACTCTTAGGCAGTTTTGTCGGGGCAGATATCGATGTTAACTGGGAAACGATTGCTCGGCTGGGGGAATTATCCTACCGCTGTAATCTTTGCCGACGCTGTGCACAGACCTGTCCTTTAGGGTTAGATAACTCCCTTCTCGCCAAAGAAATTCGCAAGATCTTCAGTCAGGAGATGGGAATTGCTCCCACTCCAATTCATGCCAAAGGTACGATGAATCAGCTGAAGACGGGTTCGTCGACTGGATTAACTAAAGCTGCGTTTCTAGATACCCTCGAGTTTTTAGAAGAAGATACCGAAGAACGATTTGGTATTAAACTTAAATTTCCAGTGGATAAAAAAGGTGCCGATATTCTTCTAATTCACAATGCGGGCGAGTTTATTGCTTGGCCGGAAAACCCTGTTGCCTTTGCCATTCTTATGAATGCAGCCGGTTTAAACTGGACTCTCAGTAGTGAGATTTTGGGGTATGATAGTGTTAACTACGGTCTCTGGTATGATGATCCTATGGCTAAAAAGCTCGCCGTAGGGCAGATGAAAGTAGCTAAAGACTTAGGCGTCAACCGCATGATAATGGGGGAATGTGGGCATGCCCACAAGGCTGCTGCTGTTGTAGCTGACCGCATGAACCTTGCTGACGGTAAGATTCCTGTAGAGAGCTGTTTCCCTATGTTTTGGGATATCGTCAAGAATAAACGTGTAAAATTCGATCCCAGCAAGAATAATTTCCCAGTAACTCTCCACGATCCTTGCAATGTGGTGCGTCAAATGGGAATTGTAGAACCTCAACGGAATGTCGTCAAAGCGCTATGTCCTCAGTTTAGAGAAATGGCACCTCATGGAACCGAAAACTACTGTTGCGGAGGCGGAAGTGGTTTCGCCATTATGAATGACGCAAACTTCCCTGAATTTAGAACTCAAATTGCTTCCCGGGTGAAATTCAATCAGATCCTTGGAGCCTTTAAAGATGAAATAGCAGACCCCTCGATTGTTAAATATATTTGTGCTCCTTGTTCTAACTGCAAGGGAGCTATGCGCGGGATTCTCGAACATTACGATGCTACTGAAAAGTTCAATCTCCAGTATTCGGGTTTAGTAGAGCTAATGGTAAACGCAATGGTGGATCTGAAAGTTCCTTTCTTTGAGTTTTTAGAAGAAAAAGAGTAATCAGGCGCTAGCAATAGAATTATTAGAATAGACCATTTCAGATTTTCTGAAATGGTCTATTCGTTCAGGTTTTAGACATCTATTGCTTGGCATAGAGAAGCGGGATCTAAAGTCAATACATGTTTAAAATAGTTATACAAGTGTCGGCTGATCAATAACGCTCGAGGGGATAAAGGTGATTGTTTTAGGAGAACTTCGAGAACGATGACAAGAGATCCCAACAGATTCTTTAATAGTCGCTGTATGTGAATTAGGAATTAGGGGCTATGAAGCGGTTTGCTTAATCCAAGGAAAGGGTATGAGTCAAGTAGCTTATCTCGAAGTAGGCTCGATGTCGGAAGGGCCTTCTTTTATACAGGGGTAGTTATATCACTTAACTCTTTGATTCGTTCAGGAGAAAAGCAAGCCCTTGGTACATAGGGACTTGCTAGTTTTTCCTTCTAAAAATTAGAAGTTAAAGATAGTAAGGAACGTGGGAGTGAATCTCAATAGCATTGTGTCCACTTCTCGGACATAATGCTATTGAGAATGAGCACAAAGAACACTTAGGAAATTATATGATCAGTATTATGTATAGTTGCAATCTATATTCTGTATTGTACGAATAGAACACAAGGTGTTAAATTAATAACAAGGACAACCTAGTATTAATTTGCACAAGCAAATATCATTTCCAAGTGTCCAATTGTTCCATTCTTCTCTTTAAAAGTTTACGGAGGTGTCATTAGTGTTTATCGTAACGATTGATGAAGATCTGTGCTCAGGATGCAACTCATGTACTGAAGGATGTCCAGCTCACCTGCTTGGCTTTAGTGACGACAAAGCTCATGTAACTGGTGATGAAACAGAGTGCCTAGGCTGTGAAAGCTGTACGGCGGTTTGTCCGACGGAGGCCATCAGCCTCGCTGAAATGTAAAAATCTCAAATCTTGATGACGGAGGGTGTGCCATGACAGAAAAGAAAACGCCTCTTCTAGACGAACTAGAAAAAGGCAAATGGCCCAGTTTTGTTACGGAAATTAAACGTGCAGCAGTAAGAAGTGCATCTGCAGCTGAATTGCTTCCACTCTTAGAAAGATCCTATAGAGAGCGTATTGGCCACTGGAAACACGGCGGAATTGTAGGAGTACGGGGTTATGGTGGCGGAGTAATCGGCCGTTATGTCGATGTACCTGAAGAATTCCCAAATCTCGCTGAGTTCCATACAGTACGTCTGCTTCAACCATCCGGTTGGTTCTACAATACGAAAACACTTCGTACTGTTTGTGATATCTGGGAGAAACACGGTAGTGGTTTGACCAATATGCACGGTTCCACTGGGGACATTATTCTGTTGGGTTGCAAAACAAATCAAATCCAACCTATCTTCGATGAATATAGTGAGGCTGGCTTCGACTTAGGCGGATCAGGTTCTTGCTTAAGAACGACTAACTGTTGCGTAGGACCAGGACGCTGTGAGCATGCCTGCTATGATACTCTTGACGCCTGTTATAATATTACCAATGAATTCATGGATGAGCTTCATCGTCCAATGTGGCCTTATAAGAGTAAAATTAAATTCTCTGGCTGCGCTAATGATTGCACATCATCGATTGCCCGTTCCGACTGCTCGGTCATTGGAACATGGCGCGATACTTTAGTTATTAATCAAGAAGCAGTGAAAGAATACGCAGCTAATGGTTTCCCTATTCAAAGTCAGGTTTGTGCTAAATGCCCAACTAAATGTCTGACTTTCAATAAAGAGACTCAAGAACTCTCCATCGTTGGTGAAGAATGCTCGCGTTGTATGCATTGCATCAATATGATGCCTAAAGCTCTTCATCCAGGCAAAGAAAGAGGCGCGACTATTCTAATCGGCGGAAAATCCACGATTGTTCAGTCTGCATTTATGTCTTGGGTTGTTGTACCTTTCATGAAACTCGAAAGTGAAGATGATTATGAGCCATTTAAGGATCTCATGCGTCGCATTTGGGAGTGGTGGGATGAAAACGGTAAAACCCGTGAGCGTATTGGTGAAACAATTTATCGCTTAGGAATGGGCAAATTCCTTCGTGAAACTGAAATTCCACCTGTACCGCAAATGGTCTTCCGCCCACGTGCTAATCCATATGTTTTCTGGAACCAAGATGATCTTGACAAGTCCGGAACCATGCTTGATGGATCTGCTCTATAATATTTACAAAAAGTAGCTAACGAGAGGTGGATAATAATGGCTATAGTTAAGGCTAAATTAGATCAAGGACCTCCTAATTATAAAGAGATGCTTCCTCCGGTTATCACTGAAAACTACGGTAAGTGGGACTATCACGAGATCCCTAGTCCAGGGGTACTCAAGCACGTTGCCGAAAGCGGCGCAGCAATTTTCAGTGTCCGTGTGGCTTCTCCTCGTTTGGTTAGTATTGATTTCATTCGTGATATCTGTGTGCTGGCCGACGATTATTGTGACGGATTCCTCCGCTTCACAACACGTAACAATGTAGAATTTTTAGTTTCGGACGAGGCTAAACTTAAACCACTGATGGATGCTTTGACCGCTCAAGGGTATTGTATTGGTGGAACAGGACCATCCATTAGTAATATTGTGCATACACAAGGTTGGATTCACTGTCATACTGCCGCAACTGACGCATCAGGCGTTGTGAAAGCAGTAATGGATGACTTGTATGAGTATTTTGACTCAATGAAGCTTCCTGCTAAGTTGAAAATGGGCTTAGCATGCTGCTTGAACATGTGTGGAGCTGCACACTGCAGTGACATTGCAATTGTCGGCGTTCACCGGACTCCTCCTGTAATTAATCATGACGTTATCCGAAAAGGTACTGAGATTCCTAGTCTCGTAGCCAGTTGCCCTACCGGAGCTATTCGTCCTGATCCTAAGAACAAGAGCGTTAAAGTTAACGATGATAAATGTATGTATTGCGGTAACTGCTATACAATGTCTCCTGGAATGAAACTTAACGATGCAAGAAACGACGGATTAGCGATTCTTGTTGGAGGTAAAACTTCCAATGCTCGTTCAGCCCCTAGCTTTTCTCGTATGGTTATCCCTTTCCTTCCAAACACAGCTCCTCGTTGGCCTGAAGCAGTTGCAGCAGTACGTAACATCATTGAAGTATGGATTGCAAATGCTCAAAAGGGTGAACGGATTGGAGAATGGGTCGAGCGTATTGGCTGGGAAAGATTCTTTAGTCTGACCGGAATTCCTTTCTCTGATATGTTGATCGACGATTATATCTTCTCAAGAGAAACATTCCGTACTGGTGCAGCATTTAAGTACTAATTTGATTTTTCCAGATAAAAATTAGAAAGCTGGTATTGCAAATGCAAAAAGGACCTGCTGATCCAGAAATTAAAGCTAAGATTGTTGCCTATCTAGAAACAGTGACTAAAGCTAAGAGTAGAGATGTCGCTGTTGCCATTGGTGAGAAAAAAGGCGATGTAGATAACGCTGTTAAAGAGCTTACTGCAGAGGACATTGTTGAATACCTCTACATTACTACAACTTATATTTGCTTAAAAGGTAAGGTCGGAGCACCAGATTAATCTAATATCTTGGTTTGACCACTTTTAATCAAATATGCACCTTTTGGATATACTCTATTGACCATCCTTAGTTATTTATCCCCTATGTTTCTGCAGATTATCTCAAATCTAGCATTACTGGGGATGGGCTAAGGGTGGTCAATTATTTCGTAACTGATTGCTCGTTCACTCCTGACCAGAACAGCTTCAAGAAAGGTGTGGGTGTTATGTTATCATCAACGATAAATGAACTAAGTATCAAGAAGGTCCCCCGCTTAGTAATTGGAGCACCACAGGGGCGAAGCGGCAAAACAACATTTACCTTAGGTTTACTCAGAGCCTTTGCTCGGCAAGGCATGGCAGTTCAACCCTTTAAGAAGGGACCAGACTATATTGATGCGAGTTGGCATACGGCTGCAGCAGGATGTACCTGCCGTAATTTAGATTCTTTTTTTATGAGAAAACAGGAAATATGTAGTTCTGTGTACAATCAATCCCTTGATAAAGCTATAACGATTATTGAAGGAGCGATGGGACTATATGATGGTTTAGACTTACAAGGAAGCAGTTCTACTGCTGAGATCGCAAAAGTGACTCGCTCACCTGTGCTTTTAGTGATAGATGCAACCCGCATGACCCGTAGTATTGCTGCTATGGTTATGGGTTACCAACATTTTGATCCGAACGTGCAGATCGTGGGTGTAGTTTTAAATAAAGTAGCTCGACCCCGTCATGAAAAGATGGCTCGGGAAGCTATCGAGGAATTCTGTAAAATCCCTGTTGTAGGAGCGATACCTAAAGACGTTAACTTATGTATTCCTGATCGACACCTTGGCCTTGTCACACAAGGCGAAATAGCTGAAACTGATAAGTTGCTAGATTATTTCGCAGATGTCATTTGTGAACATGTCGATCTACAAAAAGTCCTTGCTCTGGCTCAAAGCGCACCTGAGCTTCCCCAGTATACGGAAACATCGGTTCCTAACTTAGCGCGATATGCAGTAAAAATTAAAGGCTTAACACCGAAAATTGGGGTTATGCAGGATGCAGCCTTTAGTTTTTATTATCCAGAAAACCTAGAAGCCCTAAAAAAGATGGGAGCCGATGTGATCCCAATTAACAGCCTCTTAGATAGTCATCTCCCAGGAGACTTAGATGGGTTGTATATCGGAGGGGGTTTTCCGGAGGTCTTCGCTGCTGAACTAGAGGAAAATAAAACTCTCCGCGGTGATATTAGACGGGCCGGAGAAAAGGGACTTCCAATTTTCGCCGAGTGTGGGGGACTTATGTATCTGGGTCGCTCGATAAGGACTCCGTCTCAGAACTTCGAAATGGTCGGTTTACTTCCACTCGATACCCAGATGGAAAGCAAACCTCAAGGGCATGGGTATACGATTATGGAAGCTAATCCTGACCAGCCTTGGTTTGACGAAAAAACAGAAATTAAGGGCCATGAATTTCATAATTCTCGGGTAATTAATTTGGCACCTTATGTGAAGTTTGGATTAAAGGTCAAGCGAGGGTTCGGGATCGATGGGCAGAATGACGGAATTTGTTATAAGAATGTATTTGCTGCATATAATCATATACACGCTCTGGGTTGTCCAGAATGGGCTGAACGCATGGTGAAGTTAGCTGCGAGTTACAGCCAGACCAAATGGGCCCAGATTTCGCGAGTGGTAGAAAAATAATCTAAACCATCGCAAAAAGTCTTCCTTTTGGAGGGCTTTTTTTGTTTTTTCGCACTTGTAACGAAAAAGATACAGTGGTAGACTAGCGCAAACTCTCTATGGATGATATTATTAAGTGATATTATGTACCAGTTAATTTAATATGCTTTAACCTAATAATTGGCAACATTAATGCATGGGACATTATTTGTATATTTTATCACCCTGATCTGAATTTTTGACTACTAAATAAAGTTAGTTAATTAGAGAAATAAGGGATCTAAAAACACCAAGGAGGCGAATACCTCATCATGGAGCAACATTTTCTCGTATTTAAAGAGGTTGCAGAAACCAAGAACATCACGCTATCAGCTAAAAAGCTCCACATGAGTCAGCCCAGTATCAGTCTACAGATTCAGAATCTAGAGAACCAGTATGGTGCCCGTTTTTTTGATCGTACCAATAAAGGGGTTACCTTGACTAAAGCTGGGGAAATTTTCTATGCACACATTCGGAATGTCTTGGACATTCTATCCAATGCCAAAGAACAGATCATCGCCTTATCCAAGGATCAGAGAGGACTCATCTACTTAGGCGCTACTTTGACGATTGGAGAATATATTCTTCCGCATATCTTGGCATATTTATATAAGACTCACCCAGATGTGGATTTTAAAGTTAAGATTGCCAATACGGAGTCTATTTCGCAAGATGTCTTAGAGAAAAAGATTCATATTGGTCTCATCGAGGGTCCAGTTCGTCGGCATAAGGATCTTAAAGTGGAAAGCTTCTGGGAAGATGAACTGGTGGTCGTGTTACCCTATTTTCATCCTTGGGCGGTAAGAAATAGCATTACTCTAGCTGAACTCCCAAATGAACGTCTTGTGACAAGGGAAGTCGGTTCTGGAACGCGCAGAGTGATGGAGATGGCTCTTCAAGAGAGAGGACTTGAGCCTGATCAATTGAATATAACGATGGAACTGGGAAGTACCGAGGCCATCAAACAAGTGGTGTCTGCAGGACTTGGTATTACCATTATTTCTTCATTAACCGTTCGTAGAGAATGCGATCAAAAGATATTTAAGGCGTTAAAAATTCAAGATGCACCAGTTTATCGACCGCTCAGCATACTTACCAATGCGCAATCCACTCAAAACAAGGATGAACGTCTCTTAATCGATCTACTCCATGATCATGAGTTGCTATCTGCTGTTCTAAGTAAGGATTTTAATGAATTAGCGGAACGTGAGTAGGCTGCTTTATATAACCGTCGCAGTGTATAGCCGGGAAGGATAGAGAAAATGAAAACGGACTGCCGGATTGGACTTGTTCAGATGGAATCCATCGTTGGAGAGACTGAACGAAATTTTCAGAGAATCACTCATTTGGCTGAGGTAGCCAAAATGCAGGAAATTTCAATCCTGTGCTTTCCTGAATGCGCCTTAGATGGATATTCACCGCAGGATGCTTCGAAAGTAGGAGACACACTGAAAAGTGTTTGGGTTAGCCAAATGAGAGAGTGCTCGCAAGACCTAGGCATTACACTCTTAGTGGGTCTGGTAGAACATGCTGCGGACCAGCAAAAACCCTTCGTTTCTCATGTTATCTTATCTCCCGAAGAAGAGCCCGCAGTTTATCGCAAAGTGCATTTGGGTCGGAGTGAATTGGAATATTTCACTCCTGGGGATCATTTCCCGGTTTTCTCTGCCCATGGAACTACTTTCGCCGTGGGAATCTGTTGGGACTGGCATTTTCCAGAGATGGCGGCAATCTATTCTCTCAAAGGTGCAGAGCTTCTTTTTGCTCCCCATGCTTCCCCCGTAGTAGCGGGTGATCGAAAAGAGATTTGGTTACGTTATCTCGGAGCACGAGCCTATGATAATTCCGTGTATCTCGGAGCGTGTAATCTCATCGGTAAAAATGGAAGATCAAAGGAATTTAGTGGAGGGTCTTTGCTCGTTGGTCCTAAAGGGGACGTGATTAATGAATCATGTTATGGGGAAGAAGGAATACTCGCGACTACTCTCTCAGCTGATCGTATTAATCGTCTGCGCAGCCCAGACCGGGCTTCAATGAGGGATACTTTTTTTCTGGCGGATCGACGCAAGGAACTTTATCATGAATTGATTGAGCTGGACACAAAATTCTAAGGTACCCTATTCGACATCTAGGAGGAGAAACTAGATCAAGATCAAGGCTTTTAAACTATTAGATGATAAGACTATAGATGACATTCTGGAGATTGAGGCTATTTGCCGAGAATATGATAATCTTTATGGAAATGTGTTTCTAGATACATCTCTTAATTTTTACGAAAATATTAAGAGCGTCTTCTTACTATATAATGATGACGAGCTAATAAGTGTCGTATCCATGCTTATCCCTTCCCAACAGGAGGCGGAAGTTTCGGCATTTACTTTACCTCAACATAGGGGTAATGGCTATTTTAAACTATTATTATCTAAAGCAATTAAAGAACTACAGAAATTTAATATACAAGATATGCTATTTGTTTGTGAGAAACAATGCATTTCTGGCAAAATAGTAATCGAATCCCTCAACGCACATTATGCTTTTACCGAATATTTATTGAGGTTCAATAATGAGGGGTATAAATCTGAGAAGACGTATCGGTTATTGCTAAGAAAAGCAAAATTGAAGGACCTTGATAGAATCATCGACATAAGCATGAGAGGCTTTGATGACAGCTTTGAAGATGCTAAAGCTAGGGTTGACGATTGTATTGAATCAAACCTCAGGGAACAATACCTTGCTGTATTAGATAAACAAGTTATTGGCTTGTGTTCCATAAACCTGGAGGAAGATGAGGTGTCAATATTTGGGCTTGCCATAGTACCCGAATATAGACGCAAGGGGTATGGAAAAGAGTTATTACACCTAATCATGGATAGTTTAATACAAAGAGAAAAAACCAAAATAACTCTTATGGTTGATCACGAGAATACACCTGCTCTTGAGCTTTATAAACAATTTGGCTTTCAAATTGCAGCAACCTTTGAGTATTATCGTAAAGACGTTGGAATCGAAGTCATTAAAGAAAAAAGCTTTCCAGACATTAAATGATGTCTAGAAAGCTTTTTTCTTTAAAGTGATTTACCAATTATTACTACTCGAGGCTGCTAGCAGTCGTGCTGGTAAACCAGCTTCTCACAAAAAGGTTGGAAAGGTTCTGAGGTTTCTTTTCCACTAGTAGTACCAACAGCTGGTGATATTTCGAGTTATTGACGGGAATATCTTATGGAACCATAAGATTGAGGTGCTCTTAAGCCAATTGCTGTTATAAGTGGAAATCCTGACTGCCATAAATATTGTAAGGCGGTAATGCATAATAATATGTGTGTAGACTGTGCTTACATTTGGGCAAGAAGGGAATGAGATAATTGGAGTACCTCGATTATGAGACCCTGCCAAATCGTATTCTAGGCATGCAAAGACTGGAGGCCTTATTCAACCAGAAAGGCTATTTAATCTGTCAGTCTTCTGGAAGAAAGATATATGACTTTGATGAGGTTGTCGCGATCTTCATTCCGTTAAGTCCAGCGAGTGATCAGGTTATGGTTGTACATAGTGGGCATGCCAAAGCATTAATGCTGAGCTGTCTTTCAACACTTCAGTAGGTTTAATGATGTAGTCGAAGACAAAACGGAGACTATGTACATATATCATTAGAATGAAACTTATAAAACAGAAGGTAGGGCAATTACCAAATTGCCCTACCTTCTGTTTTATAAGTTTCAAACCCAGATTAATATGTACGCTAATAATCCTAGGGTATAAAAGGATAAAATTCCGTAAGTCTCTCAAGTACATCACAAGGATAGGACCAACGAATAGGACTAACTAATATAATATTGTGACTATTGGCTTATATTTGTTTGCGCAACTTGAGTCTATAATGAAACCAAGAAGCACACTTGGTCATCAGGAAATACCAAAAATAAAGGAGGAAATTGAAATGAAAACAAAATTAATGGGACTCCTTAAGGATGAAGAAGGGCAAGGGATGGTCGAGTATGGACTTATTCTAGGGCTTATATCAATTGTAGCAATTGTTATTATGGGTACTTTGGGTGGTAAAATTACTACTATGTTTACCGCAGTATCTAATGCATTCTAAGCTGATGATTAAATCAAAAGTTTTTCTCTTAGATAGTGCGAATAACATATTAATACTCGTCTACTGACATAACTCAGAACCTTACTGCCCGCAGTAGGGTTCTTTCTCAAAAAAGGGAGGAACCGCTATGGGAGTAAATGAGGTTGCTCTGGGATTGACTTTAGGCATTGCTGTCTTCACTGATTGGCGTGAACGCAAGATATATAACAAATTGCTCGTACCTGCCTTTTTCACTGCACTCCTGCTCCATTCGTTTCAAGGGGGCATTTCTAGTTTGACGAACAGTCTAATAGGAGCATCGCTTGGTTTTGCTTTACTCCTTCTACCTTATTTTATGGGAGGGATGGGCGCAGGGGATGTAAAGTTGCTTGCTGTAATCGGAGCATTTGGCGGTGTTTCTTTTGTTTTCACTAGTTTTCTTTACGGAGCCGTCATTGGTGGTCTCATTTCAGTCATTCTGCTTGCTCGCAGGAGAGCTCTGAAAAGTACGCTTATTAATTTTCTTCTCTTTCTACCCATGGTACAGAAAACCCAAAATTCTAGCGAAGCCATAAACGACGCTAGTCAAGAAAAATTCCCCTATGGAATAGCAATTGCTTTAGGAACCACGATTGCTTTGTTTGTACCCTTAGGAGGGGGATGGCTATGATTCAAAGAATCGGGAAAGAGGAACATGGCCAAGCTTTAGTGGAGATGGCACTTGTCTTGCCTCTCTTTTTACTTTTGTTGTTTGGCGTGATTGAGATGGGGCGTGTCTGTAACGCATATATTACGGTTAGCAACGCAGCTGGAGCAGGTGGACGTATGGCAACCATTGGAGGAACAAACGATCAAATTGACACTGCCATCAAAAATGTTGCGGTTTCACTTAATCTCACAAGCTTAATAATAACTATCACTCCCACGCTGTTTAGCCAACGATATTCCGGTCAGGAGGTAACAGTAGAAGTCACTTACCCAGTTCAATTAGTCATTCCGATCATTAGTAATGTAGTACCCAATCCGGTCGTGGTGCGTTCAAAGGTTAAAATGCGATTAGAATAGAAATCAAGTTATGTCCATTTATATCGGATGGAGGGTGGCCATGATTATAATAATAGAACAATTCCGCCTAAGGTTTAATACTACTGTTGATCAGTCGCAAGAACGCGGCAGTGTTGTTGTGCTGGTCGCCTTGGCTTTAACCGCCTTGCTTGGTTTCTGTGCCATTGTAACAGATGTTGGGGTATTGTATGCCAAAAGGGTTCAGCTTCAAAATTCGGTCAATGCTGCAGCCCTCGCTGGCGTGCAGGAACTACCGAACAGTCTTGCACAAGCTGAGCTAAAAGCTGAAGATTACGCCGTCCGAAATGGGGTATCTGCTGTTACGGTAAACTTCGGAGCGAATAACGCCAAAATCATTGTTCAAGCCACTCAGCAAGTTCCTACCTACTTTGCCCGAATCTGGGGTATTACAGAGAACCAGATTTCGGTCTCATCCAAGGCCATGATTGTTCCAGTAACAGCAATGACAGGAGCGGTTCCTCTCTGTATTCGTAAAGATCAGACGCTGCAGTATGGAGTAAATTATACTCTTAAAGTTGGAGCAGGGTCTGGAAGTGGAGGTTGGTACGGTTCTTTGGACTTTGGTGATAACGGTGGAGGTGCAAGTCAGTTTAGATATGATTTAACGTACGGATATCAGGGAACATTGAGTGTGGGACAGTCCGTTAACACACAGACGGGAGTCGAGAGCGGGCCAGCATGTCAAGCGGTTGGGGCCCGCATTGGCCTAGATACACGCGTTCCTCGTAATACCTTCGAAGACCATGACTCAGAAGCAGCAGAACTTATGTATATCCCTATTGTTATTACAGATAGTCCTAGCGCAGTAAAAATTATGGGGTTTGCCGCTTTTTGGATCGATAGCGTTACGGGAAACGGTACTAACTCAGTTATTAACGGGCGATTTCTCCATCAAATTGCTGTAAATGGTTCTAGCAATGCCAGTTTGGCTGATCTGTTACAGACTGAATATGATATGGAGCACGGGGGAGTCAGTACGGATCCCGGTGTTTACTCGTCGAAACTTGTTATAAACTAACTTATCAGATTTTGCACGAAAGCTTTATAGGCCCAATTGATTTGTTTTTTAAATAACTCTATAAGGGGTGACCAACTTGCAACGTAAAGGATTTTTCTTTCTGGCGCTGATTTGTGGGCTGATCGCAGCCGGATCAATGTATATCTATCTGAACGGTGCAACTAAACATGCGCCCGCCGCGCTTAAACCCTTAGTGGTCGTGAAGACGATCATTCCTGCTCGTTCCGTCATTGTGGCAAGCCAATTGGAGGTTAAGGAAGTTCCAGTTCAAGCATACCCCCAAGGCGGATTCACTACTATTGAAAATGTTGTGGGTTCAGTAGCCCTGCTAAATCTCTCAACGGGAGACTTAGTTGTCAGTGCCATGCTAGAACATCCCAATTCTCTGGATTCAGGTAAAGGGAATTCACTTGGCAGTTCAACTGCCCTCACCGTCCCAGCCGGAAAAAGAGCGCTGGCGATTCCGATTGGCTTAGTTAGCGGAGTCGGCTATGCAGTAAAGCCTGGTGATCATGTAGACATCCTCGTGACAATGGAAATTAAAGACTCCACTGCGACGCCCATGATCGCAACGACTCTGGCTGCCCAGGACGTATTAGTCTTAAGCATAGGAGGAAGTAATTTAACAACAGGAGACAAAGCCACGGTCGAAACCAAATCTTACACATTGGCTTTAAGCGTCCCACAAGCAATGGTAGTAACCTACGCCAGTGAAAAGGGTAGTCTCCGCTTATTACTGCGTAATCCCGCAAATTCGGAGATACTACAAGATGCTCCAGTTAGTGGAAATGTGTTTTTGGACCCCAACTATAGTAACACTTATAAGTAAGGAGGGAGTGCCATGAATCGCATCAGCGTGTTAATAGTAGATGATATCAGTGACACCCGAGAAAGCATCCGGCGACTTCTCCAGTTTGAAGAGGATATTGAGGTGTTGGGCGAGGCAGGATCGGGCTCCGAAGCCATAATGTTTGCGGAAGAAAACCGACCTGACATTATTTTGATGGATATTAATATGCCCGAAATGGACGGTATAAGGGCAACTGAGCTTATAGCCCAGCGCGCACCGGGTAGTTCCGTCATTATCATGTCGGTACAAGCGGAGCATGCTTATTTGCGTCGGGCTATGATGGCTGGAGCCCGAGAATATATAATTAAGCCGTTTACCGGAGATGAACTGGCTAGCGTCATCGCCAAGGTCTATGATATGGATCAACAAAAAAAGGAAGTAATGGGTGTTCAAACTAAGGTTCGCGTCGATCCTATAAAAAGGAATGGAGAAATTATCTCGTTTTTCAGTACTAAGGGTGGAGTCGGAAAAACGACCTTAGCCACTAATCTGGCAGTGCAATTGGCAATTTCCGGCAAATGGCGGGTCCTATTAATTGACCTCAACCTTCAATTTGGAGATGTAGCAGTCTTCCTAAACCTTGCTCCCAAAAGGTCGATTGCAGACCTAGTCGAATCTGGACCCCTCGAGTTTTCCGAGATCCAATCTCATTTTCTGACACATTCATCTGGACTACAAGTGTTAGCTGCCCCAAGTCGGCCAGAGTATGCTGAATTGGTCACAGCTGAGCACATAGAACAAATTCTTAGCGAAGTTAAACCGAATTTTGATTTCATTATTTGTGATAATGTTAGCCGATTTGAAGAAGTGAGTCTTGTGACTTTTGATATCGCAACTCAAATTTGGCTTGTAGTGGCCATGGATGTTCCGACACTTAAAAATGCTAAACTTAGCCTTGAGGTTTTAGAAGGGCTTCATCATACCCCAAAAGTGCAGGTAGTTCTTAACCGTACAAGTAAAGAAATGGGGATGGATCCTCTCGACGTGGAAAAAAGTCTTAATTTGAAAATTAGCCATGAAATTCCGAGCGACGGGCGAGCCCTAGTTGCTGCACTAAACAAAGGTGTGCCGTTTGTTACGTCATACCCTCAAAGCAAGGCTTCCGAGGCTATTCGAACAATGGCTGAAAAACTTATCTCATCGGGGGTCGTCGAGACCAAGCTTGTGCTGAAAAAGCAAGTGCGACAAAGCCGAAGTCCTATTAAGGGGCTTCGTAGGGTGTTCGGATTTTAAGGAGGAGTGAGCAATGTCGTTGCTTAAACGCTTAGAAAAAGAAAAGATTCAACCTCATGAGGAGTCTAGAAATGAACTTCGAACGGTTCGTCCGGTTATACAAATTGACCCTTGGCGTGAATTTAAAAGCACGGTGCATCATGAAGTCATCCAGGCTTTAGATAAGATTAGCCTCCAAGACCTTACTTCAGAGACACTGCACCCGTTGATTGATCACACGCTAGAAACACGGGCCGCTGCATTGGGATTAAATCCTCCACGGATGGAACGTCAGCGACTAGTAAAAGAAGTTATGGATGAGATTTTGGGATTTGGACCGATTGAACCGTTACTACAAGATCCTAGCGTCAATGAAATTATGGTTAACGGGCCTCGTCAAGTGTATGTTGAACGGAAAGGAAAACTAGAATTATCTGGGGTAACATTTTATGATGATGCTCATGTCTTACATATTATAGAAAAAATTGTGGCCCCATTAGGTCGGCGCATTGATGAGAGTCAACCCATGGTCGATGCTCGCTTACCCGATGGTTCAAGGGTTAACGCCATCATTCCTCCACTGTCCTTAAATGGGCCGATTCTTACTATTAGGAAATTTTCCAAAATTCCTTTTGGAATGGAAGACCTTATTGGCTTCGGTACCTTGACTACGGCGATGGCGGACTTCATCAATGCTTGTGTCAAAGCCCGTTTAAATATTATTGTCTCCGGGGGGACGGGTTCGGGGAAAACAACAACCTTAGGTGTCATCTCAGCGTATATTCCGGAGGACGAACGCATTATCACCATTGAAGATGCAGCTGAGTTACAATTGCGTCAAACTCATGTAGTCACTTTGGAAACTCGCCCTGCGAATATTGAGGGTAAAGGGGCGGTAATGATTAGGGATCTTGTGCGTAATGCTTTACGAATGAGACCTGAACGGATCATTGTGGGTGAAGTTCGCAGTGGGGAAGCCCTAGATATGTTACAGGCCATGAATACAGGTCATGATGGCTCACTGACTACTGGGCACGCCAATACTCCGCGCGATATGCTCTCCCGTTTAGAGACCATGGTCTTAATGGCCGGAATGGATTTACCAGTTCGGGCGATTCGTGAACAAATTTCCAGTGCGCTAGATATCGTTGTCCAACAAAGTCGATTGAGAGATGGAAGTCGAAAATTAACTCATATCACCGAAGTTTTGGGGATGGAGGGAGATGTGATCGTACTGCAAGACATTTATCGTTTCGAGCAAACGGGAATTGATAAGAATGGTAAAGTCCAAGGTTATTTCCGGGCGACCGGAATACGACCCCATTTTATTGAAAAATTAATAGCTGCTGGGCAAACTCTTCCAGACGATATATTTTCGAATTAATAAAACCTAAAGTGAGGGGGGCGAGTATGTCGAATGGGATGGCTCAGACCATTATACTCATTTCGGTTGTCGCTACATTTTTAGCTGTTTATCTAGCAATCCTAGCCCTTAAACCTCGTGAAGAAACACTCACAGTTAAACTTCAACGGTTTACGGCATTGCGGGCTCCGTCAAATCAAGAGACAACTATTAGGGACAAAAAACAACTGCTCACCCTCTTAGGCCGTTTCATTCCACGTCGTTGGGGCGAACGACTGGACCTCGAACTGATTCGAGGTAATATACCACTCAAAGGCGGAGAATTCTTAGTCCTTCAAGGTTTCTTAATCGTTTTCTTTTTCTTCATTGGCCTTATGCTTTCTCAGAAAATTTACGCTGGACTTTTGTTTACCATCATTGGGGGAGTACTTCCCCGATTATATCTAAAATCTGCCCAGAAAAAGAAATGCCGTCAATTTAATATTCAATTGGCTGACGCATTGCTGGTATTGGCCAATTCCCTACGAGCTGGTTTTAGTCTCTTACAGGCCATGGAGATGGTCAGTCAGGAAATGCCGAACCCTATATCAGGGGAATTCCAGCTTGCTTTGCGAGAAATGACGTACGGAACCGCCACAGAAACTGCATTAGTTCGTTTAACCGAACGGGTCGATAGTGATGTCTTAGAACTGCTCGTGACTGCTATGCTGATTCAGCGCCAGGTTGGAGGGAATTTGGCTGAAGTACTCATAAATATTCATGCGACAATCCAGGATCGCCTTCACTTTCAGTTGGAAATTAAAACGCTTACCGCCCAAGGGAAGATTTCCGGATATGTTATCGCTGCCCTTCCGTTTGGCATAGCAGCTATACTGAGTTTGATTAATCCGGGCTATCTTTCCGTTTTAGTCAAGAATCAGATCGGTTGGGCCCTGCTTGCTGGAGGCTTGATCTCACAGTTTATAGGTTTTATGTTCATCCGAAAAATCATTACTATCGAGGTCTAGAGCAAAGGAGTGAACCGTTATGCCACTAGCCATTATTCTAGTTAGTATATTTGGTACCGTCTGCTTTACGCTAATCGGGATATGTTCCGGTAAGCAAAAGAATAAGACTCAAGAACGGATTTCACGCTCTCTGGGACGGGGAGAAATGATGGTCAAAGCACACAAGCAAATGCTGCTTCCGATGTTTCATCAATTAGCCCATCTTTTAGCACGGTTGGTCCCCAAAGGAAAACAAGATAAAACGACAGCCAAACTTAGCGCTGCCGGATTAGCTGGTCAATGGGAGGAAAATGAATGGAAAGGTTTGCAATATGCTCTGAGTCTGTTTCTTACATTTTTGCTTTTCGGGCTATTTTCAGCTATGAATGCTAGCCTTCTAACACGCTTAGAAATGGGGATCATCGGCTTCTTGATAGGCTATCTGCTTCCCAATTCCTGGTTAAAGGCGAAAGCTAAACAGCGGCAAAGGGAAATCCAACACACATTACCCGATGTTCTCGATCTCCTAACCGTCAGTGTGGAAGCTGGTCTCGGATTTGATGCAGCCTTACTTAAAGTCGTCGAGAAACAAAAAGGCGTGCTAGCTGAAGAATTTTTAAGAGTACTGCAGGAAATTAAGATGGGGCGACCTCGAAGGGATTCTCTACGAGACCTAGCAAAGCGAAATAAACCTTCTGAAGACCTCAGCAGTTTTGTTTCTTCACTCGTTCAAGCGGATCAATTAGGGATATCTATCGGTGGCGTTCTGCGCAATCAGGCCCAACAAATAAGGCAGAAGCAGCGACAACGAGCAGAAGAAAAGGCTCAAAAGGCCCCGGTGAAAATGATGATACCTTTGGTCTTTTTCATCTTTCCGACTATATTTATTGTTGTACTCGGACCAGCAGCGATCCAAATTATGGATATGCTTAAGTAAACTATATAGTGTGAGAGTCTTGCAGCAGTTGCTACAAGACTCTCACACATCGTCTCTTTATGACTGAGTTGGAAAGGATAGGGCGACAATGAAATCTGGGCAATTACGTAATCTTCGAACAGGGCAGATTGTAGGGAAGTGGGTATGGAAAGCAGATTCGTTTTGGACCCGTTTTCGAGGTCTGCTCGGACGACCCAGTTTGGAACCAGGTGAAGGTCTTTGGCTTGAACCTTGTCAGCAAGTTCATATGATGGGTATGAAGTTTCCACTCTCGGTATGGTTTATAGATAAATCGGGACATGTGTGTGCTCTTATCGATGATCTACGTCCTCGGAAAATTTCCCCCAGAATTAGAAATGCCGATACTATCATTGAGTTTCCAGAGGGATGGGGAAAGACTTCAGATACTCAAGTGGGTGACGAATTGGCATGGGAAGAACATTTATAGGGCGTTATAGAACTCAGAAAATACTTTCGCTATGGCCAAGTGATCTTTCACGCCCCCGAGCTCGCGTACCGAATGCATGGCTAAGACGGGGTTGCCGATATCCACGGATTGGATATCGAGATGAGTACTAGAAATGGGGCCAATGGTTGAGCCTCCTCGTTCATCGGACCTATTAACAAATTTCTGGACAGGAACTCCGGCACGTTGACAGAGGGCTGTGAAAACAGCGGCCGATTCCGCATCAGTCGTGTAACTTTGGTTAGCACTGATTTTAATCACCGGGCCCCCATTAAGGATCGGGCGATTGACAGGATCAAGCTTTTCACCGGAGTTGGGGTGAAGAGCGTGGGCCATATCGGCCGAAATTAAGAACGAATGCGCCAAGGCCTGGAAATATGCTTCTCGGTCTTTTTTTTGCGCCAGGAGGATTCGTTCTAAAACATGAGACAAAAATGGAGAAGCCGCCCCTTGTTTGGAGGTGCTTCCGCATTCTTCATGATCGAAGCAGACCAGAACCTGCGTCATCTGAGCTGGTTTAGCATTGGCAAGAGTCCAGGCGCCAGCATGAATCATTGCCAAATCATCAAGACGTCCGCTTGAGATGAACTCTTCTTGAAGCCCGACAATACACCCTTTTTCATATTCATAGAGGAAAAGATCAAAGTCCAAGATATCCTCAGGTGGACATTGCAAGGTTTTGGCAAGGTGATGAATCAGGACGCCTTCTTTTTCTAAGCCCTCTGTGATTTGGGTTAATAAGGGCAGCATGTCTTTTTGTTTGTTTAACTCTAATCCTTCATTAACCTTGCGATTCATATGGATCGCGAGATTGGGAATCACAAGTAAGGGACGGTCACTGCGGAAGAGTTTAACTTGAGGAGAAAAGGGAGATTCCCCGCGCAGAATAATTCGACCGGCTAACGATAACGGGCGGTCCAACCAGGTATTTAGTATAGGTCCTCCATAGGTTTCAACATTTAACTTAAGATAATGCCCTTCGACTGGTATTTCCGGCAATGGTTTAACACGGAAGCTGGGGCTGTCCGTATGCGCTCCAATAATGCGAAACCCTTGCTTTTCCGGTGCGCCTTCGCCAACAACAAAAGCAATTAGGGCTGAATCGTTTCGAGTCACATAGTATTTCCCCCCAGGAAGTACCGACCATTTCTCTTTAAAGGGCAACTCTTGAAATCCTTCTGGAACCAACATTTTCTTCACACCTTCCACAGCATGGAAGGAAGATGGACTTTCTTGGATAAAATTAAGCAGTAATTGGGCGAACTGCTGTTCCTCAGTATTGATATAAGGAGTCATATGAATTTAACCACCTTTCAGAATCAATTAGTATTCCTACTTCACCCTCTATATTAAACGAAAAATAATATATTACCTACAGAAAGGACATTCGTATCTGCCATTTCTGTAATCCTTGAAGCAGTTAGCAGGAAATCATACTTGTATAATAGAAATAGTCTTGTAAGACGTGCAATAAAGAAAATTATTTTGGAGATTGAAGTGGGCTATAAACTATGAAAAATATACGGTTAATCACGCTTGAACATATTAGTTTAGAAGAATTGACAGACATTTGGAACCGCTGTTGGCAGGATTATTATTTTGATATGACATATACGCCTGAGCACCTGAGGGTTTGGCTTCAACTAACTCAAGTTTCTCTGCAGCATTCCATGGCAATCATTGTGGATGAACAAGTTGCTGGGTTTGCCTTGCTGTCCATGGACGGGATCGATGGCTGGATCGCCGGAGCGTGCATTGATCCGGTCTACAGACGAAAAGGCTTATTTACACCTTTAATGTACTCTCAGCTCAATGCAGCTATTCGTGCGGGTTTGAAACGGGTTTACCTTGAAGTTTTGGAGGGAAATCATGCGCTTAAAGTGTATCAGTCCGTCGGTTTCACCCAGACGAGACAACTGAATATTTATCGCACTAAAAATAGGATTAATTCACTCCACGATAGGAGAGTTGAGGCACGGATATCGGGGTTCGAGGCAGGACGGCTCGCAAGACCCCTAGAAACGGTTTCAGTTGAACAGTATTTTGAAAACCGTCGCCGTGCATTTTTTAATCCTGCATGGCAACGAAGAGAGGGTTATCTTAAACGGTATAAACATTCTTTAGCCGTGATGAACTTGACCGGAACGGCTGGTGCTCTATTTACTGGAGATAAAAACATTTTCTGTCTGGATGCCTGGAGTGCTACTGAAGCTGGAGCAGAAGAGGTGATGATCTCCTCCGTGCTTGGGAGTGGGCGCTCAAACACATCATTTTCACTGACAAATCAACCGGTAGATTGGATTGTTGCTTTTCTCAGCGCTTATGGGATTAACCCAAGTGCAAAACAGTTTGAAATGTGTATAGAACTGACATAAATAACACAACTCTTTCATAGGATATTAAAGTCCGGTGTTTTAACGAAAATCGGGTCAGTTTTCGTGGAGACATGGGGGAAACAAGAAATAAATAAAATTAATTTCCAAAAGGTCTTGTAAATATTTGAAATTGATATATACTTATGTAGTTACCTAGAAATACAAGAAAGGAGAAAATTCTCTATGACACAAAAAGAACAATTAATGATTAATGCGATTTTAGAGTCTGTTGGACTGGAATCAATTAAGTCATCACAGGCCCAAAGGCTAGTTCATGAAGAAGGATAAGTATTAAGTAGTTACAGAAAGGGTGCGGTATTTTGACCCAGATTCTAATCCTAAATTGTAACCTAATTAGCTTTAACTCATTCAGTGGCCAAATCTAAAAGCGAGTTTCTTAAAATTTAAGGAGCTCGCTTTTATACTTGGAACGCTGTCCATGGATGGATGAGTGTCCCTGTAGCCGAGATGGCGAGAAGGGACCGTATTATCAATGAATGTAGAATGGAGTGGAAGATGTATGAAGTTATCTGTACTGGGAATTGCCTGTAGCCCACGACGCAATGGCAACACGACACGACTACTATTAGAAGCGATGGAAACTTCCAAAACTGCGGGCCATACTACTGAATTGATTTATCTTTCCGATCTAAAAATAAATCCTTGCCAAGGATGTGGCGCTTGTTCAGAAAAAGGAATTTGTTTAATAAAAGACGATATCCCTATGCTCCAAGAAAAGCTGATTCATGCTGATCGTCTAATCATCGCCGCTCCTATTTTCATGATGGCGTTAAATGCGCAAACAAAAATCATCATCGATCGTATGCAAACGTTTTGGGCCCTCAAATACCTGCATCATCAGACGCTAGTAAATGCTTCCGGTTTCGAACGTGTCGGTCTTTACCTCGGCGCAGCAGGAACCAAAAAACCAGATGTGTTTAATTGTGCCGAGCGTTCCATGAAGACATTCTTTCATATGTTAGATATTCGATACGCTCAACCTTGCCTTTATAGTGGAATTGATAAGGCTGGAGAGATTAATGAACATCCAACGGCCATAGACGACGTCCGCAAGGCTACGCAGGCACTGTTGGGATTCTAATCCTCAAGAGCCTGAGAGTATGAGCTGTCGAATTTTATGCTATACTGTTCGTAGACTACTTTACTGTATGATGGAAAGGAACAGTGACTCATGCTACCATCTTCGATACTGATGAGTGTCCCCAAAATCGCGATTGTAACCGACAGCACGAGTGATATAGATCCGGAAATGATTCAGGAATTTGGGATCGAAGTTCTTCCCTTGCACATTGTCTACCAAGATCGTGAATATCTTGACCGGGTTAATATAAGTCCAAATGAAGTTTATGACAATATGGACGTTGAGGTTCCCACAACTTCTCTGCCATCTCCTGCTGAAATATCTAATTTGTTTGGTCGGTTAAGAGATGCGCATGTCACACACATTCTTGCCATACATATATCAAGCGGCTTAAGTGGAACTTATGAAACAGTATGTCAGGTAGCACAAGAGTATAAAGAAATGGTCATTGAAGTGATGGATTCAAAATCGCTTTCCATGGGGTTGGGTTTTTCGGTGCTAGAAGCAGCCCGTCAACTTCGCCATTCGACGGATTTTCAGAGCGTGGTAAACGCTGCGAAGAACGTATCACACCAAACCAGACTTTATTTTGTGCTCTCCACGTTAGAATACCTTAAACGAGGTGGCCGAATCGGGTACGTATCGGGAACCCTTGGTGAGCTCTTAAATATTAAACCGATAATTACGGTTAATCCTGAAGGGAAATACGTTACGTTTGCTAAAGTCCGGGGCAGAGATCAATCACTTAAGAAATTATTCGATATATTGACAGAAAGTATTCAGGTTGGTCAATTTAATGTGGCTATTGTCCATGGGGGAGCTGAGCAGGAGGCTCATACCCTTTGGGAGAAAGCAAGCCAACTCCCAAACATTAATAAATTGTTATTTAATCAGATTAGTCCAGTCATGGGGGTTCATACGGGCCCCGGACTAGTCGGGATCATAGTGTCTCCAGTAAATAGTACCTCAGTCTTAGACTGAGGTACTATTACTGCCCTTTAGATTCATCTGTCCTATCGGATTGGAGTATGCTATACTCACTAAAAGGGAACATTACCCATTGTTTCATGGATTAAAGTTACATAGAGGAGGATGTTTAGGTGAGTATTCAAGATCGTTATCGCTTATGGTCGGAAGACCTCTATTTTGATGAAGAAACACGGGAAGAGCTCAAGATGATCACCGATCCGCAAGAAATTGAGGATCGCTTCTATACAGATTTGGAATTTGGCACAGGCGGGTTAAGAGGAATTATTGCCGCTGGTACAAATCGTATGAACAAGTATGTCATTCGGAAGGCAACGCAAGGATTAGCTGAATGTGTTTGTGATCATGGGCAAGAGGGTATGAAACGTGGAGTGGTCATTGCCTATGACTCTCGAAAATACTCTCCAGAATTTGCACTCGAAGCAGCCTTGGTTCTTGCTCAAAACGGAGTTAAGTCGTATCTCTTTGATGCGCTTCGCCCCACACCAGAACTGTCATTTGCAGTTCGGCGCTTGCACGCTTTAGCAGGTATTGTCGTGACAGCTAGCCACAACCCTAAAACCTATAACGGTTATAAAGTATACTGGGATGACGGAGCGCAGGTGCCTCCTGTGAAAGCCGACCAAATCCTTGCTCGTATTGAAGCCCGTGAAAGCTGGTTGGGAATCGAACCCATGTCAATAGAAGCTGCTAAGGCAAGCGGGCTACTTGAAATCATCGGCGAAGAAATTGATCGACCTTACCTTGCACGTGTCCGGGAACTTGCACTGCACCCAGATCTCGATGCCCAAAAAGGGAAGGAACTCAGCATCGTCTATACACCCCTGCACGGAGCAGGAAACATACTCGTCCGAAGGGCTTTGGCTGAACTTGGCTTTAGTTCAGTCACTGTTGTACGCGAGCAAGAGCTTCCCGATCGAGACTTCACAACCGTCCCGTATCCTAATCCGGAAATCCCAGCAACATTTGAACTTGCCCGAAAATATGGGATGGACATGCAAGCAGACCTGCTCTTGGCTACTGATCCAGATGCTGACCGTTTAGGCGTGGTCGTGCGTAATCCTCACGGAGACTTTGTACAGCTCACTGGAAATCAGATTGGAGTATTGTTAACTTACTATATTTTATCCCAAAAAAAGGCCTTAGGGACTCTTCCAGAAAACGCAACGATTATTAAAACGGTAGCCTCGACCGATTTGGCTGATGAGGTTGCTCGTTCTTTCAATGTTCGCGTGGAAAACGTGCTTACTGGATTTAAATTCATTGCTGAAAAAGAACATGAAATGGAAGAAGGCGGCTGGGGGACGTTTCAGTTTGCCTTTGAAGAAAGTTATGGTTATCTGGCCGGCGATTTTGTCCGGGATAAAGACGCAATTATCGCCGCAGTCCTTTTGTCCGAAGCGGCTCTATATTACCGGCAGATTGAAGGAAAGACCCTTCTCGATGTCCTTGAACTTATCTATGGGGAATTTGGATATTACCTAGATGATCAAGAGTCCCTAGCGCTCGAAGGCATCCAAGGTAAAGAGGAGATCCTGCGGATTATGGATTCACTCAGACGAGCAGAGATTCTTGAGCTTGGCGGAATTCCTATATTGAAATTGGACGATTATGATCAACGAATTGGTAGAGATATGTCGACGGGACAAACTTATCCCCTCACTCTTCCTCATTCCAATGTCTTGCGGTTTTCCTTTAATGGTGGAGGATTCGTCATGGTACGCCCCTCTGGCACAGAGCCGAAAATCAAATTTTACTTTTCAGTAAAAGCAGATACGCTAGAGGAGGCAGCGGTGGCTCTATCAAAGGTAAAAAACGATGTTATGAGACGCATAGACGTGATTCGTTCAGTCTGACCCAAATGGGCATTTCCCAATAAACGGACTTCTTGAAGTCCGTTTATTGTTGCTTAGGCTTTCGAGTAAAACTCGTGGATCTATTAAAACGTCAATAATAGTCGAAAAATTGTCTGACCATTATTGACCTTAGTGAGAAAAGGGAATATAATCTAGTGGTATAGGAAAAAATATTTCAACCTATTCTAAGCTGAAACCAAACTAACTGTATTAATAGATGAACAACATTGCTACTAGGGCATGAGTATATGAGGTGAGAAAATGGATTTTAAAGATTATTATGTCATTCTTGGTGTTTCACCAGAAGCAGATGAAAAAACCATAAAAAAAACCTACCAAAAATTAGCCAAAAAATATCATCCAGATGTTAATCCTGGGGACAAAGCTGCTGAAGCTAAATTCAAAGAATCCATGGAAGCCTATCAAGCAATCAGCGATCCTGAGAAACGACGCAAATACGATGAATTACGGCAGGATTACCAACAATGGCAGAGCCGTGGCGGACGTGGAGATTATGATTATGGCCGTTGGCAAACGAATCCGGGGGGTAGGGGTGGTAGAAACCAAACCCATACCATGTCCCAAGAGGATTTTGCAGAAATGTTCGGTGGGTCAGGAAGATCCGGCGGATTTGATGGTATGGGAGGAGACGAGTATTCCGATTTCTTTTCTACTCTCTTTGGCGGGGCTGGAGGAGGGCAAGGGTTTGGCGGAGGTTCTGCTCGAGGGCGTTCCCGTGCCCATGCTGGTCAGGACCTTGAAGTTGAAATCCAAGTAACCCTCGAAGAAACCTATAATGGAACAACACGGGTTATTCGAACGGGAGAAAAACAAATCGAGGCTAAAATTCCTAAAGGGGTACGAACGGGTTCCAAAGTGCGCGTTGCAGGTCAAGGTGGACCAGGGATCTCAGGTGGACCGGCAGGGAACCTCTATTTAAATATTACGGTGAGTTCACATGCTCGTTTTGTCCGTGATGGAGACGACTTGCGAGCCGACATACCGATAGATTTCTACCGGGCCGTTTTAGGCGGCGAGGTCAGTCTCCATACGTTTGGGGGAGAAGTCCTTCTAAAAATTCCGCCTTTATCACAAAGCGGGAAAAGATTTCGCTTAAGGGGAAAAGGTATGCCTAACTTGGAAAAGCCGTCCCAACAAGGGGATCTCTTTGCAGAATTATCCATCATTTTACCAGAGGGTATGAGTGAACAAGAAATTTCGAGCATTCGTGAGTTAGCCAATAAACGTGGAATTACCGAATAGCTTAAAGCATCATAAGTAGAAAGCGTGTGAACCACGCGAATATTACCTAGCTTGAAGAGGAGTGAGTAATTATGTCATTTGATACCAACCGTTTTACCCAGAAATCTCAGGAAGCCATCACAGACGCCCAAACGAAGGCGGAACGCAACGGAAACAGTCAGGTAGAGCCTGAACATCTTTTGCTCGCTCTTTTAGAGCAAGGGGATGGCGTCGTTCCCCAAGTACTGACTAAGCTTGACATGGCAGTTGGCGCACTCATCCAAACTATCCGTCAAGAGATCAACCGCTTTCCCCGAATCAGTGGCGGAAATGTGCAAATAAGCATTTCACCCCGCTTACGAACTGTTTTAGTCGCGGCTCATGATGAGATGGTTCCCTTTGGCGATGAGTATGTGAGCACAGAACATTTGCTGCTGGCAATTTTTAAAAAGGCTGGAGGGTCTGTCGAACAGGTCCTCAAACAAGCAGGACTGACCCAAGAAAAATTGCTACAGGCCTTGCGAGAAGTTAGAGGTACTCAACGTGTCACTAGTCAAAATCCCGAAGGAACCTATGCGGCTCTCGAACAATATGGACTCAACCTGGTGGAGCAAGCCAGGCGCGGTCGTCTTGATCCAGTGATTGGTCGTGACGAGGAAATCCGACGGGTCATCCAGACCCTTTCCCGCCGCACTAAAAATAATCCAGTGTTGATCGGTGAACCTGGGGTCGGCAAAACAGCGATTGTCGAAGGATTAGCTCAACGGATTGTCCGAGGAGATGTCCCCGATGCCATTAAAAATAAACAAGTTATTTCTCTCGACATGGGAAGCTTAATCGCAGGAGCAAAATATCGAGGGGAATTTGAAGAACGTCTAAAAGCGGTTCTCAAAGAAATTCAGGACCGTGACGATGTGATCCTATTTATTGATGAATTGCACACGGTTGTAGGAGCGGGCGCCGCCGAAGGCGCAATGGACGCCAGCAACATGTTAAAACCGATGTTAGCCCGTGGAGAACTCAGCATGCTTGGCGCCACAACGCTGGCAGAATATCGTAAACACATTGAGAAAGATGCTGCGCTCGAACGACGCTTTCAACCCATCATAGTGGAGGCACCCAGTGTCGAGGATACCATCTCAATTCTACGTGGACTTAAAGAAAAATATGAAACACATCATGGCGTACGAATCACCGATGGAGCAATCATTGCTGCTGCCGTGCTTTCTGATCGATATATTAGCGATCGTTTTCTCCCGGACAAAGCGATTGATCTAATCGATGAAGCGGGAGCGCGTATGCGGATGGAAATCACCAGCGATCCCTATGAATTAGATCAGATCAAACGCCGGATGATGCAACTGGAAATCGAACGTGAGGCGTTAAAGAAAGAAAAGGATGAAGCCAGCAAGGACCGTTTAACAAAAATTGAGGAAGAGTTGGCCAATCTTAAAGAGGAACGGTTCGGAATGGAAGCCCAATTACAAGGCGAACGTGAAGTTCTTGCGCGAATTCAACAACTGAAAGAGGAAGTCGACCGTTCGCGTAACCTGATGGAACAGGCTCAACAACAATTGGATTATAATAAAGCTGCCGAACTCCAGTATGGCATAATCCCAGGCTTGGAAAAGGAACTTAAAGCCACAGAGGAAAAACTACAAGCAAAGAAAAATACACTGTTAAAGCAAGAAGTAGTAGAGCAAGATATCGCCGAAATCGTGGCGACCTGGACCCACGTCCCTGTTTCCAAACTCATGGAGAGCGAGATGGAAAAACTTGTCCACATGGAAGACCGTATTCATGAACGAGTCATCGGCCAAGAGGAAGCTGTTCGTGCCGTCGCTGACGCCGTACGCCGGGCACGCGCTGGTTTACAAGATCCGAATCGACCCTTGGGCTCATTCCTCTTCTTGGGGCCGACGGGCGTGGGGAAAACCGAGCTTGCCAGAGCATTGGCTGAGTTTCTCTTTGATGATGAACAGGCCATGGTCAGAATTGATATGTCTGAGTATATGGAGAAGCATACAGTTGCACGACTCATCGGCGCCCCTCCAGGTTATGTAGGGTATGAAGAGGGTGGGCAGCTCACAGAAGCGGTCCGTCGTAAGCCGTACAGTGTCATCCTCTTTGATGAAATTGAGAAAGCTCATAGCGATGTCACCAATGTTCTCTTGCAACTCTTAGACGACGGTCGATTAACCGATGGGCAGGGACGTATTGTAAACTTCAAAAATACGGTCGTCATTTTAACCAGTAATATTGCCAGTCCATCTATTCAAGAACTGACCCAACGCAGCGCATCACAAGAAGAAGTTCGGTCTACCATCAACGAAGAATTACGGCATCACTTCCGACCGGAATTCCTCAACCGCCTTGATGAAGTCATTGTCTTCCATCCTTTAGGTCGCGCGCATATCGGACGAATCGTGGAAATTCAGCTCGGACTGTTACGCAAACGCTTGAGCGAACGCAAACTCACGCTTGAATTGACAGAGAAAGCACGCGCTCAACTCGCCAATGAGGGGTATGACCCTGTTTATGGAGCTAGGCCGCTCAAACGTGTGATCCAACAACGCCTACAAAACCCCTTGGCCCTTAAACTCCTGCAAGGAGAATTCAAAGAAGGACAGCAGCTCCTTGTGGATGTTGATGATTTGGGGACGTTTTCATTTTCTTTCCAAAAAGATTAAGCGCATTCGAAGTTCATTGAGTAAAAAGGAGAGTCGGGATTAATATACCTGATTCTCTTTTCTTTTGTAGTAGTCAGACCTCCATGCCGCTATGCGGGACTCTTGATAAATGAAGTGGATTTAAATTTCAGGGCAATAGGGTCACAAGGCATCGTCCTCTACTGGGCATTCTGAAAATTTGGCAAATATTGACGACAAAATGTATAATGTAGCTATCTAATGTTAAAAAGTAAAGTGAGGACAAACCACGTGCGCGATAATATGCAGATTGATCTCCCTGTTTGGCAAGGACAAGAAGGGGAGGGACGTTGTCGAATTTCACTAATCCTCATGGATACCGGACATGGGATCAATGGCCTTCTGACAGGCGGTGGGAAACCTCATGTTGGAGGAGTGGTTATGGCTCTTCCGCGCCAGAGCCTTAGCGGTACTGGGTGGAGCTCCGATGTGTATATCATGCCAGTTCCGGGACATAAAGATGTCGAAGTCGCTCAGACGGTGGCCGATTCGTTGTCCCGCGGACTCCGATGCCCAGTGGTGGTAACGGCAGGAATACACTCAGATAACCTTTGTTCGGAGGAATTAAGCCAAATTATCCGTCATTGCGATACTTTAACCCAAACTGCCTTAGCATGGTTAAGAACAAATAAATAATTGTAATCTGCCACAGTACTGAAAGATCCTTAACGTAACATGAAAATTAAATAATTTAACTCAGAGGTGAAACTGTGCACACTAATTTACGTCATTTTATAGAAACCCTCCGTCGAGAGAACCAAATTGTCGAGATCGAGGCAGAAGTTGACCCCTATCTAGAGCTGGCTGAAATTCACCGTCGTGTCATTGAGGAAGAGGGCCCGGCCCTATTGTTCAAGCGAGTTAAGGGAAGTGCTTTTCCAGTCGTCACTAATTTGTTTGGAACGCGTCGGCGCGTAGATCTTGCCATCGGACCAAAGCCGGAGGAAATAGTACAGCGGGCCGTTTCGGCCTTGCATCGTCTGCTCCCTCCGAAGCCTTCCGTACTATGGCAGGAAAAGGACTGGATGCTTTCCCTGGCTAAAAGTGGGCTTCGCACTGTCGATCAAAAACACGCCCCAGTTCTTGAGATTCAAGAGAGATCTGTAGATCTGAGCGGGCTCCCAATACTTACCAGCTGGCCGGAGGACGGTGGACCTTTTGTTACATTGCCTTTAGTCTATACTGAACACCCACTGACAGGAGAACATAATCTGGGAATGTACCGCATTCAAATATATAGTCCAAACCAGACAGGCATACACTGGCAGATTCATAAGGGTGGAGGATTTCACTATTATGAAGCCGAGCAATTGGGACAGAACCTTCCCACGACTCTTTTCTTAGGAGGGCCGCCGGCTCTGATTCTTTCCGCCATTGCTCCTCTACCGGAGATGCTTCCCGAGCTTATCTTTACTTCTTTTTTGATGGGTGAAAAACTTTCCAGGGTTAAAGTACCTTCTCATCCCCATGCGCTTATTGCCGAAGCTGAGTTTGCCATCTGTGGAACTGTGCCTGCAAACATTCGCAAGCCAGAAGGACCTTTTGGGGATCACTACGGCTATTACTCGCTTACACATGATTTCCCGGTCTTTGACGTACATACTGTATACCATCGACGCGATGCAATTTACCCGGCTACAGTTGTAGGAAAGCCTCGCCAGGAGGATTATTTTATAGGCGAGTATTTGCAATCTTTGTTGTCCCCTATGTTTCCGGTGGTCATGCCTGGAGTTAAAGCGCTTTGGACCTATGCTGAAACTGGTTTTCACGCCTTGGCAGCTGCCATAGTACGGGAAAGCTATCAACGTGAAGCTTTAGCTCACGCCTTCCGAATCCTAGGGGAAGGGCAACTTACCTTAACAAAGTTCTTGATCCTCACTGATGTCCAACTTGATTTACAAGATTTTAGAACTCTTTTGGAAACGGTTCTGGCTCGATTTGAACCGGAATCGGATCTTTTAATACTGAATGAAACGTCCATGGATACTTTGGACTATACTGGCCGACGTCTTAATCATGGAAGTAAGGCCATCATGCTTGGGTTAGGAACCGCCAAACGTGACTTGCCGCGTCATATTGAAGGGATTTCGATTCCTGGCATTCGCGGGATTAAACCCTTCTGTGCAGGGTGCTTGTTATTAGAGGCTCCCTCGTTTGAAAATACACCTGAACTCGCAAATGATGTGTTAGCGCATCTTCAAGCTGAAACGTTCCAGGAATGGCCCTTGACGATTTTGGTAGATGATTTAGCTCTTGCCTTAGATCCTACCGGGTTCCTCTGGCAAGTATTTACCCGCTTTGATCCCGCTCATGATATCTATGCGGCAACAGAAATGCGCTTGCATCGCTTAGTATACCATGGCCCAATCCTAATCGATGCCCGGATGAAGCCGGGTTATCCGGGAGAAGTACTTCCTGACACGGCCACCGTCAATCTTGTCGATCAGCGCTGGAAAGAATATGGTCTGACACGCCATTCTTGAAAATCTAGGGTAGGGAGAGATGCATAGATGGTTGAGGACAACTGGAGTTATCTTTGCGGTGTTACCCAGGATCTTGAGGCGGATATTATAATTGGGCTTCTAAACGAGGAGAGCATTACGGCAATCAAACAATATCCTGATGCCGGAGCCTTCCTCAAAATAGCTTATGGGTTAACTACTGGAGTGGATCTCTATGTCCCCGCCGGTTCACGCGAAGCAGCACTCCAAATAATCCAGGAATCGTTAGATGTCCCTTTTGACACTGAGGATGAACGCGAGGGTTCAAATGACAATGAGGCCGAAACGGTGCAGAATGCATCCGTTTCGGCCTCACTTCGAACTTCACACGTTAGTCTTTGGGTCATCTTTTTCGCAATTCTATTACTCGTGTTCGCCTTAGGGTATAACTCGCATAGTTCGTGGTGACTTGTAGCAGGACTTATAGGGACATTAATCGGTATCCTGTTCTGAAGAGATCATCGAGGGCCCAAGTAATCCCATGACCTTTTCTAAATAACGAATTGCCTGATCAACTAACGTTTGGAGTTCTGTTTTCCGTTCAGCTAATGCTTGAATTTGCTCCTCAATTTGGATAATTTCCGTCCGTTTATCAATAAGTAAGGTTTCTGTTTCACTTTCCTTTGCTTCTGAAATTCGAGTCGCTTCCAATATCAACGTTTCACTTTCAGTGCGGGCTGATTCTATTAGCTCGTTTGATTGCTTAGTGGCTTCTTCTTTCACTTGGTTAGCGATCCGCTGGGCACTCAACAGGGCATCCCGAAGGTCCTTTTCAATCTGCTCAAAATACTTGAGTCGATTTCCCCATTCTGAGTTTTGTTCCCGTAAACTGTTGATTTGTAAGCGGAGCTCTTTGTTAGCAGCATTTGCTTCAGCTAGTTGACGGTCCGTTTCTGCCCACGCCTGGTCGACAGCCTCCGGTTCATACCCCCGGATAACTCGCTTAAAGTCTGGTGTTTCCAAATTCTAAGCCTCCTTTTCTCACTTCCCCTATGCATAATGTATCATTTCCTATGCTTTACGAGAAGTGCCATAAGTCCTAAATGGACGAATTTTCAAGAAATTACTTATCATGAAACTTCAAATACTTAAAATATCCCGTAACTGTGAATAATTTGCTGACTTTCTGCACATCCTGAAACTGTTATTTGGAATTAGTATCTAAAAAAGGAGGGATCGAAGATGCAATTAAATGATACGGAAATGAAGAAGATCCTGGATCAAGGCATGTTAACTCGAAGTCGCATTGAAACCGAAACCGCCATGAAGAAATGCCATATGTACAATGAAATGGCACAAGACGCTGCAGTAAAAGGATTCTTCAAAGAACAAGCCAAGGGCTTAGAAGATGTACTGGGGTATTTCAGTAAAGGCATGGGCGAACTACAATAGAAAGGGGGCTTCGAAAATGAGTCAATTTACGGACTTGGATATGCTTTATGATTACGAAAAAGACGCAGCGAGTGCTGCAATGGGATACATGACGCTTGCTACGCGAGCACACCACGGGGATTTGAGAAGTATTTATCTGCGCTTAGCAAACGAAGCTACCAATGCCCATAGTAAGGTCAGCAAGTTGATTAATCAAAGCGGTGGCATTGCCTAATACTGCTAACTGGCAAAATAACAAAAAGTCGGGAACAGCTCGTTCCCGACTTTTTATTATTTCCACCATCCTGAAGTCATACTACCTGAAATTTGAGTAAATGCATAGATAGTCGACTCATTTATTCGAAACGTTTGTTGTCCAAAACGAACAATACTCTTGTCTGGGTAGTATTGCAGTGCATAGTCTACCTCTGTATGGTAGGGGGAGCGAGCTCGATGCAACGTAAAATACTGTACTTTTTGATTTTCAAAAGTGGCAAAGCCTTGATCTGAGGATGTTAGGGGGGTGGCACGCTGCAAACCGCGCATCAACTCTTGGATTTTTCCTTCGTTAGTGTAGTAATAGGGATGAAAGGGGTCATCGGAATTCACCATGCCGAGTTTAGTAATCGCATGCGGGTGTAGCTCTCGATTAGGTACATTCAGCGTTCCGAAGGGATCTAGCCAGCTTTCTTGATAAACCGGGGGACCGAGAACTAAAATAGCCACAACAAACACAACGCTCAAACTAACTGCAATTTTACGTCTTTTTAATTGGGCTATACGCATTCGACAGGAAAAAACGAATGTAGAAAACGAATGCATCGCAAACCTCCTCTAGCCTGCCACTTGGCGAGAACGATACTGTACGGTTTTTCGTCGAATCCGTTGGATAGCATTGTCTAAAGACTTTGGATGAAGCCCTAAGTTCTTAGACACTTCACGTGGCTTGTATCCTTGAATGAAATAATGCTCAAATACCAGACGCTCAAGATTAGTCATATTTAAGTCGTGAATCATTGAACGAGCCTCGTCATTGGCAACGACCATTGAAGCAGGATCTTCGGCGTTCGGTAAAAGTGATAAGAAACTTGTATTCTCTGAATCTGAGATCACAGTATTGAGTGAATACGCTTCATTTAAAGTTAGATGTTTTTGGCGATTATACTTTCGTAAGCTATCGATAAGTTTGCGTTTAATAACCATTCTCAAAAAATGCAGGAAGGGGATGTGAAGGTTTATGTCATAAGCTAATAGGGCACTATAAATCGCGATTCGACCTTCTTGAATTAGGTCATCATAATCTGCCCTGGGTAGGAAATATTTACAGGCAATCATGCGAATCTCCGGCTCATAGTGTTCAATTAACTCATTCAAGGCATTGGTATTACCTGAGCGCGCTGCTTCAAGCATCGCCATTTCCTTATCTCGGGCATTAATGTCGGAAGTCATGGCACTCAACTCCTTGTTCTAAAAATAGACACAATCCTTCTATGAGTCTAATAAAGATTATGCCTTTTGACAAGGGTTTTTTTGTGGACAATCCTCCATACTTTACAAATAAATTAATTAATTTGTGTCAGATACAATATGTCTTTAGAAAGACTTAAGCAAGTTTACAGTCTCAATCGCTGTCATCGCCGCGTCGAAGCCTTTGTTTCCGGCCTTGGTTCCTGCACGCTCAATCGCTTGTTCAATACTATCGGTGGCTAGAACACCGAAAATTACAGGGACTCCAGTTTGTAGACCTACGTGGGCAATCCCCTTGCTGACTTCATTGCTAACAAGATCAAAATGAGGGGTGGCGCCACGAATAACGGCACCAAGGCAAATGACCGCATCATAGCGCTTAGATTGAGCCATTCTTTGAGCCACCAACGGAATTTCAAAGGCTCCTGGGACCCAAGCCAATTCAATATCAGCTTCGAGCACCCCGTGCCGGCGGAGTCCATCCATTGCACCTCCGACCAATTTGCTTGTGATAAATTCATTAAAACGTGCAGCAATTATTCCGATCTTCAGCCCTTCGGCCATTAAATTTCCTTCATAAGTTTTCATTGATAATACATCCTTTCTTATATAGAGCATTGATTCAGCTTTTGAAATAACAGGTGATCAGACGTTTGTTATTTAACTCCCGTCAAATAATGGCCCATCTTATGTTTCTTGGTGCAAAGATATTTTGAGTTTTCTGGTTTTGACGCTATCTCTACGGGAACACGTTCCACAACTTGGAGACCATATCCTTCGAGGCCGACAATTTTTTTCGGATTATTAGTCATTAAACGCACTCTTGAAATACCGAGGTCAGCCAAAATCTGCGCGCCCACGCCGTAGTCCCGTAAGTCCTCCTCAAATCCTAAGGCTAGGTTGGCTTCGACAGTGTCCTTGCCTTGTTCCTGTAGTTTGTAGGCCTTTAGTTTGTTCAACAAACCAATCCCACGGCCTTCCTGGCGCATATAAAGTAACACACCTCGTCCTTCATGCTCTATTTGTTCCAACGCGGCACTGATTTGGTCTCCACAGTCACAACGTCGGGAATGAAAAACATCTCCAGTCAGGCATTCAGAGTGAACCCGGACGAGGACGGGGGCACCATCATCAACCGTCCCTTTAACCAACGCTATGTGTTCTTTTTGATCGAGAATGCTAAGATAACCAATGGCTCGAAAGTCGCCAAAATCCGTTGGGAGATGGATACTATCGACCCTCTCGATAAGCTTCTCGGATAGTCGTCGATAAGCAATTAAGTCTTTAAGGGTGATGAATTTCAGATTATGCTTTTCAACAAACAGCTGCAAATCAGGTACTCTTGCCATAGTTCCGTCTTCATTCATAATCTCACAAATGACGCCTGCGGGCTGAAGTCCAGCCAGACGCGCTAAGTCCACTGAACCTTCTGTGTGCCCTGCGCGAACCAAGACTCCACCTTCTCTGGCTAGAAGAGGGAAGATGTGTCCAGGTCGGTGTAAATCAGTCGGTTCACTATGCGGGTCCACTAGAATTTTGACGGTCTCCGCACGTTCAAAAGCGGATATACCTGTTGTACTTTTGACAGAATCAACACTTACTGTAAAGCCAGTCCCATGAGGATCCGTATTTAGAGTGACCATCGGTTCGAGTTTTAAGGCATGAATGCGGTCCCTAGTCATTGGCACGCAAATTAGCCCCCGCCCATAGGTTGCCATAAAATTGATCGCTTCTGGGGTTGCCATTTCAGCGGCCATAACCAGATCTCCTTCATTCTCACGATCCTCATCATCCACCATAACAATCATCTTACCTTGTCGTATATCTTCCAATGCTTCCTCAACTGTGTTAAATGACATGGTCCTCACTCCTTAAATATTAATTTATTGACAGTAGACAGTAGTGGGCTAAATAAAGCCATGTTCAGCCAAAAAGCCCAGCGATAGATCCTTCGGTTTTGAGGTGGATGAGGTGTTCAGCCCCATAAAACGAGCAACATACTTGCCGATGAGGTCTGTTTCAAGGTTGACTCTTGCGCCAAGCCCCTTAAATCCCAGGGTGGTTTGATCAAACGTATGGGGTATTAGAGAAACTGTGAAATAATCGGCTTCCACATCAATAACCGTGAGGGAAATTCCGTCAATAGCTATTGATCCCTTGGGCAATACATAAGAAAGAAGGGAAGGTGGCGCATTAATTTCATAGACTTTCGCTATCCCCCAAGGAGTTATCTGTCGAATGTTTCCAACGCCATCGACATGCCCACTGACCAAATGTCCGCCTAATCGGGTTTGAAGCTGTAAAGCACGTTCCAGGTTGACACGGCCTCCGCTCTTAAGTTCAGCCAGATTTGTTTTGGCCAGTGTTTCTGCCATCACATCCACTGTGAATTCATATTCACTTTGCCGAATGACGGTTAAGCACACGCCATTGACCGAGATGCTATCACCAATTTGGGTTCCATCAAGGACCTTTTTCCCTTCAAGTGTAAGTTGCCCCGATTCTGGTAAGAGGCGAAGGCCACGGACAATACCTAGTTCTTCTACAATACCGGTAAACAAGTATATCCCTCCCTGACCCATCTTAAATAATTTAAGAAAAATGTATGATTATTCATGCCGTAGATAACCAGTTATATGAAGATCACCCGTATCCAAATCAACGCTAAGATCATCTAGGGCCAATGCTGCGGCCATCTGCTGGATATGCAAGCCCGAAAGGGGAGAGGGACCATTTCCACCAACTAACTTAGGCGCGATAAAGAACTCGATTTTGTCAACACATTGCTCTGCAATCAACGTGCCCGCAAGTCCGCCGCCTCCCTCTAATAAAACACTTGTCCAACCGCGCGGAACAAGGTCACGTAATAGTCTGTCTAGTGGGACATGCCGAGGAGTGTCATATTGCCAAACCTCAACCTGGTTCAGAAGTTTAAGGCGTTCTATCTTATCCCTAGAGGCAGCTTGTGTGGTCGCGATAATACAAGGGCTTTGTACTGAGGCGGTTAACACTTGGGCGGTTTCTGGGATACGCAGTTGCCCGTCGACTATAAGCCGAACAGGGTCGTTTCCACCGGGAAGACGGCAAGTGAGGGCGGGGTCATCCTGAATGACCGTTTCACTACCCGCCATAATGACATTGCAACGATCGCGAAGCTGATGGACGTAATGCCGGGACGCTTCATTACTAACCCAGCGTGAATCTCCCGTCTCTGTGGCGATTTTGCCATCCAACGTCATCGCGGTTTTATAGACAACAAAAGGTAATCCCGTAGTTATTGCTTTAATGAAGATTTCATTGGTGACGGACGCTTCTTGGAGCAAGAGACCTACATCCACCTGAATACCGGCTTCACGTAATCGATCTATGCCCCGGCCGGCAACCAGCGGATTTGGATCTTTCATGGCGACAACAACTCGTTTAATTCCTGCACGAATCAGTGCGTCAGCACAGGGCGGCGTTCTGCCAAAATGTGAACAAGGTTCCAAGGTTACATATGCCGTAGCGCCACGCGCCTGATCTCGCGCAGCTGCGAGGGCATGAACTTCGGCGTGAGGAGTTCCTGCTTTGAGGTGATACCCTTCTCCAACGATCTCCTCATCTTTGACGATAACACACCCTACTAGCGGATTTGGACTAGTTCTACCTCTTGCCTTGATCGCCAAGTCTAGGGCTGCCCTCATAAATTTTTCATCATTTAAATTCGAAGGACTGGATGCTTTCATAATAAATTCCTTTCGCTTGCTTAGGTCTTAGTGTCTCCCGAAAACAAAAAAACACCCGTTCATTCTCCGGGTGTTGGGTCGCAAAGTCACAGCTAAAAAAAGCGTAAATACGCTTAATTCTACCTGTTCCTCTTCTCATCCAGACTTTACTGTCGGCCCCGGAATGACACCGGGTCTGCCATAAGGCTCGCGGGCTTTACCGCCGGTAGGGAATTTCACCCAACCCCAGAGGAATAGTACGATTTATTAAATTTGTTATAGTTTACTCCAAACTGTAGATTTTGGCAACCCTATAATTTACCATGTAAGGTGAGGAACTCTTCGCGCAATAAACCCATGAAAATAGCGTCATGATAGTTTCCTAACACAAAACGAGCCTCACGCTGACGACCTTCAATAATAAATCCAACTTTTTCATAGGCCTTAATCGCTCGAATATTTCCGTCCCAGGTATCGAGCGAAATCCTGTGAAAATTCCACTGAGTAAAAAGAAAGCGAGCGAATGTGATTAAAGCATCTGTGCCATAACCTTTACCCCAATACGATTTATTTCCAATAACTACAAAGAGGGTGGCCGAGCGACCGGGGATATTCATTTCCTTAAATCCCACGGTTCCAATGAGCAGATCGTTTTCATCCAAAATAACATAGCGAAAGGCATCCGGCGATCCATCGAGAAATTTGACAGCCAGTTGATCTTTACTCAGTAGCGTATTTAAGGGCCAAGCCCCGCTGGACCACAAATTTACCTCTTGATCGTTATACCATTGATATAAAACATCAATGTCATCTTCTTCAATAGGACGAATCGACGTTTTCTGACCTTTTAACATTACAGAGGACTCCTTATAACATTATTTTGCTCAATGATTAGCTATTTTATCATTGATTTTGGGCTGAAATCAATTTTTCTACGTCTTTTAATCAATTAGAAATATAAGTATCGTTGCGTCACAGCTCGACAGCACATTAGGCATCCGAGAAAATTTCATGATATCATGGAGTTTATTAATTAGGGTCAAAGAGAAAGGGAAATGAATGTGAAGACATATGACACTTATATTGTGTCCACTGAACATGATGGCATAACCGTAGAAACCTATCTTAAGCAAATTGTACAGTGCTCTGGACGACGTCTTCAGAAACTAACTCGGGCCAAAGGAATTTTACTAAAAGGGCGCCCGGTTTTTCTACAAAAAAAGGTCAAAGCCGGAGATAGTCTGAAGATCCTTGTTCTGATGGATCAGACATATGGGGTTCGACCAGAAGAAGGAGCAATTGTTGTCCTTTTTGAGGACGATCAGGTTATTGTGTTAGATAAAGCAGCAGGGCAGCTTGTTCACCCCACTGGGCAGACCGCCGGGGGGACATTGGCAAATCATCTCGCACACTATTTTCAGAATAAGGGGATTTTAAGTACGATTCGACCATTACATCGTTTGGATCGGGATACTTCTGGCTGTGTGGCGTTTGCGAAAGACGCTCGCACTCAGACAGAGCTAGAGCAACAACTTCAGATTGGTACTTTCAAACGGACCTATCTAGCACTCGTTCAGGGTGTTCTCGAGCAAGAGGGCGTAATTGATGCGCCTATCGGGCCTTGTCCTGGCAGACCCAATCGCCGTATGATCAGCCCTGAGGGTGATCATGCCATAACACATTACCGTCCTCTTAGGACTTTTCCAGACGCGTCTTTGCTCGAACTCACACTGGCTACCGGAAGAACTCATCAGATTCGAGTACATCTGGTGCATATGGGACATCCGATTATCGGAGATAGTATGTATGGGAGGCATTCTTCTTTTATAGGAAGACAGGCGTTGCATGCTTCAACGCTTTGCTTTAGGCACCCCCGCACGTCTCATATGGTCACTGTGAACGCTTCATTCCCCGTCGACATGGAACGAGTGATTCTTGAATTAGAAAAAATCGCTGAAGAAGCAGCCGAAATCAGATGATCGTTTCAAAATAAGGCACATAGGATGGTGAAAGTTTTAGTTTTTAGGTTGACAATAGTATTGTTCAGACTTATACTTATTACAAATAATATTGTAACAGACAATGATGGGAAATAGTACGTCTACTGGAAATGTCTTAGCGAGTCAGAGTAGGTGGGAGTCTGACACAGTATCCTTTGACGGAATGGCTCTCTGAGTTGTGATCCGAACGTGTTTAAAGCAATGCTAGTAGGTGATACCGGGGGTTTCCCGTTACAGAAACTCGGATATCGAGAAGAAGCTTCTCCGCATTCGATTAGAGGATCTGAGATATGCCAATTTCCTTAAGACGGCAAAAGGTCGTTTTATAGGGAATGCCAAGACAATCTCAGAGAAATTAAGGTCGCACCACAGAAAACTTTCTGTCCTTTTAGAGGATAGAGGGCTTTTTTATTTTATAACTAGTATGGATGAATTGACAATAATTGAGTCCTAAAAATAGCTACAACCGATGATCAAACTGAAAAGGAGGAGTTCTCATGGTACAGGTTAAGATATGCGGTATTCGATCGTTAGAAGAAGCGCGTTGGGCAAGTGATGCAGGAGCCGACGCCATAGGCTTTATTTTTGTACCTCAAAGTAAACGGTATATTCAACCCGAGCAAGCTCGAGAAATCTCATTAAACCTTCCTCCTTTCATGACGCGTATTGGTGTTTTTGTAAACGCTGATCCTACTATTGTTGCTGAAATTGTCCAAAAATGCCATTTGACTGCTATTCAGCTTCACGGAACTGAAGCTCCCGAGGATTATCAAAGGATTGGTGTCCCCTGTGTCAAGGCCATAAATATTGCGGTTGATGATAATATTAACTCGGAAGAGTTAGCGCTTCAACACCCCTTTGAAAATTGGATCGGGATGGTTCAGGGTATACTTGTTGACGCATCATACCAAGGGCAGTTAGGAGGAACCGGTGCTCCTCTTCCTTGGGATGATCCAAGCCTTCAAGATCTTTTTAATCGTATCCGAAGTTTTGATATCCCCCTTATTTTAGCAGGAGGTCTGAACCCGGAAAATGTACAACGCGCAATTCGTGCAGTAAATCCCTATGCGGTCGATGTCAGTTCGGGAGTAGAGCGTCTAGGGACTAAAAATTCGGATCTAGTCCAATCATTTGTTGAAAATGCAAAAGGATGTAGGTAACCCGCGAATTATCGTTCCGGAGACATATTACTCAGCTGAACAACAAAATGAGAGCGCAATGCTCTCATTTTGTTGTTCAGCTGAGTAATAGTGCGCCCTTGTAAAACCAGATGTTTTACCATAATATATTATTAACTTTGAAATGAATGAAGTTAAGTTTAGATATAAGGAATGACAACATGCAAAACCTCGAACTAGGTTCCAAAGTAATTTCATATTCAATTAGAAAAAGCTTGAGGGCAAAATATGTTAGTATATCGATTGGTGCTGATGGGGTTAAAATCGTGGCACCTGTTTCTATGGAGGACGCCGAAATTATCCACCTGGTGGAGAACAAGAGGGAATGGATATTTAATAAATTTGATAGTTATAGCTGCCGACTCACTCAGAAAAGGTTGGTGCGCGAGTACATAAGTGGTGAAAAGCTATTATTTATGGGTGAAGATTACCCGCTCAGACTTTTAGATCATGACGGGCAATACAATAGCGTTAATCTTAAAGATGATCAAATCCAAGTTGCTATTAATAAGGACATTCCTCAAGAAAAGAAACGAGAGGCAATTCGGAAAATCATTGAGCAGTGGTATATTGCAAGAGCTAAGGAGTTAATTCATGAGCGGCTTGAGCTATTTGCCGACAAAATTAGCGTTCATGTAAACACGGTTCGATTTAAGAATCAGAAAACTAGGTGGGGAAGTTGCTCTCAAAAAGGAAATCTTAATTTCAACTGGAAACTGGTAATGGCTCCAACGCATATTATTGACTACGTGGTGGTACATGAATTATGCCATTTAAGACATATGAATCACTCTAAGGAATTTTGGCTGCTCGTCGCAAGTCATATTTCTGATTATAAAGTAAGGCGAAACTGGTTAAAGGAAAATGGTATTAATATGACTCTTTAGTTTGTTTGATATAGGAGGCTGTACAATTGGTCAAATGGGTACGAGTTTTGTTAGTGAAACCAGGGAAGGCCCCTGAGGTGTGCGAACTACCAGATAACCTCAAGGCATTTGAATTAACAATCCGGGGTTCTATTGCAATAATCGAAACTGAACGCCCTAGGTGTTTAATCATCTATGATGGGAATAATAAGCTGACCAAGAAGCCTGAGAATAGGTCGGAAATCCAAGGCGCGTTTATTATTACTCGAGTGGAGTCACCAGATCTTGCATCGCTAAGCGATGAGGATATTCAAATTCTCTCCAAGGTATTTGAATAAAGCATTAAAAAAACCACTCCTTACATTTGAATGAGAAGTGGAACAAGGACGCATAAAAAAAGGGTCTGAAGTTAGCCACTTTTTTTCGAACTGTGGATAAATTCCTCAAACCCTTAATACATCTAAATGGTCGGGGCGAAGTGATTCGAACACTCGGCCTCTTGGTCCCGAACCAAGCACGCTACCAAACTGCGCCACGCCCCGTTTACTAGAACGTGTATTATAATAACAAATCGCTGTAGCCCTGTCAACCTCTGATGCTCAGTTTCCTCAGACTGGTTACAACTGGTTATTTAGGGGTTAATTTTGTCTTGGGCGTCATTAATCCCTCTAGAAACATCATTTTCTTTTTGCAATACTTAATACGATCCAGTCAAATACAGCTATTTTAGTTTTGATAAGAGGAGAGATAAGAGTTGAGGAAAATAGGGATCGTTATGGATTCTACAGGATACTTGACACTCGATATCCTAGAACAACTACAGATTCGCGTCGTACCCCTCACTCTCAATATAGGGGATGAAACGTTTTCTGAACTAGAATTAACGAATGTTATGTTATTTCGAAAATTGACTCATATCTCTGGTTTGCCCACAACCTCTCAACCTTCGGTGGGCGCTTTCCTAGAAACCTATCAATCCTTGTTTTCGGAAGGGATTGAGGAGATTGTGAGCATTCATCTTTCTGCTGCTATTAGCGGAACACTGCGTTCCGCTCAGATGGCGATCAAATTGACTTCTAGCTCTAACATTCATGTTTTTGATTCTGGGTCCTCTGCGTCGGGGCTTGGCGCTCTAGCGTGGGCAGCTGCAGAATGGGCAGAACAGGGACTATGTGCATCGGAGATTCTGACTCAGCTTCAACGATTAAAACCACAGACCAAACTATATTTTATTGTTAATACACTGGAGAACTTACGAAAAGGTGGGAGAATCGGGGGAGCAGCTGCTTTAGTCGGCACGTTATTACAAATAAAACCAATACTTTACTTTAATCAACAGGCAGAAATCGATATTTTTGACAAAGTACGGACTCGCACGCGGGCCTGGCAACGGGTTCTCGATGAATTAACGCATGCGTTGTCATCGGGAAAGCGTTATCGTATATGTTTAATACATGTCAATATCCCTGACGAAGGAGCAACCCTACTTCACGAACTTCAGGCTCGTTTTCCAGAGCATGAAATTCGATTATTCGAAGCTGGTGCTGTCATTGCTACCCATGTGGGACCTGGAGCTATTGGTCTAGCGTTTCATCCTTGGCCCTTACAATAAAGAAACAACTTAATTTCCGCGAACATTCAAGTAACTCATTCTTTAATTAAGAATAAGTGATGCCGCGCAGCGTAAAAACTAACTACATTACGAAATTTCAGTTAATTTGATGAAATTTATGTGAAAATAATTACAATCTTTTTTTAAAAAAAGAAGGATTTCTACATAATAGAAAGAATATAACATCATAATAGATCATAATCGACAGATGGAGAATTCAGGTAATTTAGGTAATCAATATTTATGTTAATAATGACTAAATTCAGGAAATATTCAGAAAATTAGCAAAGCTATAAAGACATGTGAAAGAAATAAATGTTCTATTTCTATATAAGAAGAATTTAGACATATTAAAAATAATATGATATAATAAGAAAAATCGATGAAGGGCACTAATTCACAAATTCATGGGGATAAATACCCAAGAAGCGTCGGGTAAAAATTAATGTGAAATTAGTTACAATCTTTCGGCTGAATTTTGTTTTAAGTAAAGAATACATATGATAAATGCTAGCAAATAAAGTTAGATAAAACTTTCACGTATCGTAATTGTATTCTATGAGAAATTATTCACAGAAGCAGTGGTTTTAAGTTAATGTAAAAATATAATTACATTATTTTTTTTAGAAAAGCAGGGATTTTACATTAAAACAAGAATACGTAATATAATAACTGTTAAACAAGGAGATAAAGTTAGATAAAACTTTCACTTAGTATAAGTATCCATACGAAACAGTCAGTAAACGCATCGATTTACATCCAAAACAGAATTGAGTGACTTTTTAACGAAGAATTATTCTTGTTCGCATTCAGAAATTTTTCACAAGAGGAGTTGGAAACATTGAAAATCGCAATTTCCGGCAAAGGCGGTGTCGGCAAAACCACCTTCGCTGCAAATCTTGCCCGTTGGCTATCTAAAAAAGGCATCACAGTATTGGCGGTAGATGCTGATCCGGATGCTAGCCTTGGTACAGTCATGGGAATCTCTGATGAGGTTCTGGCGAATTTGAAACCAATTGTCGATATGAAAGAACTGATTGAAGAGAGAATGGGTGGGAGTGGTGCTTTTTACCCCCTAAATCCCAATGTCGATGATATATTGGATGACTACTGTGTTTCCTTGGGGACAATTCGGTTTTTCCGTATGGGGAACATTAAAGGGGGAGGAACCTCCTGCTATTGTAAGGAAAACAGCTTTCTTCAAGCTTTGGTCAATTCACTAATTCTTGGAGAAAAAGATACTGTCATTTTGGATATGGGCGCAGGTATTGAACAACTCACCCGGGGAACAGCCCAGGGCGTTGATGTGCTCGTCATTGTCACGGAACCGACAAAGGTCAGTGTTCAAACCGTGAAGGTAGTTCAAAAACTTGCTCTTGAACTGGGTATCCCGCGTACTGTCGTCGTTGGAAATAAAGTGCGCAATTCTAAAGAAGAAAATTTTCTTAGAGACCACTTTCCAAAAGAGCAGCTCATTGGCATCATCCCGTATAGCGATGAGCTGTTCGAAATGTCTATGACTACAGACAATCAAGAATTATCTGTAGGGTCTCTAAGTGTACAACTTAATACAATTTATCAAGAAATCATAGGTGAAGGGAGATGACTCGTTTCTCGCTAGTACCATTGAACAGCTTGAAAAGTCGATCTTAAAAAAGAGGAGGTTGTCAAATGCCTAGATATCGTGATTTAACACATACTGCCCGTCCGTCTGACGCACCACGAGTCGTTGATCCAAAGAACCCCATTCGTACAACAGATCCTGGCGCCCTGCAAATGCTAAAAATGGTACAGGATAGCAAAATCGAGTCAGTTTTTGACCGCGTAGTTGCTCAACAACCACAATGTACATTTGGTTACAACGGTATTTGTTGTAAAATATGTATTGCTGGTCCCTGCCGAATTAAAAAAGAAGAGGGTCCGAGTAGCCGTGGAATATGTGGAGCAACTGCTTACACCATTGTTTCCCGTAACCTTGTCAGATACATTGCCGGCGGAGCTGCATCCCACTCAGAGCATGCACGCCACATCTTGCATACCGCACATGCCTTAGTTGAGGGACATGCCCCGGATTATGAGATTAAATCGCCAGCCAAGCTTTTGAAATTAGCTGAAACATTAGGGATTGCCACACTAAATCGTGAAAACATGGAAATCCTTAAAGATGTAGTTGAATTGGGATATGCGGATTTTGGTCGCTATCAAGATCGCCCAATCGCCTTCCTAGATAGCTTTATCACAGAGGGACGCCGAAAGAAATTTCAGCACACCAATATTATGCCAAGAGCCATTGATGGTTCCGTTACAGAAATTATCGCTCAAACAGCAATGGGAGTTGACTCTGACCCCGTCAATATTATTTTCGGGGGACTTAAGACTGCACTCGCTGACTTAGCTGGATCATATATTGGTACAACTCTAAGTGATGTTATGTTCGGTATTCCCGAGCCAATCGTCTCAGAGGCAAATCTAGGGGTCATTAATCCTAAAATGATCAATATTGCAGTCCATGGCCATAATCCAGTGTTAAGTGAAATGGTTGTTGCTGCTGCACGGGCTATGAAAGAAGACGCCATAAAGGTTGGAGCCGAGGGCATCAATATTGTCGGTATTTGCTGTACTGGTAATGAATTGCTCATGCGCGAAGGCGTTTATCTGGCAACTTCGTCAGCCTCCCAAGAAATGGCTATCATGACTGGTGCGTTGGACGCAATGGTTGTAGATATTCAATGTATTTATCCTTCCGTGCAAACTGTTGCGGAATGCTACCATACTAAGGTTATAACGACAGAATTCATGATGAAAATTCCTGGAGCCCAACATATAGCTTTTAATACTGCAACAGCTATGGAAGATGCTAAAAAACTGATTAGCATAGCTATTGAAGCGTACAAGCATCGTGATCCTAAGAAAATCTCCATTCCTACTGAGCGTCATAAGCTAGTTGCTGGTTTCAGTATTGAAGCATTAACGGATATTTTCTCTAAAATCTGTCCTGAACGTCCTATATCCGTGCTGACTGATGCAATTTTGAGCGGACAACTCAAAGGGGTAGCACTCATGGCAGGATGTAACAACCTTAAACGACTACAAGATGAATCCCATGTTGCGGTTCTAAAAGAACTCGTTAAAAATGACGTATTTGTCATTGCCACTGGTTGCTCCGCTGGAGCGTATGCCAAATTTGGTTTGATGTCCCCCTTAGCCGTTGACGCTTATGCTGGCGAAGGTTTAAAATCATTCCTTAAAACGCTGGAAGTAGCCAATCCACAATTATCCACTGGACTTCCGTTAGTGTTCCATGTCGGCGCATGTGTTGATAATAGCCGCGGTATGGATCTAGCTATCGCTATGGCCAATGAACTAGGCGTTGATGTACCTAAAGTTCCGTTTGTCGCATCAGCTCCTGAGGCAATGCATGAGAAAGCAATCTCAATCGGATCTTGGGCAGTCACCATGGGCCTTCCTGTCCATGTTGGATCGTTACCTCCTATTGAGGGAAGCGACCTTGTCTATGGTATTACGACCCAAATCGCCCATGACGTTTTTGGTGGAAACTTCATTTTCGAAGTTGATCCTGTCATTGGCGCAACAAAACTTCTTGATGCCCTTGAGTATCGTACTTGGAAACTTAAAATTCATAAAAAGACTGCAGAAAAAAATGAAACATCATTAGCTCAAGGTTGGTAAGAAAGGAGGAATAGTTATGTCTATGGAACAAATTTACGAAGGTGCAATTAAGGATCCTACCCAACAACCGAAAAAACTATTGCGTAAAGCATACGACGGCACAATCATCGCGATGACTTATGCAGAAATTCTACTGAATCGCGCGGTTAAAGATTTCGGAACCGAACAACTTGTCAGTTATCCAGATACAGCTTACCATCTCCCGGTCATTGAGTGTCTATCTGGCGAAAAAGTTACCAAATTGGGTGAGCTGGTTCCTATCCTGAACCGCATGCGTACTCAAGTTCGCACAGAACTTACCTTTGACAATGCTAGACTTTGGGGAGAATCAGTCCTATATGCTGCAGAGATCATTGAGACGATTAAGTATCTTCGTGGAGATGACCCTAAAGTAAAACCTTGGACTGGGTTCTTGGGTGACCCTATCGTAAGGAAACATGGAATCAAGATGGTAGACTGGACCATTCCTGGGGTTGCCGTTATTCTTGGGCGGGCCAAAGACTCGAAAGCCGCTAAGAAAATTGTTGATAATCTCATGGGTAAAGGGTTCATGATCTTTCTTTGCGACGAGGTCATTGAGCAGTTGCTGGAGGAAAATGTTAAAATTGGAGAGGACTATATTGCTTTCCCCTTAGGAAACTTTACTTCGGTTATTCATGCTGTAAACTATGCTTTCCGGGCAGGATCAGCCTTCGGTGGTATTCCGGCTGGAGAACGAGAAAACCATCGTGATTATCAGCGTCGCCGGATTCGTGCCTTCGTTCTTCAGCTTGGAGAACTGGATGATGTGAAAGTAGCTGCTGAAATGGGCGCCATTTTTATGGGCTTCCCAGTTTTGACGGATCAGCCGCTAAGTGAAGATATGCAAATTCCAGATTGGTTCGTTTCTGAGCCTGATTATGAGAAGATTGTCGCATTGGCGATGGAAATACGCGGAATTAAATTAACGAATATCGAAATTCCGATTCCAATCAACTTCGGACCTGCTTTTGAGGGAGAAACCATTCGTAAAGCTGAAACCTACGTGGAATTCGGTGGCGGACGGACGACGTCTTTTGAACTTGTTCATTCAGTTGGTCCGAACGAAATCGTTGACGGTCAGGTCACTGTTATTGGGCCTGAACTCGATAGTATCCCTGAAGGCACTAAGCTTCCCTTGGGAATTCAGATCGACGTTTATGGTCGGAAGATGCAATCGGATTTTGAAGGCGTTTTAGAGCGTCGTATTCACTACTTTACAAACTATGGGGAAGGCATTTGGCATGTAGCCCAACGGGATTTGTGCTGGGTACGGGTTTCCAAAGACGCCAGAGAAAAGGGCTTCTTACTGAAAGACCTTGGCTTACTTCTTTTGTCAAAATTAAAGGAAGAATTTCCAGCTATTGTTGACCGTGTTCAAGTCACAATTCTTACAGACCAAGCTAAAGTTGATGAAGCCATCATCAAAGCTCGCGAAGTGTATAAAACCCGCGACGATCGTATGAGGAGCTTGACGGATGATTCTGTCGAAGACTTTTACTCCTGCTTACTTTGTCAATCCTTTGCGCCGAACCATGTATGTATTGTCACTCCTGAACGAGTTGGCTTGTGTGGTGCTGTAAGCTGGTTGGATGCTAGGGCATCGTTTGAGATTACACCGAACGGACCAAACCAACCCATACCGAAAGGACCTGCCGTTGATGAATTAAAGGGTATGTGGCAAAGCTGTAATGATTATTTGTATAAGGCTTCCAATAACACCTTGGAAGAGGTTAATCTTTATACTTTAATGGACAAACCGATGACCTCATGCGGCTGTTTCGAGGCCATTATGGCCATCATTCCAGAGGCTAACGGTCTCATGATTACTACCCGTGAACATTCTGGAATGACCCCTTGTGGTATGACCTTCTCCACGCTCGCAGGAACGTGCGGTGGTGGAATGCAAACCCCTGGCTTCATGGGAATTGGAAGAACGTACCTCCTCAGTAAGAAATTCATCCCTGCTGATGGTGGACTTGCCCGTATTATCTGGATGCCTAAGGAATTGAAGGAACACTTACGCGAAGACTTTGTTCAACGCTCTATTGACGAAGGCTTAGGTGCGGATTTCATCGATAAAATTGCCGATGAGTCTAACGGAACCACGTCAGAAGAAATCATTCCATTCCTTGAGGAAAATGGACATCCTTGCTTTGGACTTGATCCACTAATGTAATAACTGCGTGTTTGCAATAAACCAAAGGTTCCATCCTACTTTAGGGACCTTGGTTTATTGTCCACATATTAAAAATCAATTTGAAAGGGGTTTGAACATGGCTCTAACAGGTTTAGAAATCTATAAACAATTACCAAAGAAAAACTGCGGAGAATGCGGAGTACCTACTTGCTTAGCTTTTGCTATGGCTTTGGCTTCTGGAAAAGCGGCGTTGGACACTTGCCCTTATGTCACGGAGGCTGCTCGTGAGGCTTTGGATTCAGCAGCTGCCCCTCCAATTAAGGCAATTAAATTTGGTAATGAGAGTGTCCTAGGGGATGAAACAGTAATGTTCCGTCATGATAAGACTTTTTACCACGAAACAACCATGGTCATCCAAGTGTCTGATGCCTTGACCGATGACGAAATTAGCGCAAAACTCGCTGAAATCAACGGATTGGAATTCGATCGCGTTGGACTTCACTACTCCGTCGAGGGTGTAGCTGTAGTTAATGAATCCGGAGATGCTGCACGTTTTGCCAAAGTGGCAGCTAATGTTGCCGCAAACACTGAAAAATCATTAATCTTGATTAGTAATGATCCCGCTGCTTTAAGGGCTGCTCTTGTACCATTGGTAGCTCGTAAGCCTCTAATTGGAGAGGCAAATGCCGATAACTATGAAGCAGTAGTAAATCTTGCTAAAGAAAATTCAGTTCCTGTAATTCTCAAAGCAGAGGGTCTTGATGCGCTGAACGATCTTGTAGAAAAAGCAGTAGCCCTAGGTTACAAAGAATTTGTTTTAGATCCAGGTTCTAAAACTACGGTCCAAAAGTTAGCTGATTTGACGCAATTGCGTCGGTTAGCCATCAAAAAGAAATTCCGTCCGTTTGGTTATCCTGTCATTGTTTTCACCAACAATACAGAGCCACTCGAGGAAGTTATGGAAGCTTCTGTCTATATTGCAAAATATGCTAGTGCTGTTGTTATGAAAACCAGTACTAAAGCCCAGCTGTTACCGCTGATGACGCTCAAACAAAACATCTATACTGATCCTCAGAAACCAATTCAAGTTGAGCCAATCTTGAATGCAGTAGGGAATGTTAACGAGAATTCTCCATTGTACATTACGACGAACTTCTCCTTAACGTACTACAGTGTTGAAGGTGAAGTAGAAACCTCTAAAATTCCTAGCTATATTCTCCCTATTGATACTGACGGAACATCGGTGCTCACAGCATATGCTGCCGGTAAATTTGAACCTGAGAAAATCGCCGAAGCAATGGCTGCTTGTGGCATTGCAGATAAAGTGAAACACCGCAACGTTATCATTCCGGGCTATGTTGCTGTGGTCTCGGGCAAACTCGCTGAATTATCTGGATGGAAAGTTATCGTTGGTCCACGAGAATCCAGTGGGATTGTTTCGTTCGCCAAATCCCTATCTTAAGACACTTTTCTAGATTGAGCCGCCAACTGTCTTAGTAGCAAGGAAGTGAAAGTATGCCCCCATTTCAAATTAAATTCATGCCCGAGAACCGCATTGTTGAAGCTGAATACGGCACATCTCTGCTTAAAGCAGCTGCTAAGGCGGAAATTTATATTAAATCAGGGTGTGGTGGCAAGGGCACTTGCGGTGCTTGTAAAGTCGTAGTTTTAAGCGGAGAACCCTTAGTGACTGGAACCGGTAGTTTAACATCCGAACAACTTTCCTCAGGAGTTCGGCTAGCCTGCCAAACCATGATTCAAGGAGATTTGACGATTGAGGTGCCTCCAGAGTCCCGGTTACAAGAACATCAGGTCTTAATGGGGGATGTCCATAAAGGGATTTTACAAGAAAGCGGACATGATTTACTTGAAAAGTTCGGGCATCACCCACTAGCGACAAAGCAGAGAGTTACCCTTTCTGCGCCGACCTTGACGGAAAACATGAGTGATTGGGCTCGCCTGCAAATGGAACTTCGGCGTGTGCTAAAAGCTGGAGAGAAGCCCATCCATATTCCCTTATCTATACTGAAAAACTTGCCAGAGGCACTTCGAAAAGCAAAATGGAATGTGTCTGTCACCCTAACTGACACCGACTCTGGGTTAACCGTCACTCACGTGGAACCCGGAAATGACAACCCACCCTATGGGTTTGCAATTGATATTGGCACCACTACAGTTGTCGTCTACCTTATCAATCTCTTGACTGGAGAGATTGACGATCAGCAGGGATCCTACAATAAACAAGCCAAATTCGGAGATGACGTTATTACTCGGATAGTGTATGCAGTAGAAGACGCCAAACACTTAGAGGAGATTCAGCGCACGGTCATTGAAACCATCAATGAACTTATTGACAAGATACTTGTTCGTCGATCTTTGACTAGTTACAATATTTCGTGTTCCATGGTTGCTGGTAATACCACCATGACACAATTGTTCTTGGGTGTGGATCCGCGTTACATTCGGCTAGAACCCTATATTCCAACCATGGCAAGTGTTCCCTCTGTCCCCGCTAAGGAGATTGGGTTGCATATGCTATCTGAGGCGTTGATACATTGTTATCCCTCGGTAGCAAGCTATGTTGGTGGGGATATTGTAGCGGGAACACTAGTTACGGATCTTGCCAATGGGGAAGATATCATCCTTTTCATTGACATTGGAACGAACGGGGAAATTGTGCTTGGAAATCAGGATTGGCTTGTTGCGTGCGCTTGTTCGGCGGGACCAAGCTTTGAAGGCGGCGGGATAACGTTTGGTATGCGAGCGATGCCCGGTGCGATTGAACGGGTGATCATTGATCCAGAAACCTTGGATGTATCCCTTAAGGTGATTAGTAATAGTCTGCCCGTGGGAATATGCGGTTCGGGTCTTGTGGATTGTGTGTCCAAGTTACATGGAGCAGGAATTATTGATCGTGCTGGGAACTTCCAATTGGGACATCACTCAAGTTCGGAACGATTGCGAGCTACGAGCGATGACAAAGAGTTTGTCTTGGCATGGGCTCATCAAGCCGGTGGAGAAAAAGACATTGTCATCACTGAAAATGATATCAAAAATATCATTCGCGCTAAAGGGTCTGTCTACGCAGGTATCCGAACGTTACTGAATATGGTAGCAGTGGATATCGAAATGATCAGTAAGATTGTCATTGCTGGTGGGTTTGGTAATTACCTCAATGTTAGTGATTCCGTCCAAATTGGACTGCTTCCAGATCTGGAACAGGAACGATTTGAATTTATTGGTAATGCTTCCGTTAAAGGTGCTCGATTAGCATTACTTTCACAAAATGCATGGCGAGAAGCTGCTGAGCTTGGACGGAAAATGACCTATGTAGAGCTATCAGTTGGTGCGACATTTATGGACGAGTATGTTTCCGCCCTATTTTTGCCACATACTGATTTATCCCTATTTCCATCTTGTCAATAATGTTATTAATGGAGGTCGTCCTATGGCAAAGACAAAATATATAGCAGTTGCTGGTAAAGGTGGAGTAGGAAAAACCACGTTCACAGCTTTATTACTAAGGCAAATGGTTCATCAAAAGCGGGGACTTTCAGTTCTGGCTGTCGATGCCGACCCAAACGCAAATCTTGGAGAAGCGCTGGGATTAGATGTCACAGCAACTATTTCAGAGCTGATTGAGCAAACCAAAGATCCCAAAGCGATCCCCAATGGAATGTCAAAGAGTATTTTTATCGAGTATAAGCTTCAGCAGGCGCTTGTCGAGACTCAAGATATTGACCTTCTCGTCATGGGTGGACCACAAGGGTCAGGCTGTTACTGCTATCCCAATGATCTTTTGCGCAAGTATCTTGAGACCATTGGAGAAAACTATGACTTTGTGGCAGTGGATTCTGAGGCTGGCTTAGAACACATCAGTCGACGTACCATTCCCCATATCGATTGTATGTTCGTAATCAGTGATTCTTCTGCAAGGGGCATTCGATCAGCAGGACGGGTACACGAACTCATTCGTGGACTCAAGTCTCCAGTGGAGTCCATATATTTGATCGTGACCAAAAGTACTGAGGGTAGTATGGAGACCTTAAAAGAAGAAATTGAACGCACAGGGCTGACCTTAATTGGGGATATTCCCTTAGATCCTATGGTTGTGGAATATGACTTGGCAGGCAAACCATTATTCGATTTGCCTGATGATTCCGTGTCGGTCAAGGCTGTAGAAAGTATTTTGCACCGTGCCGGAATCTTTAACTAGAAAGGAGCGAAGTTTATGTCCGTAACATTAGTAAAAGAAAGATATTCCAGTAAAGTTGGAGAGGTAGTTCTCGGAGCAACTTCTGAACAAGGAGGAACAAGAACTGCCACTGTGACCGTTGGGGGAGATAGTGCCTTACCATATCTCCACTTTGAGGGTCAAATGCCTAATCGTCCGGTTATCGCCATGGAGGTTACTGACATTGTTCCCGAATGGAGCGATATTATCACTAAGCAAATAGGAGATGTCATCAATAATCCTGCGGCCTGGGCTAAAAAATGCGTAGACGAGTTTGGTGCAGATCTCATTTACTTGAAATTTGATGGAGCAGACCCCGAAGGCGAAAATCGTTCACCCGAAGATTGTGCCCGTATTGTTAAAGAAGTCTTGGCTGCCGTTGGAGTTCCACTCATTGTCGAAGGGTGTGACGATTCTGCAAAGAACAACGAGGTAATAACGGCTATTGCCGAAGCTGCTACAGGAGAAAATCTCCTTATTGGCATTGCAGAACAGGATAACTACAAGTCCATAGCAGCTGCTGCAATGGTTCATAAACATACTTTGATTGCACGCTCACCACTTGATATTAACATTTGTAAACAGCTTAATATTCTAATCAATGAAATGGGTTTACCTTTAAACAAAATTGTCATTGATCCAACTGTTGCAGGACTTGGATTCGGTATCGAGTATGTTTACTCAATTTTGGAGCGAGCACGCCTTGGAGCCTTAGCCAATGACAAAATGCTCTCCATGCCAGTAATTTGTACCGTTGGCTACGAGGCCAATCGATGCAAAGAGGCCCATGCATCTAATGAAGAGTTCCCTGGGTGGGGAGATCTCGAAGAACGTGGTCTGCTTTGGGAAGCAATAACTGCTTCTGGTTGTCTTCAAGTCGGAGCTAGTATTCTAGTGATGCGAAACCCTGCAGCAGCAGCCTTAGTAAAGAAGAACATTGACGAATTAATGAGTATTTAGGCTTTACTGAAATTACTAATTATTATGTAATGGTGATTAATCACCATTACATAATCGCTTTACAAGTATGCACATTTCAATATTAAGAGAGGGCGTGACCGAATGATTATTTTTGGTGAACGGATCAACGGAATGTACACTGATATTGGAGATGCTCTTCGCGCTAAAGACCCAAAACCTTTGCAGTATTGGGCCACAAAGCAAGAAGAAGGTGGAGCTCATTATCTTGACCTAAATTCTGGTCCTGCCATCCCTAAAGAAGAGCGTGCAGCAGCGTATGAATGGATGGTAAATGTCGTTCAAGAAGTTTCCGAATTACCCCTTGTTTTAGACTCAACCAACTATGATGCCATTGAAGCAGGATTAAAACTTTGTAAACGCCCTGCGATCATTAACTCCGTTGATGCTGAACCAGATAAAATGGAACGTGTTTTCACCATGGCCATGCAATATAATGCGGGTGTGGTTGGTCTGTGCATGAATAAAAAAGGAATTCCCTTGGACCATGATTTACGGGTAGCTTTTGCAATGGAAATTGTCGCTACCGCAGATGGATTCGGTTTACCAATGGAAGATCTCTACATTGATCCATTGATTCTTCCTGTTAACGTAGCTCAAGAGCATGCGCTACAAGTATTAGAAACCTTACGTATGGTTAAAACACTGTCCAACCCAGCACCGCGTACAGTTCTTGGATTAACCAACGTATCACAGAAATCCCCTAATAATATCACCAATTTACTCAATAGGACCTTCCTCGCCATGGCCGTAGCTTCTGGGTTAGATGCTGCCATTATGAATGCCAATGATGACGAGCTTGTTGATGTTGCAGCGACTACTGAAATTCTGCTCAATCACAAAATATATGCGGATTCCTACCTTAAAGTTTTCCGGGCACGGTAATAGCTTAGATTCTCTAAGCACGAAGTCAATCAAACTTAGTTAGAGCATCATAGGTATTGAAAATTTAATTAAAGCAAAAAGCACCTCAGTAAGTTACTGAGGTGCTTTTTTGTGACCAAACAGTTGGCTGCTTGCCGGGTGAATCACTTTTATTTCGGTGGGGTATTCATACCTCCGAAGTGACAAGCATAGCTATCTACAAGGTAATAAACTGGAGGTGGCTAATCTTGGAGGCGTATTTTAATAATGATCCTCGTATACGAGAATGGGTTAATCAGATTACGGAAAAGATTTTCACAGTCTGCTTATTAACTGGGGCAGACTCCGATGCAGAATTTCAAAGCGGTTGTCAAATCGTTATGAAATTAATAGCATTATTTCAAGATATTCCAACAATCCCATCAGAATTCTTAGCGGACGGAGTTAAACAGCTCCTTGAACAACAATTACCTGATACACGTGTCATTGCTAACTTTCCTGCATTCCAAGCTACGATGGAAAGAATGTTAAGGGAGGGTATACTAAAGACAATCGAAAACCAAAATACAGTAGTCTTTAAAAGTGTAACATCCACGGAAAGATATACAGAACAAATAAATACCGAACTCTACGACAATAATATCGGAAGGCATGTGGAAGAATTATGCGAAGAGTTTATGAGCGAACGTGTGATTCCTGCGATCGCGGTCAACAGTCCACACCTAGACATTCAGAAGGGCGAAGATCAAAGGGAATCAACTGACGTTGTTATGAAAGAAATCGAATACGTAGTAGAAGTTGGGTCAGAGTCAGAGTCTATCGAAGAAGGACCGCGTCTAACTCAGACAACGGATGGGATCGAGGCAGATACGATGGACCCTCTTCAACGAGTTCTTAAGCATTTATTTCCAAACGGGACTGTCTTTTGGAACAAGATGTTAATGGGGAAGATATTTCTAGCACAAGTGGAAGATATCCTGATCTGCCTTGACGACCCCAAGCATCCTTGCGGTCAGAAGACCTATAATGAAGAGGGGTGGAAGGTCTTAGTGTGCTGTTTAGAAGATTTAGCGTATCCTCGAAGACTGGAAAGAGGAATAAGACAAATTCAGCGTTCTGGTAAGATGTTCCACATCGTATAATTATATAAAATCACAATATTCTTCGTTCGGATAAGTAGGAAATACTCTTTCTTTGTCGAATTACACAGAGAAGGGTATTTCAGTGATCTGAAATCTAAAGCTAAACATCGAAATGAGGAATAATTTTGTCTGATCAGTTGGGAGAAATCTTAAACAATACCTTGACAGCGATTGAATCAGGTAAAGAAGAAATCTTTTTTATCGTAGAAACATCGCAGATTGAGACGCAGCGATTAATTACAGAACTCTCCCAGCTTAAATCCAATATTACGGGAGTTATCTTACAAGTTGATAATCAAGAAAAGTTAGATCGACGTATGCGTCAGAAACTAATGGAAGTGAATCGGGCGTATCAAAAACATACCCAAGAAGAAATGTTTGAGACTTATTCAGAGGCAAAAGATGCACAGGTCAATCTACAACTTTTGCGTGCTCAAGAAGCTCAATTGCGCAAGAGACGAGATGATCTTGAACGTTCCTTGCGTCAGATGCAAGCGACGATTGAACGTGCCCAAAATCTGATGACACATGTTAGTATGGCGATTACCTTGTTGCAAGGCGGAGTAGCTGAGGCACTCCAAACCCAGAGTCATGAACAACGACTGGAGATAGGTTTACGGGTTATTAAGGCCCAAGAAGAAGAACGACGTCGTGTTGCCAGGGAAATACATGATGGCCCCGCCCAGACGTTTGCCAATATTGTCTTGCGCTTGGAAATTGCTGAAAAGTTGTTAGAATTTGATGCTAGTCGAGTCAAGGCTGAACTAACAGATCTTAAAAGCCTTGTTCGGTCAAACTTACAGGATATCCGAAGGATTATTTTTGATCTTCGGCCAATGGCTCTCGATGATCTGGGAATGGTTCCAGCCATCTCTAAATATCTAGATAATTTACAAGAAAACTATGGTATTATCTGTGATCTGCGGATCGAAGGACGTGAAAAACGACTTCTTCCGGCAATGGAGGTTGCCCTCTTTCGAATGATTCAAGAAGGAATGACAAATGTAGCGAAACATGCCAGCTCATCCAATGCAGATGTTTCGTTAGTTTATCAAGAAGATTGGATTGTTGTCAGAATCCGTGATTATGGTAAAGGCTTTGAAGTGAACTCCGCTTTGACCGCTCCAGGAGAACATTTCGGACTTATCGGAATGCGCGAACGCGTTGAAATGTTTTCTGGGCACTTTTCTATTCAATCAACTTTAGGGAAGGGGACAACAATCGAACTATCAATTCCTTCTAAACAAGAGGGAGGAGCGACAACATGATTCGTATCGTGATTGCCGATGATCACCCACTGTTAAGAGAGGGACTTCGTCGAATTTTAGAATTTGAAGATGGAATAGAAGTTGTTGCAGAAGTAGGAGATGGCCAAGGTGCCATTAATGTCGCACGAAACATGACGTTTGATATCCTATTAATGGATCTTAATATGCCAGGGGTCAATGGCTTAGAAGCTAGTCGCGTCATTCGGCGAGAATGGCCGGATATTGGAATTTTAGTACTTACTGTTGATGATTCTGATGAAAAGGTCTTCCAGGTCTTAAAAATTGGGGTGGCTGGTTATTTGCTTAAGGATGTGGATTCAAAAACATTAATCCAATCTATTCGCAAGGTGTATGCTGGAGAACCAATTTTATCTCCAGTAGTTACGGTTAAATTACTGAAGCAATTGACACATCCGACTCCGTCGAAAGACACCTGTGGACTCAGTGATCGCGAGATGGAGATTCTTCATTATGTAGTAAAAGGTGCTTCTAACAGGGAGATCGGCACAGCCTTATTTATTAGTGAAAAGACAGTAAAAAACCATCTTTCAAGCATTTTCCGTAAATTAGCTGTTGAAGACCGTACGCAAGCGGCGCTTAAAGCTGTTAAATTAAAGTTTATTCAACTGGACTAAATAGCGGTATTTGAATTCCCATTGCGAAACAGCAATGAAACGCGTAATATAATAAATAAATGTACCGAAAAACAATCAAGGCGTTGATCAGGCTTTCTTTATCGTGATTCTGATAAGAAGGCTATTAAGACGTTATTTTTGGAGGAAAGTAAGATGAAAATTAGCTTTTTTGGAGCAGCACAAGTCGTTACGGGGTCATCTTTTCTAGTGGAATCAGGTGAATCGCGAATTTTAATTGATTGTGGAATGTTTCAGGGATCCAAAGCGCTGAAAGAGCTAAACTACAGTGAATTTCCCTACAATCCAGCAAGTATTGACGCTGTTATTTTAACCCACGCCCATATTGATCACTCAGGAATGTTGCCAAAACTAATTAAGGCTGGTTTTAAGGGTATTATCTGGGCTACCTCTGAAACAGTAAAATTATGTTCGATCATGCTCCCGGATAGCGGACATATTCAAGAAATGGAAGTAGAGCGTAAGAATCGAAAGCGCATGAGGGCAGGACTTCAGCCCTTGGTTCCGGTCTATACTGTCCAGGATGCTCTTGATACACTACCCTACTTACATGCAGCCGCCTATAATGAAATTATCGACCTTCTTCCGACTGTTTCGTTTCAACTCTTTGATGCAGGGCATATTTTGGGGTCGTCACATGTTGCTCTTCACATCAAAGAGCCGAATTTTAATAAAACTATCGTATTTTCCGGCGATATTGGCAATGTAAATCAACCTTATCTTGAAGATCCAAGCATTTTAAATGAGGCTGATATTGTCATAATGGAGACAACCTATGGTAATCGTCTGCATGATGACAACCCAGATGGTAAGAAATTGGATCGCGCCGAACAGCTTGCGGAAACGATACGCTCGACCTATGCAGCCGGGGGAAATTTAATCGTCCCCGCATTTGCAATCGAACGTACCCAAGACCTTCTATTTTATCTTCGCAAATTACAGGACGAACATCGTATTCCCACGTTACCCGTATATATAGATAGTCCCTTAGCCATTGCGGCGACAAAGATATTTCAGGAAAATACCACACATTTTGATTTAGAAACGCGAGAGCTGATTAAAATTGGGAGCAGTCCGCTGAGCATGCCCAACGTTCATTTTAGTCAAACTGCTGCAGATTCAATGGCTCTCAATGAGATTGAAGGCGGATCTATCATTATTGCCGCTAGTGGTATGGCCGATGCAGGACGTATTAAACATCATCTTAAACATAATCTTTGGCGTGAGAATGCTACCGTTCTTTTTGTTGGGTATCAGGCGCAAGGCACACTCGGTCGGATTCTTTCAGATGGTGCCGAGGTTGTAACCATACATGGGGAGAAGGTTGCAGTAAAAGCACGTATTAGCCATATGGACGGTCTATCTGCGCATGCTGATCAAGCAGAGCTACTCCACTGGCTCTCCCTGTTAGGGAAAAAGGCGGAACAAATTATTCTTGTTCACGGAGAATCTGAAGCTCAAACTATCTTTTCCAACAAAATTCAGGAAGCGTTCGGGAAAACACCCCTTATTCCCCAACTTGGAGAGACAATTGAATTCATTAATGATCAAATTGAACGACATGCTCCCCAAAAAGCTTGGTTAGTTAAAGATCCTTCGTTCCAGACCAGTGAAGAGAAAATACTTAATGTATCCCAAGAACCAATTCGGAAACCAGCACTTCAGCCTGTTTCACCCACTTCCAAACGACCCACTCTAACGGAACGTAAGTTATCGCGTGCTCAAGTTAATAGAGCCTATGTCCGGTTACGTCATCATCTTAAACAGCTTATTGATGAAGGGCAGCGGACCCATAATTTTGAGCGGGTCGTTCATCTCCTAAATAGCATGACACACTGGCTCGAAGAACAAGAACGGGAAAGTCGACACTAAGGCATATCGACTACGTCAAATCCAGGCGAATTCAGAGGTTTGGCGTTTAATACCGGCCAAAAAACGTAAAGTTTCTTCGCGTCGCTTTAAGGCCAAACGTTTACCGGCTTTTGTAGATACTTTGTTCGGCAGGGCATCTGCAAAGAGACGGGCTCTGTCGATAGCATCCTCCGGACACTGAATCAAATCATCTTGACCCACTAAACTAAACAGACGCATTAGTCCTATATTGCCAAAATTATCTAATATATCTGATTCGCGTATATAGACTGCTTCATCGCTCCGTCCTGGTTCCGAATAGTACATGTGGTTTTCTACGGCATCTAATACCTTATGCAACTTGTCCTGAGGGAATATCATTTGTTGAAGGAGATTTGACGCAACCCCCTTGGAACGCAATGCATGGTCAATGTTCTTGATGGCGTAGACGGGGTATTTTCCTGTGTCGTGCAGCATGGCTGAAGCATAAAGCACTTCTTCATCTAGGGTTAAGTGACTGGAAAGTTCTTTAGCCAAATGTAAGACTCTGAAGCAATGTTTAACCCCCCAGGCAGGGTGAGAGCCTGACTTTTCAACGATTTGAATCAGTTCGTGACGAAAGTCCATAATTTATCCTCCTTAGTTCGTTTGCAAACTATATACGCCAAAAGATCCCAATTACCTTCCATAAATAGGAAAACATATCGAGCTTATTTCACTGCTTTCGTATATTAAAGTAACTTATCGGTACTAATATTCTTGTAACCGTATTTTTTCGAAAGGATAATACACAAAAAGAGAGAATACTTTTTATAGTATTTTCTTGATGGGTACATAGGGAGTGAACGTCAATGAATAAAGTCAGTGTATATGGGAGCTTTACACAAGCTCTTTTCTTTTCTGGAGTCGTAGCGATTCCAAAGTATCTCTTATGTCATTATAAAGAAATAGGTTTAAACGATCACGAGATGATGGTGTTGATTCAGATTCTCTGCGAAGCAGAAACTAATCCATACCCGTCAATCGTCACCTTAGCTGGGCGTATGACTGCTTCCCCCGCAGACATTGAGGAGGTTGTGGGACGATTAGTGGAGTTAAAATTACTTGCGATTGAAAGGCACTGGAATCCTATTGAAGAAATATGGGGCAATAGCTATAGTTTTGTTGGTTTAATGGATGAACTTGCTGAATTATGGGCTATTGAGAGATCCCAACAATTGGAAGAAGAACGTACCCTGATGAAAAGCCAATCCTCACCGCTTACCTCATCTCCGACAAACATTCCAATGGAGAACTTAGTCCATGTATTTGAGCAAGAACTAGGACGTCCGGTCACCAGCCTAGAGTGTGAGAACATTGACCGTTGGTTGTCTTCCCATTTTTCTGAAGAACTTATTATTGAGGCTCTAAGAAGAGGAGTAAGTGCTGGGATACGAAATTTCCGCTATCTAGACTCAATACTTCGAGAATGGGAAAAAAAGGGATTACGTACTCGTGCAGAAATCGAAGCAGAGGATGCTTATTTCCAGTCACGCCAAGATAAGAAGACTGCAAAACCTAAGAGTCAGCTTCCTAAAACAACTTCTAATAAATATGAAAAGTTCTACTTGTAGTCCACAGAGCTAAAACACATCCGTGATTTTCGAGGGGGGATTGCTTAAAATGAGAAGCGTCAAGGATATTTTGAAAAGTAATACCTTAGCCAGCAGCACATCTCATATCGACGGTATGTCTGACCGAAACACCACTACTGTGTCGCCTGCTGCTGGACTGAACCAGGAAACAACCAATAATATCGTTGACACATTTAAGTGCCCCCTCTGTCAGGATCGTGGAATTCTTCTAGAAAAAGATATTGCATACCCCTGTAGTTGTATGCGAACGAAGAGCCTTGAAAATCAGTTTCGCCACGCGCGGATCTCGAGAGAATTAATAAACTGCCGTCTTGATAAATTTAGATTCGACTTCTACTCTCCTGAAATGGAAGATCAAACACATCATGAAGGAGCAACTCGAGCTTTAGAAGCTGCAGTTAGTTTCGTTAAGGAATGTCTGCGTAACCCGCATGGCCTTGGGATCCTGTACACAGGCCCAGTTGGGTCGGGCAAAACCTATCTTGCTGCATCGATAGCCAATGAACTTATGGCAGCAAACCTGAAAGTCCTCTTTTTAGTAGTTCCAGATCTTTTGGATGAATTAAGAGCAACGTATAAATCGGAAGTCAATGAACTGGATTTGCTGGATACGGCGCGAACCATCCCTATCCTAATCCTTGATGATCTTGGGGCCCATAATTATACGGACTGGACAAGGAATCGCCTATATTCAATTATTAACTATCGCATGAATGATCAACTACCCACTGTGATCACCTCAAATCTTTCACTCGATGAAATGGAAGATTATATAGGCGTACGTACTACTTCACGAATAATTCAGTCTTCACGAATCTTCCGTTTCACCGTTCATAAAGATATCCGCCATCAAATTTATCATGAGAGAGAAAAGAAATGAGAATATATTTTGAAAACTATGCATGTCCTTAATAGGACATGCATAGTTTTTTTAAAGAAGTATATTTAAAATTTGTAGGAGGTGTTCAGCTTTGACTAAAATTATTGCGCTTAACCGCAAATATCTCATCATGGCCGCCAGTGTTTTCGTAATTTGTCTGATCGGGTTTGCCGGATTTAGACTCTGGCAAACCACAGAAACGAGTGTATCTAATATTAAGAACCCTGAGATTAAGATGCTCGGTGTCACCGTGGAACCGGCTTCCATTGTAAAGGACCTGACGTACGGAAGTGTTACGCTAAAAGGAACGCAAGTAATTACAACCAAATCGTTTGACTTGGTCGTAACCGTACAAAACATGACTGCTAAGAAAATGACGAACATTCCGGTGGAATTACAAGTTAGTATCATTGGGGATGACACCAAGAAAGTAATTGCACCAGGGACTTTACAATCCTTAGAACCTGGGCAAACAGCTCGTATAGCATTTAAGCAAATTAAAGTCTTAGGAGATGCATTAGGAAAAAGTGCGACTGCAGGACAACATTTAATGACGTTGCGCATCAAACCTAATCATGAAGGCGGCGTAGAACAAGCGACAGAAGCAAGTTTTCGGTTCAATGTTGATTCGACGGTTAAAGTACCTGCTACAGTTAAGAAACAATAAGGATACTTCCAGAAATAAGTGCTTTGCCTACGCAGCACTTATTTTTGTTTTTCCTCTTATATGAGATATAATAATCATGAGGTGTTTTTATAATGGATATACAAGTGGATTTACATACTCATACAATTACAAGCGGACATGCCTATAGTACTCTATCTGAAAATGCACTGGCGGCGTCTCGCAGGGGTATCAAATTACTGGGAATGACAGATCATGGACCAAGTATGCCGGGCGCTCCTCATCTCTATCATTTTGGAAACTTAGCTATTGTCCCTGAGGAATTATACGGTGTTCATATTTTGCCTGGAGTGGAAGCCAATATCACAAACTATGCAGGGGAATTAGATATCCCATTACTTTATTTGGAACGGATGAAGCTTGTTCTTGTCGGGCTTCATGTCACTTGTTACCCAGGTGGAACTTCTGAACAAAATACACAAGCCTATATTAACGCTATGAAAAACCCCTATACAGATATGATGGTTCATCCGGGACGACCAGAATTCGACTTAGATCTCGAGCGGATCGCTCATATGTCGGCACAGTTGAATGTCCCAGTCGAAATTAACAATAGTTCGCTGGCCAAAGATAAAAAGGGAGTCTGGGGGAATTGTCGGCTCTTTGCCCATTACATGGCCCAGTACAAAGGTCCCGTTATTTTGGGAAGTGATGCACACTTTTGGGATCGGGTTGGTGAGTTTAGTCACGCCCTCGATTTGATTAACGAGGTAGGGATTTCGGAGCACCAAGTTCTTAATACCTCATCTGAACGAGTGCTGGACTATTTAGCTACACGCCGTATAAACCGCCCAATTATCACATAGTGGTTGGTACACAGCGCCCTGCCTTACCATACACTGTCATGAGGGAGGGCGATTGTGATGTCCGGTAATCAGCCAAACAGCCAATGCGGAGAATCACTTAACTTGGGGATCAGTATATCCGCACCTATCAGTTCGGTGATTGGTAGTTCGTCCTTTTTATTTGCTCAACCTCTCTTAACTGGACAAGTTTTCGCATCTTCTGCTGTTTTAATTGGCGCAGAAGCCTTCCTTTTTATTGCAGGGCGTGTTTTCAACCTTGAAAGCCTGCCTGTTCTTGATGTGAATAATGGACAAACAGTTCAAATGCCTCTTTCAGAGCTTCAAGAGTTCTTACGCTGGATGGCCAACGGATCAAACCCCTCTCTTAATCCTAATCAAGTAGCTAATGGAAGAACTATGCTTGCAAACTCCGCTGGACAGATTGGAGGAACGGATGTCATCCCGGAACTTGTAACTGTCACTACCCCGGAGGCACCCCTTGTTGTTTCAATATATGTCTCGGCACCTTATTCAAATATACCTTTTACGCCCACAGTATCGGTTTTTGTCCCCATACTCACATTTCCCGGTCTAAGAGGAGCGCTCCCTCTTCTTATCCTTGGACTACTAGCCACTATCTTTGTCCGAGCCGTTGTCCCACCAGAATCCACCGGCGCAAAGCCACTTCCAAAACCCGGAACAAGGATGAATGGTCCATTAACTTTTACACCAAACGATCTTCTACAATTGCTCACTAGGTTTGGTAAACATTTCGAGTCAAAGTGACCTCGTTTAACTAAAATTGAACATCAAGCGATTTCATACAGGTCTGCAAATCTACGAAAAATATCTTATAAACGCAGAAGAGAAAGCAAATTGCCTTCTCTTCTGCGTTTATAAGATAAACTTTATTTGTCTGGCTAATTTTTTTATAGTACAATGAACATTGTGGTTATGCTAAAAGGATAAATGGTAGAAGTAAAGGACGTGTCGAACTTTGGTTATTAAACGAAGTCTAATAGAACGCGAACGCATAGCGGGCGCTGTTATATTTCTTAGTTTATTTGTTATTCTATCATCGATAGTTGGCATCCGGCTTTTAGATGTTAAAGTGTCAAATGTTGAGTTAGTTGATGGTGGCCTGTATACTATTATCACCGATTATGGGCCCGTAAATGTTACCCAGGATGATATTTTGAGAATTGAACGGACTTACACCAAGGCTGCCATAACAGGCATCCCTGTGGAGTTGGATAGAATTTTCACTACTAAGGGTTTCATCTATATTTCATCTTTAGATCCATTTTATAAAACGGGGCATCAGCTTATTAATTCTGTGGATTTCCAAGGAAATTCGGTCTGGGTCCGTGCCAGCAACAGTGAAACGACCGGGTCAGAGAAAACTCAGATTCAGCTTCAAAATTCTAATTTAAGAACTATTCAACCATTAAGTTATGCGATAGGTACGCCCTCCAAACTTACGTCCCTTGTCTTTTCTATTTTGTTTATACAAAATCTTGCTCTGGCCGTTGGAGGGATAGCCTTATTGATTCTTATTTTTCCACTGCGATTGGAAACCCCTACACCGACACGTCCCTTTGTTCAGCAAGACCCAGAATATTGTCCTGCTGAAGAACCAGTGGGAGCAGTAGCAAAGTGAACATGGGAAGTAATCCCTTGGAAAATTTTAGTATAGACACCTTTCTCGTAAGATCTAAGTGATTAAAGAGGTTTTTGAAATGAGTGATTTAGGATGAAGAGGGCTATATTAGTATCAGGAAGAGCCCCATTAAATCTTGAAATCAAAGCGATGTTGCCACTCGTAAGTTATCAGCTTCTGGCCACAACAGATAATGGGATGGAAGCTTTACGTTTCGCTCACCGATTTGAGCCTGATTTAATCATTATGGGGTGGGATCTGCGTGGCCTTAATTCTTCGGATGTTCTTCAAAATCTGATCGGTCAGCATCTTTGTCCGATCGTTGTCGTACTGGCCCAGGAAGAGCAACACGTTTTAAATGAAGTCATTGAGGCAGATGCTCATAACGTTATTTTTCATCCATGGCGCGCACTTGAAATGGCAACGGCCATACAGCTTGCTGAACATCGGTTTACCCGTGAATCCGAGACTTTACAGCAGATCCAACGATTGGAAGAAGAACTCAAGACGCGCAAAATTATTTTTCAAGCCATGTTATCTATTATCCAACTCCGCAGATATTCTGAACAGGCCGCTTATTCAGCCTTACGTAACCAAGCAATGTCCACGCGTAAATCAATGCGGGCTGTTGCTCAGGACGTTCTCAAAGGTGTTTGGATACCAGAGCCAGATGATCAGACAGAGAGGAGTCTTGTTTAATGAAAGTATCCGTTAAACACATTAAGGGAATGCATTTCCAAGGCGAAGGAAGTTCAAAAGTCATGACTAATTTGGACGCTAGCGTCACGGCTGGGGGTACAGGACACGGTACTAGTCCTATGGAACTCCTCTTAATCTCGATTGCAGGCTGCAGTGGTATGGATATTGTCACGATTCTGGAAAAGATGCAGGTCAAAGTACAGCGCTTTGAAACTACTGTGGAAGGGGAACGATCTAGCGATCATCCTCGTGTTTTTAAAGACATTGAAGTAGTTTATAAGTTTTGGGGAGAATCTCTACCAGAAGACAAGCTTCAACGCGCGGTACAACTGTCAATGGAAAAATACTGTAGTGTTGCTAACATGATTGATAAAGTTGCCGACCTGACATACCGTATTGAATATAACCCCACCCTGGGGTAGCCTATTATTACCAATTAGGGAAGAGCCGTTTTTCCATTAAAAGACGGCTCTTTTTCACTTTTTCGGTCCCAGTAAGATTATGAGCTCTTACAATTATATTACTCACATTAAATACCTCATCGACAATCCTTGATTGAACATATATGTTTTGTTATACTGAGTACGGCGTTGGTGCAAGAAGGAGAACGAGTTTGAATGAAAAAAAAGAGTACGATAAGAATAAAGATGATTTTGGCCTTTTTGGGCTATAATGTTATCTTCGCGGTAATACTAGCACCCTTTGTAGTGTTTTGGGGGCCCTTCCAGTCTCTTAAAAACGTGGCCGTTGGCGCTATCGCCACATCACGGCATCCACAGGTTGTGCAGGCCTTTCTGTCCCAATCAGAAATAGATCGGATTATGAGCCTGAACGATTCCCAGGGGATAAGTGACACTGGTCAAGCCATTTCACATACAAATGTTATCGATGCGAGTTCCGGAGTTACGATTGAAGATATCAAAGGTCCAAGCTTCAAAGGCAAAGTAATGTTGATCAAAGACCCGAAACGAGTCAAATTGGCCGTTACCAAAGAAATTGGCGTCACAGGAGAACGGGTTAGTGATCTTGTGAAAGATATGGGAGCTGTTGCCGGAATTAATGCAGGAGGGTTCTATGACCCGAACGGAAAAGGAAACGGGGCATTCCCAGACGGATTAACTGTGCATGACGGGAAACTAGTTCACAATAACGTGGAAAATCAGACCGTTAATATCGTTGGATTTAATGATCAAGGGAAACTGGTCATTGGGAATATGACCGCGGATCAATTGGAGGAAAAGAACATCCGTGAGGCAGTTACCTTTGGACCTAATCTTATCGAGAATGGCAAGCACGTAATTTCTGGAGACGGCGGTTGGGGAATTGCACCCCGAACCGGCATTGGACAAATGGCTGATGGAACAGTTATTTTTGTCGTCATTGACGGACGACAACCAACTTGGAGTATCGGAGCAACCTTACGGGACCTTATGAATGTCTTTGATAATTATCATGCAGTGAATGCAGTCAATCTCGATGGCGGTTCTTCTTCAGAACTTGTCTATAACGGTAAGGTCGTAAATCGACTTTGGAACATTTTCGGTGAACGCTATATTCCCACCGCCTTCGTGGTTACCCCGTAAGATATCTTGAAAAAAGGAGAATCCCATGAAGAAGAAACTGCGTATTATATTAATCTGGACCTTGGTTTCACTCCTTTTGCAATATGGAGCTTACTCCTTATTGAACAACCAAGTCCAAAGTGTTATGGCTCCCTCTAAAAGTGCCGAACCGATCACGTTACAGCTTAAAGCAACGATCCCAGGTTCTGACTTTAAGAATATCCAAATTTCTTACGCCAAGGATTATTTAGCATACACGGAAAATGGTACACTTAAAGTATTCAATCTAACAAGTAAAAAAATTGTTTTTGAGAAAAAATCGCCCTCAGCGGATGATAAGACCTTAGGTGTTCTGACGTACCAATGGCTGCCCGATCGCAGTACCTTACTCTATTTTTATGCTAAGAAGAACCCCAATCCAGTAACAAACGTTACTGTGTATCCGCCTAAAACCACAGTGAAGATCCCCGTTCAAACCCCGACTCCTGTTGAACCAAAAACGGAGGACCCTAATCAAAAACCCGTGATAGAAGTTCCAAAGTTTGTGACCAAGGAGGTTCAGCCTGAGCCTCGAGTCGAAAAGCGGTATGGGAATCCGCAAATTACGGAACTTTATTCGCTCGAACTTCCCAATAGTGATGAAGTCACTGCTCCAGATGATCGATTTAATCAAACGATTGACAAATTTCCAGCAGGCGGGAAAATTGAAGAATTGGTTGTCTCAACCACCACCAACCTGATATACCTCACTGTGAAGAACGAATCGACAGAAATACTCATGGAAATTGACGTAATGAAAAACGTGAGTACTCTTAGCAAATCGGGAGAGACCATCGATACAATGGCTGCCTCAGATCGGAACGGAACGCTTTATATTGACAGTAAGGTAGGGGCTACCCATCAAGTTGTTGCCTTAACTGGTACAAAGCGCCAAATCATCTCTAAAAACATGAACGACAGAATCTTAGGAATCAGAGCAGGCAAGGTATACATTGGAGAAGTTGAGAACAATAAACTCCTAAAGATTAAAACTACTGGAGATCTTGCTGAAATGACGAATAACCCTTCACTGAAAACAGAATGGGTTGGCACGATTCCTTTTGACAGTAGTATACGCACGCTCATCGGTGCTAAGGGCCAGATGATTATCTATGATAAGAAGACTGCCTATATCATCATTGCTGGGCAACTTCAAGAGGTTCAACTTCACGGCGATGACAACTACATCTCTGTCGACGGTGCAGAGCTTATCCAACTCACCAAAGAAGGAGCCTCCACGCTTGTGGAATTGCAACCTCTCCAGGCCATAAAAAATTAAACTGCCTTAGAACCGTTTCAGAATTTTATCAAATTGGACACGTCGAAAAAAGGAACGCCTCTTAGGGCGTTCCTTTTTGAGTTTCTATGAATCTCTAAATTGCGTCTTAACCAAGCCGTCTATTAAGGAGTTTTGCTGGGGGCAGATTGTAATCCCTTGAGTTGGGTTTCCAAATTATCGAGCAAAGTACGGATTTGGTTCATCTGATCAAGTATTGACGTCATATTCGTCGCATTTAGATCAGTTGGCGTTTGGGCCTTCGTCGAAGGGGCAGGGGCAGTGGGTGTGCTTTGTCCAGGTGTTGACGGTTGCGGCGCACCGTCTCCAAAGAGTTGAGTCAAGGCAGCACCTAAATTGTCTGTCATCACTAATTTATCCTGATAAGCAAGCACAACTTTTTTCATTTCAGGGATGCTACCGCCTTTATCAGATTGGAGATAGATCGGTTCTACATAGAGAAAGTTTCCGCCGATTGGGAGGGCCAAGAGATTTCCTCGAATCACGCTTGAGCCTTTTTGATCCCACAAGGAAAGTTGTTTCGATATTTCTGGGTCCTGGTCTATGCGTGCCTCGATTTGTAAAGGGCCGTCAATTTCTGTATTCTTGGGCAGTTTATAAAGTAACAGCTCGCCATAATGCTCTCCGTCCATTCGCGCTGCCATCCAAGCTACCATATTGTTTCTAGAGTTTGATGCGCTGGACGCAGGTGTAAAGGGAAGCATGAGCACGAACTCCGGTTTATCCTCTCCGGGAATTTTCATGATCGTATAATAGGGTGCAACGTTTTGGGGCTTGGTATCAAAGAGTTCTTTAGCAATATCCCAAGCGTCTTCCTTATTATAGAAAACGGAGGAATTTGTCATATGGAAAGTTTTAAGCATATTGCTTTGCACGCTAAACAGCGTTTCAGGATAACGTAGGTGACTCTTTAAGCTCGGCGCCATACTTGCAATGTCTTTGAAAACACCAGGGAATATTTTCATATAGGTCTTTAATATAGGATCATTAGAATCAGTTGCATAAAAATCAACGGTCCCGTCATTGGCATCGATGATTACTTTAACAGAGTTTCGGATGTAATTAAACCCCTTATCTGGATCTTGATTGGAGTAGGGCAGAGCATCGGAGGTGGTATAGGCATCAATAATCCACTTGAGGCGACCACCATCAATGACCATATAGGGATCGGAATCATAAGTTAGAAACGGCGCTAGCTTTTGAACACGCTCTATAATATTGCGGTACACAAGTATTTTGCTACTGGAAGTCACTTCGCTGGCTAGGTATAGGCGAGTGGTTCCATGGCGAAGGGAAAGCATAAGCTTATTCAGAGGGGTTAGCAGGATCCCTGTTTTACCTGTGTAAGACGTTTCGGCATTGGTGTCTCCTTGTGGGTAATCAAATTCCTTAACGGTGGTGTCTGCGACAACCCAGTCATTTGTCAGCTCGCCATAATATATCCGTGGTTCCGTTATCTTAAATTCGGAAAAATCACTGACGGGAGGAACATCTTTAATAGCAAAGGAGGGAAGGCCTTCTGAGGTGACGGCATTGGCGAATGAGGCTGCCGCACCGTAACCGTGTGTATATTTAAAAAGAAGGTTCACATAGGTTTGTGCCTTAGGATCTAAATCTGGGGTTGATATCTCACGTGGGCCCAGCATGACTTGACGATACTCTCCATTAATCATGTACCTATCGATATCAATGTCATTAAATTTATAATAGAGTCGTAACCCTTGTTTCTGGTTATAAGTCTTTAACATAGGCCGTGTATCATTAAGCCGAATGTTATTGAGTGTCCCTTGATCTACTTTGAGGGCACTTAAAGTGATTGGCGTATTTCCAGGATAATCTATGGCTTTAATTTTGTCTAAGCCGTATCCAAAACGCGTTAACTCTATTTCATGTTGAATATAGGGCTGCTCTTTGTTTAGCTCATTCGGAATAACGACAAACGATTGAATAAGCGTCGGAAAAATACCATAGATTATGATTCCGGCAGTAAATATACCCACAACTGGTACAGACAACAAACGAGAATCTTTAAATGCCAGCGCGATACAAGCTGAAATAAATCCCAAAGCACTAATGACAATTAAAATTTTAAGTGCGGGAAGTGTAGCGGTCAAATCCGTGTAACCTGCGCCGACTACATGTCCATGGATAGAATAAAGTAACTGGAAAATATTAAGATAATATCCGAACGCTTTTAGAGCGAAGAGAATTCCAATCAATAAGGCCAAGTGCCTTCGGGAGTCAGCACCCATCTCGACTGCACCCTTTTGCCAAATCTTTCTCGAATGAAAGCGTAGGACCCCAGTAACGACATAAAAGATTGTTGTAAACAAGGTCAGTAGAAATATCGGACCAAAAAATGCGTTAAACAAGGTTTCCAAGAAAGGTAGCTGAAAGAAGTAAAAAGCTAAATCCTTCCCGAAAATCGGATCAACTTGACCAAACGATGTAGCATGGGTAAACAATAAGACATCCAACCAACCAGTGAACCCAGCAACGAAACTAACTCCAAAACTCACAATAGCAGAAATAAGGAGTAACCACACGGTAACTCGCCGTTGACTAAGGCTTAGTACTGGACGGTTCATATCCTGTACCAACCGCAAGCGCAAACGCAAACGTTCATTTACGAAGGTTACGATGGCATGGCGAATAGAGAATAGAGTTCCCGCAATAAAGATAAATAGAATCGTACCGTTTACCAATTGGAAAAGCCATTTACTGAGGAGAGGTGTCCAAAACAATTGGGTATACCCGAGATCTTTATACCACAACCAATCTTCGAATAAACCACTTGACGCGGACAGTACAGCAATTAAAATAATGAGGCCAATAAGAACTTTGACAGAACGTCGCAAAAGTAAACTCCTCCTTTTATTTTTAAATTTTCTTTGCCTTAACACGTAGTTATGTGGCATACTTAACTAACATTAATATATTCTTCCCAATTAATGAAAATCCCTTCATTTATTTTTCAAGTAATTTGGAAAATCTTCTATAAATTCAGATTAGATATGGTATACTATTTTCGCAATACCCTGAAGGGGTATGTTCGAAGTTAAGATTTAGAGGAGTGAAAATCATGTATGACGTTATTATTGTCGGTGCGGGTCCTGCAGGCCTAACAGCTGGGATATATGCTGCACGCGGAGGACTCAAAACCGCCATTCTGGAATTAGCGATGCCCGGGGGACAAGCTGCATCAACCGAGTTGATTGAGAACTATCCTGGTTTTCCAGATGGAGTCAACGGATATGAGCTTATGAATTCATTTCATAAACAAGCCCTAACCTTTGGTGTCGAGTTTATCTTCGAGGAAGTTCAAAAATTTGACTTGAAAGATAACGTTAAAAAAATCCATACACCTAATGAAATTTATGAAGCTCAGTCCATCATTATCGCCGCAGGTTCCAAACCTAGGTTATTGGGTGTACCCGGTGAGGAGAGCTTTCATGGCCGTGGAGTGTCCTATTGCGCAACCTGTGACGGTGCCTTCTTTAAAGGTAAAAAAATTGTCGTTGTCGGTGGGGGAGAAGCTGCTATTGAAGAAGGTGCCTATCTAACCAAGTTTGCGGAAGAAGTCATTATCGTACATCGACGAGAAGGTTTCCGAGCTTCTCAACTTGTCATGGACAGAGCCAAAGCTAATCCTAAAATTCGTTTTGAACTAAATGCACTGATTGAAGAAATTCTAGGTTCTGACAAAGTAGAAGGCGTACGCATTCGCGATGTACTCAATGGAGGAACGCGAGAAATCCCTGCAGATGGTGTCTTCATCTATGTTGGAGCAGATCCTAACACGCAATTTATACCCGGCGAAATTGAGACAGACAAACAAGGGTATATTCTCACTGACCACCACCTGAAAACCAATATCGTAGGGGTATATGCTGCAGGGGACATTCGTAACACTCCACTGCGCCAAGTAGCTACAGCCGTTGGAGATGGTGCCTTAGCTGCGGTAGAAGTAGAAAAGTTTCTTTCGGAAAAGTCTTAATTCCTCGGTCTAGGTAAAAAAGGGCGTTAGTCACATCAGATATTGTATAAGATTATATAAAGCAAATGGGATGCCGAAGAGGCATCCCATTTGTTTTATATTAGGGCGATCTCACAGAGCACATTGCTGTCTAAATCAACTTAGACCATATGCTTTAAGTAATGGTATAAGTTAACGGATTTAAAGGGAAAATAGATATCAGAAATTCAAATAAGAGGAGGGAGCTTTTGTGCATTTCGTGGTCTGCCTAAAGCAAGTTCCGGATACATCCGAAGTTCGAATCGATCCTGTGACCAACACCCTCATGCGTGAAGGCGTACCATCGATTATTAACCCGTATGATGCCCATGGTTTAGAAGAAGCAATTAAGTTAAAAGAAAAGGTAGGGGGGAAAGTAACCATCGTTTGTATGGGACCTCCGCAAGCCAAAGAAGCACTGAGAAAAGCCATGTCTTTTGGGGCTGATCGCGCAATTCTCCTGAGTGATCGTGCTTTTGGTGGTTCGGACTCCTTAGCGACAGCATATATTCTCTCATCAGCACTTCAAAAGATCCATGAATCCGAGCCGATTGACCTTATCTTTACAGGGAAAGAAGCCATTGACGGAGATACCGCCCAAACGGGTCCTGGCATTGCCCAGCGCCTTGGATTTCCTCAATTAACGTACACGATTAAAGTAAGAGAGCTCACAGATACGACTGTAACAGTTGAACGCAAGACCGAAAGCGGTCGTCAGGTCGTACAAGCGCAACTTCCTGCCCTGCTCACGGTGGAAAAAGAGCTGAACGATTTACGTTATGCAACGCTCCCTAATATGATGAAAGCGGCTGCTTATGAACCAGAAATGTGGAATATAGCATCACTACCATTTGATCTTACGCAAATGGGACTCAAAGGGTCACCGACCAGTGTATCGAGGATTTTCGCACCACCTGGCCGCATAGGCGGGGAAATCATGGACGGTTTGAAAGACCCTAAAGCAACTGCGGCATCCGTCGTCCAAAAAATCTTCCAGCAAAATATTATTATGTTCAAGCCCCGAGCGAAGGGAGGAAAACACTAATGCCCCTCCATATAGAGAAACCAAAATGTATTGGTTGCGGTGCGTGTGTCCTGCAATGTCCCGTTGAAGCCCTTGACCTTATCGATGGACTTGCGGTGGTCGATCCCCAGAAATGTACTAACTGTGGAAAATGCGTGAATATTTGCCCAACTAATGCTCTTTCCTTACCGGATCAGCCTGCTAATCTTAAAGAAGATCGCGATCCTAATTCCGGTTCCAAATATCATTTCAAAGACCCACTTCCAGAATCAATTCAAGATTATGCGGCAGGTAACGAGAATAGGTCGATTCGCTCAAAAGAAACGCCGGTCGCTAGCAAGGATGTCTGGAGTGGAGTTTGGGTTATTATTGAATATATCAATGAAAAGGTCGCTCCGGTTTCTTGGGAATTACTAGGAAAAGGCCGCGAACTTGCGGATGGATTAGGGTGCAGTCTCTGTGGTGTCATCATAGGTCATGAGGTGGATAAAGTAATTCCAGAAGCCTTTGCCTATGGGGCAGAGAAAGTCTATGTCATCGATCACCCCGTACTCAAAGACTACCGAACAGAACCTTACGCCGAAGCCATAACAGATCTAGTGAGAAAATATCAACCGGAAATTATGTTAATGGGTGCCACGTCTATGGGACGGGATGTTTTTCCAGCTGTGGCCACAAAAGTGGAAACTGGTTTAACTGCTGACTGTACGGTATTGGGCATAGATCCGAAGACGAAACTTCTACTGCAAACCCGTCCTGCCTTTGGCGGAAACATTATGGCAACTATTCTATGTCGTACTAGTCGACCGCAGATGTCTACGGTCCGTCCAAGAGTCATGGAAATGCCCGAACGTGTGGAAGGACGAGAAGGTGAACTGATTCGTGAGGAATTCGGATTTAGTGAAAGTGATTTCCGTACGAAAGTACTCGAGTTTATTACATCGGATGCTAAGCATGCTTTCTTGGATAAAGCCGAAATTATCGTGTCCGTCGGCCTCGGCATTGGAGCGCAAAGAAACATGGCCCTTGTCGAAGAATTAGCCGAGGTCTTAGGGGCGACTATTGCAGGCTCCCGTGGCGCAGTAGAGTCAGGCTGGCTGTCTCATGATCAACAAGTCGGACAATCCGGGGTAACAGTTCGCCCTAAAGTTTATATCGCCATTGGAATTTCCGGTGCAATTCAACATTTAGTAGGGATGGAAACCTCAGACTTCATTATTGCAATTAATAATGATGCGGATGCTTCAATCTTAAAAGTTGCCAATTATGGTATTATTGGTGATCTATTCGAAATCGTACCTGCGTTGACCGCAGAGTTCAAGAAACGCCTTCAGCACGGCGTGGTAAATTAAGGAGGGGCAACATGGAAAACTTTGATGTAATCGTCGTTGGAGGTGGCCCTGCTGGTCTGTCTGCCGCGATCAGTGCTGCTCATGTAGGTATGAAAACAGTTGTCATTGAACGTGGAGATTATCCAGGTACCAAGAATGTAATGGGCGGCATCCTGTATACAAAAGCTACTGACATGATTGTACCGGAGTTTTGGAAGGAAGCGCCATTAGAACGTCCAATTATCGAACAACGTATCGCGATGTTAAACGGTGATGAGTCTATCATGGCTGCTTATCGAGATCCTGCCTGGGCAAGCGAGCCCTATAACGCGCATTCAATTTTACGAGTTAAGTTTGACCGTTGGCTTGCTGGGCAAGCTGAAAAAGCAGGAGTTATGATTATTACTGAAACATTAGTAGATGATCTACTCTATAAAGGCGACAATGTGATTGGAGTTCGTACAGGACGCGCAGAAGGAGATTTAGGTGCCAAGGTTGTAATACTAGCAGAGGGGGTAAATAACTTCTTGGCGGTTAAAGCAGGACTTGCCGAACCCTTAAAGCCTGAATCAGTAGCGGTTACAGTGAAAGAAATAATTTCCTTACCTAAAGAAAAGATTGAAGATCGTTTCTGCCTTGAGGAAGGACAAGGGGCAACAATCGAATTATATGGAGATTCCACTGCTGGGATGATGGGCGTCGGTTTCATCTATACGAATAAAGATTCAATTTCCATTGGAGTCGGAGCAATTCTGGCCCCTCTAATACGCGATCAATGGACACCCAATGATCTTATTGAGTACATGAAAGCAAAACCTTATGTGAAACGCCTTCTCCAAGGGGGAGAAACGAAGGAATATTTAACCCATCTAATACCTGAAGGGGGCTATACTCAAGTACCGAAACTTCATCGTCAAGGGGTGCTTGTGGTCGGTGATACGGCAATGCTTATGAATTCGTTGAACCGAGAAGGTTCAAATCTGGCAATGATATCCGGCAAAATAGCGGGTGAAGTTGCAGCCGAATCCATCAAAGCTGGTGATGTTAGTGATCAAGCCATGACCGTTTACGAAACCCGGTTGCGAGATTCCTTCGTACTTAAAGACCTACACCATTATCGTCATATGGGTAAGTTCTTTGAAAATAACCCTCATCTCCTAAAAGCCTATCCGAAAATATTTACTAATGCAGCGAAGATGTATTTAACGGCTGATGGTACGCCTAAGAATGTACGTCAAAAAGAAATTTTGAAGATGATCTTCGATAATCGTTCTAAAGGCGGTTTGATGAAGGATTCCTATGGGGCATGGAGGGCCTTGTTATGAAATTAGATGATAAACTCTTTTTGGTACGATTTAATACGGATAAATTAAGCCACATTAAGATTGCTGATCCTGAGGTATGTTTAGAACAGTGTCAAGATAAGCCTTGTACGAGGTTTTGTCCTGCCCATGTATATGATTGGGACGAAGTAGAAAAACGAATAGCCGTCGGCTACGAAGGATGCCTTGAATGTGGCACCTGCCTAATAGGCTGTCCGTATGGAAATATTGACTGGAAGTATCCCCGCGGTGGATTTGGAGTTTCATGGAAAAACGGTTAAACGGACAATGGTAAATGATCTGCATTGCGTAAAGTTCTTTTGACAGTTATTTAGACAATAGGTAGAATAGAGGAAGGAAGGGATCCAAAGAAAACTAGAGGAGATAATATGTTCGATCAAATAAAAAATAATCTCATTCAATCCGGTTGGACGCTTGTAGCGTTGGAAGGAAACTGGGTTTGTGCTACGCACGGACTGGTACATCGTGGGCTGCTTTTTGGTAGTTTAAGTGACCTTCCACAAGAGTTTAAGCCGTTGATTCGAAACTATGCTGACATATCCCAGTGGGATGTAGTCGTTTTTTGCCCGGAAGGTATTGATTCTTCACGACTGAAACAGCGTCGTTTTCCTGATATCCAGCTCTGGTACTTCGATACTCAAAAGGGTAATCTATTTCCATTTCCCCCTACAAAAGATCAAAGGATTCCGCATTGGTTAAGGCAACTGGCCAGTGGAAGGTCTGTTTTTCTGGAGGCTAAGACTAAAACTGCAGAAAAACAGACGTTCATCCCGTTTCTCACGTACATTTTTTTAGGCATCAACTTAGTGGTATTCCTGCTTATGACCTTAGCAGGTGGGTCGACTGATCAACGCGTGCTAATTGCGTTTGGGGCCAAAGTCAACTCCTTAATTGAAGCGGGTGAAGTCTGGCGTCTTTTAACCAGTAATTTTATTCATATTGGCATCATGCACCTGGCGTTTAACCTCTATGCATTGTGGGCGTTAGGTCCTTTAACCGAAGAGAGTTTCGGACACCGACGATTCTTTATGATTTACATCTTCAGTGGGCTTGGCGGGTCAATAGCGAGTTTTTTATTTACCACCGCTCTATCCGCTGGAGCCTCCGGTGCAATTTTCGGGCTTTTGGGAGCATTGCTGTATTATAGCTTTAAACGACCCCAGCTTTGGAAATCTGGCTTGGGTATGAATCTTGTTCTCGTCATTATGGTGAATTTTGGATTTGGTCTGATCCAACCGGGAATAGACAACTTTGCACATCTGGGGGGCCTTCTTACGGGGGCAATAATAAGTATCTTCTCTTCAAAGAGAATTTAACCAAAAACCCCTTAGGAAAGAAATTAACACCTGGTCTTTTTCCATACATATATAAAGCTTTGTTGTTACGCCGCATTTTTTTAGCCTTTAAGGACAAACTACATTAAGAGCTCGCATTTTTTAGCAAGGTGACATTGAGAAATGCCATCGTTAGTTAAAAAATGTAAGCTCTTTTTCCGGAAATGTGTGCATTTACTAATAAGTAATTCGAATTACTCGTGAATTACAGGCTTAAGTATTTTTTTGTGCTGTGCGATGCATCTCGGTAAAAAACTCACTTACTTCTTGCGGGGTAGGGATATGTTGATCGACATGACCCAATTCCTTAGTGATTGTTCCAAAGGCATTTAGCCAGGCTATTGTAATACGAGTGGCAACCTCTTGAGCACTATTCATACCAGCATCTCCTTTCTTTCATTGCTAGTGTTAGTGTATGGCTCACTAGAGGGAAGCGTACCAAGTGCTGTCTTTCCCTATCGTAATTATTAAAAATATCTAGCAAGTACATAGTAAGTACTATAATGTAAGTACTATAATGTAAGAAGAGAAAAGAGGGGACGCCTTGAAAAAAAGTGGTAAACGCAGGATCATATATTTTTCGCGAGATCGCTGGATTCCATTTGCATTATTGATGATGATTATCCTTGTGTTTGGGAGGCTCGTAATGCTTCAAGTCGTTCAGGCTTCTGACCTAAAGTCCAAAGGGATTGAACGTCGGACGACTGCTCAAAGCCTTCGAGCAGAAAGAGGCACCATTTTTGATGCGCAAGGGAACGTCCTTGCCCAAAGTATCCCAGTCAAGGAAGTCTTTGCCGATCCTAAAGCATTAAGTGATCTAATTGGGAAGAAACAATTTAAAAAATCAAAAGAAGATGTTGCCAAGGAACTTGGAAGCATCTTAGGTATAAATGCTCAGGACATACTTGACAAACTCAATAAAAGTTTATTGTACATTAATATAGCACATCAAGTGGATGTCCATAAAGCAGAAGAAATTATGGCCCTTAAGATTCCAGGGGTAGCCCTAAATGACGAGGAAAAACGTGTCTATCCGATGGGGAAGTTCGCTGCCTCGGCACTTGGAATTGTAAATCAAGATGGTCATGGAGTGGAAGGAATAGAATCCTATTATGATAAAGTCTTATTTGGTCAACCTGGTTTCCAATCTCAAGAACAAGATACCAGAGCGCGTTCCATCTTAGATGCACTTCATCAAAGCGATCCATCAAGCCCCGGAAACAACTTGTCATTAACTTTAGATTCAACGATTCAATATTTTATTGAACAGCAACTTGATGAATTACAACAATCCACCAAAGCTAATAGCGTAACGATTCTAGCTATGGATCCTATGACTGGACGGGTTTTAGGTATGGGATCCCGTCCCACATACGATCCCACGGAGTACTCCAGTGCCACACCCGACGCTCGCCGTAACCTTGCTATTGGCATGTCCTACGAACCAGGGTCAACCTTTAAAATCATCACTGGTTCAGCCGCTTTGGAAGAAGGGGTGATTCGTCCAAATGATACATTTCCTGATCCAGGCTACTTGCGTATCCCACCGCGTCTAATTACCAATTGGGATTCTGACCAAAAACCACACGGTTACCCTACATTTACCCAAGGAATGCAGTTGTCCTCAAATGTCGTCCTTGCGCAGGTAGGCATGAAATTGGGCAAAAGTGCCTTTTATACGTATTTAAAAGCGTTTGGTTTTGGTGCCAAAACAGGTATTGATATTTCGGGCGAAGAAAGTGGAATACTCGTTCCAGAAGATAAAGTCCGGGATATAGATCTGGCAACTATGTCATTTGGCCAGTCCAATTCGGTCACACCCATCCAATTATTATCGGCTATTTCAGCAGTGGCCAATGGGGGAATGCTTTATCGCCCCTACATTGTAGACAAAATCACGACGCCCGATGGTCAGCTCATTCAACAACAAAAACCAACCCCTGTGCGTCAGGTTATTTCTAAAGCTACCGCTTCCCAAATGACAAATGTTCTAGAACAAGTCGTTTCAGATGGAACAGGACATTTAGCTAAGATTCCAGGCATTCAAGTGGCGGGCAAAACAGGAACTGCTCAGAAGGTTGATCCGAAAACTGGAGGATATTCAGGAACTGACTTCATTGCCTCATTCGCAGCCTTTGCTCCAGCAGAAGATCCTAAAATTGCGGTGCTCGTCATTATTGATTCCCCTAAATCCAGCGAAGGGCATCAAGGAGGAACGTTAGGAGGGCCTAGGGCTAAGGCCATTATCGAGGGAGCCTTACAGTATTATGGTTTTCCCGTGGCCAAAGAAACACAGAGTACGGTTACTATTTCTCCTAGTGATTCCGCTATCAGACCTTCACCCAAACCAGTAATCCCTGAACGTACACCTGTTGGCGGGGAAGTTGTCATTCCAGATTTAACCGGGCTTACCATGCGTCAAGTCGGAGATACACTGGCGAAATCAGAACTACACTTTAACTTCACCGGTAGTGGCTTAGTGAATCAACAATCACCCCTAGCTGGAAAAGTTGTCACTAAGGGCACGACCATAGATGTTAAATTTTCTTCGATAACACCATAAATCTTAGATAATTCATATCCTAACCAGGGTATGCTAGAATAGGTTGTCACCAGTGAACTCGTTCAACTAAAGTTGAACATCGAGACTTCGGTGGGGTGTTTACACTACCGAAGCTGATTAAGGTGTTCCACACCCACTTGTGGAAGTGAGTGTGGAATTAAAATTACGGAGGAATGAAAGATGCGACTCGACCAACAGATTGACCTGATGAAGCAAGACCTTGTTGCTGCTATTCAAGCATGTATCCAGATTAAGAGTGTTAAAGATGTCGAACATGCCGCCCCGGGTGCCCCATTTGGGCCTGGAATTCAAGAGGCCTTAGAGTGGACCTTGGCTCTTGGGGATAGATTCGGCCTTGCGGTTAAAAATGTTGATGGATATGCCGGTCATATCGAAATAGGCGAAGGGGACCTTTTGGGAATATTGGGTCATATCGATGTCGTTCCAGAAGGGGATGGATGGTCTGTCCCCCCCTATAGTGCAACCATTAAAGATGGTAGAATTCTCGGGCGTGGCGCACTAGATGATAAGGGACCCTCATTGACGGCGCTTTTCGCCATGAAGGCCATCAAAGATGCTCAAATTCCCTTAAACATGAAAGTACGTCTGATCTTAGGTACCGATGAAGAGTCTGGATGGGCTGATATGGATTATTATTTTAAGAAGGAAGAAGTTCCGCAAATAGGCTTTGCACCCGATGCCGAGTTTCCAGTAATCCATGCTGAAAAAGGAATCCTTCATCTGGAGTTGAGTAAATCCTATGCAACAGCCTTACCGCACCTAGTCCGAGTTCAGGGTGGGGAACGAGCCAACATTGTCCCAGATGCTTGTGAAGTTATCTTAAAGGGAATAGCAAGCAAGGTCATTGCACAGCAATTGAAAGATTTTCCCTTTCCCGATGGAGTTAGTGGAAAGCTTACTAGTCAAGAAACTGACCAAGAAACAAAACTTACCGTTAAAGGAGTCGGTGCGCACGGAAGTCTTCCTCAAAACGGTAAAAATGCAATCCTCTATGCCTTGCAATTTCTTCGCACGTTACCACTAAACCAGGAGGAACAACTCATTCTCGATTTTATACTGGCACACCCTGGTACCGGTTTTTATGGAGAAGGTTTTGGTATTGCATTAAGTGATGAGCCTTCTGGGAAACTTTCGCTCAACCTAGGTATATTGGAGTTAACATCGGACAAAGTCCGCTTCGTCATAGACATCCGTTATCCAGTTACATACAAACGGGACGATATTTTCCTTCCAATTCAAAAGATTGCTCAGAGTGAGCACCTCAGCATCCACGTTTTAACGCACCAGGAAGCGCATCATGTCCCTAAAGACAGTCCATTAGTACAATCTCTACTCAAAGCCTATGCCGATGTAACAGGGCTCGAACCATTTGCCTTTGCGATTGGTGGTGGGACTTATGCCAAGGCTCTTCCCCAAGGAGTCGCTTTTGGACCCGTCTTTCCAGGTGAACCCGATGTAATTCATTGTGCCGATGAATACATCTCCATTGATAATCTCCTCTTAACCACCAAAGTTTACGCACAGGCTATACTTAATATCGCGGCTGACCCGGAATACAGATAGTCATTAGCATGTTTTGTATTTTACCCATAGATTAAAGCTGTTTGACTATATTGTGATTTGTGAGTATACTTATATAGTTGTTAATGCGCCACTAGCTCAGCTGGTAGAGCATCCGACTCTTAATCGGCAGGTCCCTGGTTCGATCCCTGGGTGGCGCACCATAGAAAGTCTCATCCCGCAAGCAATTGCGGGATTTTCCTATTCTACTCATAATTCTAGGAAACAGGAATATCAGTAAGAGTTTTAACGTAAAACTGTGATTGAAACCACACCGAACCAGCAGAACTTTTGGTAAACTACCCTTAGAAGATAAAAAAGCGATTGAAAATCTCTGGGGGGATTAATATGCTACAGTCAGGCTTCCAGGTTGAATATTGCCGCCCGAATTGCCCAAAAGCAGCACGTAGTTGGCATAATCTTTACGATAAACTGATCACGACTCTAGCGTCGCTGGACCTGCTTGAATCGCTTGAAAAAGAATTTCAGCCTATTCTTCACCATCATCTTCCGAAAGTATGCATAGCAGGATGTCCTAATGGTTGTTCACAACCGAATATTAAAGATTTCGGTATTTCTGGATATGTAACCCCTCAAGTTACCACTGCGTCTTGCTCTGGATGTAACGCCTGTGTCCGTGCTTGCTTAGAAGACGCTATAACATGGCAGATACATGGGATTACAATCGATTATGCACGCTGTCTTTCCTGTGGGGATTGTCAGCGTGTCTGTCCTTCAGGGACATTGATCGCAGGGGAAAGCGGATGGCAATTGCGCACTGGCGGTAGAGTAGGACGACATCCTAAATTTGCTTCAACGGGTAGTTCGGTTCAAACCGATGAAGAGGTACTGACCTGGATTTCCCAAACTATGTCGCAATATATTAAGAATAAACAGCCCCGAGAACGATTAACTCACTACCTTGAACGCCAGAAAACCTTATCCGATTGAAGAGCGTGAATGGGCAGCACGCTTATGAATCCAACTACGCAAGTTTTTGAGATCGAGGACGGTTATCGTCTTTTTCTCTATCTCGATAATCTTTATGTCCTTTAACTCCCCTAAAATACGACTTACAGACTCCCGAGCAAGACTACACATCCCTGCAAGATCTGTCGCAGATAGGGGGATGCTTATTAATACTCCGTCATTAGAAGGTTGTCCATGCACATGAGCTAAAGCATATAACTTGGCCCCCAAGCGTAAACGCGCATCTCCAAGTGAAAGATTCCTAATTTGTCGGTAACTGCGTCGCAGATCTAAGGCAATCAGGCGGTAAAAGACCCACAGAACGGAGGGATTGCTTTCTAAGAATCGCAAGAAGGTTGGCCTATCAATGGCCAATACTTCTGCCTCCTCGATACAGAGCGCAGCATGGGGATAGGGTTTCCCGTCTAAAACTACTTCAGGAAAAAAGATTGGGGGACTAAGGACTCGAATAATCTTTTCAGTAAATTCACCCATTAAACACAATCTTATTCTACCTGTGACGAGGAAATATACCGTATTTCCATCATCCCCTGAGAAATACAGATATTGTTTAGGCGCATAGTGACGAATCCGACCATGAGCTAAGCAGAAATCAATAAATTCAGAGGGCATATTACCTGAAAATAGTTTATGTGCTAACATCTCGCGAATTTGTTGTTCTTTTGTCACGATTAATCTCCATCCTTTATCTGTCCATAAATACATCCAATGGTTATTTACGTTTACTACATATGTACAACATTAATAATCATTAGATTAACATAAAACGAATTCTCATTCTTGTCAAGAGAACTAATGCCCTGACCGCACAACCACCTTGTACTGCCATAGTGTGTGATTTGCTGTCTCTAAGACACTCCGGTGTCAAGACACCCACGCACGAGACATCTGATGGGATTGTACTAAGTGAGTACAAGTACAAGGAGGCGAGGCGAGGCGAAGAAAAGAAAAGAAAAGAAAAGAGAAGAAAAGAGAAGAGAAGAGAAGAGAAGAGAAGAGAAGAGAAGAGAAGAGAGAGGAGAACCCCGCCGGTTCGGGGATGCGAACGGAGCGTCTACTTGGAATGGAAAGTGCAAAAAGACCCACATGTCACAAAAAGTACATGCGGGTCTTTTTTTAGATAGCTTTTAGTTTGAAAGAAGGGACTGAAATTATTTTTTCAGAATTTTTCTAAATTCTTCGGTTAAAACAGGAAGTACTTCTAGAACATCCCCAACAATTCCATAGTTCGCCACCCCAAAGATAGGCGCCTCTGGATCATTGTTGATGGCGATGATGATTTCAGAAGAAGACATACCAGCGAGATGCTGAATCGCGCCGGAGATTCCACATGCGAAATAAATTGTAGGTCCGACTGTTTTTCCGGTTTGTCCAACTTGATGTGGGTATGGCATCCAACCTGCATCTACTGCTGCACGTGAGGAACCGACAGAGGCACCTAAAACATCAGCCAGAGCTTGCACATAGACAAAGTTTTCTGGTTTGCCCATGCCACGACCACCGGAGACAATAATTTTAGCCTCATGAAGATTGACTGACGAGCCAGTAATTGCAATGATATCAATAAGTTTTGTGCGGATATCTTCAAGCGTTGCTTTGCTGGCGACGTTAATGACTTCACCAGTTTTCGAGTAGTCAGGCACAGGTTTCTTGAACACTGCAGGACGTACGGTACCCATTTGTGGGCGATGCTCAGGACAAAGAATAGTAGCCATGATGTTACCACCGAAGGCAGGACGAGTCCAAGCAACAAGTCCGGTTTCTTCATCAATTCCCAGTCCAGTGCAGTCAGCAGTCAAGCCGGTTTTAACGCGACAGGCGACTCTGGCTCCAATATCACGGCCATCTTTGGTCGCGCCCAGTAGAATTACTGAAGGTTTGTAAGTTTTTATCAAATCCGTTAAAGCCATAGCATAGCCATCGGTATTGAAATTCTTAAGTTCCGGGGCATCAACGATATAAACCTTGTCTGCGCCGTATGCAAAAGCTTCTTTCGCAAGTTCGCCAACGTTTTCACCGATAATAATACCAGCCAGTTTTTGGTTCATCTTATCGGCTAGCATGCGACCTTGACCTAGCAACTCTAGTCCTACATTACGTGGCTTGCCATCATGTAATTCCATGAAAACAAAAACATCTTTATAGGAGGCTTTGTCTAATACTACAACGACTTCTTCTTCTGTTTTGATAATTGCTTCCACCGGGCAAGACTCAACACATGCGCCACAAGAAGTACAACCAACGTTAATAACTGCTTTGTCATCCTTCATTTCGATGACTCCAAATGGGCATGTGGGCTCGCAGGAGCCGCAACCGATACATAAATCCTCTTTAATTATAACAGCCATTTTATCTTAACCCTCCGTTACACAATTTTTGCTTCAACTAATAAATTGAGAAGCTCAGCGACAGCTTCCTGTGCAGTGTCCTTTTTGATTTGGATAGTATTCGAACGTTTTGGTGGAGAAAATATTTTACTAACTTTAGTTGGAGACCCTTTCAGGCCAAGTCTCTTTTCGTCGACGACCAGGTCAGCAACTGTGAGTGTATCGAACTTAGCTTTTTTGGCTTTCATGATGCCTTTAACGTTAGGAAAACGCGGATCGTTGATTGAACGAACAACCGTCATGAGTAGTGGCAATTTGGCTTCGACGACTTCATAGCATTCATCTTGCTCCCGTTGAACTGTAACGGCATCGCCGTTAATGTCAATCTTACAAACGAATGTAACTTGAGCAAGCCCTAGCTCTTCAGCCATAGAAGGTCCAACTTGGGCTGTATCTCCATCGATGGCCTGCATACCACATAAGATAAGATCGAATTTGCCGATCTTTCGTATAGCGGAGGCGAGTGTATAACTTGTGGCAAGGGTATCAGAACCGCCGAAAGCACGGTCGCTGACGAGAATACCTTTATCGGCACCCAAGGCCACACATTCTCTCAATGCTTCTGTAGCTTGAGGAGGTCCCATGGTAACAACAGTAATTGTGCCACCATGAATCTCTTTCAATTGCAAAGCTGCTTCAAGTGCATGCATATCAAAAGGATTTACGATTGCCGGTACGCCCTGGCGCATAAGAGTGTTTGTTTCAGGATCAATTTTAACTGAAGCAGAGTCGGGAACCTGTTTAATACATACGATGATTTCCATTTGCTTGTAGCCTCCTAATTAAAACTTTGTTGTCAATTAATACATACGGGGCACTTGTTAGAATATTAGAACTAATGTTGTCCAAAAAGTGTTTATTCTCATATCTGCTTCAGTTTAAGGAATTTTAACTAGCTTGTAAAATTCTTATTACTTATTGCTACAATAAGATAATCGCATAGCAACATTAACTTTAGTTATGGGTTCTTTCCTGATTCAGTATTTACTATCAACTAAATTCGCGATATGTATTAAGGAACTCAAGAGTTATGAGCTTTATTACATTAGCTATGAATTTCTCAGGTATAGCAAGGGTGTGCATTATGCTTTGTCGTTAATATTGTCGTGGGTTTATACCAAAAATTCGCTTTAGTTAAACTTAGTGGCATATGAATTCTTATTACAGGAAAAACTATGAATCGATTCGTATCAATGTGAAGATCCGAAAGGAAGGCTCGATATGGGCGCCCATCAAAAGGTATCAAGTTCAAAATCACCGATAACCATAAGAGATCCTCATTACACGGAGTTTCAAACACATATAAACCTACTATTCCTCAAAACATTTCCCACGTATTACTCCATAAATGTAGAGGAGTGTGCTTAAGCGCACTCCTCTTAAATATTCATCATGCTGTGCAATTATTTTTTTGTTTTAGGGAATCATATATTAACAAGAGGCAAAACTTGTGTAAGTAATGATCATAAAGCAGGAATTTGTTCATTTGCACAGAATAATGTTTAACTATAGCATTATGAAATGCATTGACCGGATTACAAATGCCGGATTATTAAGAGGAGGTTAACCAAGTGAGTTTCCGCGTAGCAATTTCCGGTTTTGGTAGGATTGGTCGACTTACACTTCGTGCCGCCCTAAATCAATCTCTTCCCTTCGAAATAGTTGCCATCAATGATATGGGAAGTCCTGATATGTTAGCCCATTTATTAAAGTATGATTCAGTTCACGGTATCCTTCACAATACAGTGGAAGTTGATGGCCACGCACTGATTATTGACGGAAAACGTATCGAAATTTTAGCCGACCGAAACCCCCTAAATTTGCCTTGGGGTGAACTCGGAGTAGATATCGTAATCGACACAACCGGAAAATTCACCAAGCGTGACGCCGCAGCACAACATCTCACCTCCGGGGCTAAAAAGGTCGTCATCTCCTCACCGGCCAAAAACGAAGATATTACTATTGTTATGGGGGTTAACGACGAGAAATATGATCCTTTAAATCATCATATTATTTCCAACGCTTCTTGTACCACGAACTGTCTTGCTCCTGTAGCCAAAGTTTTATATGACGCCTTTGGGATTGAACAAGGGATGATGACAACGACCCATTCAGTCACGAATGATCAACGTACGGTGGATGTAAAGCATAAAGATTGGCGCAGAGCCAGAGCAGCCTATCAATCCATGATACCAACAACCACTGGCGCGGCCAAAGCCGTTACCCTTGTTATACCAGAATTGGCAGGCAAAATGAATGGCCTAGCTGTTCGTGTTCCAACGCCAAATGTATCCTTGGTTGATTTTGTCGCTAATTTATCTAGACCTGCAACCAAAGAAGAAATAAACGCTGCCTTACGCCAAGCCGCAAATGGTAAAATGAAGGGAATTCTCGATTTCTCAGAATTGCCGCTCGTTTCCCATGATTTCAATGGTAACCCAGCCAGTTCCATTGTAGACGGATTATCGACCATGATGATTGGCGATCGAATGGTTAAAGTATTAGCTTGGTATGATAACGAATGGGGTTACTCAAATCGCATTTTAGATTTAGTGAAGCTTATTGTAATGAAAGGCTTGTAGACTAGGAGGGGATGTACCATGAGACGAACTAAAATTGTCTGTACTATTGGCCCTGCGAGTGATTCCAAGGAAAAAGTTCAAGCTCTTTTAGCGGCAGGAATGGATGTTGCTCGTCTGAATTTCTCACATGGAACCCATGAGGAACATGGTCGTAGGATGGCTACATTAAAAGAGGAAGCTGCTAGAATTGGAAAGCATCTTGGCATTCTTCTGGACACCAAAGGGCCCGAAATTCGCACTGGAATGGTTCCGGAAGCAGGCATAACACTCATAAACGGAGCAGCATTTACCTTAGATACGAATCTCTCTCTAGGTGATCAGCAAAGGGTTGGAATCACCTATACCGATTTATGGAAAAAAACTTCTCCCGGTTCACATATTCTAATTGATGACGGTCAACTCGACCTAGAAGTGACCTCTGTGGACACAGAAATTATTCAAACCATTGTTCGTAATGGTGGTGTCCTTAAGTCGCAGAAGGGGGTTAATGTTCCGGGCGCACTGATCGACCTACCCGCTGTTACAGAAAAGGATATTGCGGATATTCGTTTCGGTATTGCCGAAGGGATTGACTTTATCGCCGCCTCATTTACTCGTAAGGCCTCAGATGTTTTGGATGTACGTCGGGTCGTGGAAGAAATGGGTGCGGATGTCCACATTATTGCTAAGATTGAAAGCCAAGAGGGGCTAACTAACTTAGATGCAATTCTTGAAGTGGCCGATGGCATTATGGTTGCACGCGGTGACCTTGGAGTTGAAATTCCAGTAGAAGAAGTACCCATAAGTCAGAAGGAAATGATTCGCAAATGCAATTTATTAGGCAAACCTGTTATTGTAGCAACTCAGATGCTAGATTCGATGATACGCCAACCTCGGCCTACCCGAGCAGAAGCGAGTGACGTTGCCAACGCGATCTGGGATGGAACAGATGCTATTATGTTATCAGGTGAAACAGCGGCCGGGCTTTTTCCAGTTGAAGCCGTTCTGATGATGGATAAAATCGCACAACGCACCGAGAATACTTTTCTGGATAATCAAGCAACCCGCCACCCTCAGCTTAATGTAGCAGAAGCAATTAGTTTCGCAAGCTATACGATTGCTAAGGATCTTCAAGCCGCTGCCATTCTAACGCCTACGCATTCGGGCCTAACTCCACGGATGATTTCTAAGTATCGCCCCATTGCCTTAATCGTTGCAGCGACGCCATTTGAAACCACGGCCAGAAAATTATCTCTGCAATGGGGAGTTCAACCCCTTATTGTTTGTCCATGTTCAGGGACCGATCAAATGTTGTCCGTTGCTGTGACTACATCCTTGAATCAAAACTTTATCCATGCAGGAGACGTCATAGTGATCACAGCAGGCGTTCCTATTGGCAAGGTTGGCTCCACCAATATGATTAAAGTCCAAATCATGGGGAACATCTTGGCTAAAGGGGTAGGAATCGGACGGAAGTCCTATTCCGGTGTCGCGCGCAAAGTCAGATTTCCAGAAACGGACACTTTTAATGATGGGGATATTTTGATTGCTGAGACAACCGACGCGAGCTTTGTGCCGATTATTGCCCGAGCTGGGGCGCTAGTCGTCGTAGAGGGCGGTTTGACATCACACGCAGCCATTGTCGCCTTACACTATGGAATTCCGGCGATTGTTGGTGCCCAAGAAGCCTTTTCAGAGGTATCTGATGGACAGGCGCTGACGGTTGATGCTCTATCCGGCGTGATGTATGAGGGGTCCGTCAGTATTCTTTAACAATTATATGAGTGAGACTGTAACTTAAACGAACGACGAACAAATAAACAAACGAGTACAGTAGATTTAAACTGTACTCGTTTGTTGTCACAGGATAGCTTTTTACTTAGGTAGATCCGTTGTGTCTTCAGTATGTCGCTTAAAGCCTTTAAGTTCGTGTGTGAAATTCCCGGTATTAGTCATTTGATCATCAATCGTATCCTTATCAATCGTACTATGAGCACGGTCATTTAAAACGTCAATCAGTCCTGCTTTTTCTAGCTCACTAGCTATCTCAAAAAGGGACTCTCGTTTAATACGGGGTAAGCGATTGACAAATCGATTTATTTTTACAGGGGGGACAAGATTTCTAAATTTAACCCCTCCGTACTTCAGAATACGTTCCGGCAAATGTATCTCCTCCTTAATTTTATGAATCAATTTATTGATATTATGTGCTTAATATTCAAAACGGATGCATTCATCAAGGAGTCAGAGCACTTGCAAAGAATGGTAAAAACGAACAATAGCAAGAGTGCAGTATGTCCTGACCATAATGGGAAAGAACATACTGCACTCTTGCTATTATGGAGCGAAGATACTCGAGTTAGTGTTATTGTAGAGGAGAATCGTCTGTAATCTGAACTTTGCTCAGAGTATCTACCACTTGTCCTCGGATAAATGTCAAATATTCCTGACGCAAGGCCTCTTGCTCAGCGCGCTCCCATTCTTCTAGGCCAAGGGATCGTTTTTTTCTCGCTAACTCATTAATTCTCTCAATAATCACCTTAATTGGCGAAGTGCTCAAAGTATGATTCTCCTTTCGTCTAATTCCATCTTCATGATTGATATTTTTCCACATTATAACATATTAATGCTCCCGCTGCATTTTGAATCTATTTGCAATCTGAAGGAGGTAGTAACAAAAATGGGGTTATCTTCAAAAACACGTGTGCGTGTTCGTTTTTCTGAGACAGATCAAATGGGCGTTGTCTATCACGCAAATTATCTTGTTTGGTTTGAAGTTGGTAGAACAGAACTTTTCCGGGAATTGAACCTTCCCTATACACAATTCGAAGAACAAGGACTAGGCTTAGCCGTCATCGAGGTCAGTTGTCGTTACCGCAAGCCCTCACGGTACGATGATGAGCTCGTAATAGTTACAGAGTTGGATCACATCTCTTGGAGATCAGCTCGTTTTTCTTACCGTGTTTATCGTGATGATACCCTTTTGGCAGATGGCAAAACAGTTCACATGTTTATAAACAAAGATGGTCGTCTAGCAGACGTTCGACAGTACGCAATATGGCCACTTTTACAACCTATTATCGAAAACCAAACGATGGGTTAAAGTATAACCATAGGATATATCTATGGTTATACATCTATTGTTTCAATATTGCTATTGTATTCCCTTGAACCCCATGGTATTATGTATACATAATACAAGTGTAGAAGGGAAGGGATTTTATGTTTCTTGTTACGTGGATCGAAGGCGAAGAAGTAAATTATCGACTCGTGAAGAAGCAAGAACTTCCACAGGTGATGGCGATCCTTGGACAACACGCAATCATCCAAAAATTAGCATCCTAAGCATTATCTTTTCCCATAACCATTGCAACATTGGGATTTTGAGGTATCGAGAAATGTCTATCAAAATGATAGACATTTATTTTTTTAAATTTTTTAGCAGGATAATCCTTATATTTCTAGAATATAGTATCGTGCTAGTTATTTTCGAACTATCGATTCGGAATTGTATCATCTTGAAGGAGGTATAGTTACTGGTCCGATGGCTGTGAACTCTTCGAGCAACGACCTCCTCAACGGAGCGTTTGCATATTAACGTTAGTTTGGGCGCATCATTTAGTAATGGGCCCTAAAATAATGGCACTATTTAACAAATTTAATAACACGACCGGAATATGAGGTGTATAGCGTTGAAATTTATTACGGGTATTCTACTTATGATTGTTATGATCTTCAATATTACTCCCTCGGCATTTGCCGATGATGCATCCTCTTCAAAAGTACCGCAGATACGCGGAGAGAGTGCCTATTTAATAGATGTCCAGTCCGGTCAAACCCTCTTTATGAAAAATTCAGATAAGCCATTGGCTCCCGCTAGTACCACGAAAATCATGACGGGGCTTTTAGCGATTGAACGTGGAAATTTGAATGATATGGTCACAGTAAGTTCTACTATGCTTAATAATAAGGTTGTTTATGGCACCCAAATTTACCTCGTGCCAAAGGAAAAACTGCTGCTCAAAGACCTTCTTTATGCCATGTTTTTAAACTCCGCTAACGATGCCTCTGTGGCAATTGCCGAACATATCGGAAGTGACTTACCAAATTTCGTCAACTTAATGAATCAGCGCGCCCTAGAAATAGGGGCTACACAAACCCATTTTCTCAATCCAAGCGGATTAACAGAGACGGGGCATGTCACGACCGCACACGATCTCGCGCTTATTGCACGTGTCGCTTATCAGAATCCTCTGTTTGCCGAGTATGTGCGTACCAAATCGCATACTATTTCTAGATCAAAACCGGATCTTCCGGCGCTGATGGTTAATGAAAACAAGTTATTATGGCGAGACTCTACTGTTGATGGCATTAAGACAGGCTACACAGCTGCTGCCGAGAACTGTTTAGTCGCATCGGTGTCAAAGGATGGGCGTCAATTCATTGGAGTGATACTTAAGTCCCCGGGGCGCGAAATCTGGACAGATATGCAGGCCATGTTTGATTATGGCTTTACCCAATTTAAAGATACTATATTTAAACCTACAGGGGCAGTCTTATCCACTATTAATGTAAATAATGAACCTGTAAATCTCATTCTAGATCGCCCAATCTTTAGGACACAGAAACTCAATGATGAGAACCAAGCTTTAACCTTACATGTTATTCCTGCTTACACGACTGCCCCTACCTCGGTGGAAGAAGGCCAAGTTATGGCCAATGTCGAGGTTTTAGACGGAGAAACGCTGTTAAATACCTTTCCTCTAAAATCCGCGCGCACGATTCCCCAGCAGACACAAACTAAGACAGTGGCATCATTTTATTTGTCTTGGACGTCTAGAATAATCCTCATGTTTGTCGTTTTAACACTCCTGATAAGCCGGAAAATTTACACTGATCGCCGTTGGCGAAGACAAATTCGTTCTACCCGTAGAAGGGAGTCCAGCTAAATGAACCATGTGACCCAGTCTTTCTTAAATCGTAGTCTGAAGTTCATTGCCTTCTGGCTTACAGTTGGCGGTCTATTCTTCCTTGTGGGGCACTTTATCTACTTGTTCTTGCCCTTTATCCTCGCTTTTATTATGACTGTAACTATCAATCCCCTGAGAAATTTCCTGGTTAGTAAAGTTCGCCTTACCCAAGGTATCGCTGTTTTAAGCGCAATGATTATTGAAATCGGGGGATTAGGCGTTATTATAACTCTTCTGGTGATACGCTTAATTCGAGAAATTCAGGACATTTACCTTCACTGGCCCCATTACAATGAATTGTTACAAAACTTTCTATCTCATTGGCTACACAAGGTGGAAATATATTATCTAAAACTACCTGGAAGTAACATAGATACGATCAACAGCACAGCCAATGAGTTTATCAATACTATTCCGGCTAAGCTAGCCTACATTTTATCGTTTGCTGCCAAAATCCCTGAAATCATCATTGTCATTGTCATTGCCCTAGTCGCGACTTTTTTCATGGCCAACGGTTCCAAGCGTTATCTCAACCAAATCCTGCTTATTTTTCCGATAGAATGGCGCGAGCATCTCAGTGAATTAGGACGGGATTTTTCCCGTGCTTTAACAGGATTTATCCGGGCAGAATTTATCGTCTTCCTGATTACATTGTTTCTTTCCATCGCGGGATTAGTGCTTATTCACACCAAATATGCAATTGTCCTAGGGACCATAACCGGAATTTTTGGCATACTGCCTGTTTTAGGGGTAGGGATCATCCTTTTCCCATGGGCAATCTTAGCCTTTCTTAGTGGGCATAACCTATTGGGCATTGAACTTTTGCTCTTGACGACGGTTATCACGATTTTGAGACACATCATTGAGCCTAAAATCCTCGGTGATAATGTGGGACTTGATCCGCTCTTCGTTCTTATGAGCATGTATATAGGCTTGGCATCCACTGGAGTGATAGGTTTGATCTTAGGTCCTTTTGTGCTCATCGCTTATCAAGCATTACAAAAGGCTGGAGTTTTTCGTAATCTTTAGTCCAATAAGTTTCAATTTATTGGATCGCTCGCAAACGTTACATTCATTTTCCATACAAAAGCCGCTCAGAAGCATAAATTCTGACCGGCTTTCGTTTCGCTTTTTACCGTTGTTTATCCTATAATGAGTCATAGATAATTTTGGGAACGCTTTAGGAGTTGACTTTACTTGGAAAATCACAAAAATGTTGTTACATTAACGTACGGTTGCCAGATGTCTGAACGTGATGCCGAAACGTTGACAGAAATCGCAAGACAGGAAGGCTATACAAGTACAGATGACTTAGTGAATGCAAACTTAGTGATTGTAAATACCTGTTGCGTAAGAGAAAGTGCTGAAAATAAAATCCTTGGTAAAATCGGTGAACTCAAGAAACTTAAGGAGAAAAATCCAGCCCTGAAGATTGCCATCTGCGGTTGTATGGTTCAACAGCCGGGCGCTTTAGAACGCTTGCGCAAGCGAGCACCCCATGTGGATATCTGGGCTGGAACCCATAATTTGAATAATTTCCCCACCCTCTTGCAACAAGTGGAACAGGGAGGTAAAGCTGCCGAAGTTTGGCAAGAACCTAAAGTGGCCTTAGAATCTAAGCCTTTCCTTGAAAAGGGTAAACTGCACGCCAACGTTAATATCATGTCAGGTTGCAATAATTTTTGCTCATATTGCGTCGTCCCACACGTGCGGGGCAGAGAACGCAGCCGTAAACCAGAAGAAATTATTCAAGAAATTAAAGACCTAGTCGCTTTCGGATGCCGTGAGGTCACATTGCTCGGACAGAATGTGAACTCTTACGGAAAGGAATTTTCACCGGCTTATGATTTTTCGGATTTACTCCACCAAGTGGATCAAATCCCCATTCTTTTACGGGTGCGCTTTATCACTTCGCATCCCAAGGATTTATCAGATAAACTAATTGAAACCATCGCACATGGTGAGAAATTATGCGAACACTTTCATCTTCCCATACAATCAGGCAGTAATTTAATTTTACAACGCATGAATAGGAAATATACTCGGGAATACTATGTAAGCCGAGTTGAAAAAATTCACGAACTACTTCCGCAGGCAAGCTTAACAACGGATATTATTGTTGGGTTTCCTGGCGAATCGGAAGAAGATTTCGAAGAAACCTTGACTATAATGGATTTGATCCATTATAGTCAAGCCTTCACCTTTATGTATTCAAAACGATCCGGTACGCTTGCCGCCAGTATGGAGGATCAGATTCCTCTAGACATCAAAAAGCGTCGTTTACAGAGATTGATGGGGGTGCAAAACCAGAAAAGTCTGGAATGGCGGCAACAAATGGTTGGAAAAACGTATGAAGTTCTTGTCGAGGGCCCCAGTAAAACAAATCCCGAGCGTTTATCTGGACGAACACGCGGAAACGAACTCGCCGTTTTTAGTGGCCATTTAGAAATTATAGGGTCTTTGGTGAACGTCCGAATCACTAAAGCCGGAACATGGACCCTCCTTGGAGAAATCGAATGACTTGAAAAGGTAGAGCCCTAATAAATTCAAATTTGAATTTATTGCAGGAATTATGCTACACTATGTAGAATGTACTAAACGGAGGTGTGTAAAAATGACAAACGAAATTCTAGAAAATGCCCGACTCTTGGCGGACGCCATTGCCCGAAGCCCCGAGCTTGCTGAATTACACAGCAAGGAAGATGCAATGTCTGCTGACAATTCAGCACAACAATTGATTGCAGAATTACAGAAAGCTCAAGAACGGTTTATGGGAATGCAACAAAGCGATAATGAGCCTTCTGAAGCTGATAAAAATGCGGTCGATGAAATCGAAAGCAAAGTAGAAGCGAATGCTGCTATTGCCGCTTACATGGATGCACAAGACAAATTCACGCAAATGTTAGATAGTGTTAATTCCATTCTTGCCGGAGCAATCGCTGGCTCTTCAGACGGTTGTTCTTGTGAGGACGACAGTTGTAGTAGCGGTGGCTGTGGCACCGGTTGCGGGACTGCCAGTAGCGGCGGCTGTGGTTGCAGCGGAAGCTAACCCCATATAAACTGAGAAACGATAAAGAAAAGGGAAGGGCTAAATCTGTAGCTCTTCCCTTTTAGGATTTTAAAGAGTAGGGGAGAATACGAGGAATGACCACCCCGATGATGCAACAATATCGAGGAATTAAAGCAAAAGCACCTGATGCTATCCTTTTTTATCGGTTAGGTGATTTTTATGAAATGTTTGGCGAAGATGCAGAAATCGCCTCCCCCATTTTACAAATTGCCTTAACAGGTCGAGATGCAGGGGAAGGGAGACGCATAGCTATGTGTGGCGTCCCTTATCATGCTCTAGATAATTATTTATCAAAGCTCGTCAACGCAGGGCATAAAGTCGCCATTTGCGAACAAGTTGAAGACTCGAAAAATGCTAAAGGGATTGTCAAGCGTGACATTATCCGTATTGTTTCTCCAGGCACACTGACCGAATCTGTCTCAGCGCGTACCAACCATTATCTAGCCAGCGTGTATTATGATAAGCATTGGGGTCTGGCTTTTCTTGATTTATCAACCGGTGAATTTACGATTTTTCAAACCACAGAGGTGGATGTTCTACTGACAGAATTGTCCCGGATTAACCCCGCCGAAATCCTACTGTCCCCTGAACTTATGAAAAAGCCTAAGATGTGGGTGGGCTATTATTGCAGCGTACGAGAACGAAAGACATTTTCCGATCCGCGCTTGAAAAATCGATTCGCTCAGCTGACGTTGCTTCAAGAATTTCCAGTCGCAGCGCAGGCTGCCGCTGCTTTATGGACCTACGTATTGGAAACGATGCCAGGCGTGGATCCAACGCATATCATCGAGATAACAACTTACCGTTCCGAGGACTGGATGTTTCTCGACCAATGGACACGTCGCAATCTCGAACTTACAGTATCCCTCCGAGGTCAAGGAAAAAAAGGAACGTTGCTTTCTGTTCTTGACTTAACTCAAACTGCTTTTGGAGGAAGGCTATTAAAGCATTGGATTGATAAACCCTTGCTTTTGCAAGATGAGATAGAACGGCGCCTTAACGCAGTCGAAGAACTGACTTCAGACTCATTTCTACGCAAAGACTTGTTTAAGCTTCTTTCCGAGGTCTATGACTTGGAGCGTTTAATGGGGAAAGTTTCTTATGGGACTGCCAACGCAAAAGACTTACTATCATTGGCGCGAACGTTAGCTCTTCTGCCTGATATCCAAACGCTCCTGACGTCAAGTGCAGCTAAAACACTTAAAGGCAATGTTCCCCATCTTAATGGACTGGACGACTTCGTCACTAAACTGCAAAGTGCTCTTAACCCGGATCCTCCTTTATCCCTAAGAGATGGCAATATCATCAAAGCTGGCTATTCCAAGGAAGTGGACGAATTACGTATCATTTCGACAGGCGGCAAAGAGTGGGTTGCTCGGCTAGAAAATTCCGAACGAGAACGAACCGGAATTCGCTCGTTGAAAATAGGATATAACAAAGTTTTTGGCTATTATATTGAAATCACCCATGCCAATGCCACGCTTGTGCCGACAGATTACCAACGCAAGCAGACCCTGTCCAACGCCGAGCGCTTCATTACACCCGAACTTAAAGAATATGAACAAAAAATCATGGGAGCTGAGGAAAAACTCAAAGATCTGGAGTACGACCTTCTCATAGCCCTTCGGGACGACGTGCGTACCTATACGAAAACGATACTACACATTGCTCGGATATTAGCCGAAATAGATGTCTTTGTCAGTTTGGCAGAGGTGGCTGTTCGCAATCACTATGTTCGTCCCCAGATCAAACAGAACGGTCAAATTCTCATTACAGAGGGTAGACACCCTGTCGTAGAACAAATGCTGGAGCCCGGCGTTTTTGTTACAAATGATACACATATGTCCTCAAGTCGTCACTTGGCCATTATCACCGGGCCGAATATGGCAGGAAAATCAACCTACATGCGCCAAGTCGCCTTGATTGTCCTCATGGCACATATCGGATCCTTTGTTCCTGCTAAGAGCGCTATTATTTCTCTGGTTGACCGAATCTTTACACGGGTTGGTGCATCGGATGATTTAGCGGCGGGACAAAGTACGTTTATGGTGGAGATGCAGGAAGTAGCCCATATCTTAAAATACGCAACAGGGAAAAGCTTGATTATTTTGGATGAAATTGGGCGGGGGACAGCTACGTTTGATGGACTCAGCATCGCTTGGGCGGTCACTGAGTACCTAGTGCAACACCCTGAATTCAATCCAAAAACCCTCTTTGCCACTCATTATCATGAGCTGACGCAACTCGAAGACGATTTCCCTAAGATCTTTAACTTGCATGTGGCCGTGAAGGAACGGGGGGAAGACATTGTCTTTTTACACAAAATATTACCGGGTCGAGCAGACCACAGTTATGGCATTCAAGTGGCACGCCTTGCGGGTCTCCCTCAGGAGTTACTTCAGCGTGCTAAAGCCCTGCTTCTTGAATTTGAATCATCTGGACTTGCACATGCGATGAGTGAAACACCCAATCTGGTTACTCAGATTGCACTCTTTGACGTTCCTCAAACCCATCCGCTTTTGCAAGAAATTAACAAACTCCAGCTTGAAGACATGACTGCACGTCAAGCCCTTCAATACCTCTTTGACCTCCGTGAGCGAATCCAATCCTTAGAAACCAGTTAGTCTGATAGAGGGGGAGTAAATATGCCAAATCGAGTAGGTATTGATGTAGGGGGTACCTATACTGACGCCGTATTTATTCACAATGGCCGTATCCAACATACTGCCAAAGTACCCACGAGAGCGGATAATTTACTGGAAACCATATTGGATGCCTTTGATACGTTAAAAATTCCTGATGAACAGGCAATTAACCAGATAACAGTTAGCACAACACTCGTTACCAACGCAATTCTTCAAGATCGGCTTCCTCCCGTCGAATTGCTTTTATTTTCTGGGCATGGAATGAGAGTAGATGCGCTTCCTTGGCCGACTAGTTATCGTGAGTTCTCAGGGGAAATGGATTTCCGGGGTCGAGAGATAGAACCACCCGACCAGAAAGAATGGGAGGGACTTAAATCCTCCGTTCTGTCTAATAATTATGACCATGTTGCTATTGTAGGCAAGTTTTCCCACAGGAACTCGCTTCATGAAGAACAGCTCGCGGACTATCTAATACAACTTAATCCATCGTTAAACATTGCCATGGGACATGAGTGGGGACAAGCTAATTTTTATCGGCGTAGTCTGACCACTTATCTTAATTTAGGTGTTTCTGATATATATCATCAATTCGCCCAACAATTACAGAGCGCTTTAACTAAACGAAACATTCATGCTCCAGTTTCCATTTTAAAGGCGGATGGCGGGACTTTACCACTATCAAAGCTTCGGCCCATCGATTCGATTTATTCTGGACCGGCAGCAAGCATTCTTGCCGCCATGACTCAAAATGAGCCGAACGTATCTTGTATCATCGTGGATATTGGCGGAACAACGACTGATATGGGTCTCATTCTTTCCGGTGTTCCGTTACTTAGTTCAAAAGGTGCTCAGATTGGACCTTTTTTAACCCTTGTTCGTTCACTTGCAGTCCGTTCAATTCCAGTAGGTGGGGATTCTGTCATCCGTGCCACAGATCAGGGCTTTGTTCTTGAAAGTTACCGACTGGGCCCAGCGTATTGTCTGGGTGGGAATGTACCGACTCCGACGGATGCGATGCGCTACCTTGGGTTGATTGAGTATGGAGATGAACAACTAGCTGCCGAAGGCCTGGCCTCAATTTTGCCTCTGGAACGGCGAATACCGAGATTTATCCATGAACTCGCTTCAGCCATTATCGATAGGATGGTTGACCGAATCGCGAAGGCCGTTGATGCTCTTAAGCAAGAGTGGCTTGAAGAACCTGCTTATAAAGTTTGGGAAGTTCTCCATCCTCGAGAAACCCAAGCCTTTCAAACCTTGGTCAGCGGAGGAGGTGCTCGGGGAATTACAACAGCCCTGGGTAAACGACTGAGGACTCCTGTTCAGCTCGGGGCTTTTCCGGAGGTTTCTAATGCCCTAGGTGCGGCTATGGCCAGACCTACCTTCGATTGCACGCTTAATCTTGACACGTATATGAAACGATATCGCGTGGAAGAGACGGGTGAACAGGGGATATGGACAGGGTCTCTTCGCCCTTACCTCGAAATAGAGGAGTTTCTAGATACCCTCGTTCAGCTGCAAGCTGCACGCTATGAGATAAAGATTGAAGATGTAGAAAAAGAGCCCTTTGATTTCTTTCCAATTGTTCATGGGTATAAAACAGTGGGTCAAATTGTCCGCGGGGCTGTTCATATGCGACCTGGTGTGATCGGGAGGGTATACGAATGAAACGTACCGGAATTTTATTTTTCCCTGCCTTTGATTGGTCACTTGGTGACTCCCATCCGGAACGTGAAGAACGTCTCCTCTATACTCGAGAACAACTGTTTGAAGAGGGGATTCTTGACTTACCCCAGATAAAACAGTTTTCACCCCGTGTTGCTTCGTTGCGAGAGGTGTTACGGGCCCAAGCTTTATTTCCTAATCCGGGCGCGCATTTGGATACACTAGATGCTCACCTCATCGCAGCAGGAAGTGCCATCTTACTCGGTGAAGCACGGGTCCGAGGAGATATTACTAATGGCTTTGTCCTTGTACGCCCCCCGGGGCATCATTCTGGAGCGACTGTTTGGGGAAATCGTGGGTTTTGTACGTTAAATAATGAAGCTATTTTGGTGAACTATTTGAGGGCACATCTGGGAATTAAGAAGATCGCGATTGTTGATACAGATGTCCACCACGGAGACGGGACCCAAGATATCTTTTATCACGACCCCAATGTCCTTTTCATTTCTCTTCACCAAGACGGGCGTACACTTTATCCAGGAACAGGTTTTGTGAATGAAAAAGGGGGTCCGAATGCTTGGGATCAGACTTTAAACATTCCCCTGCCACCCGGTACAGGGGACGAAGGGTATCACTACGTCCTGGAAAACTGGGTGTTACCGCGCTTACAAGCCTTTGCGCCGGATCTGATTATTAATTCAGCGGGGCAAGATAATCATTTTACAGATCCGCTAGCCTCGATGAATATAACTGCGGACGGATACGGACGGATTACCGAGCTTCTTCAACCAGATTTAGCAGTCCTCGAAGGCGGATATTCCATTGAGGGGGCACTACCGTATGTCAACTTGGCCATTTTACTTGCTCTTGCAGGAGAAGATTATCATCATGTCCGGGAACCTCAGAAACTAGATCGACCCGTTTTATCGCTAGCGACCATCAAGCCGTACATTCAGGAACTTAAAAAACAACAGCAAACGATTAAGCCTAGCTTTACAATTCAGAACAAAGACTTCTTCCCCAAAGGGACTTGGATTTATTGTCCCCGTTCCGTCTTTTATGACACGGACGGGTTCCAAGAAACCCGACATGATTACATTCGGCAATGTAGCCACTGCGCAGGAACTGTCTATATTGAGAGCCGATGTTCTGCTTTTTCCCAGAAATCAATCTTAGTGCGAATTCCGTTTCAAGCTTGTCCAGCATGTGAACAAGCAGGGTATGACCTTTGGGAGCACCTTCAATATCATAGTCAAGATTTTTCAAGCGGTTTACTACAAAACCAGCTTCGAGACAAACTAGACATTTGGGAAAAGAAAGAAGGACTGACTCAATTTTGACACCGGTAATTCATATTCTCGATCCGCACTCAGCAAACCAAATTGCCGCTGGCGAAGTTGTTGAACGTCCTGCTTCAGTCGTCAAGGAGCTCGTCGAAAACGCCTTGGATGCTGGGGCAAAACATATAGACATAACCATCGAAGGAAATGGCGTACCGCTGATTAGAGTACGGGATGATGGGTGTGGAATCGCAATTTCAGACTTACCTTTGGCTGTTATTCGGCATGCAACCAGTAAAATCAGTCAGATTGAAGACCTTGATCATTTACAAACTCTCGGCTTCAGAGGGGAAGCTTTACCGAGTATTGCCTCGGTTTCTCACCTGGAAATTTCCTCGCGTCCTGCAGACGAAGTTGCTGGCTTATGTCTTACGCTGAAGGGCGGGGAACAAGGGGAGTTTAACGAAGTGGGGTGCCCTGTCGGAACCTCGGTGACGGTCCGCAATCTCTTCTACAACACACCCGCACGATTAAAATTTCTGAAATCCACCAATACTGAATTTGGCATAATTAGCGATACGGTCGGACGCATTGCCCTTGCACACCCGGAAATTGCCTTTTCTTTGACTCATCCGCATCAAGTCGTGTTACAAACATCTGGACACGGAGATTTGCGTGAAGCTATTGGCGCAATCCAGGGTCATGCTATTGCTCGACAACTCATTTCGATCAACGCCCAACAGGAAGACTGGCATCTGGAAGGCTTTATCAGTCCCCCGGATTTGGTCAGGTCTTCGAAACAAGCGCAAACGTTTATGATCAACGGACGGATTGTCCGCTCGCCTTTCCTAAGCCGTGCCTTGGAGGAAGGATATCACACGCTTGTTCCGACTAAACTCCATCCCGTAGTCATACTTCATCTCCATGTTCCACCCTCAGAGTATGATGTGAATGTCCACCCTACAAAAATGGATGTACGGTTTAAAAACGAGCATGCTTTAACCCCATTTATTAGCCAGGCCGTTTACCAAACGTTACTTAAGAATAAACCATTACCCTCGTTTGCAACTCAATCCACCACCCCGATCAAACCTAAGCCACCCCTTCCACAACGAAATTATCCACGCTCGGAAGGGTCGGTCCTCCCTTCGAACTCCACTGCATCGTTACAAGTTCATGAGACAGCACTGCCGCCTCTGGCGCCAACTAGCCTTAACGCACAGACCGCTATACCTATGAAGTACGACCAACCGCAAATCTTTAATTCTGTTCTGAAGAAATCAAGGCTCTTAGAAAGTCAGGTGTTCAGTGCAGCTCATAAAGAGGCTTCTGATGAACTAAGTACCCCGGACAATCCCACGTACCAAGATGATCGATCTCAAGGTCATCCGACAAACCAGAGTAATCAAGTAACTCAAGGTAGTTTGCCTATCCAAACTGCTCCGGATGCCCAAGACATTTTAACCAAGATATGGCCATTAGCACAGCTATTCAATACCTATATCTTAGCCACTGACGGTGAAATCCTCCTTTTGATTGACCAACATGCTGCTCATGAACGGATTAACTATGAACATCTGTTAACAAAGTTTAGAGAAGCTGAACAATCCAGTCAAGCACTTCTTATCCCCCTGCCCATGGAGTTTACACTTCAAGAGGAACAGGTGATTTTAGAACACTTATGGATTCTTAATGAAATGGGATTTATTCTAGAACAATTTGGCTCGCGAACATACTTATTACGCAGTGTTCCCGTTCAAACAGGAACCATTCAAGCGGATAGGCTTCTTCGTCAGTTTATCGAAGAGGTTCTGCAGAAAGATTCGACGCCAAGTTATGATAAGATGTTAGAAGAATGGATTTATCTATTGGCTTGTAAAGAATCCATCAAAGCTCAAGACACGCTTTCTTTGATGCAAATGGAACAATTAATTGCGCAACTGGGTCAAACTCAGAATCCCTATACGTGTCCACATGGACGCCCTACAATGATTAAAATGACCCGTTCAGAATTAGAAAGACGCTTTTACCGCGCATAATATTGCAGAAGTTTGTGTGTAGCATGACATGGGTATACTATAAAATACAGAAGAGTCGGAGGTTCCATGTTAAACGAAATTCCTATTTTCATAAAAACTACGCATTCTGACTTAACACTCCAAAAGAGACTCAATTGGTTTCTTCAGCAGCCTGGCTGCAAATGGATGCTCACACGGAGTGGGGAAGTAGAGCTACCAGAACTAACAATTACACGTCGTGGCGTTTTCTTGACGAACGGAGCTGAACGTCTATCCTTTCATCCAAGCATGGCACTCATTCGACTGATTAATCTCCTGCGTGGTGGATCTGACCGTTATCTCGAAGCAACCCAGCTAAAAGCCGGAGACTCGTTAGTTGATGCTACACTTGGTTTAGGGACTGATGCCCTGATTAGTGCTTGGGCTGTCGGGGAAAAGGGTAACGTACTCGCCCTTGAGCAATCTCCGATTCTAGCTGCCTTGGTCCACGATGGCTTAAGCCATTTTTCTGAAATCGTTCCCCGTTCTAAAAATACCGATAAACAAGACACTTGGACCGCATTGGCACGAGCTTCTCAGCGGATTGAAGTTCGCTTAGGAGAACACTGCGAGTCCTTAAAGCGTATCCCATCCCGATCGGTCGATGTCGTCTATTTTGATCCCATGTTTCGGCAGACATGTGAACAGTCCGACTCAATTCAGCCCTTACACCGCTGGGCAGACCATAGCTCACTTGATCTTGAGGCTGTTTTAGAGGCATGTCGAATTGCTCGACACCGGGTGGTACTAAAAGAACGCAAAGACAGTTCAGAGTTCCGACGACTGGGGTTTAATATACAAATCGGAGGCCAGTACAGTCCCGTGGATTATGGTGTCATTTTAGTTTAATGGAGGCTGGAGGCTGGTTAGGTGTATCCACTAATAATAATTATTGGCCCGACTGGCGTAGGAAAGTCTTCGCTTGGTTTAGCCCTGGCCCAGAAGCTTGGAGGAGAAATCATTTCTGGGGATTCAGTCCAGGTGTATAAAGCCCTTGATATTGGTTCAGCAAAACCTACCCATGAGGAACTCCAACTCGTCACTCATCACCTAATCGATCATTTAGATCCTGCAGAGCCCTTCACTGCAGCCCAGTTTAAGGTGTCAGCCACTTCTCTGATTGGTGAAATAAGGGGCCGAAAACATGTTCCCATTGTGGTTGGCGGAACAGGACTTTATATTCGTTCCTTGCTCGACCCCTATGATTTTTCCCAACATGGCTCTGAGGAAATTCGTTCCAAATGGAGGGAGTTTGTCTCTTCATATGGGAAATTAGCCTTGCATGCAGTCTTGATGGAATCTGATCCTATAACAGCTGAGCAGCTGCATCCCAACGATGTCTTTCGAATTATTCGGGCCCTTGAAGTTCTTGAATTAACCGGCAAAACCCTCTCGAGCCAACGTCAATTCCGAGATAATGAATATCAGCCACTTGATGCCTCAATTATTTACATTGGGCTAACTGCTCCACGCGAGGTAATCTACGAACGTATCAATCATCGTTGCGTTGAGATGCTCTCACAAGGCTTAATCGACGAAACCCTTAATCTATTAAAGAGCGGATATGCCCCGACGTTAAAACCATTACAAAGCATTGGTTATCGCCACGCAATCTGGTATTTAAAGGGGCTAGTTCTACAAGAGGAAATGTTACGGTTGCTTCAACGAGACACTCGTCATTTTGCAAAACGCCAACTGACTTGGTTTCGTCGCGATCCCCGGATTAGTTGGTATGATATTGAAACCGCTACAACTGAGGTAATCGTTGAAGCTATCGCCAGACTTGCAGAGCCTGCCAAACTCGTGTAGAATATACAAAGTAGAAATATAAGGTGATGGAGGAAAAAATATGAATAAATCGCCCATCAATTTACAAGATACTTTTTTAAATCAGGTTCGCAAGGAAAACCTTCCTGTGACCATTTATTTGGTTAACGGGTTTCAGCTAAAGGGACTTATTAAAGGATTTGACAACTTCACTGTACTAATAGAGTTTGAAAATCGACAACAGATGGTCTATAAACATGCCATTTCGACCATCATGCCGATTCGCCCGATCAACCTAGCGGCAGGGAACGCTGCTGAATAAAATACCCGTACTCAAGGTTATTACTACAAGTAACTAAGTTCGGTATTTACCGGACTTAGTTTTTTTTACTTGAAATCATTACTCAAATATGATAGCTTTAGGTCATATGCTTTTATCTTATGGAAAGAAAGGAACTCAACCCAACTATGGAAACTCGAAATTTAAGAAACATTGCAATTATCGCTCACGTTGATCATGGGAAAACGACGCTTGTTGACGCCATGTTAAAACAGAGTGGAACCTTCAGAGCGAACCAACAAGTGATAGAACGCGTCATGGATTCCAATGATTTAGAGCGTGAACGTGGAATTACTATTTTATCCAAGAACACTTCCGTTCATTGGCAAGGAACAAAGATCAACATTATTGACACTCCAGGGCATGCCGACTTCGGAGGCGAAGTTGAACGCGTCTTACAGATGGTCAATGGGGTACTTCTCATCGTCGATTCCTTTGAAGGCCCAATGCCGCAAACGCGTTTTGTTTTGCGGAAAGCCTTAGAACTCAATCTTGTTCCCATTGTCGTGATTAATAAAATTGACCGACCCGATGCTCGTCCCGCTGAAGTGGTCGATGAAGTCTTAGACCTCTTTATCGAGCTTGGAGCAGAGGACCATCAGTTGGATTTTCCAGTTGTCTATGCCTCAGCACGTGCTGGTACAGCAGGACTATCGCCAGATTCGCTTGCTGACTCCTTGGTGCCTCTATTTTCAGTCATCATAGAAAACATTCCTGCTCCAGTTGTTGATCTCGAAGCTCCTTTCCAGATGCTTGTTACCACGCTGGACTACGACGATTATGTCGGGAAAATTGCTGTAGGACGAATTGTCCGAGGAACCATTCACCAAAATGAAACTGTAACCTTAATTAAGCGTGATGGTAGTTTTGAACGGTCTAAAGTCGGAAAAGTTATGCTTTATGAGGGATTAAAACGACAGGACGTTCTCGAAGCATCAGCTGGAGAAATCGTTGCGTTGACTGGTTTGACTAGTGCCAATATCGGAGAAACTGTGGCCTGCGCTGTAGTTCCTGAGGCCTTACCAACGATAGAAGTGGACGAGCCCACTTTATCCATGAATTTCATGGTTAATAATAGCCCCTTTGCTGGACGTGAAGGACATTTTGTAACATCTCGGAAAATCCGGGAGCGCCTTTGGAAAGAAGTGGAGACCAATGTTAGCCTTAGGGTTGAAGAAACGGAATCTGCTGATTGTTTCCAGGTTTCCGGACGAGGAGAGCTTCACCTTTCTATTCTGATTGAAAACATGCGTCGTGAAGGATATGAGCTTCAAGTTTCTAAACCTGAAGTTATCTATAAAATAATAGACGGTGTCAAAAGCGAACCAATGGAGTTTTTAATCTGTGATGTTCACGAAGCATCGCTCGGATCCATCATGGAACTCTTAGGAAAGCGAAAAGCAGAGATGGCCAATATGTCTAGCCTTTCTGCGACTCAACTCCGTCTGGAATTTAAAATCCCTGCACGGGGCCTGATCGGTTTCCGTGGAGACTTCTTATCAGAAACTCGCGGTGAGGGCATGATGAGCCATATGTTCCTGGGTTATGAACCTTATAAAGGAGATATCCCCGGACGTAGTCGTGGCGCACTCGTTGCTTTCGAAGAGGGAGAAACAAATGCATACGGACTTTATTCTGCGCAAGACCGTGGCAATTTGTTCGTAGACCCGGGCCTTCATGTATATGGAGGTATGGTTGTTGGAGAGAATAAACGTGAGCAAGATATTGAAGTGAACGTTTGTAAGAAAAAGCAGCTCACCAATATGCGTACCAGTTCGGCCGATGAAGCGTTACGCCTTGATAAACCTAGAGAATTTTCCTTAGAACAATCTTTAGAATTTATTAATGATGATGAGTTAGTCGAAATTACACCTAAGAGTGTTCGTATCCGTAAGAAGGTCTTAGATCACTCAGCTCGCGCACGCCATGCCAAGTCCTTAACAGGGAAATAATAACAGCACGTTTTCTAGGACACCTTTTATCCTTACTCGCGTATAGTAGTAAGGATGGGAGGTGCCTGTACTTATGACAATCCATATAACGTTTAGACCGGACAATCACCTGCCTCCGGTCATTCAGACTCCTTTGCCCCGCGAATCCGCACATATTAGTACTCCTGTGACAGAGCCAGTTGGGCTAGGAAGAGCTCGTAAGAATAATACCTCTTCCATTGAAAAAGACAAGGATAAAATCGTGGAAATCCTCGATGAATTAGAGACATATACCGGATTAGTAACCGTAAAACGCCTCATTCGGGACTTGCAAGCATTTGTTGAGATCCAAAAGAGGAGAACGCAGGAAAAGCTCATCGCAGAACCCCTTGTTCTTCATATGATTTTCCGTGGGAACCCTGGAACTGGCAAAACAACAGTGGCACGCTTGGTCGGGCGACTGTTTAAAGAGATGGGCGTTCTCCAAAAAGGCCATGTTATCGAATGTGAGCGTGCAGACCTTGTCGGTGAATATATTGGGCATACAGCGCAAAAGACAAGGGAACAACTCAAGAAGGCACTTGGCGGTGTCCTTTTTATAGATGAGGCCTATTCGTTAGCCCGTGGGGGCGAGAAAGATTTTGGCAAGGAAGCCATTGACGCTTTAGTTAAGGCTATGGAAGATAATAAAGATAATCTTGTTTTAATTTTAGCAGGATATCGCCAAGAAATGGAATGGTTTTTACAGACTAATCCTGGATTGCGATCGCGTTTCCCCATACATATCGATTTTCCAGATTATACACTCGATGAATTGTTATCCATCGGGGATTTGATGTTTAAGACACGCCAATATGAGCTAACTTCAGAGGCAAGAGAGGCACTCCGAGTACACCTCAATAATTTGCTGAATTCCCATCCTTATGCTGGAAATGCGCGACTTGTCCGCAACCTCGTGGAAAAGACAGTGCGAAAACAGGCCGTTCGGTTATTCCGGAAGACTAGCTCTAGCCGCGAAGAACTAATACAAATTTTGCCTGTAGATATAAACCTAGAAGATCTCTAACCTTATTTTCTGGGTTTACCGTATAATAAATAAAACTTAGAATAAGAGGTTTAGTATGGATATGGACATTTCGGGAGACTTGTCTGGGATTCGGGCAAGTCAGATACAAGAATTAAAAAATCTTTCTGAATTTCAAACTGAACGTTCAGAACTAATCCATCCTGAGATATTAGAAGGGCTAATGCACCTTACACAACTTTGGAATCGAGAAATTGCCTTGTATCTTTCCCGTCCAGGGGCCTTGCTGGCAGCTGCAGTAGGGCGACATGCAACAGTAACCCTCCCGCCGATCAAAGGAAGATCAGTTGGAAAGCACCTGCGCTGTATTCATACCCATCCTAATGGAGATTTCAGGCTTAGTCCCTTAGATTATAGCGCCTTGGCATCCCTTCAACTTGAAAGTATGACGTCTGTTGGGGTACTCGAGGGGAAGCTTACTGGACTACAAATTGCCTATCGAACAGGGGACAGCGATCCCTTTATAGTCAACCTCAGCCCTAAAACGTGGCACACCTTTGACTATACCGATTCTCTGTCAAGTTTTTCGCATGGTACAACAAAAAAAGAGACTGCCACTGGTAAAGAGCGCGCGTTCCTTATAGCACTGGAAGATAGTGATCAAGAAGATAATGAAGATTTGACGGAATTACGTGATCTAGCTCATTCAGCTGGCGTAGATGTCGTCGGACAGCTTGTCCAACTTCGTCGTTATGGTCAATCCCGCAGTTATTTAGGAAGCGGAAAAATCGAAGAATTAGTTCACCGATTACAAGAAACCGAGGGCAACGTCGTGATCTGTGATGATGAACTATCACCGACACAGTTACGAACGTTAGAGACAGAAACCGGCCTCAAAGTATTAGATCGTACTGGATTAATCTTAGACATCTTTGCGCAACGTGCTCAGTCCCGCGAAGGTAAACTTCAAGTCGAATTGGCACAACTTAAACATCTCTTACCTTATTTATCTGGCCAGGGACAATCGCTCTCCCGTCTAGGGGGAGGCGTCGGTTCACGTGGTCCAGGAGAAACAAAACTAGAGCTTGACCGACGGAGAATGCGGGATCGCATTACCCAACTAGAAAAAGAATTAAAACTAGTTCTCCAGCAACGAGATGTTCAACGCCGGCAAAGATCGAAAAGTGGTCTCCCGATTATTGCCTTAGTTGGCTATACGAATGCTGGAAAAACAACGTTTATGAAAAAAGCTATGGAACAAGCAGGTAGTCGTTCTGACATACCAGTGGGTGAAAATATATTATTTGCCACATTAGACCCAATTGTCCGCTCTATTAAAGTCAACTCTTCTTTGGAAATTCTACTGAGCGACACCGTTGGGTTTATCCGGAAATTACCAACTCAACTGCTTCGGGCCTTTCTAGCGACGTTAGAAGAAGTTCAACAAGCGGATGTTCTACTACATGTTGTCGATGCGAGTCATCCTCAGGCTTTTCAACACGCTGAAACCGTCCATGAGGTACTAAAACAACTGGGATGCGAAGAAAAACCTATGATTACTTTATTAAATAAGGTCGATAAAGTCTTGGTTGAGGATGATCTAATTAAGCTAGCTCAGCAACTTCCTCATCCAATTGAGGTGTCACTCCTACGTGGGGATTCATTAAAGCCAGTTTGGAAACTCCTCAGCTCATTATTGACTTAAGGTACAGTTAGTTTCTTTGATATGCCTGATTCTACGTTTGAGGTTTTCTTTATTAAGGAGGAAATTGTTTGTATTCGAATCCTGATTGGCCGGAGTTGATTCGCAAAGCAGTCACCGAAGCGGAACAAGTACTCCTTTGTCAACTTCCTGCTTTAGAAGAAAAAGCCACACGAAACCACGAGAAGGTCTTGAAGGCCTTTCAAGAAGAATATGTCTCAACGTATCATTTACAGGGGTCTACAGGTTATGGCCTTGATGATTCAGGTCGTGAAGTCCTCGATCGTGTGGTTGCACGCATTTTAGGTGCACAAGCAGCCATTGTACGTGGTCAGTTTGTTTCGGGCACACACGCTATTGCTGCCGCCCTATTTGGTGTTTTACGCCCTGGCGATCATATTATTTCTGTTAGCGGGGCGCCCTACGATACGCTTGAGGAAGTCATCGGGTTAAGGGGAGAAGGTCAAGGGAGTCTCATGGATTTTGGCATATCCTATGATGCCGTTCCCTTGGATGCTCAATCCAAGCTGCAATTTGCTCTGATAAGCGAGTGTATAACGGACAAGACCCGAATGCTGATGGTACAGCGTTCACGCGGGTATGCATGGCGAGACTCTCTGACGATTGCTCAGCTCAAGGAACTCGTGGATTTTGTCAGAACAAACTATCCCCACTTGATCATCTTCGTCGACAACTGCTACGGAGAACTGGTCGAAACATTAGAACCAGGTGATATCGGTGTAGATTTGATGGCAGGATCGCTGATTAAAAACTTAGGTGGGAGTATAGCTCCAACCGGTGGATATGTTGCGGGCCGTTCAGATTTGGTTAAACTCACTGCCCAGCGCTTAACAGCACCAGGAATCGGCGGGCACATAGGAGCAACCTTGGAATGGCAGCGCTTGTTTTATCAGGGATTATTCTTTAGCCCTTTAACCGTTTCCGAATCCATTAAAGGCGCGGTGTTTTCTGCGGCATTTTGGCGTGCTTTAGGGTTTGAAGTACATCCTGAGCCTGAAACGCCTAGAACGGACCTTATTCAGGCCGTCAAACTTGGATCAAAGGATAAGATGATTGCCTTCTGTCAGGGGCTTCAGAAAGGCTCTCCAGTAGATTCTCATGTATTGCCGATACCTTCAGGAATGCCGGGGTATGACGACGAAATCATAATGGCCGGTGGAACGTTTATTCAAGGCTCAACGAGCGAATTTTCTGCGGACGGGCCACTTCGCGAACCCTATATTGTCTATCAGCAAGGTGGTATTTCGCAAACTTACGTTAAGATGGGTAACATTTTAGCTGCTCTAAATTTATGGAAGCAAGGACTTCTTAGCAAACAAACTAGTCTGACTGAAACTATTAAAAATACCTGTCTTTCTTTGTAACATTGCAACACTGTGTTAATATTAAAAGGCAGAAAGAGGTGAATTATGGGAGATTCAGAGTCGCCGAAAAGTACAGCACGATTTTTACTGGAACTGATAGAAATTGTCTTGATTGCTTTTGCACTTTCATGGGTGTTGCGCACCTATCTTATTGAAGCCCGCAAAATTCCTACTGGTTCGATGCTGCCGACGATTCAACTCGATGATAGAGTCATTGTGGATAAGTTTTTCTTTAAACATTTTGATCATATTAGCCCTGGCGATGTAATCGTCTTCCATCCGCCACCAAGCGCCCATGCGACAGAGGACTTTATAAAACGGGTTGTTGGCTTGCCTGGTGATAAACTTGAAATACGTAATCACACAACCTATGTAAACGGCCAAGCACTTTATGAACCTTATGTTTTAGATAAATCCAATAATGATTTTGGTCCCGTTGTTGTTCCAACGGATTCGGTATTTGTTATGGGAGATAATCGTAATAATAGTGATGACTCTAGGGTGTGGGGGTTTTTGCCCATACAAAACATAACAGGTCGAACCCTTTTTCGCTATTGGCCTATTGATCATTTAGGTGCTCTTGCCCGTTAGGTGGGAGCCTTTTTCTTTTCAAGGCATATACCGCTACATCCTACAATAAAATTTCCATTAAGGGATATTGTAGAAACATAACTAGGTGACTTATTGAACGACTTATTGATTGAGAGGGTGGGGCATTGTGGAAGATCACAAACTAAGTGTGGTTCTTTTGTTTGGCGGACGCTCAGGTGAACATGAAGTTTCTTTAAATTCAGCCCAATCCATTTTCAAAGCCATTGATCGAACTCGCTACAGTATAGAAACGATTGGGATTAATAAACAAGGTCAATGGTTTTGGGGGGTTCTCCCAGAAAATGTGTTGAACGAAGGGTTTCCTTCGGCAGATCAGACTAAACAAGTTACTCTAGTAGTAGATCCTACGCATCCGTTTTTTATGGCCTTGGACGGCAGTTCACTCCCGAACCAAGGCAAGTTCGACCTGATATTCCCGGTACTTCACGGGCCATATGGAGAAGATGGCACTCTTCAGGGCTTACTAGAGATGGCGAATGTACCTTTTGTCGGCTCTGGAGTCTTAGGGTCCGCTCTCGGGATGGACAAAGATCGAATGAAGGCTGTCTTCATTGAGAAAAATCTACCCTTAGCGCGCTACGTAACCCTCTTGCGTTCAGACTTCCTTAACGGTCCGGATACCATCTTAAAAGACATTGAAGCGAAGATAGGCTATCCCTGCTTTGTGAAGCCGGCTAATCTAGGTTCGAGTGTGGGTATTTCCAAAGCACACCATCGGGAAGAGTTGCTGGCTGCCTTGAATGTTGCGGCTATATTTGATCGCAAGATTGTCGTAGAGGAAAATATTAATGGTCGTGAGATCGAAGTCGGCGTTTTGGGCAACGATGTACCGGAGTCCTCAATTCCCGGGGAAGTTTTGCCTGCTCATGAGTTCTATTCTTATGAAGCAAAATATTCTAATATAGGTTCTAGCTTGTTGATTCCAGCCCCGCTTGACGAATCCGTCGTGGAGCGCTTGCAGAAAATGGCTGTAGAGGCTTTCCGCGCAGTAGAAGCGAGTGGGCTAAGTCGAGTTGATTTCTTTGTAACTTCTAACAATGAAATATTCCTGAATGAGATTAACACCTTGCCTGGATTCACAGAAATCTCAATGTACCCTAAGCTTTGGGAAGCTACAGGAATTCCATATTCTGAGTTGATTGATCGATTAATCAATTTAGGATTAGAGCGTTTTAAGGATAAACAAAATTGTAGAATTTCTCGTGATTAATTCATTGCAAATAAAAGGAGCAGATGAAACAATTCATCTGCTCCTTTTATTTGAGGAATTACGAAAGAATTATGTTTAACTTAACTACCATGTGCATATCTTGTTGAGGGGTTCGTTTAATTGAGAGTACGATAGACACCAATAACCTTCCCTAAAATCGAAACATCTTGGGAATAGATCGGCTCCATGGACGAGTTCTCTGGCTGAAGACGAATAAGTGTTCTTTCCTTAAAAAACCGCTTAACTGTGGCTTCTTCTCCAATTAGCGCGACAACAATCTCGCCGTTTCGCGCCTCATTCTGTTGGCGAACTATTATCAAATCTCCATTTAGGATCCCTGCTTCAATCATACTTTCCCCTTGGACTCTAAGCATGAAAACATTGTCACGGGTAACAAGATCAGCAGGTAGTGGAAAGGTTCCTTCTACGTTTTCAACGGCCAAAATAGGTTGTCCTGCAGTGACGCGACCAATTATAGGTACATGTACGACCTTTTTATTATCCTGTAGGTCACTGGAACTGTCCAAAATCTCGATGGCTCGAGGTTTTGTGGGATCACGTCGGATATATCCTTTGTCCTCTAATGTCTGGAGATGGCCATGCACGGTTGAGCTAGAAAGCAAACCGACAGCCTCACCAATTTCACGAACAGCAGGTGGATATCCTTTTTTACGTATTTCGTCTTTTATAAATTCTAAAATCCTCGTTTGTCGTACCGATAAATCCGGGTACATAGTCCAACACCCCCATCTTTTCAGAAATATTGTACCATTCATTGATACAAAGTGCAAACAAATGTTCGTCAATTAGCCAAGAATTGAGGAAAGTGGGGGAGTGGACCATGAAAATCCCATCGAGATTCCAACAAGGGTTCATTCAGTTAAGTGTTCTCCTTCTGATTGCCATTGCTGTCTGGCAGGTTCTTCACCGTTCACCCAACATTTCAGCTGATGTATATCCGTATTTAAGTTCACTGTCTCCAGCACTCGTGAAGCAGTGTGCAGAAGAACACCGTACATTTCCAACAACTTCGAGGGAGGATCTCCTGGCAATTCGATCGACACTACCAAACGCTGAGGCTCAACCGCTAATTGACCAGCTTAATCTTCATGTTGCTTTCTCCGATTTAAACTGGGCACAGCTCCCCGCGAATACTTTTAGAAAGGTCAGAAGACATCGGGAAATTCTAGAAGAATATACTTTCTTTCAACCTAATAAATATACTTTTCCAGTGCTTGGAACAACTTGGTACGAAGATAGTTTTGGGGCGGATCGGGAAGGGGGAAAACGCAAGCATGAAGGAACCGATTTATTTGGAAAAGAAGGTACTCCCATCGTCAGCATCGGTGGAGGAATAGTTGAGCAATTAGGTTGGAACCGGTTGGGCGGGGAGCGTGTCGGTATTCGTGGGGATGATGGAAATTATTATTATTACGCTCACCTACAATTCATTTCCCCTTTACTGGTAAAAGGAAAACGAATCAAGGCAGGGGAGGCCGTGGGCAGCATGGGGCATACTGGAGATGCTTTCACAACACCAGATCATCTCCATTTTGGAATTGAACTACCGACCGGAGAATGGGTCAATCCTTATACCTTTATAGCGATATGGCAATATTGGGGAGAGGTAAGTTCATCTTAGATTCGACACTGCGATGACGCCCTGAAGCATTAAAACTTGCCCCCCACCTTAATTTTAGTTATAATGACTTTGTTTGTAGGTGACAGACGTTGGGCAGCGTTTTTGTTCTAATCAACTAATCTGGTCCTAATTAACTAATCTGGAGGGTGAGTAACTTGAAATCCCTTGGTGAACCATGCGTATTAGAAGATCGTTCATGCACAGATTGTGGAGAATGCGATATTTGTGATCTAGATCCAACGAAACAGTGTGATAATTGCTCCCAATGTATCCAAACCCCAGAGGGTGACTTCGCGGAAATTGGTATTGACGATATATTATTGAATACTGAAGACCCTAATTCAGCTAGTCGTCATAAAGGGCATAACCATAAATACAAAATTAAAGAATAAAATAATGGTAAGTTGAAAGAGCTACTAGACTAGAGAGGATTAGATAGTTGGATCAAATCAGTGAAGAACGAAGGGAATCATGTTCCGTTGTATCTAAAATAGTTAGAATAATAATCTACCGAGTAAAACCGGTAGATGGCTTAGGCGAAGGAGAAATTATTGGTTTTCAATGTGATAATAGCAGTGTGCAATGTTATAATCGCTGTTCCTATAAATATTTCATTGAAGATTATTGAGAGATCAGTGTCGGGGCTTAGTTTAAGCTAGGATTAATTTTTAATATGGGTCCGATAATAGATATTATGTAAAGTAGAGTATTTTTAGGGAGAGGGGGTAATACTAAAATAGCCAGAAAGTTTGATTTCCGCATGCTTCAAACTTTTCTGGCTATTAAGCGTGTCCTGACTGGCTCTTCATATTATTGTAGAACTTTGGACGTCTGGAACTTGTGCCGACTTAGATTTTACTTCTAGTAAATCAGACAGCGTTTTTTTCTGTAGAAAGTTTTGTCCTGCACTAACAATATAATAAAGTTGTTCGGTTATAGTTGGTTCACTCATAACCAACTATAAAAAAACTCAGCCTCCAGAAGCCTCTGTAAGGCTTTAAAGATATGTACCTAGTATGAATACATCTAATCCATGGAACCAACGGCGATTGGCCTTAGTATATGCATTAGAGCACATTTCACAAATGAGACACGACTTATACAATTTCAAGTGATTGGTTGACTGTTTAGACCGATTGAGTTTAAACTTGCTCAGACGGAAATTTAACCTTTTTACTAAGAGCCCTTACGTTTTTGTTACTACTATGCGCTAAATGCCTATTTAACGCATAGTAGGATTTCTCCCTATTTCATCCTTAAAAATGAGCGTCTGTATATATCTAATTCTGTAGAGCTAACCTAAAATGGCCGAATAAATTTATTTACAGTAAGACATCATTTCTTTGCTTCTACTATAATTTTATTAACTAACTTCCTGTCACAAACAATTGATGTTCACTCCATTACCTACAAGTTAAAATTTTATGGCTTCTTTGTAGTTCATGCCAGCCTCCCCTCTGATTTTAGTGGAAAGGCCCGACAAAACTATGGAAAACTCCGAATTTGATACACTTTTAAAATCGCTTAAAACGACAGCGACATCAATGGTTTGATTACGGTAGAGGCTAAAGTGCTGCTCTTCTAATGATTATAGATTGGCTTACGGAATAACCTGATGGCCACCATAGCAACATATTAATAATCAGTGCACTTTAAACAGACAATAAGTCATCTTAGAAATAATGAGGTTATTGTACGTATAGTTCTAATATCCTTCTTTCTCTCTTAAATTAGACAGGCAACGATCGAGTTTATTGTAAAGAATCATCATAGTATAAAAACGCACTAGTTGAGACGCCATCCCGGCGGGGTTCGATAGTTTTTCTTTAAGTTATATCTATTCAATTATTTTATGGGATAATTTTCTCCTATCGCACACGTCTTTACTTAGTTGTACCAACTTTCCGGTATCAATTTCTTTCCATCCCACCATTTCTCTATAACTGCGTCTTGGAACTGATCATTTACTAAGTTAGCATGATCAACGACAATCACCTGCATTTTTTTATCAAATTCTTGCACTCTGTTAAAAATAAACTGATATAAATTATTAACTTCTTCCTTATCAGTATTTTGCGCATCCAGATCCGATGGGAAATATACTTGTGATGGTTGGTCAATAAACAAGAAACGTGGGACTGGTCTATTCTGTGAAATAAAATATTTATGTAGTGCAAAATATGCAATTAAGTGTATTCCTACCCAATTCGAGCCACTACCAAGTTGTTGTAATGGTACTGGTCGCTCAGGCTTATCTACAACAACGGTGACTTTTCCCATGTCTATACGATAAGGACTATCACAATATTCCAGTCCTAGCTCTTTCGCCCATGTGCTCATGTCAACGCTCATCCTGTTTAGGATAGACTGCTTACGTTCTTCTACAGTATCCCTATCCAAAAGTTTATCAATTTCAACCAGTCGTGTTTCAAGTGTAGTAACCGAACCTTCTTTACTGGATGTATCATCATTTAAATCCACGCTTTCAAGCCATAGACTAATTCTTCCTACAATTTTTGCTCGTTTTGTGTTAAGATCTCGCAATGAAATAACATCTTTATTTTGAGTAAAGATACTATCAATTTCAGTTTTTAGTCTTTTTTCGTTTTCTCTTAGTGTTTGACTCTCCGCTTCCAATTGATCAATATATTTTCTCAACTTAGGTTTCTCACGCGTAACTGATTCAATATTTACATCAAGGTTTTTGATAGCTGTTTTTATCGCCTCGACATTAGGCAATGGTTCTCTTAAAGTATTTGAACATAGCGGACAGTGATTCGAGTTAAAGTCTAATTTTTCAAATAGTCCAATAGATTGAAGTCGCATTCTTTGATGTTCTGTCTCATCAACATATCCTTTTGTTTCTCCCGCGAAGGTTTTGGCGTTGCGCAAGTCCTCATCAATATGATCTAACTGGCTTTGAACGGTTGATAGTTGGCTTTGTGAAAAACTCAATTTATCCATACCGGCAGTATTTACTTCAACCGGTCCCCAATGATTTACAGATTTTAGAGTTGAAAAAAGAGAATCATACTCATTATAATCAATATTATGATCATCCGCTAATAGTCCTACATATTTAGCTTCTGTCACTAAAGCCGTGGCTCTTTGCATACCGCCACCATGAAGCATTCTAATTTCTTCAAGCCTACGCTTTTCCAAAGCAATCTTTCTCTTTAATAATGTTCTCTCATTTTCAAGTGTTAAGGATTCTTCACTTATTATCCCGAGGAAGTAAGGCATCGTATCTTTAATCGCCTGTGTTATGAAATCCTCCGATTGTTTATGAAATAAGAAGTTCCTTGCTGCAACTTCGTCCTGATTTTGAAAGCAATAGTATAATGCATGTCTAATATTCGCAGATAACGACTGTCTTGTTTGCCCATCTGGAGGGATATTGAGATTTTCTTCTATTCCTATTCTTCGGGATAGCATTTGTTCAATACCATCAGTATTTGAATTAGAAATAAAGTTTGATTTTTCTGGAATGATCAAAGTCTTTCCAATTTCATAGTAGAATTTACTCGTTGATTGTTGACCTTTGGGAGGACTTTGGCGTGCAACAAATAGTCTTTCGCCATCAAATTGAAGCAATAATCCATACCAAGATACAGTTTCTCTAACTAAGCCATCAGCTATATTACTGTATGTACCACCTAGACAATAATCGATTATATCTCCAATTACAGATTTGCCTGATTTAGATTTGCCAGAAATAATATTCACTTCTCCAATAGTAAATGGCAAGTGCCGAACCTCTCCATTAACTCCGTATAATAATAATTCTTTTATTTGCATTATGGTCTGACCCCCCAACTTATATAAATTGTTTCTACCGTGCCCGCTTTTGCAAACCATTTTGCTATATTGGAGCTTTTGCCAATACATTCTTTAATTTCGTCATTTGTATATTTACTGGCACTTAACGATTTGAATAATTGTTCTATGTCTAAGTCTGCATTATTGGTAAGAGTCACGATACCGCTCTGCATTAAAAACTCAACAGCTTCATTTGTGATTTGCACCATACTTTCTGTACGATTCGCAAAGCCGATTAATACATCTGGGTTACGTTGAATCCATATCTGCATTTGTGTAACACTCTTTATTCGTTCTCTCGTTTTCCGATGTAATACCAATGGAAGGATGAGGTAAACTAGTGGGAATGGCATGGGCCGTTTAGTTTCCTCTGAATAAGTCTTGATTGCATGATAAATAATCCTCCCACAAAAGGCAGGATTAAGGAGATATGCAATTTCCTTCGCTCTACTTTCCCAATTTTTCATAACTGTTCACCTCTTAATGTCAACAGCATTCTTAAACAAGTCTCAAAATCCGTATGCCAGCCAACTGACAATCTATTTGCCAAGGAATGGTAGCTACCACGCATGACAAATGGTTCACTACATCTCTCCCTAATTCTAATATCTTTATCCTGTATTTTATTAAACAGAAGTTTCCCATGTCTTTGTTTTGTCTTCTCGTCTAATTCATCACCGTATTCTTCTAAATCCTCCTGCATAGTCCAAAACATCCTCTGCCATTCGTCAGTTAATCGTTCTTCATATCGATCCAAATCGTTTATATATATTAAATCATCACGTATCCAATTGGCTCTCTGGCTAAATGCACGGTAGTAATCGCGAATTGCCAGATTAATTCTTTTATTACTCAAGCAGATAAGCCTTAATTGCTCATAAAAGATTTGGTCTTTTTCCGGCAAATTTTCTAGCTCTACTTCATCCAAAATAGGTACGTCTATCGGAAGATTATCATCTGAATATTCATCCCTAAAAGATGCTATTAAAGACCGAATCTGTTTTTGACTAATAAATACTGGTTGGTCAGATAATAGGTATTCAATAGATTTATCATACCACCAGCCCTCTAATCTCTCAAAAATTCTTTGTTCATACTTAGGGAGACTACCATAACGAATGATTTTCCTGATGTCAGCTTTCACATCAATTGCATTGCTACTTCCATCTATTATATAAATACTATCTGTAAGTTTTTTCCCTAACTCATCACCAAGTTTATTAAAAGCATTATAGTAACTCACATGCTTTATATTTTTTGATGTAACTGTAATTCTCTTTAAGATATTAAAAGCTGTACTTGTGTCTCTAGCGAGCTCTTTTGTTTGGGGCTTCAAATAACTTGCCGCAGTTCCTTTTGGAGCTCTAGCTGTAGTAATAATTATAAACTTTGTACTTTCTAACCAAATAGTATGCTCACTAATAAGATCAGCCCATACTTTTATTGTTCGCCACATATCAGTGCTTGCATCATTTAGATCTCCGTATTTTTTTGTGTGATGCTTAAGCTGAATCATTATTTCGGGAGTATCCTCATGGCTAAAAGAAATGTCATCAAATTTTTCAATATTGATTTGAGTCTGCTCATCATCGTTATCTAAAAGTAAATACAACGCATATCTAACTTGATATAGATAACCAATCATTTGCTCTGCTGCTTGATGATCACTCATACGTGAAGCCCCTCTCAATAATCCCCCATGTGGCAAATAATGAATGAAAATAAGTTATTCTTAATGAAGACCTTCACTACGATAATGTCGAAATGCATAGTATGCTTGAGCCAAAAGTTATATACGTTAAAAGCTTCCTGCGCAACCTTCGCAGTAGCCCCACATCACATCACCTGAGGTAAAGGGATTTTTACAGATCCCCACATAATCCACTGCTAATAATACTTTCCACGTCTTTCCTTCAGTTCCTCCCAAGATCGCGGAAATAACCCAAAATAGAACAAAAAAACCAAACCGTTCAAAATAGATACGATCTGGCAAATAACTTCAGTGCCCTACTCTATTCAGACGGAGCTTGCGGGGGTAGCAATGTGTGAGTTGTCAGCATCGAGTTGATACGATATCTTTGATTGTCATGTTTTAGTCCATCGATATCAATTACTTTTAGTGTATCTTTGATGGCATCAATATGCGGCAGCTTTGTTCCTCGGGGAAATAGTTGACTAAGCTCATGATTCTTGATCATCAAACTTAGTTCATTAAAGCTTTTTTATCCGAGGCAAGAAACCAAAAACCACAGGCATTATAACTTGAGCTGTGCTGTAAGTTGGGCTAACTCTTCCGTCAGATAGTTTATTCAAACCACGCTCAAGGTGGTAGACATTCTTCATATATCTCACTAATTTCACAAAGTAATTTTTCCGCATTTCAGCCTCTCTCTCACTCTGATTTTAGCAGAATGAAAGGTCTGACAAAAGCTTTTGAAACTCCGAATTTGATACACTTTCGAATTCGAGAAAAATACCCGTGACATCAATGGTTTGACTGTGGTAAAGGCTAAAGTGCTGACAAAGCACGGTGAGGTGAGTCGTAGACTGCTCTTCTTAGCTTAAATCAGTATATAAACCAGTGTAAGAATCATCTTTCAAGCACAAATAGGGGTATGGCAACGATTCGTTCTTTTTGGCACCACTAATGAGTAAGCTGGAAAAATGGTCCAAAAGTCCCTTAGCAGCGTCAGTAAAATCTGGATCGTCACCTTTATTGGACCCAATTCCTTAAAATATCACTATCGAATATTACATAATTGGTTTGTGTAACATTGATAAAATCAATAAGTTTGATTTTCGGCTATTTTTACCCTTGAGGGCTGATTTTACGTTACAGAAATAGTTGCGAAATGGCTCAAAATAGCAACATCACGTTCTTTAAATTGCTCGATATATCTTTAATTATATACCGTATACCATATTATGGAATAATATTTTCAGTACATGACACGATTAACTAAAGTGGCCCCAAAAAGAAGGAATCGTTGCCATACCCCATAAGGTTTTAAGGTACAAAAATTTTGAGGTTTTTATCAATTTAGTTCACCTTACATGCTAATGCCTAAGTTGTACGTAGTAAGATGGAATCTGCCAAATTAGCAAGGGCCGCCCGATAAGGACTTCTAGGGATTTTATCCAAGCAGTCTTTTGCTTTACAGATACATTCAGTGGCTGTTG